>JANPMV010000149.1:0-56787 GCA_031427135.1 Cyanobacteria bacterium VAR_87_metabat_62 | reverse complement strand
AAGCAAGGTCTATGAAAAAAGAGCGACAATTTCCTCAAAAGTCTAAGATATAAGTGGTTGCGACCCACCCACTCGACTGCAAACAACAGGCTACAGTAGCAGTAAAATGCTTGGCCCCGGACACAGGGCGAGAGAAAAGGGGAAAGAGCAGACCGCTGGTTGGGTTTGGTACGTCCCACCATAAAATACAATCCAAGTTTGTTGTACGAAAATAGTTTTTTGCCTTGGGAAACAGGGCTTCTGCGTGGATTCCCAAGGTCGGGATAAAGGCTGTAAAAAGCTTTCTTATGCTGTGTCAGACTCGGATCGTCTTCAGTGACGAATACCCAGAAATGGGTATACCCAACAGAGCAACGGCAAACGATACACGAAGCCCGAACTATAACGGTATTCCGTTTAGTTTGGGTATTTCACGTCAGAGATTCCAGATAGTCGCGCACGCGGTTGCGGCGCTTGGGTTGGCGGAGTTTTTGCAAAGCTTTGGCTTCAATTTGGCGGACTCGCTCGCGGGACAAGTCAAGAGCGCGACCAATTTCTGCCAGCGAGTAGGGGTGTCCGTCGCCCAAACCAAAGCGCATCAAAATTACATCTCGCTCACGGCTTGTCAAATCTGCCAGAAGTTGCTGCAAGTCGCGGTGCAGAGCTTCTCGCATCAGCATTTCTTCTGGCGATACGCAGTCGGTTTCGAGCAAGTCGCCCAACTCTGTATCTTTTTCGTTTCCCACTTTAGTTTCCAGAGAAACAGAGCGGGGGACTCGCAGCAATACTTCTCGGACTTGAGCGGCGGTCATGTCCAGCTCTACACCGATGTCTTCGATCGTAGCTGTCCGACCTTTTTCTTGAGAAATTTTGCGCTGGGCTTTCTTGATTTTGTTAAGTTTTTCGGTGATGTGGACGGGGAGGCGGATCGTGCGGCTTTGAGTCGCTATAGCCCGCGTAATTCCCTGCCGAATCCACCAGTAGGCATAAGTGCTAAACCGATAGCCCCGCGTTGGGTCGAACTTTTCGACAGCTCGCTCCAGTCCGAGAGTACCTTCTTGTATTAAATCGAGCAATTCTAAACCGCGATTTTGATATTTTTTCGCCACCGAAACCACTAGGCGCAGGTTCGCCTTAATCATGTGGTCTTTAGCTTCGACGCCTTCAGATTGAATTCTTTCGATCGCCTCGACCGTCATTTCTGCTAGCGCAGCCCACTCGCGCTTGCCTTCGGCCATAATTCGCTTCAGTTCTGGCACGTCACCGACGCCGGCGGTTAATGCCCAGCGTTCCAGGGAAGGTTTGTGTCCCAACTTGGCGGCCAAGCGGTCGCGTACCTCAATTAAATGCACGAAGCGCCCAATTAGCCCTTCTTCCTGGGAGGCGACGGTGTTCCGCAATTCCAGCAATTTGATATAGCGCTGAACTTTTTGAGCTTCCGAGACTTCTTCGTCTCTCCCCAAGAGACGCACCCGACCGATTTCTTGGAGGTACAGGCGCACTAAATCTGTAGTGCGGCGGCTGGCATTTTTTTGCAATTTGGCTGCTTGGTCTGCATCCTCTGTCTCTGCTGCGTCTTGGTCGATCGGTTCGTCCCCAGCTTCTTCAGCATCTTCATCCAACACATCTACATCTTGCAAGGGATTGACTCGCAGTTGTTCGTCGAATTCAGCTTGAGCGTAAAAAGAGGTGGCTGGCATAGTGATTTTCTCAGTTGCTCCGGGTGAAAAGATGCTACGCTTAGCGGTTATTTATAATTATGATGCCCACTTTGTTAAGACGAAGCATCACCGCTTTTTGTTTCTTTACTAACTTTCCTGACTTTTGTGCTGTTGGAGAGATCGAACTTTGTCTACCCCACTTGTTTTACCAAGATTCAGGAAAACGCTAAGAACTTTCTGATGTAACAGGTTGAGGGCCCGAAAAGTGCGTTGTACTTCTTTGTTTATGTAGCCAGTATAGATAATGACTGGCTAAAAACAAGTGACCTTCGTCAGAAGTTAAGTTAATCTTCATCACCAATAACCTGGTTCCCGATCACTTCCGAAAATTAGCCATTTTTTTAATAAAACTTTATATAACTCGGCGCTCTTGATTAAATCCGCCGCAGTTTGGCCCAAGTTTAATCCTTACAGAATATCAGCTTCAGAGTTTGTAAAGTCTCCTGTACCGAATTAGCTGCTGACGCAAAAACCGGGTTTCTTGACAAAACTTCTGGATTTAAACCTAGAAGTTGATAAAAAAACCCGGTTTATCGATACCTTTTCCGGTAAGTCATGAGTTTGAGGGGGCGATCGACCAATAATTTTTCTGGCGATTGGCTGCTGCTTCCCGGTTAACATTACACCCACAACACTAGCATCAAAAACCGGGTCTTTTGCACCGGGCTTGCACAGAAAGCGCAGGTTTTTGCTGGCTGTTGACCCGATCGGGTCTTACACTCCTAGACGCAGGGGTGGCCAGAAACCGGGTTTTTTAACCAAAATACTTGATTAAAACCCTCAATTTATGTTAGAAAACCCGGTTTCTTTGTGGGCGAGTGGCTAAGTCCTATCTGATTGAGAATGTTTCTCTGGGCGTGACTTACAGCAGATTCCACGTTTAGGAAGTATGGCCCAGATCGATCCTCCTAGGGACACGGCATTGCCGTGTCCCTACTACACTTCATAAACCTGTAGTACGCGATCGCTCAAATTCAAATTGCTAGCGCGGGTAAAGTTTGATCAGTTCCCTCACTTGTTCGGCGTGATACGAACTGCGAGTTAACGGAGAAGCGACAACTTGCAAGAATCCCAAAGATTCGCCAAACTCTCTCCAAGCATCAAACTGTTCCGGCGGCACAAAGTTTTCTACATTCAAGTGTTTTTGAGTCGGTTGCAGGTACTGTCCAACTGTCAAAATATCGCACCCAACAGCCCGCAAATCCTGCATCGCCTCCCGAATTTCGCCGTCTGTTTCCCCCAGTCCGACCATGATACCGGATTTGGTATAAACCCCCGGTGCGATGTCCCGGCTGCGCTGCAACAGTTCTAGCGTGCGATCGTACTTTCCTTGTGGCCGCACCTTCCGGTAAAGTCGCTTTACGGTTTCGGTATTGTGATTGAGTACATCGGGGCGGGCTGCGAGAATAATTTCTAAAGCTTGCCAGTTGCCGCATAAGTCGGGAATCAAAACTTCTATAGTTGTATCGGGCATCGCCGATCGCACCGCTTGAATACACTCAACAAACTGAGACGCACCCCCATCGGGCAAATCGTCCCGGTTGACAGAAGTAATCACAACGTGGTTGAGTTTGAGCCGCTGCACCGCTTGCGCCAATCTTTTGGGTTCCGTCGGATCTAAAGGTTGGGGCTTTTTCTCAAAATCTATGTCGCAGTAAGGACAGGCGCGGGTACAAGCCGGGCCCATAATCAAAAATGTCGCAGTACCTGCGCTGAAGCATTCGCCGATGTTCGGACACGACGCCTCTTCGCAAACTGTATTCAGGGATAAATCCCGTAAAATTTCTTTGACGTTGCCGACGCGCTCCCACTGGGGGGCTTTAACTCGCAACCACTGGGGCTTAACTGCCACGTCTGTCTCCGCCTGAGTAGTGTTTTACAAAATATTATATACGATATGGATCAATTTTGAGGTTGAGTGTGATATCGTAAAAATATAGTGACTAAATTCGGGATGTAGCGCAGCTTGGTAGCGCACCTCGTTCGGGACGAGGGGGTCGCAGGTTCAAATCCTGTCATCCCGATTGATTTTAACTCTTTAGCAGGTAAAGGGTTTCACGTTTATTCCTCTCCCAGATATTCCGTTTTGCGAACCTGGAAATTTTGAGTAATTTAAGAGGGTTGACTCGTGTACCGCTCAGCCTTAAACAAGCACAGCAATTGGTATCTCAGCTAAATGAATCAGAATTTAACGATAGTTCTTTAGTTCTGTGAGGGGATATCGTTGGTCAAAACACAAAAGTAATTATGGTGGAGTTGTACCAAGATAGTTAGTGATAGAAAGCTATTTTCGCCATGATTCTGACTAACATAAGGAATGACAAAAACCTCAAAAAAGCTGAAGTTGAATCGCCAAAAAAATTGCAAGAGTTATCAAACGTTGAGTTGATCTGTGAAGCAGATGCTAATTCAGCACCTAATCGCTTATAAGAAAAACTAAAATATCATAATTCAACCCAAGTTACTACTTTATAATCTACAGCAAAACTAGCTCCTGATTCGACCAATTCTACTGACAGCTCTAACTCTACTTTTATATTTAAAGTTCAAGCACAATTATAATTAGATGCTAGTGTGATTGCGAAATAAACAAAAGCTAGTGGCAGGTTTATTTCAGCTACCAATGTGCTGGATGCGGAGCAATTAAAACCTTGGAAATGATTGTGAAATATCAGGAACAGCAGTCAGTATATAGAGGGTTTTGGTTGCTTAAATACCCGCTGTTTTTTACAGATAGCTTGTTTGTGAAGTCACCGGAAAGAATAGAGAGTTTAACTGTGGTAATCGATTTGTGTGTTCTGGTTTATACATTAGATCAAAGGTTACTCCGTCACAATTTACAGATCACTAATTCCATCGTAAAAAATCAGTTAGGTAAACCAACAAATCGACCTACTTTACGTTAGATTATCCAAAAATTTCAATTGATTCATACCGTTGCTATTCAAGGAATTCAGCAACTTTATAATTTGAAAGCCGAAGAGTTGGCTAGATTAAATTTTCCCATTTAGCACGTAGACTTTATTATTTATTAGTGTAACAATCAGCCAATAGCTTAAATGGGAAAACAATTTAAATATAATTAATTTATAGATGCAAAAGTGATGTATAACTGTCACATTTGTGAAGATATATGCGGTGGACTTATCGTTAGTAAAAACCGGAATTTTGATATTTTATGGATCAAGAATATTTAACTGATGGCCGAAGGTCAATTTTTAGCAATAGACAACTGGATTATGCTTAGTTAAACGGATTGAGGGGTGTTTTTAATCACTATTGTCTCAGATGATTCACTATGAATGCCACTAAATCCGTGTATGTGCCAGTTGAGGGGTGCGGAATGTGGGTTAAGTGCTAGTAAAAACTTTTTTTTACCAGCATCAGCTAATGGCACAGCAAGTACCACATCAGCAACCGCAGCGGTTAGCGGACTGTTCCCAGCACCGTTGCCGGTATCAGAAAATGATTGAGTCGCCTTGCTCCAAACTAGCCCTTTAAGCGCGTTAATATAGTCGCGAAAAGCTGTCTTGAATGTGGTCTGTTTAACTTGCCCTTGCTTCCAAATCAGATAATCCTCCCACATTGCGCCTACAGTCATCTCAGGTTCAGGTTGCACTGTACCAGGCATTTGAAGTACATCAGCTAACTTGGCGTACTTGCCTCCCCCTAAGCCGTATTTAGCTAGAGTGAGGTCTAACAGCTTCTCCCATTCTGGATGGTCTAAATCAGCTTCCATTTGCATAGCTAGTGCCGATGCACGTTTCCAGTCGTCTGGATTATCTTTATAGCCATACTTACCTATTGCTAGGGGGTAGCCACGTCCTTTGAGGTCTTTGCTTGTTAGTTTTTCCCACAAAGGGGTATGACGAACAGGGAACCGTAGAGCGAGGCTACCACTATCTGCCTAGAGTTGACATCACAAGCGGACTGAGATTGCTTCTGTTGAGCTTTCATTGTTGTTTCGCCTGAAACTATTTGTTTGTCAAGGTTCGGAGCTTTTGATAAATTTTCTAGAGTTGACTCTACCCAAAGCGTGTCTTTAAAACCTGCATACGCTTCTGAATGCAGTAGAGCTGGTTTCCCAAAAATCCTGATCGATTATTAGATTTGGAGCCAATTAGAGATTAAATTTTATGTTTCTGATTGCGGGATGGGGATTCCGGGCCCGTCCGACCTATGCAACTTAAGATGCAGTAAAATCAGCTATAAAAGTAGCAGCAGCATCCCGCAGGAGTTGCAAACAGCAAATTCAGCAACTAGACTCGTAATTAGGAAATAAGTTCTCACTATATGTCATCACAAAAAAAATTAGCTATCAAAGGTGCTGCTTGGACGATCGCCAGCTATGGAAGCAGTCAACTTATCCGATTTGCCAGCAACCTAATCCTGACCCGCCTGCTTTTACCAGAACTATTTGGTCTGGTGGGTCTAGCTTACGTTTTCCTCACAGGCATCAATCTATTCTCTGACATAGGTCTGGGGCCAAGTATCATTCAGAACAAGCGTGGGGACGATGCTCTATTTCTGAACACCGCTTGGACAATGCAAGTTATTCGCAGCTTTTTTATTTTCTTGTGTGTAATTTTAGTCACGTTGCCACTTGCTAATTTTTATGAAGAACCCCGTCTCCTGTGGTTGATGCCAGTGCTCAGTATAAATACTATAATTGGAGGGTTTAACTCGACTGCTACATCCAGCCTCAACCGGCAGATGGCAGTCAAGAGAGTAGTAATTTTTGAGTTGGGCGTACAGATCGTTTCTACTACAGTGATGGTTGTCTGGGCCTGGTTCGATCGCAGCATCTGGGCCATCCTCGCAGGCGGTTTTTCTGGTACTTTAATGGAGGTAGTATGGAGCCATTTTTTGATTCCCGGCAAGTCAAACCGCTTTGCTTGGGATAAAGAAGCTGCTAAAGAAATATTTTCTTATGGCAAATGGATATTTTTGTCTACGGCTTTGTTTTTCTTGTGTTCTCAAGCCGATCGACTCATCCTCGGTAAAATATTTACTTTAACAACGTTGGGCATTTACGGCATTGCTTTTACCCTAGGCGATATGCCTCGCCAAGTCATCATCGCCATTAGCGGAAGGGTGATTTTTCCCTCGATTTCTATGCTGGCTGACTTGCCGCGGGAGGAGTTGCGCGCGAAGATACTCAAGAACCGCAAGCTAATTCTAATACCGTTAGCCATAGGTTTAGCAATTTTTGTGAGCTTTGGAGATCAGTTAATTTTAACGCTGTACAGAAAAGAGTATATAGCGGCATCTTGGATGATGCCAATCTTGGCTTTAGGGATCTGGCACACCACTCTCCACAATATGATGGGTTCTTGTCTGTTAGCCGTAGGAAAGTCCCAGTACGCAGCTATGGGCAATCTGGTGACTTTTGTGAATCTATGTATAACTATACCGCTGGGATACCACTTAAAAGGTAATTTAGGTGCTGTAATAGCTGTAGCCGTCGGCGACATTCCTACCTATGTAGTAACTAACTACGGTTTGTGGCGAGAAGGACTAACTTGTTTTTGGCAGGATATTCAATTAACTGTACTGTTTGTAGGGGTGCTGGCAACCCTACTTTGGTGTAGAGTGGCTTTTTTGGGTTTGGGTTTGCCGATCGATAAAATATCACCGATGGATTTAATACCGATCAATCAACTGTTTCAATAAACAAATTTGTTGGAAGTGCCACAGAGATCGTCAGTTTAATTCAGTCCTGGAACCACAACTTTCAAAAACTGGTTTTTTACGAAAAATACTTCGTTGCAGCCATTTACCTTGGTAAAAAAATGGGTTTCTGAGTGTTAAGAATGCGTCCAGGGCTGTAAAATTTAATACATAAAATTTGGCAGTTAATTTTAAGCAGGAATAGGAGAGAAAGATTTGTGAGTATTTTTAACAAAAAAATTAATCCTTCATCCTTCGCAATTGGGCCATTCAAACAGCCGATCGACCGCATGGCGATCGCCCTCATGCTACTGCTGAGCATCTTAATGGGACTGCTGCTGCTGTCGGGCGATCGCACAGCACCCAGAGTGCGAGAATTTACGTGGGAAAACAAACAAATCGGCGCCGCAGATACAGGCTTTATCCTCACCTTCTTTCGCCCGATGAACCACGCCACCGTCGAGGAAAACCTCAAGCTAGAACCCGAACTCCCCGGTAAATTTAGTTGGGCGGGACGCCGCATGGCTTACACCCTCAAAGATCCAGCACCCTACGGCGTTACATACACAGTAAAACTAGCCGGAGCAACGGACAAGTATTTTGGAGAAAACAACCAAAATAAAGGAACGCCAATTCAACCGTTTAGCAGTTCCTTTCGTAGCCGCGATCGAGCTTTTGCTTATATCGGCGTCCAAGGCGAAACAGAAAGCAGATTAATGCTAGTCAATCTCACCAGCAGCGAATCGAAACCGATACCGCTGACTCCCAAAGATTTAGTCGTTACCGATTTTAAACCTTATCCCGAGGGCGATCGCATTTTATTCTCAGCCACAGATCGATCGGTCATCCGTACTGGCGGCACCCTAAATCAAGAACTATTTACCGTCACCACCGGCATCAATCCCCAATCTCCCGGAGAAGAACCCCAACAAACCCAACCAGCAGGTATAATCACCAAAGTCTTAGACTCCAAAGATTACCAAAACCTCAAATTCGACCTCTCAGCCGATGGAAAAATCATCGTTATCCAGCGCGTCAACCGCCGCAATCCAGCCGATTTTAGCCCTTGGATTTTAGAAGAAAAACTGGCACCTCGACCCTTGGAAAATCAACAAGGCGGAGATTTTTTGATTCGGCCCGATAGCAAATCGATGGTAATATCTCAAAAACAAGGATTGGCGATCGTTCCCCTCACACCAGAAGCAGATCCAGTAGAATTTTTGCCCAAATACGAACAAGTATTAGGCATGGCCCGTGATAACTCCGCCGCCGCCTATGTTAAATACAACGCTGATTTTACTCGATCGCTTTTCATCTTAGATAACCAAGGTGCAGAACAAGAAATATTGCGAATTCCCGGTAGCATTCTCGCCGTCTATTTCGACCCCCGCAAAAACAAAGACAACCAATTTCAGCGTCTCTACTGCTTGTTAGCCCAACGCCTCAAAACAGAAAGTTACAAAGAACAGCCTTTCATCGCCGCCATCGACCTCAAAAAAGATGGTAATCGTTTGGTAGGAACCATTAAACCGCTGCTGATTTTGCCCAACCAATTAGATACCCAAATCAGTGTATCTCCCGACGGGCTGGCATTAATTTTCGACCAATCAGTCACAACAAAAAACCCGTCAACAGTAGACAGTCCCCGCAATGACAGTGGACAGTCGATCGCCACCAGCCGCCTCTGGGTGCTACCCTTGCTAGAAATACCCGAAGACGGATCTCCGGCAAAAGTACAGCCAGAAGAACTTCCCTTTGCCGGCTATCACCCCCGCTGGCTGCCTTAAGTTGCTGTGCATTACTCATCGTCTGTTTAGCAATTACCAATTAGCAATTACCATGAATCCCGAAGAAATTAGCAATATCCTTAAAGACTTATTCGGAGAAAGTGTTGAGACGCCAGCCCCTACTTCTTGGCAAGTACAAACCTCCAAATTTCGCCTCTTAGTCCTGCTTTCAGACGATGGGAGTTGGCTGCGGATTTTGCTGCCGATCGCCGATGCCGAGGAAGCTCAACCATTTTTGGATAAACTGCTAGAAGCTAACTTTGACACCACCCTCGAAACTCGCTACGCCATACATCAAAACGTTTTGTGGGGAGTATTTCAGCACAACTGTGCAACACTCGCCGCCCCAGATTTCTCGGCCGCCATCGCTAGACTACTGGCTTTGCAAGAGCGAGGTTTGTCCGACTTTTTTGGCGGTTTGATCGAAAGTCGCATCCGTCAAATTATCAAAGCTGCCAAGATGCAGGGACAGTCTATAGAAACTACCCTTCAGACTTTAGATCGTTTCTACGCAGAGGGATTGATGGGCGAAATGGAACTCGGGCGAGAGTCTCGGGAACAGACTCTCACCGCTTGGCGGTATCAGCTAGAACGCCTCTGGCCGGAGGTGGAACCCTAAAATGATTTGAGATTAAAGATTACAGATTACAGATTCTAGACAACTGAGGGCGATCGGGGTTGGGAAGCTACTTGCATTTGCATTCTTGCTTTCATGCGGTACAATCTGCCGATTTTTGCCGGAACCCCAGTCTTGACCGTTGCGTCTCAAGTTTCTTGGAGGATCGGATCGCAAATCCGGGCCCTCGATCCCTCGATCGATGCCCGTATATTCACCGATAAGCCGCGATCAGTTCTCGAATTCCCTACCCGCACCGGAAAAATAGTATAACAAATCACAAAAATCCCTTTATAAATTTTTAAGATTTTCGGAAAACACGGGATCGCAGGGTATATCATGGTAAAAAGTTTACAGCCAGTGCTCCGTAAGTTCCACAAAAGCTTCGATCGTTTAACATTGATTTAGAAACCCAATCTTTAGCAGACAATGCCTGGGCGATCGGGTTTTCCCGTCGGGTGCTGTTGTAATTTGGCAAATTAACAACTACCCGCTACCAATTACCCGTTACCAATTAATAGCAACTTAAGGCGTTGCTGAATTTAGGTATGATTCACTCGCTATAGCAATCCCTGAAATTTAGAGTAAGGGCAATTCATGAATTGCCCCTACTAAATTTCGGAGGCAAATCATACTCCAAATCAGCAACGCCCAACTTAAGTTATCCATCTATCCAACATTTAGCAGGGGTTTCATCTATGTTTGCTGTGCGTGAGATTAGCTCGGAGTTATCAGTGTTGCATATACCTGAAATTTGTACTTGGAACATCTCCTTAGAATCAACTCTTCTAGACCTCCCGCTGTACAACTGCCAAATTGAATTAACTCAACAGGCAAAAGAAGTAGCCCAGGCTTTTGAAGAAAATTCCATGCTTCCAGGCGTCATTTTGACCGAGCGAGGTAATTTTGTTGGTCTAATATCGAGGCGTCAATTTTTTGAAAAAGTTAACCGCCGCTACGGATTAGAAATGTTTTTTAAGCGACCGATAGAGGTATTATATAGGTTTTCTAGGCAAGAGCTGCTGGTGCTTCCCGGCAGTAAATTAATAGTAGAAGCCGCCGAGGAATCGCTTTACAGGTTAGCAGAATTAGTTTACGAACCCGTAGTAGTGGAAGTAGCACCCCAGACATACAAACTGTTAGACGTACACCAATTAATGGTGGCTCAATCCAGAATTCACCAGATCACAAATAAGTTGCTCCAAAAACAAACCCAATCCAAACTCATCCAAACAGAAAAGATGGCGAGTTTGGGGAGGTTTGTAGCAGGAGTAGCCCACGAAATTAGAAATCCGCTTAACTGTATTTGGGGGAATTTGACTTTTCTGCTGTCCTATTTTGAAAACTTGCTTCAGCTAATGTCGGCTTATCAAGAAGAATATTCTGAACCGTGTCCCCGAATAGATGCCATCAAAGAAGAAATTGAATTTGATTTCTTACAAGAAGATTTGCCAGTCACTTTAGAAGGGATGAAGTTGGGAGCCACGCAATTGCTAAAAATAGTTAACGGGCTCCACCATTTCTCTCATATGGACGAGACAAAGCCAGTGGAGACAGACATTCACGAATGCGTGGAGATTACGCTGTTAATTCTGAAAAACCGCTTTAAAAATAGGATAGAAGTGGTAAAAAAATACGGGGAACTGCCGCTAGTTAGTGGCTACTCCGGTCAGTTGAGTCAGGTGTTTTTGAATTTGTTAGTTAACGCTCTAGACTCCCTGACAGAGTACGCAGCCGATCGAGAAATACAGACTCAATGCCTGGACGAGTGGCAGCCCCAAATCGAAATTACCACTAAAGTCATAGAAACTGAAGACGGCAAGTGGGCAGCAATTAGCATTACCGATAACGGGCCCGGCATTCCACCAGAAAATCAGCAGCAGATATTTGACACCTTTTTTACCACTAAACCAGCAGGAAAAGGCAGCGGTATGGGTCTGGCTATCTGCCATCAAATCGTCACAGAAAAGCACGGCGGCCAACTAAAATTGCGATCGCAGCTTGGCGAAAACACCGAATTTGAAATTCTCCTGCCAATAGTTAGCAAAATATGATTAACTGAGCGAACAGTATCGGCAGAACGCTTACGAAAAGTGAAATGATAGGCTAGCTTAGTAGCACGTTCTCATTTCACGTCGTTCCAGCGTTTCGGCAACTAAAAGTTCCAGTGGCAAATAGATTCAGTTCCAAACTACCAGGCCCTTCACTCTGCGAAGGCACCCATCAAGACCTTTCCCTAGAGTCTACCCTCCGGGATTTGCCCCTGTATCACTTTCAGGTGCAATCGAGCTCCCCCGCCGTCGCAGTTGCCGAAATCTTTGAACAGCATCCCCTGGTGCCGGGAGTCGTCTTGCTGGAAGCAGGAGAGTTTGCTGGCATGATATCCCGCAGACAACTGCTGGAATATTTGCTCAAACCCCAAGGCCCCGAGCTATTTTTGCACCTGCCGCTGAAAGTTCTCTACAGTTACGCTCGCGTTGAAGTATTATTGCTCGCAGAGAGTACAACCATTTTGGCAGCAGCTCAACAAGCTCTGCGCCGATCGCCCGAATTGCAATCAGAACCAATCGTCGTCCAAATAGACTCCCAATCTTACCAGCTCTTAGACCCTCACGCACTAAACATCGCCTACTGGCAAATTCGTGGCATAGAAACTCAAGTCCGCTACGAAAGAGCCCAAACTCAAATGATTCAAAGCGAAAAAATGGCTAGTTTAGGGCGTTTAGTCAACGGAGTAGCCCACGAAATTTTAGATCCGGTAGGCTTTATTTGGGGCAATTTAACCTACGTCAGCGACTACAGCAAAAACTTGATGGAGTTGCTCTCAGTTTATGACGCGCACTGTACCGATCCCCCGCCGGAAATAGCACGGCTCAAGGAAGAGATAGACTTTGACTTTTTGCAAAACGATTTCCTCCGAACTGTTGCCAGCATCAAAGCCGGAGCCGAACGTTTGAGCAAGTTGGCAAGCAGTTTGCAAAACTTCTGCCACATCGACGATGTTTATCCCAAACCGACCGACTTGCACGCCAACATAGACAGCATACTCTTGCTGCTCAAAAGTCGTTTGACCAGGGAAATCAAAGTAGTGAAAAACTACGGCTACCTACCGCCAGTGCCGTGCTATGCAGGACAGCTAAACCAAGTATTTATGAATATCTTAACCAATGCTATTCATACATTAATTAACGAAGCAGTCGGTCAAGAATTGGCGAAAGAGTTCAATGGGGGAGGACTCAAAGACTTCAATCGCCAGCCTCAAATTGACATTACAACTCAAGTGTGCTGTCCCGAGCCTGCGCCGGATTTGGATAAACTTCACACTCGCTGGGTTTCGATTTGCATAGCAGATAACGGGCCAGGAATGTCACCTAGCAAGTACAAAAAAATCATAGAATCATTCTCTACCGAAAAACGCGCCCTCAAAGAAACCAGTTTAGCAGTTAGCTATCAAATTGTGGCGGGCAAACACGGCGGTGCATTCAGAATGCGATCGGAATTAGGCAGTGGCACCCAATTTGAAATTTTGTTGCCTTTAGCTTAAATAAGTCATTAGTCATTAGTCATTAGTCATTGGTTATTGGTTATTGGTTATTGGTTATGAGTTATTATGAAAAATACTGCTACATATAAATTAGAGGCAATCTTCTGTAGGGAAACGGCATTGCCCATAGGTGTCAACTTAAGCCTGAAAGGCTGGATAAATCTCGTTTATATCCGAGTCCAGATCCCCCTAAATCCCCCTTAAGAAGGGGGACTTTGAGAAGATTCCTGTCCCCCCCTTCTTAAGGGGGGCTAGGGGGGATCGAACCCTAATAGTCAAACAGCAGACTGGTACTATGTTTGACGTTAAGTTGACACCGATGGGCATTGCCGTGTCCCTACCTGAAAACTGCTGTAACAGTCAACAGTCAACCATTATCTAATTGAGTGCCACAGATTTTACAGAATCTAGCATTAGCATCGTGTACAGACCAACCGCAACTTGTACAAACAGTTTCTACTTGATTAGCAGTTTTAACTAATTGTTTAATCAAATCCCCCAATTGCCAAGGAATCAGAGCAATTCCCGTCAAAATCATCAAAATAGTCAGAAAACGACCGGATTCAGAAATCGGAGTAACATCGCCAAATCCCACGGTAGTCATCGTGACAACGGAGAAATAAACAGCATCCAAAAAAGTCCCAAAATCTTCGGGATTTGCCGGATGTTCCACTTGATAAATCAAACCGGAATAAACAAAAATTATTGCTAATAAAGTAAACAATATCCGAGAAAAAATCACGCCATCTTCGCTGCTGATGCGAAAAATAGAATTTTTCAATTCTATAAATCGGATGAGTCGGAGAATTCTAAACCAGCGAAAAATTCGGATAAAGCTGACATTGACAAATCCAAATAAAAATGGTAATATTGCCACTAAGTCAATCAATGAAAAAAAACTAAAAATAAATTTAACTCGATTTTCGGCACACCACAGCCGCAATAAATACTCAACTGCAAAAATAATTAAAAGCGCTGTATCGAGAGTTTCCAAATTTATTCTAACAGCTTCCGAAAGCGGGTAAGTTTCGGCGATGAAGCTGGCGGAAGATAGGAGAATGAGTCCGGTAAGAGTTAAATTGACGGTTCTGCCAATTGGGCTTTCGATGTCTTCGAGATAAAATCCAATTTGCGATCGGCTTAACATAGATGAGATAATTAATATTATTTCTGAGGTAAGGGAATTATCGCACATGAGTATCGAATTAACGAAGGGTGAAAGGTTCAATCTTTCTAAAGAAACTCCTGATTTCAGTAAAATTGCGATCGCCCTGGGTTGGCAAGTCAGCCAGACAGCACAAAACTGCGACATTGACGCATCGGTTTTTATGTTAGCGGCGGATGGTCGAATTCCCGATGAAAAGTATTTTGTTTTTTACAACAATCTGACATCACCCGACGGTGCAGTGCGACATTCTGGAGACAGCAGGAATGGACAAGTTGAGGGAGATGATGAGACGGTTTATGTGGATTTGAGTAAAATCAATTCGGCGATTCAGGAAATTGTGTTTGTTGTTACTATTCACGAGGGACAGCAAAAGAATCAAAGTTTTAGTTTAGTTACAAATGCTTTTATCCGGCTTTACAATGCGGAGACGAGAAGCGAACTGGTTCGGTACAATTTAAATCAGACATTTTCCCAAGAAACGGCTTTGGAATTTGGACGTTTGTATCAGAAGAATGGCGAATGGAGGTTTCAGGCGGTGGGACAGGGATATAATGCTGGGTTGCAGAGTTTTGTGGATAAGTATTATGTGGAGAATGCGGCCCTGAAAAGCTCGAATGCTGGTGAGAAGGTTGATGATGCTGAGGTTGTGAGGCTTTTTAGCGATAGAGTGGACAAGCAATTGCAAGAAAAAGTGGTAGAACATCCGAGCGCTATTCCTGTGAATCCTGATATTGTACAATCTAAAAAAGAGGCAAAAATAGATGATTCTGCACTAGAAAATCTGGAATCAGCTATCACTGCTGAGGAATTTTTGAAACGGTATAAAGAGGGAGAACGAGATTTTACAGGGATTAACTTATCGGGAGTAGATCTAAGTCGCCAAACTTTCGACTCTAATGTCAGTCTAAGTCAAGCAAACCTGAGCAATGCCAATCTAGCAAATGCCAAATTGACCGGGGTAAATTTGATCGGAGCTAACTTGCAAGGCGCAAACTTGAACTCAACAAACTTGCACAATGCTGATTTGATTGAAGTTAACTTCAGTGGAGCGAATTTAACCAAGGTAATATTGTATTCTGCAAGACTAATTCAGGCAAATTTTAGTCAAGCCAACTTAAGCGAAGCAAAGTTGGATAGCGCAAACCTGACTACAGCAAACCTGAGTAAAGCCAACCTAGCGCAGGCAAGTCTAGGTAGTGCTAACCTGACAGGAGCCGATTTAAGTCAAGCGAAGGTAAGTAAAGTCAATCTAAGTTATGCAAATCTCAGTGGGGTTAACTTCACTGGCGTTAACTTGAGTGGGGCAAATTTGAGTGCAGCCAATTTGTATCGTGTTAACCTCACAGGGGTAAGTTTGGTTGGGGTAAACTTACAGAGCGTTAATCTGAGTGGACATAATTTGAGTGGGTTTAATCTCTCTGGGGCCAACCTATATGGAGCAAACTTAAGTAAAGCAGACTTAACTTCAGCAGACTTGCGCGGGGCAAATTTGAGCAATGCAAACTTAGAGAAAACTAACCTGAAGGAAGCTAAACTGGTTGGAGCAAATCTGGTTGGAGCAACACTCACAGGCGCAATTATGCCAGATGGCACAATTCACGAATAAATTAATGTTTGTAGTCAGGACTTCAGTCCTTAGCAAAAGAACGATTAGGGTGTGTTTTATTGCCCCGGAGATCCCCCCTAGCCCCCCTTAAGAAGGGGGGAAAGGGGGGGTAAAAGTCCCCCTTCTTAAGGGGGATTTAGGGGGATCGAAACTCGGCTACAAACGAGAAAGATAGAGGGTTTCAGTCTTCATTTGACACCAATTCCCTCGTTCCCCTGCTCCCCGCGCATCTCCCAGCCATTACAATAAACTCAGCAAAAAAATCTTTACACATAAGAACTCATGCAGCTCAAGTCCACAACCCGCCATATTCGCATATACACCGCCATCCTCGAAGATAACGAACTTGTACCCAGCAACGATCTTTTGACACTGGACATTGACCCAGATAACGAACTAAACTGGAACGACGAGTCAGTAAAACAGGTATATGCCAAATTCGACCAACTCGTAGACGCCTACGAGGGCGAAGATTTGACGGAGTACAATCTCCGTCGCATTGGTTCGGAATTGGAGCACTTAGTTCGATCGTTCTTACAAAAAGGCGAAATCAGCTACAACCTCAACAGCCGCGCTGTCAACTACAGCATGGGATTACCCCGAGTTGACGCGAAAATTCACTTGTAAGGGCGATCGGGCAAGGGCATTTGTATCAATGTAAGATTGAAACCCATCATAAATGTCGCTTGTAGCTGAGTTTAGATCACCCTGGCGCCCCCCTTAATCAGGGGGGACAGGGGCGATCGAAACTTGGATATAAGCGAGAGGGTGAGATCCTGAGAATGAGCCAAATCTGCTTTTATTTTTCTTCCTTGTCCCCGGCATCCTTGGGATTAACCGCCCAATTGGGAGGACGATCGCGCTCCAAAAACTGTTTAACTGCAAGTTGGCGGTTACTCATAAACTGACCCCAAGCGCCGGGAAACAGCCCATCCAAGGTTTCCACCAGCGCCCAAACCTCAAGATTCATCACTTTGTAATAAAAACCGTGAGAATGCTGAATCTTAGTCAGCATTTCGTCTACCTCAACAGCAGGTAGCAGCTTTGGATCGGGCAAATTCTTGCCAAAGGCGCTTGACTTATCTGGGGGCATGGTTAGTAACTCTACAGCTTGCAGAGTCCGGTATAATTTAACTTCTCTTGCTAAACTCAGGGACAAGGCACGGATCGCCCGATCGACAAAACCGAGAATTGATGTTTATTTATACCTATCGGCTCGGGAGATTTCTACGTATCTGCATCGTAGCACTACAATTAGTCTAAATCTCTATTACCTTGACGCTGGCGATTCATATCAAATCCGGTAGCATCGGAATTAATATAACCCGAAATCAGGAGACGGCAGTGCCGTCTCCCTACAATTAATCAAGGTAGGGACACGGCACTGCCGTCTCCTCTATATAATTCCGGCGCAGCCGGAATTGATATCATTCGGCAATTGGCACGATCGGGAATATGCTAAAAACTGCGCGCCCTCAAGCCTTTGACTTCGGCATCGCGCCATCGAACCGTGACAACTGATAGCAAGATTTATCCGGGGGTCAACAAAATGGTAGACTATTCGTTTGATTACAAGACTTTAAAACCTACCCTTAGACTGGGGGGAAGTCACGCCTAAAACATTGTCAGGAGATATCACGCTTGCACATAAAAGTGCTTTCGTGGTGAGCCTGGGAACCTGAAAAATCAGGATATTAGGATTGCGAAGTCTTGAGAATCCCCGTCTGCTGAGAAAGCGGGGGTGTAAAATAATCGCCACGTATCAACCCGTCGAGGTTCAAGCGCTAAAATAGTTCAGATCAGCACGCTTGCCCAAAGGCGTCAGGAACCCTTATGCAAAACTCTGTGCCAAAACACTACTTGTGGGCTGTAGGTGAAGGGATCAAAGCTTGTAAGCCAGGCGATCTAATTGCGGGTCGCTATTTGGTCAAGCGCGATCGACTTCTTGTCGATACTCAACCCGAACAGTTACCGGAACTGCCCGAAGAGATTCCGAGTGTTGTCACTCCTTATCTGAGATTGTTTGCCTATCAGTTGCACGTACCTCAAGTATACGGGCTGGTATCGTCTGCGACGAGCAAACTCTCGGGAGATATCTGGCTGCTGGAAAACGGGCCTATTTTGAAGGTGACGGAATCTTTAATGCCGGAATTGGCGGACTCCTGGAAAGGAGCTGCGGCGATGCGCCAGCTTAATTGGCTGTGGCAAATTGCCCAGTTGTGGCAGCCGTGTATCGCTCAGGGCGTGGCTTCGACGCTGCTGACACCGGAACTGCTGCGCGTGGAAGGGCAGTTAGTCCGGTTTCTGGAATTGCAGCCCGATCGCAAACCGCCTAGTTTGTCGCAATTGGGTAAATTGTGGCAGCAGTGGCTCGAAGATGCTCACCCGGCGATTGCCAATTTTTTGAGGCAACTTTGCCAGCAAATGGTGGCCGGTCAAGTGCGCCACGGCGAACAACTGATGGGCCAGTTAGATAAAGCTCTGGCAAAATGCGGTCGATCGTACGATCGTACCGTTGAAATTGCCACAGGCACGGATGTGGGCAGATCCCGAGCTCACAACGAAGATGCTTGCTATCCGCCCAGCGGGACGGTGTTCGCCGGACTCCCGGGTTCGGAAGCTTGCGCGATCGTCTGTGACGGTATCGGCGGACAAGACGGCGGCGAAGTCGCTTCGGAAGAAGCGATTGCTGTGCTGCGCGACAAGTTGCAGCAAATGCCCCTGCATCAAGCTAATTGGGACCCGCTGAGCCTGACTTCCAAGCTGGAACGGGCCGCTTGTGCTGCTAACGACAAAATAGCCGGTCGCAACGACAGCGAACACCGCCAAGGCCGCCAGCGGATGGGAACTACCCTAGTTATGGCTTTAGCCCACATTCACGAGCTCTACGTCGCCCACGTTGGAGATAGTCGGGCTTACTGGATTACCCGCACCGGTTGTTATCAAGTTACTCTCGACGATGATGTGGCTTGCCGCGAGGTGCGTTTGGGGTACTCCCTCTACCGGGATGCTTTGGAACAAGTGGCCGCCGGAGCTCTGATTCAAGCTTTGGGCATTACTTCCTCCAACACTCTGCACCCGACAGTGCAGCGTTTTCCGGTGGATGAAGATTGCGTTTTGCTGCTGTGTTCCGACGGTTTGAGCGATAAAGACCGGGTTGAGGAATGTTGGGAAGCGGAGATTTTGCCAATTCTCGACGGTAGCATTAATGTGGCGAAGGCGCGCGATCGGCTGATCGAGATTGCTAATACTAGAAACGGTCACGATAACGTCACTGTTGCTTTAATTCACTGTCAAGCACATTTGAGGGAGGAAGCCAATACTTTTACAGAATTGTCTGTCGCACCTTTAGATGTGCCGATCGAACTAATCGCTGACAGCGAAGATGCGCCAACCGATTTGACGGATAACACCAGCCTTGGCAATGCTAGTTCTCAACTGAAAACGCAGTTGGTACAGTCGCCGGACAAAGGCAAAAATCCATTTTCGCTGCTGCTGAAAATAGTATTTTTGTTAGGTTTGGGGGGTGTATTTGCTTATTTTTTCATTCCTCCGGTGGGTCGGGCGATCGATACTGCCGGGGAATCGATTTTCGGGAAACGAGGTTTAATTAATGCTCGAACCAGGCCGGAGAAAGTAGTTGAATCTGTAGCTTCTCCGGTCAAATCTTTAGAAACAGGCTCGTTTATAGAGATTAAAACTTCTGCGGCTGGGGAATTGGGAAAAGAGGGCGATCGCTTGGATTTGCGAGGCGCAATCGGTGAGTTGACTGTCAAAGGAACAGTCCCTGCCGGCAGCGTTTTGAAGGTGACAAACAAACAGCTTACGCCTCAAGGCAATTGGCTGGAATTGAAAGTTTGCTCGATTCCTGAAATAGTGCGATCGAACTCTCCCAAACCCAAGTCAAATAAAGATTTTTCTACTGTTTCAAAACCCGCCCTCAATCCATCTCCCGCTGTGGCAACTCCCTCGCCTTCCCCCGCAGTTAATTCAACAGTTGAAGTAGAAATCCCTAAGCTGCCAGCGGGGGAACTCGGATGGATTCAAGAAAAAGATGCCGTTTCTAAGGTAGCGTCCAACCCGACTCCCAACCTCAATAAACAGGGGAAATGTGTTGATGGTAACTCAAATCCCAATGCTAATTAAACTGTCAATGCTAGATCCTGCCGCAGTAATTTGAGTAAGTTTAGGAAAAGGGAAAATGCAGCTTGCTAAAGATATAATAATTCAAGGCAGACACAGACCTAAAATAAAATTTGTGGCCGCTCAAGCCGAAGATTCATCAACTTCTTGATTCGAGATCAAAATCAAAGTATGACGAAAATCACAGACTATTTCCAGGGAGTTTATGCGGTAAATCTCCCTGAAAGGAAAGACCGACGCCTATTCATAGTCAAGGAATTAGAGGAAGCAGGAATGCCCCTTACTCCCCATAAGGTTGAGATATTTCCTGCAATCCGCCCCGACGAAGCTGGAGGTTTCCCCAGCATTGGGGCGAGGGGATGCTTTTCTAGTCATGTAGCTATCCTCAAGCAGGCAAAACAGGAGGGGTTAAGCAATATCTTGATTGTAGAAGACGACCTAGAAATTTCACAAAAGTTCAGAACAGACCAAGCTATTATCGTCGAACAACTGTGTCAGCAAGATTGGGATTTCGTCTACTTCGGACACATCGAAGAGGTTGAACCAAAGTCTCCTGTCGCCCTCGTGCCCTTTTCTGAGGGGGTGATGACCACTCATTTTTACGCTGTAAATGGCAGGATTTTCGATCGCCTCCTGCGGTTTCTGGAAGACGTGGAACAGCGACCTCCAGGACATCCCGACGGCGGCCCGATGCACCTCGACGGAGCTTATTCTACTTTCCGATATCAAAATCCCGATGTTGTCACCTTGATTGCTTCTCCAAATCTGGGGTCGCAAAGGAGTTCTCGTAGTGACATCTATCCTAATCAGTGGTTTGACCGTTTACCTGGGTTTAGGCAATTGGCAGGTGCAGCAAGAACAGGCAAAATATGGCTGAAGCGTCGGCTTTCTAGTTAATTGAATTCGAGTTTAAAATCGTTCGCTTATATCAAATCGGTTAGCACAATCGCCCGGAAAATAATCATACCAATTCTCGCCTCGTCTTGCAACAATTATGAGTTTTTGGTTTGTTTCCTGAAAGACTGTTTGTAAGGTACAAAGCTGTGAGATTCTCGCTTTTTTTGAGAGTTTTTGATAGCTCCGCACCCGGCTCAGCTAATGTTGCAGGATTTTTGAGAATTAGTATTGATACCAAATCCGGGTTTATTAATCTTTTTATGAAGGACGCGGTTGAAACCTTTCGACCTCAAAATATACAAATCAAGTCTGCCGGATTTTACGCGACACGACGCAGGCTCGGACAGACAAGCGAGATCAAGGGGATATTTAAGCCGGATTTGGTATCAGCATATTTGATATGATGCTGGATTGCTAACCTAATTTCTTAGATACTTCTGCAAGTTTAGTCACCATTTGGGATACAGCTTTGTCAACTGCCGCGCTCAAAAGTGTATCCTCATTATTACTACTGCCGGAACTACTGCTGATACCTCGGACAGAAATATTAGAATCACTTTGATCCGCTTCTCCTACTGCTTTTGCCGTGGCAAGAATATCTCCTGAAGCTGTACCGATTAACCGCACGTCAATTTGAACGGTAGCTTTGGTTTTTTGCGAACCGCCGCCGATTCCCATGAAACTGCCGCCGCCGGATTGTTTGTCGATATTAAACTTGGTAATAGTGCCGATGAGTACGGCGTCAACTCCTAACTGTTTGCCAATTTCTGCTGCGGTGCCGGCATCCATCGAACCTGTGCGATTTTGCTGTTTGAGGACTTGTTCGAGTTTGCTACGATCGACTACTGTATAAGTGCCATTGTTGACCAGTTCGTTGATTAGCAGTTCGCTGATGCCTTTGGCCGCGCCGACTCCCCTGTACGAAGTGTAATAGCTGTTGGTGGTGCCGTAGTCGAAGTCCATGACGACGAGGCGCTTTTTAGTAGCTTGGGCGAGTTGGGTTGCGGGTTGGGTGGTGGCTGGTGTGGCGATCGCGCTTACACAAACGCCTGCTAGCATTAGCGCTGCGAGGGAAATGCTTGTCAAGCGAGATAGGGTGGTTGTTTTCATAAAGCTTTCCTCACAATGGTTTTGTTCCGACTCTAGAATAGTTCACCCAACAGCCAGATGTCAGTCAATTTGAGATTTGAGATTTCACCTTTCAACTTCCATAAAACCCATCAACCAATTAGCCATCGTCGCCCTGCGAGTCTGTCTCGGCCCGAATTCCCCAATTTTATAGCCTTGAAAGCCCAATTTTTCCTTCAGCAACTGCTTGTTTTCCGGCGGGATCGATCGAGTCAATTTCACCGTTGCGGGTCTAGAATCGATAAAATCAGGCGGTTCAGGATACTCTTTGCGCCACTGGTCACCAACATTTGCACTATTCCACTTACCTGTCTCGGCATTGCAGCGGTAGCCCAGATACAGCCAAACTAATTGGTTGACAGCAGCATCGTCCATCTCTTCCTTGAGGATGGCCCAAATAGTTTCGTTGTCCAGAGGCGGCAATTCAGACATAATCACGATTTAATCGGAAACAAAAAAAGTTTAATTTACATTAGATGATATTTTCAGGAACGGGCTCTTCGGCCCGTTCCACTCCGCCTTAAATTCCCCTCATTTCTTAGTCCGCGGAGGCGGACTTTGTTTGACAAGGAGCGGTTTCAACCGCCGAGTGATCGAGGGGTAACTGTATTACTTATTCAAAATTCCGTCTTTCTCGGCCATCGACAACATCAAATCAATCACGCGGCAAGAATAACCCCACTCGTTGTCATACCAAGAAACGACTTTGAAAAACTTAGAATTCAGTTCGATTCCCGCACCTGCATCGAAAATGCTCGATCGCGCGTCGCCCTTAAAATCATTAGAAACCACCGCATCCTCAGTATATCCGAGAATGCCTTTGAGTTCGCCAAGAGAAGCTTTTTTCATGGCTTCGCAAATTTCTTTATAGCTAGTTTCCTTCGCCGTTTTGAAAGTAAGGTCAACTACAGACACATCTGGAGTCGGCACTCGCAAAGCCATTCCCGTTAATTTTCCTTTCAATTCCGGCAACACCAAAGTAACAGCTTTCGCCGCACCGGTCGAAGATGGAATAATATTTTGAGCCGCACCGCGTCCTCCCCGCCAATCTTTGACACTGGGCCCGTCTACTGTTGGTTGAGTAGCTGTCATCGCGTGAACAGTCGTCATTAAACCTTCTTCCAAACCGAAGTTATCGTTGATAACTTTGGCAATTGGTGCTAAACAATTCGTGGTACAGCTAGCATTAGAAACAACAGTATCTTTTGCCGGGTCAAATTTGTGGTGGTTGACGCCTACTAAATATGTTGCAACTTTTTCCGGATCTTTGGTCGGTGCTGAAAGTATTACCCGTTTTGCTCCAGCCGTCAAGTGTTTTGATGCGCCTTCAAAATCCGTAAACAATCCCGTAGACTCTACAACATAATCTGCACCGGATTTACCCCACGGTAATTCTGCCGGATTTCTAATCGACGTACAGGGGATAAATTTTCCGTCTACGACAATCCCGTCTGCTTTGGCTTCAACTTCGCCGTCGTAAATGCCGTGGGTGGAGTCGTATTTGAAAAGGTAAGCCAGGTTGTCTGGCGGAACTAAGTCATTAATCCCGACAAATTCGATGTTGGGGTTTTTGATGCCGGCACGCATGACTAGCCGTCCAATGCGACCAAATCCGTTGATACCAACTTTTAGGGTAGCCATGATTTAAACTCCTCTGCAAAATATCGCTGTCTCGATCGCAACTTGTGCGTTAGAACCTACCACGGCAACTCATTTGTACAACCTAATCTTTTCTATATCTTAAGAATTATGAATTTCCCAGCCCCCTGGGAAGTGGAAATTGGAAATTGGGAATTGCGAATTGGTAATCGGTAATGTCAACAATCAACAATCAACTGTCAACAATCAACTGTCAACTGTCAACTGAGTTTCTACCCAACGCACCTAGTAATCAGCAATTCCACCGCATCTGAAATAAAACACGACCCACCAAACTTATTAAGAACTGGTCTAATGTTTTGTGCAACTGCTGATACTTGATCGGGAGAACAAAAAGCAAGCACATAAATGTTATCCAGCGCCGTCATTGATGAATCGCGGGAAACGTGATCCCGGGTGCTTTTTCCCGCGACATCACGAATCACCGAATAACCGGCTATGCCAGCTTTGTCTAAACCGTCTAAAATCTTGCCGAGTTCCACCGAGTGGGCTATGATTTCTACTCTTTTGACTGAATCCACGATCTTACCTCCAAAACATATTGATTCCGTATAGATACAGGGGAATACCTACAATGATATTAAATGGAAAAGTCACTGCTAAAGCTGTCGAAATGTAAAGACTTGGATTGGCTTCGGGAACAGTTAGACGCATGGCTGCGGGTACTGCTATATAAGAAGCACTCGCGCACAATACGGCAAAAAGCAAAGTGTCTCCCTTTGGCATTCCGATTAATTTCGCTATTAGCAAAGCAATTACTGCGTTGACTATGGGAATTAGAATTGCGAAGCCGACTAGAAAAATTCCTGCTTCTTGCAAATCTTTAATTCTGCTGGCCGCAACCAGCCCCATGTCTAGCAAGAAAAAAGTCAGAACGCCGTAAAACAAGTCTTGAGTAAACGGACTCATAACTTCCCAACCGTGTTCTCCTGTCAGTATGCCCATAATTAGGCTGCCAATGAGCAGAAATACTGAACTGTTGAGGAAGGCTTCTTGCAGCACTTCTGGCCAAATTATTTCGCGTTTTCCTTCTTCCCCGCCGAATACACTGACGAGAATTAGACCGACTATAATTGCTGGGGATTCCATTAATGCTAGCGCTGCTACCATGTAACCGTCAAAGTCTATCCCCTGTGCTGTGAGGAAGGAGGTTGCGGTGATAAATGTGACGGCGCTGATGGAACCGTAGGTGGCTGCGATCGCTGCGGCATTGTAGGAATCGAGTTTTATCCTCAGTATGAAAAAAGTATAAATTGGTACTACCATTGACATCAGCATCGCTGCCAAAATTGTCAGGGCGACTTGCTGGTCAATTCCGCTTTTTGCGAGTTCGACCCCGCCTTTAAATCCGATCGCAAACAGTAGGTACAGCGAAAATAATTTGGGGATTGGCGCTGGAATTTCTAAATCAGATTTGAGAAAAACTGCCAGCAGTCCCATGAAAAAAGCTAATATTGGTGGATTTAAAATATTTGACGCTACGAGACTTAAATCCACGATCTGTCACTCCCATTTCTGGCGTTTTTAATATTACTTCACAAATAATTGTTGCACGAGAATGGATAAATAGTACGATCGAACTCGATCGATCGATCGATCGTACTAAATACGCCTGCGGGTGCTGATGGCGCACCTGCCGGCTAAGTATTTTTCCCTAACTAAACAACAGCCAAATAAGACTCTAGAGCTTCGGAACCGCCGATCAACTTGCCGTCGATAAATACTTGCGGCACGGTTGTAGCCCCAGTCACAGCCCGGAGCGAGCGAGTTGTGATATCGCGACCCAAGACGATTTCTTCATAATCCAAGCCCTTTTCAGTCAGCATTGCCTTAGCGCGCGCGCAGAAGGGACAGCCTATTTTGGTAAACAGCGAAACTACCTTCGGCTTTGCCGCTGCCGAGTTGATATAGTTGAGCATCGTCTCGGCATCGGACACCTTGAAAGGGTCTCCCGGTTCCTCGGGCTCAATAAACATTTTTTCAACCAAGCCATCTTTTACCAGCATCGAATAGCGCCAAGACCGCTTGCCAAAGCCTAAATCTGTTTTGTCTACCAGCATTCCCATGCCTTCAGTAAACTCGCCGTTACCGTCAGGAATTAACGTCACATTGTCTGATTCTTGGTCTTTTGCCCACTCGTTCATCACAAAAGTGTCGTTGACGGAAATGCAGATGATTTCATCTACGCCATTTGCTTTAAAAGTTTTGGCCAATTCGTTGTAACCCGGGAGGTGCGTTGACGAACAAGTCGGAGTAAATGCTCCCGGTAGCGAGAACACTGCTACGGTTTTGCCTGCAAACAAATCATCGGTGGTGACATCCACCCACTCGTTGTCTTTGCGAGTGCGAAAGGTGACTTTGGGTACTCTTTGACCTTCGTGGTTAGTCAGCATGATTTTGAATCCTTGGGTACTTGGGTTAAATTCCTTTGCTTCACCTAATCGTACTCATAACGAGTATGACTTGTCAAGGGGACGCGGGGGTTTTTTTTTTCCTTTGACGGTTTACTGTGTCGGGTTGCGCCGAAATAATTTTGTGGCCCCGGTTGGCCCTTGGCCCCAACCGCCAATTTTTCGGTACAAGGCCAACGCCGTCTCCTCCGTCTCCTCCTCCGTTTATATCATTCCGATGCAAAAGGTTTCCGTCTCGATTCTTATGGTCATTTATTGCGAACGCGAGACGAATTGGGTAATTTAATTCCAGGTACTCAAAATACGGGAGTAAAATTAAATGAATGATTGGAAGGATGACTATAAATTGCTTGGATTAGGTGGTTTTACATCTTTAATTACCAATGTCAAGGTATCTTCGTGGGGAAACGAGGTATCGATCGAATGCGTCTACAATCCAGAAGAAAGATTGCCTTATGTTCTGGCATTTAAGGACTGTCGCGATATCGGGTGGACTGTACACGATGAAGAGGAAGTTGGCGAACTTGAAGCTGAATTTTTCGGAATTTATTTGGGTGAACCGGAACACCGCAAACCTGCGGTGATTACTACAGACATTTTTGAAATTTCAATTTTGTACGGCAGTTTCAGCATTTACAAGGAAGAAAAGCTAAATTCTGAAATAGCAGATTTAGCAACAGATATCTTGGTATCCCAACCGCAAGCGGTTTTGTAGCAATGAGGAATTAATATGGCAGATGACTACAACTTGCTTAATTTAGGTGGACTTACATCTCTCGTGACAAATATCAATGTCTCTTTGTGGGGAAATCAAATTATATTTGAATGTATTTACGATCCGACAGGCGATCGATCGCCTTATAGCATAGTATTTCATGACTGCCGAGATATTAGTTGGGAGGTTTTCCATCCTGAAGATGTCAAAGATCCTGAAGCTGATTTGATTGGTTTTCATTTAGGTGAAGACGCGCACCGAAAAGCAGCTTTAATCCATACAGACTTTTTTGAAATCTCAATTTTGTACGGCAGTTTTAGCGTTAAAAAAGCAGAAAACTTCAATTCAGGAACAGCAAATTTGGAAACAAGTATTTTGGTATCTGATGTGGCAGCAGTAGTCTAGCGATAACCAATAACCAAATTCGTTTACCATACTTAGTAGAGAATTTTAGTAAATAAGGTAAAACTGAATGCCTGATATTGTTGATATTGCTGTAGGTGCTGGTTGTTTCCAAACTCTGGTAACAGCCGTGCAAGTGGCTAATTTGGTAGACGCGCTCAAAAGTCCGGGCCCTTTTACCGTTTTTGCACCAAATGACGATGCTTTTGCCAAATTGCCGCCTGGAACCATCACAACCCTAGTGCAGAACGTCCCTCAACTTTCGAGGATTTTAACATTTCATGTCGTTTCTGGCAAGTTTATGAAGGCTGACTTGGCAAAACTTGGTTTTGTTACCTCCCTTGAAGGTTCGCCGATTAAAATTGATTGCTCTGACGGTTTTGAGGTGAAAAATGCTACAGTTGTCGCTGCGGATATCGAAGCTGATAATGGTGTGATCCATGTGATCGATAACGTGATTTTAATGGGGTAGTTTCACCGTTTATACCAATTTTTCATGAGGCTGCTCCCGAATCCGATCCCCCTAGCCCCCCTTTTTAAGGGGGGGAAAGGGGGGGTGAAAGTCCCCCTTTTTAAGGGGGATTTAGGGGGATCGAGATATGTGCAACGACCCATTAAATTGGTATTATCGATCGACTCTACAGATAAATTAGAGAGTTTGAACTTTCAAGGGAAGTCTGGATTACATCCGTCTTTGGATGTGAGGTAAGATGTCGCAACGGGAGCGAGAGCACGGCATCGAGCAGTGTCTCTTTGCTCCCACTGCGACACTATTTTTTAGCGTTGAAGGTAATATAAATATAAAAAAAGTTGTCTTTTCGCCGGATGTGTTTTAAGATGGTCGTTTAAAAAAGTTTAAAAGTCAATAATTATAATATAACGAAACCAGTGTGGTGAGAACTATGCAAATCCTAGCCGCCAGCCTCAAGGCAAAAGTCCGCCAGCGTATCTGGGAAGTGCAAGTTCTCAATGAACTTACTGCAAAAGTACAACTCGCCGATCGCGCTGATGAAATTTGGTCTGCTTGTCTCGAATGCTTCGATCGCCTGATTCCAAATTCGACCGCCGCACTTTTGACGCTACCGGACGATCGCATATATCTGCAACACTCACAGCCTTTAACTGCTCGCGCCAGAGCCGAAATTGAAGGCCACTTGCAATCGGCTGAGGTTGAATGGCGATCGGGAAATCGGGATTGGGCGCACAGCATCGCTTCCCCACCAATTGCTCAGTTTAAGTCGCTATTGATGGCACCAGTTAACTTGGATGAAAGTGCAGAATTATTGGGAGTATTTTTGATCGGTGCAGAGCAAGAAACTGCTTTTAATTTTGAACACCTTTGTTTGCTCCACACTGCTGCTAATATTTGTGCGAATTCGTTACTTATTCTAGCAGCTAAGACGACAGATGTCAAGGGAAAAAATGAAAATAATTTGGCGCTCGCTTGTCCGAGTCAAGAACTATTGTTGCGGGCTTTAATTGACGATTCGCCGGACGGAGTTTTTGCGAAAGATCGAGATTTTAAATACATTTTGGTAAATCAAAACTTTGCTAAATATTTTGGGAAAAATGTTGAGGAAATTATCGGCAAAGACGATCTTGAATTAGGTTTTTCAGAAACAGCCGTATTTGGCGATCCCAATGGCCGGGTTAAGGGAATCCGCGAGGAAGATCGAGCTGTGTTCGCGGGGGCGATTGTTCGCAATCCCTACCAGGCGATCGGCTTTGAAGGCGGAAAACAGCACGTCTTTGACACGCAAAAACTGCCGCTGTGCGATGCCCAGGGCAATATATTTGCGGTTTTGGGTGTTTCTCGGGAGATTGCTCAATTGCAGCCCACAGATGAAGCCAGGAATCACAGCCAAACCAAACTGCAAAAAATTACTGCTAGCATACCGGGTACGGTATATCAAGTTGACTTGCATCCCGACGGCTCGATGGCATTCTCGTTTGTGAGCGCCGGCTGTCGAGAATTGTATGAAATAGAACCGGAGGCTGCTCAGCAGGATATTAATGTAATTGTTAACATGATTCATCCCGAAGATCGAGATGATTTTCTCAACTCGGTGAGGCTTTCTGCTGAAAATTTGCAGCCTTGGCGGTGGGAAGGAAGAATTGTCACTCCGTCGGGAAAACTTAAATGGGTGCAAGGAGCTTCTGTGCCAGAATTGCAAGGGTCGGGGGAGATAGTTTATTATGGCTTGCTTACGGATATTAGTGCCAGGAAAGAAGCGGAACTGAAGCTGCAACTTTATCAACAAATATTTTTAAAGTCTAACGATGCGATCGCCATTTTAGACCCCCAAGGGTATTACTTAGAAACAAATCAAGCTCACACGGCTTTGCTGGGTTATAGTCCATCGAAATTGTGGGGGAAAACGCCTGCAACTCATATGGGAGAACAAGCATTTGAATCGGTGCTGCAAAGCTTAGCCACTTCTGGGAGTTATCGAGGCGAAATGACTTGTATTAAAGCTTTGGAAGGGGGAAGCGTTGAGGTGGAGCTTTCGGCTTTTGCGGTTATAAATGATGCTGGGGATGTCGTTTGTTATGTCAGCGTCAAAAGGGATATCACCGAACGCAAGCGAGCTGAGGAAAAACTCACACTTTACCGGGAAATATTTTTAAACTCTAACGATGCGATCGTCATTATCGATGCTGATGGGTTTTTCCTCGAACAAAATCGCGCTCACCAATCGCTGCTAGAATACACAGACGCGGAATTGGAAGCAGAAACGCCGCCGCTGGTTGCGGGGGAACGCTTTTCGGAAATTACCAAAAGTCTAGCGAAAACAGGAACTTTTCGGGGCGAAATTACTAACTCTACTAAAAAAGGTCGCACATTGGCGATCGACGTTGCGGCATATTCTGTCATTAACAACAGCGGCGATATAATTTGTCACGTCTGCGTTAAGCGCGATATTACTGAACGCAAAAAAGGTGAAGAAGAACGGCAAAAATTTGTATCGCTGATTGAAAACAGCAGCGATTTTATCGGTATGGCTACCCTAGAAGGTCAAACGCTATTTGTCAACGAAGCCGGACTAAAAATGGTGGGTTTAGAGAAGATTTCGCAAGTCCTTTATACGGAGATATGGGATTATATCGGCGAAACTTTTAAACAAAAGTTTACTCAAGAGATTTTACCAAAAATTATCAGTCAGGGCCAGTGGCAAGGAGAAGGTCAAATGCAACACTTGCACAGCGGAAAACTGATTGATGTGGTGATGAATGCTTTTCTGGTGAAGCACCCCAAAAGCACGGAACCGCTGTGCTTTGCGACAGTAATTCGCGATGTCACCGAACGCAAGCAAGCTGAGAGAATGCTGCGGGAACAAGCAGAACGGGAACGGCTGGTTTCGGCGATCGCCCAACGAGTCCGCCAGTCTCTCAACCTCACTCATACTCTCAGCACTGCTGTACAAGAAGTGCGACAGTTGCTGGCAAATGACCGTACGGTAATCTATCGTTTTGATTCCGACAAACAAGGGATGGTTGTTGTGGAATCTGTAGGATCTGATTGGAACCCACTGCTGGGTCTAAAGCTTGAAGAAACATCTTTTGGGGAAAGTTATGTATCGCTGTACCGCGCTGGAAAAATTCAAGCGATAGCAGATATTTATACTGCCAGTTTGAGCGACATCCACCGAGATTTTCTGGTTAGTTTGCAGGTAAGGGCTAATTTAGTTGTACCTATTTTTATCGGCGATGAAAGTCAGGAGTTGGCGGCCGAATATTCGCTGGAGACTCCCGAAATTGCAGAGCCGATCGCCAGTTTGGACAAGTGTCAAAATGGATTGTGGGGATTGCTGGTTGCCCACCAGTGCAGCGGCCCGCGCGATTGGACTGATTCTGAGGTAGACTTGCTGGGAAGGTTGAGCGTGCAGTTGGCGATCGCCATTCAGCAATCTACTTTGTTTGAACAAGCGCAGCAAGCCCGAGAAGTCGCCCTGGAAGCGTCTCGAATGAAGTCGCTATTTTTAGCAAATATGAGTCACGAAATCCGCACTCCGATGAATGGAGTGATGGGGATGACTGATTTGCTGCTGAAAACGAATCTTACTCCCGAACAGCTAGACTTTGTGCAGACGCTGAAACTCAGCGGGCAAAATTTACTGTCCATCATTAACGATATTCTTGACCTCTCCAAACTGGAAGCAGGAGAAATGCGCTTAGAAACGATCGAATTTGACCTCAGTATCTGTCTGGATGAAGTGCTGGACTTGTTGGCAACTCCGGCACAACAAAAAGGTATAGAATTGGTGGCGCTGATAGACAGCGATGTGCCGCTGCGAATAAGAGGTGATGCAGCGCGGTTGCGGCAAATACTCACTAATTTGATTAACAATGCGATTAAGTTTACGGAAGCAGGAGAAGTAGTAATTGAGGTGTCTACTGGCAGGATTCCAGGGTTATCGGCACCCAGCGGCGACCAGAAACTTTTAGAGAAGATTCAACCGTTAAAACTTGGAAGCAGTCGCTCGCTGTTTTTGCTTTTTAAAGTCACAGATACAGGCATCGGAATTGCTGCGGAAGACCAAAAGAAGCTGTTTCAATCTTTTACTCAAGTTGATGCTTCTACGACGCGAAAGTACGGAGGTACAGGTTTGGGTCTGGCTATTTCTAAGCAGTTGGTGGAGTTGATCGGGGGTCAAATCGGTGTGGAAAGTACAGCGGGAACAGGCTCGACTTTTTGGTTTACAGTGCCTGCTGTTAAGGAAAATTTAACTGCTTTAGGGACTGGGTGCGAAGTGAATTTGCAAACGGTGCTGGCAGGTCGGAAAATGTTAGTTGCTAGCGATAAGCCGACAGTGCGAAAAGTGCTGCTGAGAATGGCTGTTTTGTGGGGAATGGAAGTTGAGGAGGTTGAGAATGGTTGGATGGCGATCGCCTCTCTGTACAAAGCTGTCAGTGTTAAATGCCCTTACGATATCGTTTTGGTCGATATTCAGTTGCCGGAAATGGTGGCGGGAAGTTTGGAAAGGTTGATGATTGCTGAACCGGCAATGCAGCAGACGCATTGGGTGGTGCTGACTTCAATTACTCAGATACCGGAAGCGAAACGCTTGGTAGATATCGGTTTTAGTGGCTATTTAACTAAACCTGTGAAAGCTCACCGACTGTTTGATTGCTTGGTGAATGCGATCGCCCCCGGTACGCTAGCCGATCAATCGCTGGTAACTCCAACGTCCAATCGAGCCGCTGCTATTGACAACCGGGAGTTAGCAAGCTTAAAGATTTTGTTAGTGGAAGATACTCCGATCAATCAAAAAGTTGGTCTGAATCAGCTCAGAGTTTTGGGATGCGCGGCGGATGTGGCAAATAACGGCGCTGAGGCGCTGTCTATGATTGCCCTCAAAAAGTATGACATTGTGTTGATGGACTGTCAGATGCCGATTTTGGACGGTTACGAAGCGACTTTGGAATTGCGCCGGATGGAAGCGGCAGATGTTGCTGCTGGTTCGATCGAGCCGCATCAAAAGACGGTGGTGATTGCGATGACGGCGAATGCTTTGAAGGGCGATCGGGAAAAGTGTCTGGCGGCGGGTATGGACGATTATATTAGCAAGCCTATTTTGATCGAAAATTTAAAATCTATATTACAAAATTGGTCGGTACAGTTAAAAATTGAAGTTCCCAAGTTTAATGGCGAGGAACTCAAAAACTCTGCTCCCGATCTCGCATCTGTAGTGGATATGGCACGTTTGCACGAAATTGCGGGCGCTGATTTAGAGTTTGAGCGGGAAATACTGGAAGCTTTTGTGGTGGATACTGGCAGTTATTTAGAAGCTGCTAAGGAGGCGATCGCCTCTGGAGATATGGAGACGCTAGCGGGCCGCGTGCATCAAATTAAAGGTGTCAGCGCGACGGCGGCGGTGCGGTTAATGCCCGAGATGGCCGATCGGCTTCAAAGTCTAGCCGAATCAAACGATTTGGAGGGCGCAGCTCTAATCCTCGCTGAATTAGAAATAATTCTGGCGGGGGTTGAAAAGTTGGTTGCTGCTGAATTATCTGGTTAATCGATCAATTTTCTCAGGACTAAAGAAATCCTCGGCGGTTGGAAACCCCTGCTGTTTGGTGATATCTGATCCGTTGAATTCGGGTTGGATCGGAATTAATATTACCCGAGCTCAGGACACTCCGAGAGCCCATAGGTGTCAACTTAACTTCTAACCCAGTCAGAGACTGCTGTTTGACTATTAGGCCCAGATCTCCCTGGCGCCCCCCTTAAGAAGGGGGGGACAGGGGGGGTCAAAGTCCCCCTTCTTAAGGGGGATTTAGGGGGATCTGGACTCGAATAAAAGCGATATTTCTCAAGGATTTCAAGCTTAAGTTGACACTAATGGGCTTGGCCTTTGTCCCTACGATTAATCTGGGTAGGGAAACGGCACTGCCGTGTCCTCTATCTCATTCCGGCTGCGCCGGAATTGATCTCAGTCCTCAAATCCTATGTAAAGATTTTTAATCTTTTATCAAGATGTGTATCTGAATATGACGAGATTGGGAACTTTGGTAACATCTTGTGTGTTGTAGCTTTTGACACTACTATATTCAGTTATTGTGGTCAAATATAAAATAATCATTAAGCCGATCGCAATTAGGGTGCTTTTCGTCTATCGGCTTGAAAGACTAAGACCAACTTTTCGCCCAGCCAGCCCATTAAGTGCGTATTTACGCTCAACGAGGTTTTATGACTCCAGTCATGTTACGCCAACTCTGGTCATTAATTGAGACCACCCAAGCCACTCTGTTAGTTAATTTGGACGATGACACCCTGGTACAGTGGCTGCTGAAGCAGTTAATGACCAACTCTGCGCTCAATGGCAAAGAAACAGATATGTTGAATGAGTACATCGAGTCTCGACTGTGCCTAATCCGCGATTTAGCCGAGCAGCGCCTAGCACCAGAACGGTTCTAAGCCGATTAAATCAAAATTGGATAAATATTTCAGGAAAGGACGATCGTCCGTAGTGGGCAAAAAAAATCATAGGCTATTAGTCGGTACACTTGTCAGGGTGCATGACTCGGTTCAGAACGGCTAAGCTGTTGTACATCGCAGATAGCAAGACTTCTCGTCAGCTACAAGGTAGGATCGTCGAGAAAGCGTTCTACTAAAATTTATGCGTAAATGGGGATTTCTACTGCTGACAAGTGTGTTGTTTGTGGCACCGTTGGCATCTTGTCGCGATCGATCGGCACAAGTCGGACAAACACCAGCAACAACGGCGGGCGACAAATCGCAACAAACGAAGAGCCAGATAGATACAATTGTCGCCCGCGGCAAACTAATTTGCGGTGTCAGCGGCGAACTGCCTGGTTTTAGCTTTGTAGACGAAAAAGGCAAATATTCGGGACTGGATGTGGATGTATGCAGGGCAGTAGCCGCAGCAATATTTGACGATCCCGAAAAAGTCGAGTACCGAAAGCTCAACGCCAAAGATCGATTTACAGTTTTGCAGGCTGGAGAAATCGATATTCTCAGCCGAAATACCACCTACACGGCGAGTCGCGACAGCACTACGGGATTGGAATTTGCCCCAATTATCTTTTATGACTCTCAAAGCATCATGGTCAAAAAAGATAGCGGCATCAAAACTTTACAAGATTTTGCCGGCAAATCGATCTGCGTGCAGACAGGTACGAGCACGGAACAAAATTTGTCCGACCAAATGCGAAAATTGGGAGTTAAATACACTCCTGTAGTGTTTGAAGATGTGAATGCTACCTTTGCTACGTATCAAGAAGGTCGTTGTCAAGGTGTTACAGCCGATCGATCGCAACTCGTGTCGAAGCGCACAACTCTGCCGACTCCTGAGAATAATGTTGTTTTGCCGATCGTCATGTCAAAGGAACCGTTAGCCCCAGCGGTGAAAAGCGGCGATCCTAAATGGTCGGATGCGGTGAGATGGATCATTTTTGCAGCGATTGAAGCCGAAGATTTGGGAATTAATTCAACCAATGTAGACCAAATTGTGGCAAGCACTACAGACCCGAGCGTCAAACGTTTGCTAGGAAAGGAAGGAGATTTAGGTAAAGGTTTCGGACTCTCGAACGATTTCGCCGCCCGCGTTGTGAAGAAAGTGGGGAATTACGGCGAAATGTACGATCGTAACCTCGGCCCAAAAAGTACACTTAAATTAGACCGGGGTCAAAACAAACTCTGGAAAGATGGCGGTTTGCTTTACTCGCCGCCGTTCCGCTAAATTTGGTTGACTGTTAATGGTAAGGTGCGCTTCGGCGCACCCTACAAGATATTTTAGACTTCGCGCTTACTCGACAGGTAATATCATTTCCGGTGGCATCGGAATTAATATTACCCTACCTAAATCAGGACACGGCAGTGCCCTTCTTCGTGTCAACAAACACGTTAAACCCAGTCAGAGACTCCGGTTTGACTATTAAGCCTAGATCCCCCCTAGCCCCCCTTAAGAAGGGGGGAACCGGAAATGGCTCAAAGTCCCCCTTCTTAAGGGGGATGCGAGGGGGATCGAGACTTGGATAAAAGCGAGATTTCTCAAGGCTTTCAGGCGATTGTTGACACCTATGGGCTTGGCCTTTGTCCCTACAATTCATCTGACGTAGGGAAACGGCACTGCCGTGTCCTCTCTTTATATCAATTCCGGCACAGCCGGAATTGATATAAAGTGCGCTTCGGCGCACCCTACAAAATATTTCAGACAGCAAGGTTAGGTATAGTTCGATTTACATTAAAAAATTATGAATCCAGAACCTCAACCGGGAAAATCTCAGAAATTGTCCAAATTTCAAGATATCTCAAAACTGCTCAGGGACGATCGCTTCTGGAAAATAGCCGGACAGGCGATATTCGTAATTTTAGTAATAACTGTCATCGCCATTCTCTGGGACAACCTCAGTGCCAATTACGCGCAACTGGGGATTGGCTTTGGGTTTGACTTTCTCAATTCCCAAGCATCCTTCGACATTGGCGAAAGCGTGATTCCCTACAGTCCAGAAAACAGTTACAGACAAGCTTATTTTGTCGGTTTAATCAACTCGCTGCGGGTGATGGGACTCGGGCTGATTTTTGCAACAATTGCGGGTTTGACTGTAGGAATTGCGCGCCTTTCCGACAATTGGTTGCTGCGAACTCTGGCTGGTTTGTATGTGGAGGTTTTGAGAAATACGCCGTTATTGCTGCAATTGTTTTTCTGGTATTTTGCAGTTTTCATTTCCCTACCAAAACTGGAAGATAACCCGGAAATGAAGGGGCCAATTTACTTGACAAATCGGGGCATTGCTGTACCTTGGCCTGCGGCTTTGCCGGGTTTTGAGATTTGGTTGATTTTGCTAACTATCGGAGTTTTGGCGGCGGCTGGGCTGTGGATGTGGCGGGCGCGGGTGATGCTGGAAGAAGCTAAGCCCGGAAGACAGTTGTTTTGGGCTCTAGGTGCGATCGTCCTAAGTGCAATTTTAGCTTTGATTATTACCAAAAATCTCCCCTTCCGCCTAAATTTCCCGCGCCTGACACCAGCATTGCAACTCGAAGGAGGATTAAATTTAACTCCAGAATTTGCAGCCCTAGTCACAGGACTTAGCCTCTATACTGGCAGTTACATTGCCGAAATTGTGCGGGCCGGAATTCAATCAGTATCCAGAGGCCAGTGGGAAGCGGGAAAGTCTTTGGGACTGAAGTCTGGAACAATGATGCGGATGGTAATTTTGCCCCAAGCTTTGCGGGTAATTGTGCCGCCTTTAACCAGTCAGTATCTCAATTTAGCGAAGAATTCGAGTTTAGCGGTTGCGGTTGCTTATCCCGACGTTTACTTTGTGGTGGGTTCTCCGACGCTGAATCAGACCGGAAGGGCGATCGAAACAATGCTAATTATCATGGTAACGTACCTCACAATTAGTTTGACAGTTTCTCTGTTCATGAATTGGTACAATAGTACAGTACAACTCAAGGAAAGGTAAAAAGTTAATGTTTGAAATTTTACAACGGCACTTAAAGGAAAGAGAGAAATGGCATACAGTGATTTTAGTTTAGAGGGCGCAGTCAAAACATTTGAATTAAAGTATTCGGAAGTAACCGATTTATTTGGCAAAAAACCTAATTTAGAATGCAGCCAATTACTAGCAGAAACTCTCAAGCGCAGTGTACCGTTAGCCCTGGCAAGTAACACCGAGAAATCCCGCGCTGAAATGATTACAGCACCAATTTTAATCGAACTTAGAGAACAATTACAAAATCGAATTAGCTTATTTTCAGGTATTGACTTTAACGTAGACTCCGAAAGAGGCTTAAACGGCAGTTGCGATTTTTTGATTGGCAATTCATCAGGACTCTTGTTAGTCGCTGCACCAGTCATTATAATTGTACAAGCGAAACCGGAAAATCTGAATAGTGAATTGGGACAGTGCGTAGCGGAAATGTTGGTAGCCAGGATATTTAATGAACGTGAAGGAAACGAAATTCCTTCGATTTATGGCACTGTCACTAGCGGAACTATCTGGAAATTCCTCAGATTAAAAGACCAAGTAATTGAAATAGGTTTGACCGAGTATTACATCACAGATGTGAATAAAATCTTAGGAATTTTAGCTAGTATAATCAATCATTAATAACAACTAATAACCTATGGAAACTTCCCCCGTACTCTCGCCCCCAACCACCGAATCGCCCACCCCTTGGAATTGGGCGCGCAAAAATTTATTTAGTACCTGGTACAACAGCATTCTGACAGTAGTTTGCCTAATTGTCGCCTTTCAAACTATTAAAGGAATTATCGTTTGGGCAACTACAAAAGCTAAATGGCGCGTGTTGGAAGCTAACTTGCCACTATTTTTTGCAGGCAGATTTCCCAGCGAATCCTACTGGCGGCTGTGGATAGTAGCGGTGGTAATTGCCTTGTTGGGAGGCTTAACTTGGGGAAATATTCAGCGGGAAGAAAGGCTTTGGAATCCGCCTTTGCTAATTATACTTGGTGCTACGGTTGTGGGTGCGGTCATTTCGCCGATCGACCTCACATCTCGCCTCTACCTCTTCGGAATTACCATCGCAGCCACCGCCAGCTATGCCATCGCCAGACAAATCAACCCCAAAATCCTCGGCTGGATGCCCGCAATTTGGGCTCTTTCCTTCCCAGTAATTCTGTGGTTGATTAAAGGCGGTTTGGGCTTGACAGAAGTGTCAACAAATGATTGGGGCGGTTTAGTGCTGACGTTGTTTTTAGCAATTATTAGCATTGTGCTTTCCTTTCCTTTGGGAGTATTGCTGGCCCTCGGCAGACAAAGCTCTTTGCCAGTCGTCAAACTGTTTTCAACATTGTACATTGAAATTGTTCGCGGTTTGCCCTTAATTGGCATTTTGTTTTTAGGTCAAGTAATGCTGCAATTATTCTTGCCGCCAGAATATCCCAAATTGGATAGAGTCATTAGAGCGATCGCCGGATTAACATTATTTAGTGCCGCTTACTTGGCTGAAAACGTGCGCGGCGGTTTGCAGGCTGTACCCAGGGGACAAATAGAAGCAGCAAGGGCGATCGGGCTAAATACACCCCTACTCACAATCCTGATTGTACTCCCTCAAGCGTTGCGAACTGTCATTCCGGCGATCGGCGGACAATTCATCGGATTATTCATGGATACATCCCTGCTTTCCCTATTCGGAATGTTAGAATTAATCGGAATATCCCGCGCAGTTTTAGCAAATCCATCCTACATCGGCAGGTACGCCGAAGTTTACATATTTGTCGGCATCATCTATTGGGTATTTTGCTACTCAATGTCATTAGCCAGCCGCAAAATCGAGAAAAGTTTAGAAGTAGGTCAAAGGTAAAAAAACATCTGCGTTCATCCGCGTTAATCTGCTTACATCAGCGGTAAAAAAATATGGAAACTCAACTAACAGCCCCAGAAACAGTAATCGTAGCAGAAAACGTCCACAAATGGTACGGACAATTTCACGTACTGCGAGGCGTCAGCATGAACGTAAACCGAGGCGAAGTCGTCGTCGTGATGGGCCCATCCGGTTCGGGAAAATCCACATTTATCCGCACATTCAACGCCTTAGAAGCATACCAACAGGGTAAAATTACGATCGACGGCATCGAACTTTCCCACGACTTACGCAACATCGAGACAATTCGCCGTGAAGTAGGCATGGTATTTCAGCAATTCAACCTATTTCCCCACTTATCAGTTTTGCAAAACGTCATGCTAGCGCCCGTTTGGGTGCGCCGCTGGCCCAAGAAAAAAGCTGAAGAAGTGGCGATGCAACTATTAGAAAGAGTAGGGATTTTAGAACAAGCAAAAAAATATCCCGGACAACTTTCTGGGGGACAGCAGCAGCGGGTTGCTATTGCACGCTCCTTGGCGATGCAGCCTAAAATCATGCTGTTTGACGAACCGACATCAGCATTAGATCCAGAAATGGTGCGGGAAGTTTTAGATGTAATGCGAAATTTAGCTAAAACTGGAATTACAATGGTAGTGGTGACTCACGAAGTCGGATTTGCGCGCGAAGTTGCCGATCGCATTGTATTGATGGATGGCGGCGTTTTAGTGGAAGAAGCCCAACCGGAAGAGTTTTTTCAGAACCCCAAAGAAGAACGCACGCGCAAGTTTTTATCTCAGATATTGTGAAGTAAAAATATGATATAATGCCCAGCAATCCACAAGTTTCTGACGAAGAAATCTATCAGCAGATAGGAGCGATTGTAGATAATTTTAAGCTCTTGCAGTGTGCCGAATGTGCTGAAGCTATTAAAACGTGGCTAAAAGCTAACGGCATTAGCGGGACTCATCTTCAACTCAAGTTGGTAGGACGAGGGTATTTTATTGTGAGTCAACGTTGGGAAAAAGGTAGAACACCGATTACTCAGAATGGCACGCACTACGGGATTGAAGTTCGTCGCAAAGTGTTTGATAATTTGTCAACAACCGGGCTGAATAGAGAAGAATGGATAAAAGACTTTGACTGTCCGAGCGGTCAGTTTATTATCGAAGAAATTGAGAACTTTTAATTATAAAATTTTACCAATGGTTAATAAATAATGACTAAATTTTACGAATTACTCGATCGCATTCAAAAGAAACCGGCAATGTACATCGGTTCCCGTTCAATCAGCAACCTATTTATGTTCTTGTGCGGCTATCAACACGCCCGCGATTTGCTGGCAACCCCCGTCACAGAACAAGAGGAAGAATTTGCAGAATTTCAGCCTTGGCTGCAAAAAAGATTTGCTGTTAATACCTCCGCTTCTTGGGCTAAAGTTATTCTGTTTTATTCAACAGATGAAAGTCAGGCTTTTGATACTTTTTTTGATTTGCTGCAAGAATTTATTAAGGATAAATATCCGTTGGATCAGGTAAATGATAATAAATCTGCGGTTTTGATTTGTGATTGATTCGCTTGACCCAGATAACAGCGTTACAATAGTAGATATAAGTCAGAAAATCTCAAATTTATATGCCGTCCACAAAAACGCTGCCGTTAGTTAAAGATGCAGAACGCTTAGAAAGTCGCCTCAAAGAAATTCCGGCGGTTCCTGGTGTATATTTAATGCGGGATGAGAGCGATCGCATCCTGTACATCGGCAAATCAAAAAGACTCCGAAACCGCGTCCGTTCCTACTTCCGCGAAAGCCAAAATCTCAGTCCCCGCATCGCGATGATGGTGCAGCAAGTGCGCGAAATTGAATTCATCGCCACCGACACAGAAGCAGAAGCTTTAGCATTAGAAGCAAACCTGGTTAAACAACACCAACCTCACTTTAATGTCCTGCTCAAAGATGATAAAAAATATCCTTATTTGTGCATAACTTGGTCGGACAAATATCCGCGCATTTTTATTACCCGCAAACGCCGCGCTGGTAGTGCAAAAGATCGCTACTACGGCCCCTACGTCGATACAGGGGCGCTGCGGAGCACGCTGCATTTAATTAAGCGGATTTTCCCCCTGCGACAGCGCCCTCAACCGCTATTTAAAGACCGTCCCTGTTTGAACTACGACATCGGTCGCTGCGTCGGCGTTTGTCAAGGGTTAACTTCGCCGGAGGAATACGAAAAAATCATCCAAAAAGTGGCGATGATTTTTCAGGGAAGGACTCAGGAATTGCTCGATATCCTGGAACCACAAATGGAACAAGCAGCCGAAGATTTAAACTTTGAAACGGCGGCGCGGATTCGCGACCAAATTAAGGGTTTGCAGTCTTTGAGTGCGGGTCAAAAAGTGTCTTTACCCGATGATACAGTTTCTAGGGATGCGATCGCCCTTGCAGCAGACACCGAGCACGCTTGCATTCAACTATTCCAGATTCGTGCCGGTCAATTAGTCGGAAGATTGGGATTTATGGCGGAAATACCCAGGGCGGACACAGGGGCATCGCCCCTACATTTCGGGGAAGAAGAATTATCTCACCCCCCCCTCGTTCCCCCCCCTTACCAAGGGGGGGAACGAGGGGGGGTAGAAGCCGGAGCGATTTTGCAAAGGGTATTGGAGGAACACTATCAAAATGTCGAATCTGTAGAAATTCCCAGCGAAATTTCCGTACAATATGATTTACCAGAAGCCGAAATATTAGCAGATTGGTTGAGCAATCGCAAGGGTCGAAAAGTGACAATTTTAACTCCGCAGCGACAAAGTAAGGCAGAGTTAATTGAGATGGTGGAACGCAATGCTGAGTATGAATTGGCGAGAATGCAACGATTGAGCGATCGCAATTCTCAAGCAATGCAAGATTTAGCAGAAGTTCTCGATTTGCCAGAAGTTCCGCACCGCATTGAAGGTTACGATATTTCTCATATTCAAGGTTCGGATGCGGTAGCTTCCCGTGTCGTATTTATTGACGGTTTGCCAGCCAATCAACACTACCGCCACTACAAAATTAAAAATCCTGAAATTAAGTCGGGTCATTCTGACGACTTTGCTAGTTTAGCAGAAGTGATCGGCAGACGATTTCGAGGAGTAAAGGAAGAAGTCAACCCCCCCCTGGCCTCCCCAAGGGGGGAAAATCAGGAAGAAGACTTTAGCAACTTAAAAGAACAGATAGAAATGGCAAATTTCTCTACAATTTCTCCTTCTATTGTTGACAAACCGGACTTAATTATGATCGATGGTGGCAAAGGTCAACTGTCAGCAGTTGTGGCTGTTTTGCGGGAGATGAATTTGCTAGAAGAATTGCGGGTTGTCAGTTTGGCAAAGCAGCGGGAGGAGATATTTTTGCCGGGGGAATCTTTGCCACTGCCAACTAATTCCGAGCAACCGGGCGTACAATTACTGCGGCGGGTGCGGGATGAAGCGCACAGATTTGCTGTGAGCTTTCATCGCGATCAAAGAAGTGCCAGAATGAAGCGATCGCGCCTTGATGACATTCCTGGATTGGGACACCACCGACAAAAACAATTGTTAGCACATTTTCGGTCGATCGACTATCTGCGTTTAGCGACTCCCGAACAGTTGGCCGAAGTTTCTGGGATTGGCCCCCGTCTGGCGCAGCAAATTTACGATTATTTTCATCCGTAAAGTCTTACCCAGCATCGGAGACGGGGTTTTTCGGGGCGAGGAGGGCGTTAGCGAGTAAGTCCCGATTCACCCACTGCGAGGGAGGTATTCAGAAATTTTGCACAACTCTATTGCAATCGAGATAAACTTGTGATATATTTGTCTTCTGTGTGAATGCGGGCGTAGTTTAGTGGTAAAACTTTAGCCTTCCAAGCTAACTATGCGGGTTCGATTCCCGCCGCCCGCTTATAAAGATAAAAGCCTCAAACAAACGAGAAATCAACGGTTTGAGGCTTTTTATTGCTCGGAATATGGGCTGGTGAGGGGTCGAGTTGATTGGAAATTGAATACAAATTGACTACGATTTGACCTTTTTGGAGACAATTTGACAGGGATTTGACTAGAAATATGCAGCCGACAGTCAAGGTTTGCCCGATCGCTGTTACCATCCAACTAAACCCCTAAACGCCTCTACATCTCAGCTTGTGGCGAACTGGATGCCACAATAATCAGTGGTTAACATAGAGTGCGCTGATTTGGCAAGATTGCCGATCGAACTCAGCATGAGTTATGACTGATTCGGAGTCGCATCAGTCAGAAGGAGAACCCGTGAAATATTTTTCAGTAGTAATGTATTTGCTGCGGGAACGGCAACAGTTTCTCGAAGAAATTCGCGAAGGTGTCAAACTCAAATCTAAAATTTTCGGTTTGTTGATTTCTAGTACCGTATTTTTTGCCATTTACGGAGCGATATTAGGTGCATCTAGTAAGTGGTGGATGCAATGTCTGGTTTCAGCAATTAAGTTGCCAGCACTTTACTTGCTGACGCTAATTATTTGCTTTCCCACACTGTACTTTTTTAATGTCATGTTTGGTTCAAAACGAACTTTTGAGCAGTATTTGACATTGTTGATGACATCAATGGCGATGATTAGCGTTTTGCTGTTTGGATTTGCACCTGTCAGTCTGTTTTTTCTCCTAAGCAGTACCAATTACAATTTTTTTCTGCTGCTAAATGTGGCCATTATGGCAGTCACAGGATTTTTGGGGGTAAGTTTCATTTATCAAGGAATGCACTTTCTTTCCGAACAAGATGCGGAAGGCAAAGATATCAGGCTAAATATTTTGCGGTTTTGGTTGGGACTTTATGCGTTTGTTGGCAGTCAGTTGGGATGGACGCTGAGACCGTTTTTTGGCGCACCCGGACAAGCTTTTCAACTATTCCGAAATCGAGACAGCAATTTTTATATGAGTCTGTGGGATTCAATTAGGTCTCTGGGAGGATTTTAATTAATGCCAATTTAAGGAGATTTGAAATAGTGATACAAGCGGATTTGGATGAGTTAAGAATTCCTGAAAAGGAGTTGGAGGATTTGAGCGGAATAGCTTTGAGCGACGGTTTTGCAGCGGATTTTTACCGATTGGCTGCATTCAGAGATAGCAAAAAGCTGTTTTCTTTTGTGTTGAATGAGTTGCTGATATTTGGGGTGACATTAGTTGTTTCGCTGCCCGTTGCTTTACTCGCCAGTAAAAATCAAGTTGGTTTTAGCGATGCTCAGATATTTATCCGGGTTTTACAAATAACTTTGGGTTTGTCACTAGCGATTACTGTTGCTTGGAATGTCTATAAATGGGTAAAAGCAAAGCCTTTAGCAACGCTAGCTGGTCTACTGGATGAAGTTGAAAAGTATCATGAGGTAATTAAGGCTTTAGATATTATCGATCGCCTAACGGCTGCTGGCAATCTACAAGCCAATTTAATTAATCGAGGAGATGCTATTGAGGCATTAAGAATTACTAGAGAAAGTTTAGTCTGTGCTTTGAAAACAGAAAGGATTCTCAGGGAAAATCAGAAATTTATAGACCGCCGTTACGAGTTATTTGCTAACATTGAAAGTAATTTGGCTGCTTTGATGGCGCTGGATGTGAGCGATCGGGCGACTGAATACGGGCGGTTGCTAAATGAGGCTCTGGAAATTGGGATGAGCGTGCACAAAGAGGTGAGAAAGTTGCAGAATGAACGCTAGTTATTGGTTCGCAGTAAGGAATGCAAGTCCTTAAAGAAATCAGGAGACGGCAGTGCCGTTTCCCTACAATTGATCGCGGTAGGGAAACGGCACTGCCGTGTCCTCTATATCTTAAAATTTCAATCCTCAAAAATATCCAACTGTTCTCCCTCAGATTCTTTTTTAACACCCTTCCGTAACCCGATCGCAATTTTGCTGTGTTTCTCAATCTGCTTCATCACCTGTCTCGCCCTGTCAATCACCGAAGTTGGTAAACCGGCCAGTCTCCCCGCTTCAATCCCGTAAGATTTGTCAGCACCACCGGGCTGAACTTGGTGCAAAAATACAATTTGATCCGGCAATTCTTTCACCGTCACCTGATAATTAGCCACATTATCCAAAATAGAAGCTAACTCATTCAACTCGTGATAGTGAGTCGCAAAAATTGTCCGCGCCCGAATCTCATTTGCTAAGTATTCCGCCACAGACCAAGCAATCGAAAGTCCGTCAAACGTCGCCGTTCCCCTGCCAATTTCATCTAACAAAACCAATGATTTCGGCGTCGCGTGATTCAAAATATTTGCAGTTTCGTTCATTTCTACCATAAACGTAGACTGACCGGTTGCTAAATCGTCCACCGCACCGACGCGCGTAAAAATACGATCGCAAATTCCCAAATTAGCAGCCTTCGCCGGCACAAAACTGCCCATCTGCGCCATTAACTGGATTAAACCCACCTGACGCAAATAACAACTTTTGCCGCTAGCATTCGGCCCGGTTAAAATAATTAAATCAGGGCAGTCTAGCGATTCTTCGCGACCCAAAAAAGCCGAATTAGGGACAAAAAATCCCGGTGGCAAAGATTTTTCCACCACCGGATGACAACCGTCAATAATTTTAATTTCCCGACTGTCTACCATATTCGGACGACAGTAATTCTGATAAACAGCGACTTCCGCCAAACCGCACAAAACATCGGCCGCCGCTACCGCGCGGGAAACATTGCGAATAACTTCGGCGTGTTCTCCTACCTCCGATCGCACTTGAGCAAAAATATCATATTCAAGTTGATTTAAATCTTCTCGCGCCGTCAGAATTCGCACTTCTCTTTCTTTTAATTCTTCTGTACTGTAGCGTTCTTCGTTGGTGAGAGTTTGCTTGCGAGTGTAGTCATTTGGTACTTGGTCAACTTTCGATTTTGTAATGCTGATGTAATAGCCGAAAGCTTTATTATAGCCGACTTTTAAATTAGAAATTCCGGTGCGCCTTCTTTCATTTTCTTCTAAGTCAGCCATCCATGCTAAGTCGGTGGATGCAGTTTGGCGCATTTCATCTAGCATGGCATTGATTCCTGCTCGAATTAAACCTCCTTCTTTTAAATGAATCGGCGGTTCGTCAACTAAATGAGCGTGAATTTTAGTTGCTAATTCTTCGAGGATTGGCGGTACATTTTGCAGTGCTTTCAAATAGGGCGATCGCCCTTGAGCGGCCACAACAGCTAATTCCGGCAGTTTTCCCAGAGAATCAGCTAAAGCGACCAAATCCCGCGCGCTAGCCGTACCAGAACCCGCGCGGCCTGTCAGTCTTTCGATATCGTAAATTTGACGCAGTAACTGCTGCAAATCTTGGCGCAGAGAGTGCTCTTCTACTAATTCTTGAATCGTGTCATGTCGCGCACAAATGCCTTTGATGTTGAGCAAAGGTTGCAGCACCCAGCGGCGCAAAGCGCGGCCTCCCATTGCAGTGCTGGTTTTGTCTATAGCCCACAGCAACGAACCATGAAAAACCCCGTCTCTCACAGTTTGAGTAATTTCGAGATTGCGACGGGTTTGGTAGTCGAGGATCATAAAATCGGTGAGAGTGTAAGTGTGCAATCTTTGCAAAGAAACTGCTTTTTCCTTTTGAGTTTCTTCCAGATATTGCAGCAAACCGCCGGCGGCGCGCACTGCGAGGGAAAGGTGTCCGCATCCCATCCCTTCGAGCGATCGCACTTTGAACTTTTGCAGGATTCTCTGTTTTGCTTCGGACAAAGTAAACGGAATTTGCGATCGCAAAGAATAGCAAAACGAAGTCGGCAAACAATCTGGTAAATGCTCGGATTTCTCTCCGGGCCTCAACATAGTCACCAGATCCGGCGCATTAGTCGGTATCAGCACTTCCGAAGGTTGCAAACGCAGCAATTCTAGGGTTAATTGTTCTAAACTCTCTGCTTGGGTAGTTACGAATTCTCCCGTAGAAATATCTGTATAAGCTAATCCCCAATGCGTTCCAGCGATGACGATTGCTGCTAAAAAATTATTTTGTCTGGGTTTGAGCATTCCGTCATCAGTCAAAGTTCCGGGAGTGAGAATTCGGGTAATTTCTCGCTTGACTTGACGGCCTTCTCTAGCCGCGATCGAGGCATCTTCTACTTGGTCGCAAACTACCACAGCATAGCCTTTTTCTACTAACATTGAAGTGTAGCGATCGAGGGCGTGGTGTGGCACTCCCGTCATCGGCACTCTGCCGATTTCTTTGCCGCTTTCTTTGCTAGTACAAACAAGTTCTAATTCCTGCGAAATCGTAACTGCATCTTGGAAAAAACACTCAAAGAAATCTCCGACTCGAAATAACAAAAGTGCGTGGGGATACTGTTCTTTCACTTCAACATACCGCTGCATCATCGGCGTTAGCTTGGTGAATTCTAGTAGGCGGTGGTCGGCATTGCGGATATTGGGTTGATTGGGGTCTGTTGGGGTAGATGCAGTGTAAGGCATAAAAGGCGATTGATAAACTTTAATCTTTAACAACTTTACCGCAAACTCGGCTTTTAGGTATAACTAATGATACAATTTTTGACGATTAATCCTCCTTAAGTAGGGTGCGTCATTCTCCAGATTCGGGCGGAGTGTTGAGCGATCCGAAAGTCACGCACCCTACTTTAATAATCTAGTCCTGGACGCATGGGTGGTCAGAAACCGGGTTTTTTGCCCAGAAGACGCGTTACAGCCCGCAGAAACGACCAAAAACCAGGTTGTGAAGGTACTTATGCGTCTAGGACTGTAATCGATAAACCCGCTTTTTCTTGAGATGTTTTCGGTCGTAACTTATCTAATGTGAGAAAAATTTTGGTGTTTAGTGAGATTAAGTGCGAAATTTTTATTTATTGTGAGAGCGGAGCGAGCGGCGATCGACAAAAAAACCTCAGCCATGTCGCTGTTAGCTGTTATAGCAGATGTTGAAGATCGATGTGAAGTCGCAATCTTCCGCAAAGATTTCAGCAATTAAGAACGTCCTAATCGTCGGGCGCGGTTGCTATAACTGTTGGCGATTAACAGTTATAGCATGAAATCCCCCCGCACTTTAGTCGGGGGATAAACTTTACCTTTTTGTTATTTAAAACAGCCGAAAGATAGATTTATAAATTATACCTCGGATAGAGAGATAGAAAGTTTTATCTGTTTAAAATCAAAAATATCCAAGCGACTAATTTGGCTGCGGAGTAAAATTACTATTTAGAATCAAAAATCTGCAAGTAGTTAACTAGAGGAGAACCAAATAATGAAAGCTCTTTGCTGGCACGGAGCAAATGACGTGCGAGTTGATAATGTACCCGACCCAACAATTATCAATCAGCGCGATGCGATAGTCAAAATCACGTCTACAGCAATCTGCGGCTCGGATTTGCACCTCTACAACGGCTTCATCCCCACCATGCAATCGGGCGACATCATGGGCCACGAATTCATGGGGGAAGTAGTCGAACTAGGCAGCGAAGTCAAGAACTTAAAAAAGGGCGATCGCGTTGTCATTCCTTTTACTATTTCTTGCGGCAGTTGCTTCTTTTGCAACCGCGATTTGTGGTCGCTGTGCGACAACTCGAACCCGAATGCAGGATTGGCTGAAAAAATCTACGGCCATTCGCCGGCGGGATTGTTTGGCTACTCGCATTTAACGGGCGGCTACGCAGGCGGACAAGCAGAATACGCGCGGGTTCCGTTTGCAGATGTCGGGCCTTTAAAAATTCCCGACGGACTTTCTGACGAACAAGTATTGTTCCTCACCGATATCTTTCCGACCGGTTACATGGCGGCCGAAAACTGCAACATTCAGCCGGGGGATACAGTAGCCGTTTGGGGCTGCGGGCCCGTGGGACAATTTGCAATCAGAAGCGCGTTTATGCTGGGGGCCGATCGAGTAATTGCGATCGACCGCGTGCCCGAACGCTTGCAAATGGCGGCTGCGGCGAAAGCTGAAATCATCAACTACGAAGAAATGGACGCGGGGGAAGCCGTCACCGAAATGACGGGGGGACGCGGGCCCGACGCCTGCATCGACGCTGTGGGGATGGAAGCCCACGGCACCGGTTTGGACGCTTTGTACGACAAAGCAAAGCAGGCTGTGCGCTTGGAGAGCGATCGACCCACCGCATTGCGGCAAGTCATCCTGGCTTGTCGCAAAGGCGGTACAGTCTCGATTCCCGGCGTTTACGGCGGGTTTGTTGACAAAGTGCCATTAGGTGCTGCTTTCAACAAAGGTTTGACCATAAAAATGGGACAGACGCACGTTCACCGCTATTTGCGGCCTTTGCTCGATCGCGTTCAAAAAGGCGAAATTGACCCCTCATTCGTAATTACGCACCGCATGAAATTGGATGAAGCGCCCCACGCTTACGAGATTTTCAAGCAGAAAAAAGACAACTGCATCAAAGTTGTCCTCAAACCGTAAATCACATTCAACACACAAGGAGAAACTATGCTTTTACAAGAAAAAGAATCCGGCGACTTGATCGAAATCCTCGATGTAGATGGTTTAATCAGCCCTGCATTACATGAGGTATTGGGAAAAAATCAAGCAGGAGAAGAAGAGCAAGAACCTGCGAAGTTTCCCAAGGGTAAATTAGTGTTTCCCTCCGGCGAAGTTTTGCCGCGCTGCTGGACTGAGGAAAATTACAAAACTAATTGATTCCAGGGCTATTTCATATTTCGTAGGGGCGGTGCCGCCGTGCCCGCCCTCTTAGTCTGGATCGGGGGTAGGCACGGGGGCACTACCCCTACGTTTATAGCAGTTTTTCCGAGAATGAAACAGCCCTGAACTGATATCGGTGCGCTAATTAATTAAGGACTAAATTCATTAATATTCAAAAAATGTCTAGCCCGCAATTCGGTCAACTTGATGCGCTTCTGTGATATCTGGAATATCGAGGCGTGCAGCTAATTTGCGAATCACTGCTTCTGGGACTGGTGCCGCGCGCGATCGATTCCGCCGCAATACTTCCTCCAAAGGAACTTCCAAATAAACAATCCGAATTCTAGCTTGATAACCGGCAAATAAATTAATTAATTGCTGCCGCATTTGTTTAGTTGTATTTGTGGCGTTCCAGACAAAAGAACGCCCCTGATTCATGTATTCGCGCGCTCTTTGTTTGGCGGCTGTCACCACATTTCCGGGTGTTTCGTCAGGGCGGACATTCATCTCTTTTCGCAGTGCATCCAGTGAGATTACCGGCAAATTTGGGAGGTTTTCTCGAATCCAATAATCTTTACCGCTTCCCGGCAATCCCGACATCAAAACTACTTCGCAGCGAGTATCGTCAAATGCTTCGTAATCGGGATTGCCGTTCTCTTTGCGGAAGTAAATAAATCGGCTGTGTGCTGATGGGAATTGTCGGGGAGAATCCAAACAATTATTTTCTTGACAAAACTCCCGAAATAGTTGTATTTTATCCAGGAGTTGTTGTTTGTCGGCGCAGTGGCGGCCGCGCACGTCTGCTTCTGCTAAAAGTGCCAGAAAATCGCAGCGGACAACTTGACTGACTTTAATTACCGACTGCTGCGGGTTGGGTTTTTCTAGCAGCCAGATGGGTAAACTGCCGAATTGGACGATCGCCACAACTGTTTCGCGAATCTCAAATTGCACTGGCGCATCGAATTCCGACAAAATTTGTCTAACAATTCTCGCACCTTGTCGGGCGTGACCTTTGGAGCTAATTCTGCCATCTGCTTCGATTTTTGTAAAGGCCGGTTTTGCCACATCGTGCAGCAAAGCAGCGGCAAACAGCATCGAACGTTCTTTTTCGGGTAATTGACGCCATTCCGGGGAAGATATCAAGGCTTCGCAGACCATTTTCGTGTGGATGAAAACATCTCCTTCGGCGTGGTAAATCGGGTCTTGCTGGCATCCTTTGAGGTTGTCAACCCAGTCGAAATGTGTTTGAATTCTGTCCCAATCCAGCGACCAATCTGGCGGTTCGGGACAAAAGGGAAAAGTCCAAGTTGCAGATGGTGATAATAGAGCATTCATAACTTTACCTGCTGGTTAACTAAATTTAAATAAATCTGCACCGGGATGTAGAATATTCGGGATAATTGGGCGGTTAAGCCAATGTCCTTCGGCATTTTTAATAGCAGTCAAAAAACTGGCACGCACGTATTTGTAACGCGCTTTTACTATTCCGTCTTCTTCAATTTTAATATACAAACCTTCCATAATCTCGGTCTTGTCAGTTTCTTTCAAGCACCGATATTCATCTAATCCCATTTCCAGGCAACACAGGCGCAATCTCTCCAAATGTCCAGGCCCAATAAAATGGGAATTTGCCATCAACTGCATCATTTGCTTGTGAGATTTCAGCATTCCTGAAAACAGCACGGGAACTGACACTAACGGCAGTCCGTTTAACAATTTGCCGCGCGATTCCGTACTCAGAAATTGACTGGTTTCTAAGTCCAGCACGTCGTATTCCATAAAGTAGTGCGGTAGAGAATCGTAAAAAACAGTGTGTTTGGCATACAGCCATTCGCCGTACAAAATATAACGATTTCCCAGCACTTCTCCCAGCGGGCCGCTGAGACTGTAAGCCCACTGTTTGAATAAGTTAAAATGTTTTTCTCGCGGGCCGCCGGTGAGATAGTGACCGCGACTTTGCAGCAGCATTTGTCCGTCTGGGGCGAAGCTGATGCCTGTATTAGCGCCGTCTACCTTTTCTTCGATCGTTGTAGGGCGATCGCAAATATTGCTAAATGGCACGCTGTCGAGGTCTTCATCTCCCGGTTGGAAACGCGAACCTTCGATGTGATAAGTTCTGGGATATTTAACAATCTCGGCCATCGCGCTGTTACCTCATTCCTTTAAATATTGTAGCAATTCTATATGAGTTGTGAATTGTAGTTTTTAAGGAACCACGAAGGCACAAAGGGCGCGAAGCTAGATTAGAGAGAGGTTTGCAAATCATTTCGGATTACTATATAATTGAATTATCACAAAGGAGCGCATATTTTGAAATCTCAAAGTTTCCAGAACATATCATCAGCAATCGCTGGGATTTTATTAGTAGGCGCGCTGCTACTCGGTTTCAACTCTTTTGTCGTCATCAATCCAGGTGAAGCAGGGGTGGTCAGCGTTTTAGGAAAAGCCACAGATGGAGCATTATTAGAGGGATTTCATTTCAGACCCCCGCTGATATCCAAGGTTGATGTATACGATGTAACAGTGCAAAAATTTGAAGTTCCCGCACAGAGTGCTACTAAAGACCTTCAAGATTTAAATGCTAGTTTTGCCATCAATTTTCGCCTCGATCCTAATAGAATAGTTGATATCAGAAGAACTCAAGGAACATTGGAGAATATAGTTTCAAAAATTATTGCTCCTCAGACGCAAGAAGCATTTAAAACAGCCGCTGCACTGAGAACTGCTGAACAATCTATTACTCAAAGAAGTGAACTCAAGCGAGATTTTGATGCTGCGCTGAAGGAAAGGCTATCAAAATATGATGTGATCGTGCTTGATACCAGCGTTGTCAATATCCGATTTTCCCCAGATTTCGCGAAAGCGGTTGAGGAAAAACAGGTAGCTGAACAGCGGGCGCAAAGGGCAGTTTATGTCGCTCAGGAAGCCGAACAAGAAGCTCAAACTGACATTAACCGCGCTCAAGGTAGGGCAGAAGCTCAAAGACTTTTGGCGGAAACTTTGAAGGCTCAGGGCGGAGATTTAGTGCTGCAAAAAGAGGCAATTGAAGCTTGGAGAAGCGGCGGCGCTCAGATGCCAAAAGTGTTGGTAATGGGCAGCGGTTCGAGTCGGGTTCCTTTCATTTTTAATATGGGCGACTTTCAGGAAGAAGCCGATCGCCCGAAAGTGACTAACAATTAAAATATGACTGACGGTGACTAACTCGGTTTCTCGGAAAATATGGGCTTTTTTAAGGAGAAATCTTGCCAGAAAGCGGGTTTCCTCGGAAAGCGCGCATAAGTCTTATCACAGTTGCCGGAGTATGCTAGACTTCTGAAAGCCAAAATATAACGACAGGTTTTAACCTGTCGCTATTAAAGCGAAGTCCGCAATTAACGCGCAGACAGCACACTCATTTTAGGAAGCAAGGAGAAATTATGACCCGCGCTATTATGGAAACCAACAAAGGTACAATCAATTTGGAACTGTTCGACGCGGATGCGCCGAATACAGTGAAGAATTTTGTTGATTTGGCGGAAAAAGGCTTTTATGACGGATTGGCTTTTCACCGAGTCATTCCTAACTTTATGGTTCAAGGTGGCTGTCCACAAGGCACTGGAACCGGCGGCCCCGGCTACAAAATTAAGTGTGAAATTAACTCCAACAAACATTTGGCAGGAACTTTATCGATGGCTCATGCAGGTAAAGATACGGGTGGTAGTCAATTCTTTATTTGCCATTCTCCCCAGTCTCATTTAGATGGAGTTCACACAACTTTTGGCAAAACTGAGGATATGTCTGTCGTCAATGCTATTAAACAAGGCGACAAGATTATTTCCCTCAAAATCGAGCATTAATTTCCTGTAATTAGTTGCGTTTGTAGTAAGGACGAAGAGTCCTTATTGCAAACAAAAGTTATCAAATTTAATAATTTTAAAATCTACAATTTATGACTGCAATAAATGATGCTGCTGTGGTGGCTCACTTAACTGAAGTGTATTTAAAATACGAAAAAGCTCTTTGTACGAATGATATTGAAACTCTCGACAATTTGTTCTGGGATTCGCCGGAAGTCGTGCGGTTTGGGGTGACGGAGAATCTGTACGGAAGCGATGAGGTGAGAGCTTTTCGCGCCGGGCGATCGCCTGTAAATGTCGATCGAGAAATGTTTAACCTCAAAGTCGTTACTTTCGATGCAGACACGGCGGCTGTGACGCTAGAATTCCGCCGCGCGATCGGTGGAGCGGTGCGGCTGGGGCGGCAGAGTCAGATGTGGCGGAAGTTTCCTCAAGGGTGGAAGATTGTTTCGGCTCACGTTTCTTTGTTGGCGGTGTAGAGAGCAGCGGTGAAACACCTTCAATCGAGGTGAAATAATCACCCCACTCGGTATTTAAATTGGATGATCTTTGAGCCATTTAATTTGGCACATATTCTCTTTTTTATTTACTATTAGTGCCTCTTTTTTGTTGCTTTTTTGGAATCTAACTTTGCACCCGTCTCGATCGTTACCGCTGTTCTGCTCCCATTCCCTAATACAATTCGTACTTAAGCAAAGTACAAGGAATGGAGCCATTGAAAACTGGAATCCGCTTTGAGGTTCTGAGCCCAACCTGTTTCCCCAACTCCTTATTCCCCGTCAAAATAAAGGCATTCCAACCTTTAAAACGCTGCTTGAAAATATCACCTAACATTTTATAAAGTTCTCCCAATTCCCTAGCATCTCCCAGCCTTTCTCCGTAGGGAGGATTGCAAATCAAAACGCCACTGTCTGCTGGTGGTTCCAATTCCGATAACTCGGTTTGAGCAAACTGAATCTTACCTGAAAGACCTGCTTGTTGTGCATTGGTGCGAGCTTGGGTTAACATCTCGGAATCGCGATCGCATCCTACAACTACTTGCTTAAGTTCCGGTAATTCGCCGTTTTCGGCTTCAGCCCACAATTTATCCCACAAAGGTTCGTCAAAATCCCGCCACGTCATAAATCCAAACTTTTCTCGAAACAATCCCGGTGCAATATTCAAGGCTTTTAAACTCGCTTCCAAAGGCAAGGTTCCCGAACCGCACATCGGGTCTAAAAAAGGTAAATCAGGCGTCCATTCTGCCATCTCCAACAAAGCAGAAGCTAGGGTTTCTTTGAGGGGAGCCATTCCCACAGCCGGCCGATATCCGCGTCGGTGCAAGCTACCACCAGAACTGTCTAAACTTAAAATACCTCGATCTCGATGAATGTGAATGTTAATTAGCAAATCGGGATGCTCGACATCAACACTAGAACGCTTGTTAAATTGGTTCCGCTGTTGGTCGGCGATCGCATTTTTGACCTGCAAAGCTGTAAAGTGAGTGTGGTTTAATTTTTCATTGCCACCTGTACAGTTGACTGCTAAGGTATTGTCAGGATTTAGGTATTCATCCCAAGGAATTCTCTGCACTGCGCCGTACAGCATATCTGAGTTGTAGCACTGAAATTCGGCGATCGGCATTAGCACTCGAAAGATTGTTCGAGACCACAGATTGACGCGGTATAATAAAGTGCGATCGCCCGCAAAGTAAACCCCAGTAAAATCTGGCCGCACATCCTGGGCCCCTAAACGTTCTAATTCTTGGGCGGCAATAGTTTCTAAACCGCGCGCAACTGTAGCAAAATATTGATTCATTTAATCGGGAATGGGGAATGGGGAATGGGGAATTGGTAACTAATGACAACAGTCAACAGACAACTCACTATAGTAGCTGATTTTAATCCTAATTCTCAAAAAAAAATTACGTTAACGATAAATCACTGGGATTAATCTCGGAGGGGGCGGGTTTAGGAGATTTTCGATTATAGGCTATTGTTGTTGGTGAACCCGCCCGTGGGAAATGTAGGACTTACAAACTGTCAGTAATACTGGTAAAATTAAACGCTTTTACGCGCACTCCGGGCACGACACTGCCGCCGTAACGCTTCACCGCACCAACTGCATCTACATCCCGCAACATATCAGGTAAAACCTGATTGAAACGCAGGTTTTTAATCGGGTAAGCAATTTTGCCATCTTCAATCCAAAAAGTACCGTCGCGAGTCATTCCCGTTACTTCCAATGTTTTCGGATTCACGTAGCGAACGTACCAAGCTCGACTGACGAAAATTCCTCGCTCGGTTTGAGCGATTAAATCTGCTAAACTTTGGTCTGAACCTGTCATCACGATCGGGTAATAAGCACCTTTTGCCTCTTTGTCTTTTTGCGCGGCCCAGTAGCGGGAATAAGACAAACTTTGAGGTACGCCATCTTTGATGATTTCCAAATAGTTATTGCTCAATCCGTCGCCGAAAAAATTACCCGATCGCAATAAAGGATGTGCCCGATCGCGCTGCACTTGCACCAGCGGGCTGAAAAGTTGTTCAAGGGCGCGGTTTCCAGCGGGTTTTCCGGTTTCATCGGCGATCGACATAAACGATCGCCCTTCATCCGCCGCCCTCGCATCCAGCCCCCAAATCACCCACGGTAGCAAGCCCGCAAAAGCAGCACCGTCAAGGATTACCGGATAAACGCCGGGAGTGATTTCGCGGGGGTTGCGGGATGCGATCGCCCGATCGAGCACTTGTTCTGCTAATTGGGCGATCGGCAGTTGACTAATACTCCAAGCCGTGCATTCAGTCCAGCTAGAACCGTTGTCAATGCGAACTGTATAGCCGAAATTCGCCTCTGTAGAATGGTTGCAGGCGCGCAAACCCGTTGACGAGGCGATCGCATACAACGAAGCCTCAGCGCTCAAAGTACCGGAAGCGTTAGCACCTGCTTGTGAGGCGATCGCGCAAGTTTGCCGCACCATTTCCGCCCGCTCTAAAGGCGATGCAGCAGCCGTTGCTTCATCAAATGCGGGGGCAGGCAAATCGTAGGCTTGAGGTGGTAACAGTGGCATCCATTCGGGGTCTGCGGGGGCAATTTTGGCTAATTCTTGCGAT
>JANPMV010000148.1:0-29544 GCA_031427135.1 Cyanobacteria bacterium VAR_87_metabat_62 | reverse complement strand
GTATGTCGGTTGCTGGTTTGACTGGTGATATTTTCAGTTGTAACTCAAATTAGAGTTGGGGCAATTCTTGAATTGCCCCTACTGGCAATTCATGAATTGCCCCTACTAAATTTCGGAGGCAAATCATACTCCTGCAGCAGCAACGCCATTCTGTTTTTGTTTGGCATTAGTTACCTACAATATTCTCGCAACTGTGCGTACAGTTATAGCGATACATGCCGTTGGGAAAATCGAGGCTGGTCTTTCTGACTCTTACATGGTGGATGAAATTCAAAACACCTATCGGGGGATGATAATGGCAATTCCCTCATACCAATTTTTTATGAGGCTGCATAGAATCTGATCCCCCCTAACCCCCCTTAATAAGGGGGGGACAGGGGGGGGTCAAAGTCCCCCTTAAGAAGGGGGATTTAGGGGGATCGGGATATGTGCAACTTCACATTAAATTGGTATCAGAAAATTGGAGTGTTTTTGCTTCGTTCGAGCAACAACTACGAGCAGAGATTTTATTATATTTAGCTGAGCGGGTAGATTTAAAAAGATTCCTTAAACAACCTCGTACTCCCAAGAATAAAAAACAGCCTCCTCCGAAGCGATGCACGTCACCGTCATGTATCAACTGCCAGACGCTCTCAGCAGCCACATTGACATGGCTACCCATAACCACCCTAGATAATTAGGTTTTGCGATCGCGAACTGATTGTGCGTAAATATATCCTAAGAAACAGTTTGGTGAGCTAACTTAACTTTCCCTAAAGCCGTCTTCCTGCTGTCAAAGAGTTTCATAACCCCGGAGGAGATGGTGTCGATTACATCGGGATCACAGTAAGACAGAAAGTCTTCCGACGAAATATGACCTGCAAAAAACTCTTGAGCTTTCTTCAAAAAGTTTTCAGTTTCAGCAAAGCCGATAGATTTGATAATAAACGTAGCTACGGGAGAGTTTTTAATATCATAGGGAGATTCTTGATTGCGCCCTATTGCTAACAAATTTAAAACCTCTTTTTGCAACTGACTTTCTAAGGCGTAGGCGATCTGTCTGTTGGGCAAGTAATCCTCCAAAACCGATGTTTTAAATCCGGGTGCGCGCAATTCTCCCATCATAGTGGAAAGCGGTATGTCGCGGCCCAAACGGTAGGAAAGAGCTTCTAAAATGGCGATGGTAATTAGCTTGATACCTAGATAAAGTTTGGCAACTGCGATATTTTTGCGAGTTTGGAAAATCATGTTAGCGTAGGTTTCATCGTCGGGCTCTTGCATAAACTGCTGGAAAACCAGTTCGGGTTTGAGGAAGTTCAAAAATCCTTCCATTTTTTGCAAAGACCTGCGATATCCACCGACTGTATAGGAATTGACATTGCTTAATTCGTGGTTGGTTTCCGGCATCAAATTCCAGGTATTGTCTAAGAAATTAGAGGAATTTCCAGAGGCAAAATTTTCTACATCCCGATTGGCTAACCTGACAGCACGCTTGACAATTTCTGCGGTTTGGGCATCAGTCCATCCGAAATCAAAATCGCGATTTGCAACGATCAACCGCTGGTGCAAAAGCTCGATCGCACTTAAACCGCTGGGCGCAACCGGACGAAAAGGAATAGTAGCCTCGATGCAGGCGGCGATTTCGGCGATCGCACTTGCTGGCAAAAAAGGCTCCAAAGATTTACCAGCAATAACGGCACTCAAAAATTCGTTTTGGCCGGCAAACGGAGAGAGAATCTTACCGGGAGCAAACCCAAATACTGAGGCCACGAGCTGATAAACGGAATCGTGAGGTAGTTCGGTTTCATCTCTAATTACTAACTGCGATCGCACTTCTTTGACAAAAGGACAAAGGGCGCTGCTAATATTGAAACTCACGCCCTGATCGACTTGCACGTACACGAGGTCGTGAAACAGCGCAGCCAGCACCTCGATCGGATCGATCGACCCCCCGACCTCAAAAATGTGTTCCGACGTGTGAAAGTAGCGCCAAGGCCCTCTCATCGTTTGAATGATTAGCTCGGCTATCTGCTCCAGCTTCGCAATGTCTACTCGACCTCCCAATTGCTCGATCGAGCTTACCAAACAATCCAAACACCGTCTTTGTTCTCCGAAAAGCTCCATTTACGCACCTCCAGTGCATTCCCTGATTGTCTTGCGCGCTTATTGCATGGTATCAAAACGCGCTGCGATCGTGCCATCGCCAGTCACTCAAAAATTACAAATGTGAATAGTCCGATCGAGGGGTAAAAGACTGAGGGGAAGAGACCGACAGAGGGAGAGGGCGAGAGCGGAAAATTAAAAATTAAAAATTTGCGGCGATTCCCGGAACTAGGACGCTCTGTATCATCTGTAACATTAGATTTGAGTTGTCATACCATTAAAGATTCAAGAATGAAAGAATTGAAGCATAGGGAATGACTGATGACGATCGGGGTTGGGAGTACGGGCCGAAAATTGCATTTTTTGGGAAACAGTTATATTAATTGGGCTCTTCATCGGAATGATCTAAACGGAGGACACGGCACTGCCGTGTCCCTACCACGATCAATTGTAGGGACACGGCACTGCCGTGTCCTCGCTTGTCATAGGTCGTTGCAGCCGGAATTGATATTAGTTAAGAACCCGAAGCTTCCTAAATCTCAAAAAAAATCCGCTTTCTCAGATAAATCGGGGGTCGATCGGAGATCGGGCCAGCAGAAACCTGGTTTCTGGGCGTGGAGCGATCGATCTTCAGCTTTTAGACAGAGGTAAAAACTCGCCCGATCGCTGCAAAATTAACTAGGAACTCAGCAATTTGGGAGACTAGGTGGTGTGAAATTCGTGTCCGACCCGCGAATAACGGTCAAAATCCGCAAAATGAATGAGCGGGTACGGTGGCAAGAACAGCCGATCGCCGATCGGGGAATCGACCAAACTAAGATGGTTTTGGACGATGGAGTACCAGACTCTCCAGAGTTTTCGTTTTTAGTCGCAGGCGACAGCGGCACGGGCAACCACCGCGGCCACAACCCGCAGCGGCAGGTTGCCGAACAGATGCTCAAGGAGCGCGAAACTTGCCGCTTCGTCCTCCATACGGGGGATGTAGTTTATCTCGTAGGTTCCAGCGAATATTACTTGCAAAATTTTATTCGCCCTTACCGAGAATTTTTAGTCGGCGGCGAGCACCCGTCTCGGATTGCGTACGATCGGATGGTGTTTAACTTTCCGTTTTTGCCCGTACCGGGAAACCACGACTATTACGACTTGCCGCTTTTCTACGGCATTCTCTCGGCGACAGCTTTACCGCTGCGCCGGCTGTTGGGTTCCAAGCTGGATCTCGATGTCGGCTGGCGCGGTTCCGATCGCGGAAATGCCTATGCCAAAGCCTTTCTCGACTACCTGCAAGCTCACAAGCTGCCGTCCGAGCTCGATCGCCACCTAGACGCCCACTACACCGCCCACAGCAGCACCGGCCGCTGCATCCGCTACCAACCCGGACGCTTTACCCGCTTACCCAATCGCTATTACACGTTCCGCAGCGGTGGAATTGACTTTTTTGCTCTCGACTCCAATACCTTCAACGAACCTTTGCCGCTCCCGAAAACCAAAGAGGGCGACCTTCAGCGCCAGATTTTGGAACTCGACAGGCAGAAGTTGGAGCAAGAAAAATTGGAAATGCTCGAAATGTCTGATCGGCTTAACCCCGAAATTCCCTCCGAAGCCGAACAGCTAGACGACTTGGGCGCGAAATTAGAGCAAGTTGACGAAATGCTGATGGACATTGACAAACAACTGTCGCCCGACAGAACAGCCTCCACGGACGTTGAACAGCTCGAATGGCTCAAACAAAGACTGATTGCATCTTGGGGCGATTCAGACGTGCGGGGGCGGGTAATTTACCTGCACCATCCCCCCTACGTAACCGAGGCGACCAAGTGGAATCAAGCTCAAACTTTGGCGGTGCGGTTGCGGTTGCGCGAGGTGCTCGACAAGGTGGCCGATGCAGTTGGGGAGGTGGGGAAGCGTCCCCTAGTAGATTTGGTGCTGACTGGTCACGCCCACTGTTTGGAATACCTGCGGACTGGGGATACCGGACACGGCGACTCTGGGATTAATTGGATTGTCTGCGGGGGAAGCGGCCACAGCCTCCGCCGCCAGCGCCCGGAAGGGCCGGTGTTGCAGGAAGCATCGAGTCCCGAAGCTTATCGGTTGGCGCGGGAGTCTGGTTCCGAAACAGCCCTGCGGCGGGTAGCGGAATCTTTGCTATATGTCGGCCGCAGCGGTGAAGGTTCTCACAAACGCCGTCCTTATTCGTGTTTGCGGATTGATGTTCTTGATGGGTGTCCGCCGAAGTTCCGAATCCGACCTTTGGTTGTCGAACGGTTTGAGGGGAAATGGCAGGAAATCGCGATCGAACCTTTTGTGATTTAGCTTTCGTTTTTCTGCAAATCTCGATCGGCTGAAAAAGATGGACTTTGACTGATTCCGGTTCCCCCCTTTTTAAGGGGGGTTAGGGGGGATCGAGAGCCTAACGATCGCACAAAAAACTGGTATCAACTTAATTCAGGAGAAAAATTCAATGATTGCTAACTTAACCGCCACGGGTTGGGAAATTATTTACCACCGCGCCCACGCTTTGCTCGCCGCCCAACTTGGCGGACAGTGGAAGCGCTCGAAATCTCCACTTCGCCTCTACGAAACCATCGCCGCGATTTCCCACCACGACGATTTAGAGAAAGAGTGGGAAGAAGATATCTTGACTGAAGCGGGCGCGCCCTTAGATTTTACATTGAACACGGAAACTTCTCTGCCGAAAATTAAAGCAATGGTGCAGAATTCCCTATATCGCGGTAGGTGGGTAGCAATGCTGATTTCTATGCACATGAGCTTTCTGAATGAAGGAAAGCGGGGAGAGTCGAAGGAACTAGACGAGTTTCTGGACGAACAACTCGAAAATCAAAAAAAATGGCGCAAAGAGTTGCAAGTTTCCGAGAAAGATGCTAAGTCAGCCTATGCTTTTTTCCAGTGGTGCGATCGGCTATCATTAATTCTTTGCAGCCACGAGTTACCCGCCGGAGAACGAGCTTTAGAAATTAGTGTCGGCCCCGACGGCAAGCGTTACGATATCGTACAGAACAGCGACGAACTGGTGACAGTAACTCCTTGGCCTTTTGAAGACGATAAATTTACTGTGAATGTCGAAGCGTGCCATTTGGATAAAGTTAAGTTCGACAGCAACAAGGAAATCAAGGAAGCGCTGCACAAAGCTCCGCGCGAAGTCTTAGAGTGGAGTTTTGTCAAGTCTTAATTAAACCTCTGAAAAATAGGTGAGGGTTGTTGTCGGAGTTTGGCGAACCTTGCAGTTGTGTAAACTTAAGGTTACAACCATGTCTAAATCAGGGTTATAGTTGAGTCTCGATCCCCCCTAACCCCCCTTAATAAGGGGGGGACAAGAACACTCAAAGTGGGTCTTATTAAGGGGGATTTAGGGGGATCGAAACTTGGATACAAACGAAAAAAAATCGAGGGTTTTAGTTCAGCCATTACCCATTACCAATTACCTATTACCAAACATGAAACGTTCAGCTTGCCTAATTTTCAATCCCGTCGCCGGTAACAGCGACCCCGACCAAGACTTAGCGAGAATTCAGGAACTTTTAGAGCCTTTTATTGACTTAGACATTCGGCTGACAACGCGAGAAATAGACGCCGATCAACTCGCCAGCGAAGCAGTTGCGAGGGGAGTTGAGGCAATTATTGCTTCCGGGGGCGACGGCACCTTATCAGCGGTAGCCGGGGCGATTGTTAGCACAAATATTCCTTTAGGAATTATATCGCGGGGAACTGCGAATGCTTTTGCGAATGCTTTAGACATTCCCAATACAATTGATACAGCCTGCGAAACTATTTTAGGAGGGTTGACGCGGGTGGTGGATGCGGCGATTTGCAACGGTAAAATGCCGATGGTTTTGTTAGCTGGAGTTGGTTTTGAGGCGGAAACCGTCGAATTAGCCGATCGCGAAATGAAGAATCGCTGGGGAATGCTGGCTTACATTCTCTCGGGAATTAAACAGTTAAACAATTTAGAAAGGTTTGAAGCAGAAATCGAAACCGAAGATAAAATTATCACCGTTACTGCTGTGGCGGTGACGGTGGCGAATGCAGCGCCGCCTACTTCGATTTTAGCTCAAGGCCCTGCCGGGATTATTTTTGACGATGGCTTGCTGGACGTGACGCTGGTTGCACCTCAGACTAAAGCTGGGGCGATCGCAGCTTCTTATCACCTATTGCAAACAGCTTTGAGCGGCAATCCGACCGATAGCGACGACATCGGTTATTTGCGGGCCAAAAAAGTGAAAATTAGTGCCGATCCTCCTCAAAAAGTGGTTGTAGACGGAGAAATCTGCGGCATGACTCCCCTTTCTATCGAGTGCGTTCCGGGAGGTTTAACTATTTTTGTCCCGCGAGTTGAAGAAGAGCCGCTCATAGAAAAACTCACCGGTTTAGCGGACATCGAAGTGACATTGAAGTAATCCATTCCGTTCTAAACAAATCAATTTCGGCGGTTAGAAACCGCGTCTACACACACAAAGTCCGCCTGCGCGGACTGGGAGAAAGACCGCATGGGCGGTCTTTTGTTTTTAAGCTTCTAAGATTTGGCGAATGCGACGTTCTAAAAGTTCGAGATCTAGTCCACCTTCATCGCGGCTAATCCGGCGTACAGTGACATTGACATTGTTCAAATCAGCGAGCAAATCTTGGAGTATTTCCTGTTGTTGGCGGGCTTGAGTAATTTCGCGCGGTTCTTGCACCAAATCGCGGACGATCGTATCTTCAGCACGGGAAGCAACGATCGGGTCTGCTTCGCCGTCTATATGCACGAAGGTGCGCCGTCCTGGGCCGCGTTCTGCTTCGATTGGGATGACTGCTGTCACTTTGTCCGATCGTACATATTTACCAAATCCTAGGTGGACTAAGACGGAAGATTGTATTTTCATAGATAGCAAGATTTATTTATTTGTTTGTTATCTATATTTTAGCTTCTGCACTAGGATATAACAACTAATATTAGAGCTTTTTATACTACAATATATGTCGGATATTTCTCTATTTTAGAGTTGTCAAATTTAGTAAAAAATGCTAATATTTGCTGTAATATTGAAACAGTATTATATCAATTTCGGTAGGATCAGATTTTTTTTAACCACAGAGAGCGCAGAGAAAGATCGGAGAGAGATGAATAATTCTGATATTAACAGATTTGATGTGATGTGCGTTAACATACAATTAGAGCAATTTGCGATTTTGAGATTTGAGCATTACTCCCACGAAAAAACAGGAAAGCCTAAATGATCCCAATTAGTCTCGATTCAGTTATCAGTCTCCTGACAGCCATTCCACTAGGCACTCTCAAAGATAAGTTTCAGCGCAACGAAACAGTCATCAAATTATTAAAAAGATTTAACCTTGACCCCGACGCGCCGCCAGCAGATTTCAGCGGCGTTTATGTTTATACTTTAGTAGAATACGGCACTGGCAAACCCAAACAAATTTTAGAACTGTTTCGCCAAAAAGAGATTGAATCAGCATTTCGTAAAGCTTTCGAGTCCGATAGCCCAGCAATTTTAATTCAAGCAGGCGATGACTATCTCAACCAGTCTGATTTGGGCCAAGAAATCCGAAATTTAGGGATTGACCCCAGGCGGGAATTCATGGCTTTTGCGGCCGTGTTTATGGAAGTAGCAAAGCGGACGCGGACACCTGCCGAGGTGATCGAGGGAAATGCGATCGCCTCTTTGCAAAAACGCCTATCTATGGTAATGGATCGCATCGAACGCCTGCCCACCCTCGAAGGAATTCGCACCGAGTTTGCGCGCTTGGAAGCCGAGGATTATCCCGCACTTCCCGCAGCGGCATCAACGAATATTCAAAAGTCTCAAGCTTTTATTTTATCACAACAAGTTCGAGGTTGGTTTGAAACATTAAATTATCAGTTTGAAACCTATCAAATCTGCGAAGATAACTATTTTGAATGGATTATCGATGTTCCGGTGAGACGCAAAAAGTACGATCGCATTTTAGTGCGCGGAATTGCCGGAGAAGCAGGACTCAAGGACATTTCAGCCTTGCGCGAATCGGTGGAAAGACAGCGCACCGATGAAGGCTGGTTAGTCACAGCCCGCCGCATCAGTCGCGCCGCGCGGGATGAAGTTGAGAAAGCCGAAAATCGTCATTTAGCTTGCTATACCTTCGATGAATTGCTCGACCAAGATGCCGATTTTACCGCTTATCTCGATTGGCTGGAAACTGAAATTACCAGCCGAGGAATTGATACGAAATATGTGCCACTAGCTTGTACGAAAGAAGAAATTGACCCCGATACTCACCGCAAGATAGGCGTGAGTCATTATGACGGGCGAGATGGCTGGATTGAAGGTTATATTGATTTGTGGTTGGATGACCCCGCAAAAGAACATATTTCAGTTTTAGGGGAATTTGGGACGGGGAAAACTTGGTTTGCGATGCACTATGCTTGGCTGGCGCTGCAACGCTACCGAGATGCGAAAAATCGCGGCTTAGAACGTCCGCGTTTGCCGTTAGTAATTCCGCTGCGAGATTACGCCAAAGCAGTTAGTGTCGAGTCGCTATTCTCCGAGTTCTTCTTTCGGAAACACGAGATACCTTTGGCGGGTTATTCGGCTTTTGAACAACTGAATCGGATGGGCAAGTTTCTGTTGATTTTCGATGGTTTTGATGAAATGGCCGCCAAGTGCGATCGGCAAGAAACCATCAACAACTTCTGGGAACTAGCAAAAGCCGTCCTTCCCGGCGCAAAAGTCATCCTCACTTGCCGCACCGAACACTTTCCTGAAGGCAAGGAAGGACGGGCATTGTTCAATGCAGAACTGCAAGCATCAACAACCATTTTAACAGGCGAAACTCCCCAATTTGAAGTATTAGAATTAGAGAAATTTAACGACGAGCAAATTGGGCAAGCGCTGTCATTCCAAACAGAAGCGGCTACTGTCGAAAAAGTGATGGGAAACCCGCAGCTATTGGATTTAGCACGTCGCCCGGTAATGACCGAGTTAATTTTGGAAGCATTGCCCGATATTGAAGCAGGAAAACCAGTCGATATGTCGCGAATTTATCTGTATGCGGTGCGGCGGAAGATAGAGAGAGATATCAAAGCAGAACGCACTTTTACTTCGTTAGCAGATAAGCTTTACTTTTTGTGCGAATTGTCGTGGGAAATGCTGTCAACCGACCAAATGAGTCTGAATTATCGCGGTTTTCCCGATCGCATTCGCGGCTTGTTTGGTTCCATCGTCCAAGAGGAAAAAGACTTAGACCACTGGCACTACGACATGATGGGTCAAACGATGCTGATTCGCAATGCAGATGGGGATTATACTCCAGCCCACCGTTCGTTATTAGAGTTTTTTGTCGCTTATAAATTTGCAGCGGAATTGGGAGTTTTGGCGGCAGATTTTACCGAATTAGTTGCGCCGGAACAGTCTTGTTTAGATCCTGATTTTGAGGCTCAATTATACACTTGGTCTAATTATTGTCGGCTTCAGGCACAGAAGAGAAATAACAACGAATTGATTGCGCCTTTGAAGGGCTTTGTTGCGGAAAACTTAAGTGAACTTCGTCAGAGTTTCGGACAAGCGCCACTGACGAAGGCTGTGATGGATTTGTTGTTACCGATGGTTTCAGAAACCGGGGTTGGGCCGCTTATGGAAATTCTGGAAGCAACGCGAGGCAAAACGGAAAGCGAGGTGGGTTATGTGGGAGGGAATGCGGCGACGCTGTTGTTAAAAAAGGACAAGATTGCTTTAGAAGGTAAAGACCTCTCTAGTGCAGTTATTTTAGGTGCTGATTTTACAAATGCGACGCTGCGCCACGTCAATTTTGCTGAAGCGAATTTGGCTAATTCTGCTTTTACTAAAATCTTTGGTGCAGTTTTTGCAGTGGCATTTAGTAGAGATGGCAAACTTTTTGCTACCGGTGATTCTGGTTGCGCCATCGGATTGTGGCAAGTTTCAAACTGTCAACAAATTGTATTTTGTAAAGGGCATACTGACTGGATAAGGTCTTTAACCTTCAGCCCAGATGGTACAACTTTAGCCAGCGCTAGTTTTGACAAAACAGTTAAATTATGGGATATCCGTACTGGAGAATGTCTAAAAACTTTGCAGGCACACGGCAGAGTAAATTCTGTGTCAATCAGCCCAGATGGTAAAACTTTAGCCAGTGGTAGTAATGACAAAACTGTGAAGTTATGGGATATCCGTACTGGAGAATGCTTAAAAACCTTCCAAGAACATACTGACGCAGTACAATCAGTGGAAATAAGCCCTGACGGTAGAATCGTGGCTAGCAGTAGCAATGACGAAACCATCAAACTATGGAATATGCGTAGTGGAGAATGTTTGAAAACTTTACGCGGACATAAAAATACAGTAAGATCGGTAGCAATTAGTCCTGATAATACAACCTTAGCCAGCGGTAGCAACGACAAAACTATCAAAATATGGGATATCCGTACTGGAGAATGTCTAAAAACTTTACACGGACATACCAACAAAATACGGTCAGTAGCTGTTAGTTCTAATTGTGTCATCCTAGCGAGTGTTGGTTATGATCAACAAGTGAAACTCTGGGATATTAAGACGGGTGAATGTTTGAAAACTTTACAGGAACATACTGATTGGGTAAGAGCGGTGGCAATTAGTCCTGACAGTGCAACTTTGCTCAGTGGCAGTGATGACCAAACAGTAAAATTATGGGATATCAACACCGGAGAATGCCTGAAAACCTTGCGGGGTTATATCAACTCTATAAGGTCAGTAACCATCAGTCCTGATAATACAGTTATAGTTAGCGGTAATGAAGACCAAACAGTGAAGCTATGGGATATCCGCACCGGCAAATGCCTGAAAACTTTTGATGAACATACCAGTCGGGTAAATGCAGTAGCAATAAGTCCTGACAGTACCACCTTAGCTAGTGGTAGCTACGATCGCACAATTAAAATATGGAATATTACTACAAGAAAGTGTCTAAAAACTTTGATTGGACATACTGCTTGTGTAAATTCAGTAGTGTTCGATCGCGGCGGTACAATCTTAATCAGTGCTAGCGCCGATCGAACACTTAAGTTATGGAATATTAGCACTGGAGAATGTCTAAAAACCTTGGAAGGACATACGGACTGGTTGTGGTCAGTAGCAATTAGTCCTGACGAGAAAACTTTAGCCAGTGCGGGTAGTGACCAAACTGTGAAGTTATGGAATATCCGCACTGGAGAATGTCTCAACACATTACAAGGGCATACGAATACAGTAAATTCAGTTGCCTTTAGTGCAGATGGCACTACCTTAGTCAGCGGTAGTAGCGATCGAACAATAAAGTTATGGAATATTCACACTGGAGAATGCTTGAAAACTTTTCACGATCGTACCAGTTCCGTATGGTCAGTAACCTTTACCTTGGATACTAAAACTATAATCAGTAGCAGCGAAAGAGTAAAAATTTGGGAGGTTTCTACAGGAGAATGCTTGAGAACTTTGCCGGGACATACCAATCGGGTAAGGTCAATAGAAATTAGTTCAGACAACAAAACTTTAGTTAGTGGAAGTTTCGATGAGACTATTAAAATTTGGGATTTTAATACAGGTGAATGTCTAAAAACACTCAGAAGTGAAAGACCTTATGAGGAGATGAATATCACGGGTGTTACGGGTTTAACGGAAGCTGAAAAAGCCACTCTCAAAGCTTTAGGGGCTGTGGAAAATTAATTATAGGATTTACCGATAAATTCATCTGAACTGCCACTAGCGCAAGTTTGTCCATCGGGGCTCCAAGCCAGTGCTAATTGTATCGCGATCGCCTTAAATAGCAAGAAGGGCAAGGGTTGATATTTGAAAATTTATTCGTCTGAGTCTGCTTGGTATTGTGCGATCGCCGTTTGGATTTCCTCGGCAGAGACGTTTGCTTGTTCTGATTTCGAGTAAATCAGGTGTAAAACGACTTGATTCGGTGATTCAACTTGATAAATCAAGCGATAACCAGCACTCTTGCCAGATTGGGCATCAGCGTTTTTAGCCCGGACTTTGTAAACGATGTATTGGGTGCCTGTAATCTGGTTTCCGATGAAGTTACCTTGGATAATCTCATCGAAGATCGGCTGAATATCAGTTTGAATTTGGCGATACTTTTTAGCGAGTCCTTTGAGGCGACGTTTGAATAATGCCGTGAATTTGAGTTGGACTGGCAGATCGGACATTAGATACTGTCCCAGAGTTCTGATATGGGGAAGGTTTGTCCCGCTTTGGCTTGGTGCAGAGAGGCTTTCAGATCGGCGAGGATTTGGTCGTTGGAGTCGGTGTCTGAGTCAAAATCTGAGTCGAAGTCTGGGACGATCGCGGTTTGTGTCCGACTGGTCAAAAATTCTAGGAAGGCTAGGATTTGTTCTAAAAGCGGTTCAGGAGTCCGTTCGATCGCTTCGAGAAGGCGCTGTTTAATTTGTGACATCAGATGACCTCTAAATCTAGCTCCTTCTATCTTATATCAACTCGCACCTCAACTTTTAAATCGACTCCTCTATATATTTTACTATTTCTCATAGGGCTTACGCACGAGTGGTCAGAAACCGGGTTTTTCCCTTGAATACTTCATTGAAACCACCAGAAACAGCCAAAAACCCGGTTTCTTTGGTCGTAGTTTCTAATCTATTCTACTGACTAAATTGCTGGGCGTAATAACGAGCGTATCGATCGCCCTTTTCGAGCAATTCCTCATGCGTCCCAGATTCCATCACTCTACCTTTTTCCAATACCAAAATTCTGTCAGCTTTCCGCACAGTCGCCAAACGGTGCGCGATAATAAACACAGTTCGATCGCGCATCAATCTTTCCAAGGCCTCCTGTACCAAAGCTTCCGACTCCGAATCCAGCGCCGATGTCGCTTCATCAAGGATCAGAATTCGCGGATTGAGCAAAACTGCGCGGGCGATCGCAATTCTTTGTTTTTGACCCCCCGATAAGTTTACACCCCTTTCTCCCACCCAAGTTTGATAACCGTCGGGAAACTCGCTGATAAATTGATGGGCGTTGGCAATTTCCGCCGCTTTTTCAACATCTTTTAGTTCATAATAAGACTGCCCAAAAGCAATATTTTGAGCAATTGTACCCGAAAATAAAATAGTTTCTTGCGGCACAATTCCGATTTGTCGCCGCAGCGTATTTAATGTCACATCTTGAATATCAATCCCGTCAATTAAAATTTGTCCCGCTTGCGGATCGTAAAATCTGGGTAACAAGTTTACTAAAGTAGTTTTCCCCGCACCGGATGCACCCACAAGGGCAATTGCTTCTCCGGGAAGTGCGAGTAAACTCATACTTTGTAAGATGGGTGTCTCTGAGTTGTAGGCAAAATTAATGTTGCGGTATTCGACTTTTCCGGTAACGTGGGGAAGTTCGATCGCCCCTGGCTTTTCGACGACTGTGGATTCAAGGGCTAAAAGTTCAAAAATGCGATCGCTAGAAGCCTCTCCCTGCTTGAAATCGCCGTAATTTGCAGTCGTAATGGCGATCGGATCGATTAACAATGCTACTCCGGCGATGTAACTGATAAATTCAGTACCTGTGAGATTTCCTTGATTGATTTGCCAACCACCTATGAAAAAGAGCAAAATCACGCTCATCGCTTCCAGAAAGCCAACTACGACGAACTGAAGTGCTTTTATTCGTTCCGACAAATACTTAGCACGGCGGTTTTGTTCCGCTTCTTCTGCAAACCGAGAAATCTCGTATTCTTCCGCCACAAATGCTTTGATTAAACGAATCCCGCTGAATACTTCTGTTAGCAAAGCGGATAAATCAGAGATCCGATTTTGACTGTCTCGCGAGTAATTGAGCAGTTTTTCCCCAAACCAACTAATTAATAATACCATCAGCGGCGCAATGATTAATGCACCTAAAGTTAATTGCCAGTTAAGATAAATCATATATCCCATAACTGCAATTAGCTGCAAAATACAAGGGATAAATTGATGAAAAAATTTATTTACGACTTCGCCAATGCGGTCAATATCTTCTGTGAGGCGGTAGGATAAATCTCCGGTTTTGGCAGTCTCAAAGTAGCCTAGATTCAGGTTTTGGAGGTGTGCATAAACTTTTTTGCGGATTTCTAAAGCAATAGTCAAAGCTGCTTTTGCCATCAGCGTATCTTGGCCGTATTGGGCTGTACCGCGAATCAAAAATATAACTGCGCTGAGTGCAGCAATTTGAGCGAATCCTTTTAAATCTCCTTTACCTATAAATTTGGCGGTTTCGCCAACTAGCCACGCGATAATTGGCCAAAATATGGTAAATACTACGGTACAAACTAATGCTTTACCGATGGTTTGTTTTTGGGGCTGGAGGTAGGGTAGGATTTGCCAATAAGTCGATCGAGCTTTCAAGATATTTTGCCCTCGCAAGTTCTGTTTTTAGAGACTAGGGTTTACGCATTTCGATCCCTTAACCAAGGGCGGGCACGGGGGCACCGCCCCTACAATCGGGGGGGGACAAGAACACTCAAAGTCCCCCTTCTTAAGGGGGATTTAGGGGAATCTCTGCGTAACTCATAGAGATATCTGAGCCAAAATATGATAACAGCGATCGGGCAAATCTCCACAATCATTCTTGCCCGTCGGCATAAGTAGCCCGTACCTTAGCCCCCGCCACAACTGCGCCCCGAAAGGCGGCCGACTCTCCGGGTGCAAGAGTAATGGGTTGAGTGTTGATAAATCCGTTATCAATTAAATTGCCTGACTCGTCCAAAACCTCATAATTTACCTTGACATTCTTGATAATTTTGCAGCCTTGATTTATCGCTTTACCGCTGAAAAAGTTGCCGTCATAATTTGCCGCTATAATTGACACTTTTGCAGCAATGTTGGAACCGGGAATGCAAGTTTGGGAAGTTCCAGAAGCTGGCTGTTTTTCGCACAATTTGCCCAAGTCTACGATTCTGCCATCGGGAGTTTTTAGGTAGCAAAATGGTTCGTCAATTAGTGAGTTTTGGACTATGGGATTTGTATAGTCTGCAAGCAAAGATTTAGGGGCTATCAGCAGTGTTAGCAGAATTGATATAGTTAGTATTAAATCTAATTTTTTCATTGATTTTCCTAAAAAAATAGGGATTAAGAAATTCGGAGACGGCAGTGCCGTGTCCCTACAATACTATTTTGGGGTAGGGACACGGCACGTGCAGTCTCCTCTATATAATTCTGGTGTAAGCGGAATTGATATTACCTAATATTATGCTATGATAAGACATCAAACTTTTGAAAATAAAGTCATGGTCGTTACTCAAGATAATCTCAAACAAAAAGCGATCGCACTGACGGTAACTTGGGAGAAGTTGCCAGACGATTTCCAATTAGCAGAAAAACCAGTGGAGAATACAGGTCAACCGCTAATTGCTGGAGCACTGCGAGAAATCTTAGAACTGAGAGGATTAATCGGCCCACTAATGCTGATTGCCAGCAATTTTGGGATTTGCGCTACTGTCAACGGCGAGTTAGTTATCAAAGCACCGGATTGGGTTTACGTACCTTCGGTATTGCCCGCAGAGTCTAGAATTGACCGCAAAAGTTACACGCCAAACTTGGAAGGAGAAATCCCGACCATTGTGATGGAATTTTTGTCGGAAACAGACGGCGGGGAATATTCTACTAAACGTACTTTTCCTCCAGGAAAGTGGTTGTTTTACGAACAAATTCTGCAAGTCCCAACTTACATCATTTTTGATCCAGAAACTGGTTTGCTGGAAGTATATCGCTTGCAAAATGGCAATTACGAACTAGAATTTCCCGATGAGGAAGGTCGTCACTGGATGGCAGATTTTGGTTTGTATTTAGGAACCTGGCGAGGTGAGAAAGAGCAGCGTACAGGCTATTGGTTGCGCTGGTGGGATGAAGCAGGAAATCTGCTTTTGTGGGGTGTAGAACAGTTGTCAGTAGAACGGGAACGGGCTCTTCGCGAATGTGAAAGAGCCGATCGCGAACGGGAACGGGCCGATCGACTGGCTGAGTATTTGCGCGATCGAGGAATTAACCCGGACGAGATTATTTGATGAATTCTACGCGATATTTGTAGGGACACGGCATTGCCGTGTCCGCAATTACTTCTATTATCTAATACTCGGATTTCTATTCCGAAGATTCCGGGCTCCGGGAACTTTCCGACTCGGACGGCGATTGTTTGAACTGCTAGCAGTTCGAGCATTCACAGCATCAACAGGAGCTCTTAAACCCAAGTCTTGCAAAATTTCCACAGCCGCCCTTTGTCCAGTTTCGCAACCGCCTTCCATGTAACCTTGATTTTCTAGCGAAGTGTGTTCTCCGGCAAAATATAAATTGCCAAATCGTTCACCTTCTACGCCGTACATTTGCGTCCACTGTCCAACTAAATAGCAGGAATAAGAACCTTTAGAAAAGCGTTCTCCCGGCCAAAATGCTCGTACAGCTTTGCCCGATCGCAAATTCCTCACTCCGGGAAAAACTCTTTCAAATTGTCCCAAGAATTTTTGTGCTTGGTCTTCGGGAGTTCCACTGCCGATCGACAAACCCTGCTTTCCTCCTGTATAATTAGTTATCAAACCATTAGCAGTGGGAGCAAAAGGCGTAGCTTCCCAGCTATTCTGGAATCCTAAATCGGTATAAACAGAAGCAGTCGATCGATAAGTTTCTCGCCAAATGCGACTGCGGTAGCCAGTAATCAGCTTAGAATTAGTACCGTAACCCAATTGCTCGATCGCCCTGCGCTTCGGTTGCGGCAAAGGCACGTTAATTTTAACGTCTCGGAGAGTGCTAAACGGCAAAGTTAGCAAAACCCGTTCGTAAATACGCTCAAAGGCGCTTTCTCCCGATCGCAAATTCACTCGATAGCGGCCATCGGGCAAAAAAGTAATCGCTTCCAAAATTGTCCCCGTCTCGATCGAACCAGACAATCGATCGGCTAAACGGTTGACAATTTGACTGTTACCGCCGTCAATTTGATAACGCTGATCGCTGTCGCCGTACAATTCAAAACTGCTAGATTCAGCACCGATTAAAAACAGCAGATTTAAGGCCGACTGTTCCTCGGGATCTCGACCGTATTCAGTCGTGTAAGCAATGCGGAGCAACTGCCGAACAATCGTGCTAGTATCAGCTTGATCTACGTATTCAGAGATTGAAAGATTGTCCAATCTTTCCGCTGATTCCGTAAAATCTTGATAGCTAATGTTATCTCCTACCGCCTGCAAATCAGCAGTAATTTTACTAGCTAGCGGTGCAAAATCTGCGATCAGTTGCGCCATAGAAAAGCGTCGCCCTTCCAAGAAAAAAGTATCTTTCACCAATCCACTCTGCACTTGAGCTAAGTCGATCGCCCGCAAACCCAATTCCGTCGCCAGCGAGATCAAAGTAGTGTGGCCGCTATCAATAAATTCTCCTCCCAGCTCCGCCGAAATCGCTGTTCCAGCCACCCTAGGAGCCGTGCGAATCCGTCCCCCCACGCGATTGTTTGCTTCGATGATATCGGCACGCACGCCCCCCTGACGCAAGCGATAGCCCGCCGTCAAACCCGCAATCCCAGCACCCACAACCAAAATGGGCGATCGACCGCGCGCTTGAGCAAAAGCCCCCTCTCCCTCCCGCGTAAAAGTCGCAGCAGCAACGGCTCCTGCCGCCGCTAAACCCCCGTGCAGCAAGTCGCGCCGAGATATGGGAGAATTGGGAAAATTGGGAGTGCGATCGTTCAGCATCCCCAGCAGTTCATCAGCCGGAATGCCCGTTTCCCTTGATTTCTGGGCAATACTAGCAGCGCGGCGCAGCATTGCCATCAGTGCAGATTTAGCCATAATTGAGACACCCTCACAAAATTTTGATGTAAACTGGATTCTCGATCGAATTTGATTATGCACTTTCCAGACTAAAGTACAGAGAGATTTTTTTAATAATGCTAACCCTCAGAACACTGTTCGACAGTAAATTTTATCTCGAAAATAACCCAGATGTCGCCGTACAAGTTGCTAGAGGGACGGTATCGAGTCCCTTCGATCACTACCGAAAAATTGGCAAATTTGAAAATCGCGATCCGAATGCGCTGTTCGATGCCGGCTATTATTTAGACACGAATACAGATGTAGCGGTATCAGCCAAACTAAACGGCTTTTCAGCCGCCGATCACTTTATCAGATTCGGTCAACTTGAAGTTCGCAGCCCAAACCCTTTCTTTGATGTTAATTTTTATCTAACCAGCAATCCCGACGTTAAAACAGCAGTCCAAACAAATCAATTTACCGCATTTGAACACTACTTCAAAGTCGGTCAATTAGAAAATCGCAAACCGAGTATTTTCTTCGATCCCAGCTTTTATCTAGAAAGATATCCGGTGGTAGGAGGCGCAGTCAGTAGCGGCGCAGTTAAAAGTGCGATCGACCACTACATTCAATTCGGTCAACAAGAAGGACTGTTGAGCACTCTCCCCGATTCCGCCGACAATTTAAGTACAGCAAAAAACCTGGGCATTCTCACAGACAGTCTCAGCGCAAATGATTTTGTCGGCGCTGCTGAAACAACAGACATTTACAGTTTCATCCTGAATACTCCGAGCCTTTTCAGTGTAACAGTTGACGGTTTGAGTGCAGACGTTGACCTAGAATTAATCCAGGATATCAACGGTAACGGCGTAGTTGGAGCAGACGATATTATTGCTTCATCTAACAATTTAGGCACGGCTTTAGAAAGAATTGTTACCAACGTTGCTTTGCTTACCGGAACTTATTTCGTCCGCGTTTCTCAAATTCAAGGCGATACAAACTATGACTTGACATTGCTATCGGCTCCCTTAGCAAAACTGCCCCAACCTTAAAAAATCAATCCATTTAAAACTTTAAATTTTAGATGGAGAATTGAATGATTGACCCGCGGAAGTTTGAGACACCGTGGGTTATGTATTTTCATCCAATAAAGATAATAAAGCTCCTTTTTGATGGGCTATATAAGCCAGCGGATTCTTGGTTTTGATCGCCTTACCTTCTGCCACTGCTCTTTTTAACCACAACCGCATTTGCCCTATTTGAACATCCAGAATTTCCGCTATAGATTTATCATCTAATGGCTTCTCTAAATGACTGAGAATGAACGGTAAAACAGCTTCGTAAATGTCTTTGGGAGGGTATTCGACTGCTTGTGTGTTCCTATGTCCGTTAATCGAAGATATCTCGTAGGGAATCGCATCTTGTGAAGTTCCATTAGATACAATATCTGTTTCTTCTGGGGCTGAAGCTTCCATTTCTGTTTTTGCGAGTACAATCTCCGATTCAGAGTTTGAAGGTGATTTATTTATCACAATCTCCGATGTTAATGAGTGTGTCACTGCCACATCCGTAACCGCTTCAATTTCTAACAGCGAATCTTTGGGTTGTTGGTGTTCCCCCGCATCAGCAGATCGAGAAACATTTGCTGACACTTCAGTTGCGATCGATCCAAATTCTGATTTAGATTTCTCCTTATTTTTATTTAAAATTTCCCTTATTGAACTCCCAGGTATAAATGGAAATGTCAAAGGTTGTGCTCCTCGCTTTAGTAATTGCCGATTGCCTTCTGGCACAGCATCATCTAGCACAAAAACCGGAACATCTTTGATCTTTTCTAGCGCTTCCACCGCACCCGCCCAAGTACCGCCAGTACCGACGGAACAATTGATGACAAGGGCGCGATCGGCTAAAGCATATATATATTTGTTTCGCCCCATCGCATTACCAACATTAAAGCCAGCATTCGGATCGCAAGCAGATACTAAAGTCAGCCTATTTTCTTTAATCGCAGCACGATATTTTCCAGCTAAAGCAGCTTTAGCCAAACTGTCAGCCAGTACGCCAACAGCCGTTCCTCCTGCTTCCAGCGCGCTTAACATTGCCGTACTATCCACCCCGCGCGCACCGCCAGAAACTACCTGCATTTCTTCTTCGGCGCAAGCCTGTGCAATTCTCTGAGTGCGATCGAGTCCTGCTTCATCAACATCGCGAGAACCAACAATAGCTAATCCTCCCTGGGATAGCAATTTTATGTTGCCAATTCCATAGAGAATTGCTGGTGCTAAATGTTGCAATATTTGCTTGAGGCGCTTGGGATATTGAGAGTCGCTTCTTCCCAATATCCAAAGCCCTTGATTCGTCCATTTTTCCACAGCCAAACTTAGCATTACCCCTCGCTGTAATAATGCCGAAATTCTGTAAAAGTCAAGCTTATTTACCGGAATTGATTCTAACAAATTTAAACAAGTTGGATGCAGTAAATCGGCTGGGCGCTTCTGATTTTCGCGCAGCCAACCAGCCAAGGAATTATATTCGCCAAGCGTTAGGGGCTGTGGTTCTGTTTGCCGATTTTGCCCGAAGCTAGCGCACAAGAGTAAAATTGCTTGAGTATCTGGTGGTAGTACGTGATTCATATATCTAATCGGCTAGAGAGTTGAGGGATAATGCTAGAGGAAAAACTGACCCGCTACCAGCTTGACGTAAAAGTGCAGCAATGACTGTAAAAGTCCACCGGGAATCTACCATATCGTCAACCAAGAAAACTGTTCCTTTGATTCCTTCCCAAGTGTCGATCGCAAATGCACCATCCAAATTATGAGCTTGCTGGTAACTGTTATTCATTTTTTTTTGAGCTGGTGTTTGACGAATTTTCCGAATGACTGGCTTAAAGGGCAAATTTAATCGATCGGCTAGCTTTTGAGCAAAATTCGGTACTAAGTCGGGACGATTTAAAGAAGGTACGCAAGTCACCCAAGTCGGAAACGGTTGAGCTGGCCAGCGCTGAATCATTTCAAAAGCGCCCTCAACCAGTTCATCATTAAAATTATTATCTTGATACTTACCCAGTTTAACTAATTTTCCCCAACCTGCGTCACCCCATAAAGACAGCGCCCGGCCGGATTCTGCTATTAAATTAGGTTTAATATTTCCTGAAAAACGGTAAGTTGGCAATGCTTCTGAAGGCCATCGCTTGCGGGGTTCGATAATGCGATCGCACCGTCGCAGGTACTGGATTGCTTGATTTACCGTTTCCAGAGAAGGGGTTTCTGACAGTAAAGGCTTACCCAAACACACAGCACATTTGCCGCAGTTAGTTGGATTGGGGTCATCTAATTCTGTTGCGAGAAAAGCCATGAGGCATTGTTGGTTTTCGCCCATGTATTCTCGCATTCTGTCTTGTTCTTGGCGGCGAATTTGCGTCAAACTTTCGATTTTATCGGTGTCTTGCTGATAATCAACAGGAGTAGCATACCACTTAGAATTTTGCTTGCTGACTGGGGCTGGTGATTCGAGAGACAATAGTTTTAAAACTTTATTAATTTGCCCATTAGACAAATTTAGTTTTTGCTCTAACTGGGGAATAGATAAGCCGTCATCGGCGAGGTCTAGCGCACTTAAAATTTCTTGCGTATGGGCTTGTGGAGGAAACGCTGTTCTGATAAAATAGTTGGTAATCTCGTCATCTTCATCGCCGCTTAAAAGGATACCATAGGCTTGTTCTACGGCTCTACCGGCTCGCCCTACTTGTTGATAATAATGAACAACGGAACCAGGACGTTGGTAATGAACGACGAATCCTAAATCGGGTTTGTCAAAACCCATTCCTAAAGCTACCGTTGCAACTAATACTTTAATTTTGTTGTTTATAAGTTGGTCTTCTAAGGCTTCTTTTTCTGAATTTTCTAGATTGCTATGGTAGGTTTTAGAATCAATTCCTTGAGTTGTCAACCAGTCGGCAACCCGTTCGGCATCTTTGACGGTTAGGGTGTAAATAATTCCGCTTCCCGGTAAGTTGGGCAACTGTTCTGCTAACCATGCCATTCTTGCTGCTGAACTTCCCAGAGCGATATTTTGAAGTTGCAAGCTTTCTCTGATTAAGTTGCCTCTGATGACGCGAAGATTTGAACTTAATTGCTCGACAATATCGTTAACAACTCGGTTATTAGCTGTAGCGGTTGTGGCTAAAACAGGTATGTTTTGAGGAAGGGCTTGCAAAATTCGGACGATCCGCCGATAATCCGGTCGAAAGTCATGTCCCCAGTCGGAAATGCAGTGGGCTTCATCGACGACAAATAACCCTATTCTCTGAGATATTGGTAACAGAATGGTGTTGGTAAATTCTTCATTAGCTAGTCTTTCGGGGGAAATTAAGAGAACATCGACTTGTTCTGCTAGCAACTGAGTTTTTACGAGTTGCCATTCCTCTTTATTGGAGGAGTTAATTGTTGCTGCTTGAATGCCAATTCTCTGGGCTGCGGCAATTTGATTTCGCATGAGAGCGAGTAGAGGTGAAATCAGAATTGTGGGGCCCGCTCCTCGATCGCGCAGCAGCCGAGTTGCTAAAAAATAGACTAAGCTTTTACCCCAACCAGTGCGCTGTACCACCAGCAGTTTCGATCGCTCTTCGATTAAAGAGGCAATCGCTTCCCACTGTCCGTCTCGAAAGTCAGCTTGTGTGTTGTTGAGGGCTATCTGGAGAAGCGATCGTGCCTGGTCTTTTAATTCTAATGTCATATTACTAACCTGTTATTGAAAGCTCCTGTTTTTTAAATTTGATGCCAAATTTAAAAAACAGCACTAATTACAAACATGATATTATCCATTCCCCAAAAATCAATTATTGGTTTCAGAACCCCCAGGAGAGGGCAAAGATTGAACGGGTGCCGCAGGCCAATTAGGGCGATTTTTGGTGAGAGTAGTAGACACCAAAGCATAGCCCAAAACAGCAGGAAGGACGATCGCACTCAAAAACACGATCGCCACCGCCCAAGTCATCGCATTCGACACTGCGCCATAATGAGTGCGGTAAGGGTCAAACGGTGGTAAATTCGGCCTCGGGGCGTCCCGTAGCTCGATCGGACGTTTGAACCGCACCCGCCTGTCATCGAGCTTTTCGAGCAAAATCCAGCCAACCTGAGCTTCTTCTTGGCACAGCTTGTTAAAAATTGCAGGATTGCGAAACAAATCGCTGCTAGCCCGCACAATCTTGTACTCCCAAACCGTCAAATCAGCAGGATTAGTATCGGATTGAGGATTACCATTCCGCACATTTTCAGGCGCTGTAAAATTATCTTCTTGAGATTCGTACAGAGTCAAAACTTCCTCCTCTTCATCACATTTTTGCCCCGCAGCCAATTGCTCGCGGCTCACCAAAAGACCCGCTAGTGCAGCCTCCAAGCCGAGACTGCCAACCATCAAACTCCAAATCAGAATTTCAACCATAAAAGGAGTTCAAAATTAACAATTAAAAACTAAAAAGACTCGCTTTTAACTTTCAATCTTTAATTTTCAAATAGCCTTCCACCACACAATCTGCACCCACTGTACGCCAAGAAACCCGCTCTAAAGTCAAAGCATCAGTCATTGCGGAAAACCCTAAATCTCCCACAGGAGTAGGAGCATTTTGGCCGCCGACAATTTTAGGAGCAATAAAGGCCATAATTTTTTGAACTGCACCCTCAGCAATTGCTTTGGCGGCCAAAGTGCCGCCACACTCCCAGAGTACAGAAAGAAAAGATCGATCGTACAAATAAGCCATCACATTAGTCGGTGTCAGGGGCGACAATTCCACAACTTCCACCCCTTTGGCGATCAAAAATTCCTGGAATTCGGGCTTAACCCCAGGCTCAGTCAGCACCAAAGTAGCCGCCACAGACGTTTCCCACAACCAAGCCGACTTCGGCAAATCCAGAGTGCGGCTCATCACCACCCGCAGGGGATTATTTCCATCGGGTTGGTGGCTCGTGAGTAGGGGATTGTCTAGACGCACCGTGTTTCCCCCAACAATCACAGCATCGCAGCCGACACGCACTCGGTGCACCTCGCTCCGAGCCTCCTGGCCCGTCACCCAAGCGCTGTGACCGCTACTGGTAGCAATTTTACCGTCCAAAGTCATCGCATATTTCAAAATTCCAAAAGGTCGGCGATGCAAAATCCGGTGCACAAAAGCCTCGTTGAGTTTTTGGCAAGCTTCCCCTTCTACTCCCGCCACCACTTCAATGCCAGCCTCCCGCAACCGATCGATCCCAGTGCCAGCTACCAAAGGATTCGGATCGACCATGCCAGCGACTACTTTTGCTATCTTGGCTTTAATTAAAGCTTCGGTACAGGGAGGAGTCCGACCGTAGTGGTTGCATGGCTCCAAGCTTACGTAGGCCGTTGCTCCTGCGGCGAGTTCCCCGGCTTCTCGGAGCGCGAAAACTTCGGCGTGAGGTTCACCAGCACCGGGATGAAACCCTTCGCCGACAATTTTGCCGTCTCGGACAATTACACAACCGACGAGGGGATTGGGTGCGGTTTTGCCCAGAGCATGGCGGGCTAATTCTATGCAGCGGCGCATCATGGCTCGATCGAACTCTTGGATTTCGCTGTTGTCGAGTTGTTTTGTAGCTTGCTGCTGCCGATTGGCTAAGCTGGCGATCGGTTTAGCGTCCGCCGGAAAAGTTTCCATGAGATTTTGCGATGATATTTAACCCTAAGTTTAGTGACTTTGATGCTAATTTTGGCTGCGAGCCGACTATCGATTTCTGCTGGGGCAAACTGTACGTTACCACTGAGATATTGCACCATTCTCAATTAGCCTTTTATAAACAGGCTCTTCGGGCTATTCCACAAGAAAATTTATCTTTTGTGGAACAGGCATCCTGCCTGTTGCTGACATGGCGCAAGATGTGAATTACCAGGAGCGAATAGTAATTGGCGGGCGATCGACCAAGCACGCATCGATAAATAGCTTTAATATTAAGAAGCAATAGCAGCCGCTGAGAAAAAACAATGAGTCAGGACATGAAGCGGGAATTTGCCAGCCGCGACGAATTAATCGCCTACGTGAGCGAACAGTTCCCCGAAGCCGCCTCCCGGGACAGCAGCGTACCCCCGACCCTAGGCGGGCGCAAAGCAGCCGAGAAAGTGCTGCTACAAGTCAATCCCGGCAAATACGCCTCAACCCGCAACTTTCTCAACGGTGCGGTAACGCGCCTGTCGCCCTATTTGCGCTACGGCGTTTTGAGCCTTGCCGAAGTCCGAGATGTCGTACTAGAGAAAGTGCAGCATCAAGAAGATGCGGTGAAACTCATCAACGAGTTGGGTTGGCGGGATTATTGGCAGCGGCTGTACGCCGAATTGGGCAAAGGGATTTGGCAAGACCAGGAAGAGTACAAAACTGGTTACACTGCTAAAGATTACAGCGAAACTATGCCTTCTGATGTCATCGAGGGCACGACTGGTTTGGTTTGCATCGACAGTATCAGCCGCGAGTTGCGAGAAACTGGTTATTTGCACAACCACCAGCGGATGTGGATGGCTGCTTATCTCGTACACTGGCGCAAGGTGAAGTGGCAAGCTGGAGCTCGCTGGTTTTTGGAACATTTGCTAGATGGAGATCCGGCGAGTAATAATCTTTCTTGGCAATGGGTAGCGAGCACTTTTAGTCACAAAGCTTACTTTTTTAATCGGGAAAATGTGGAGCGTTATACTAAGTCGGTTTATTGTCGCGATTGTCCTCTGTACGGACAATGTGATTTTGAGGGAACTTACGAATATTTGGAAGGCAAGTTATTTCCGAAGGGCGAAAAGGTCGATCGCACGGGCGGTTCTAAGAGTTGGGAACGCCAAGGCCAAAAGGTTGATCGCAGCGGCGGTTCTAAGAGTTGGGAACGCCCTAAAAGAAGTCGTTAATTTGTTATTGGTTATTGGTTATTGGTTATTGGTTACAGCAGTCGCCAAGGCTATACTATACGGTCACTGAGCGTAGTCGAAGTGCCCAATGCCCTCTTTGCCCAATGCCCAATTCCCCATTCCCTATTCCCTATTCCCTATTCCCCATTACCCATTTTTAAATTTATGCAAAATCAAATTATTTGGCTGCACGGAGACTGTTTGAGTCCTGAAGGCCCAGCTTTTCAAGCGCAGCCAGAGGCACCGGCAATCTGGGTTTGGGATGACAAGCTGATAGATGAATGGCAGTTGAGTCTTAAACGAATGGTGTTTATTTACGAATGTTTGCTGGAGTTGCCGGTAGTTATTCGGCGGGGCGATGTAGCGGCGGAAGTGATCGCATTTGCTAGAGAATCCGGCGCGAATCAAGTGGTGACTGCGGAAAGTCCCAGTCCTCTGTTTCAGGATGTTTGCCAGAAAATTAGGCGATCGATCTCTGTAGAAGTTTTGCCCCCAGAATCCTTTGTTCGCTACGATGGCTACATTGATTTGAAGCGTTTTTCCCGCTACTGGCGCGTCGCTGAAAAGTATGTTTTTTAATTGGGGAATTGGTAATTGGGGAATTGGTAGAAAAATGGAAATGGGGTTATCTTATTTTTGGGAGCATCTTAGGAATGAGAATTAAATAACTTACAATTTGATAGTTCTTGTGGGATGGGCGTCCCGCCCGTGCAGAAAGGACGGGCGGGACGCCCATCCCACAAACTTGTGTAAATTATTTAATTTGCGATCCTTATTTTCGCAAAAACCATTTTTTTTACAGTGCTCACGTCCTTTATGCAGCACGCGAGCGGGGACAGCAAAACATGACAACTGTCAACTGTCAACTGTCAACTGTCAACTATTTAACTCCCCTTCAAACGCTGCAACAGCCATTGAAATCTAGATTGAGCCAAATCTGGATTTTCGACATTTTGCCCGATCGCCTGTTCGTCTTCCGGGTCTTGATATATTAAATAATCAGTATCTTCGCCAAAGCGTTTGACTGTACCCCGCAGTCTCGACGACAGAAATTTGGTAATCGCGCGATAAAACCTGAGAGAAAACAACACATCTTGCTCCAGTTTTTCAGTTAGCAGCCGCCTTGGAATTGACAGGATCAGGCTTTCTTCAATTACCGTGACGCTAGCAGAAGGAAGCCTCCCGTCTACAAAAGACATTTCGCCCAACACTTCCCCAGAAACAATTTTGCCAATTTCTTTGTCGCCCAAAGATGATACAGCAACGCTCAAAGTTCCATCCAAAACTATGTAAAGGGCGTCCAAGGGCTTTCCTTCGGTGATGAGGGTGGTGCCGGGGGGGACTAGAGTGCGGGTGCCGTTGGCGAGCATCCAATCGATGTCGCGATCGCTCAATTCGCCTAATATGACTAGAACTTTGCTCATAAAATTAGGTTGAGATTCGGATACTTTGTATTTTTTTACTGGTTGACTGGGATGCTGTTGTTAGATAGTCAGACCCTGAGCGAAACCGAAAACTAAACTTTACTAATAAAATACTAAATTTTAGACAATTCTAATAAGATTCAATAATTTTGACACGATCGACCTACAACTATTTTTCAGATTCAGTGTTATTCTACATTACTTGTCGGGGACTGTGCAGCAGCCTTCTTCACAGGCCCGCCCGATCGCCCGCCATCCCGCACCCGATGATGCAACTGCCCGAATTTCGAGACCGTGACTGCTAAAACCGTCTTAAAAGCTTGCTGTATCTTAGGAATGAGAATTAAATAACTTACAATTTGATGGTTCTTGTGGGATGGGCGTCCCGCCCGTCGTTTCTGGACGGGCGGGACGCCCATCCCACAAACTTGTGTAAATTATTTAATTTACGATCCTTAGTTGTGAGCTTCGGAACCCTCAAAACTCGGTTGGTTCGGGGCAGAAGTGCGAGTGCAGCACCCGAAATTTTGGTAGAATCTCAGCGAGCCGCACGATCGACCATTTAATTAAACAGCATTGAGGGTGAAATCCGCCCTAGGATGGATTTTTAGCCGATCAAACAGTAAATTAAAATTAGCAGATAAACCCGCCGTCAGTTCTTAAAATCTCATCAGCTTGAGAGTTGACTCCTCAACGGTTGAGTGTCAATGTAGGAACAACACAACTCAAATTTGTGTCATTTTTGAGCAAAGCTCTCGACGAGAGCCCGCAAACACTTACACTTTTAATATCGTTTCCGGTTGCATCGGTATTGTTTAAACCGTCAACAGTTAACAGTCAACATCATTCCGGTGCAACCGGAATTGATATAACACACCGTTCATTGAGGAGTTTCTTATGAAGAGTCTATTTTCCAAGTCTGCTGTCGCGTTAATAAATCTTGTAGCTTTAGCTGTTTGTTGCACTACCCTGTCAGCGAAAGCTGAAACTGGCAACTTGCCGGATGTCGCTACAACTACAACAATCGCTGCTCAAAATGTTGACCAAATTTCTGAGCCGGCGGCAACTTCAGCAGTTAAAGCCGATGCAGAAACAACGGCTAGTAATACAAAAGTTGATTCTATCAGTTCGATCGCACTAACAGCAGCCACAGAGCCAGCCGCCTCCACACCAGCCGCCAACTTGGCAGCATCTGTTGCAACACCGTCCGAATCCGCAGCAGCAACATCGGAAATTGCGGAGACTGAAAACTCCCAAGAAACCGCTAAAATTGCTGATAATAGCGTTTTAACGCAATCAAATTCGCTGATTGCCGAAAAGCTCGATCGGCCTAATTCCGAACTGACAGCAGCGAAGGAAGAAAAAGAAGTCAAAACAGCACAAGAAGTGCTAAGCAATCCAGTCAGCACTTCCGCCTCAGCCCTGACAAACCAACCGAAACTTGCCCAAAAACCGGCAACTGTCTCGGAAAAACCTCAGATATTGGCTCAACCCGCTGGTACGACCGTCAGACCGGGCAGAACAACCCGTTCAGGCCCCAGCTACATCGGCATTGGTGGTAATCTCGGTTTTGGCGGAGATACAGCATTGGGCGACGGTTCATTTGCGATTATTAGCAAAATTGGTTTGACGAACAATTTCTCGGTGAGACCGACTGTTTTGTTCCGCGACAACGTAACTGTTCTAGTTCCCGTTACCTACGATTTTGTATCTCAAAATGCTGTCGAAGTCAGCGATGATTTTGTAATTACTGCTGCTCCTTATGCAGGTGCTGGCGTCGCATTTTCTACCGGTGATAACAGTAATTTTGGCTTCCTGATTTCCGGCGGTGTAGATGTGCCGATTTCGCGCAATTTTACAGCAACAGCGGGGCTGAATATTGGTTTTCTTGACGGAGCTGAAGTGGGATTGTTACTCGGTGTCGGCTATACGTTCCCGAATATTGCCCGGTAGTATTGCTGTTTGAGCAAACGCAGGATAAATAAATAGGCGCGGGGTTGGCTGTAGGAATACGGTCAACCCTTTTTGATGACGGACAGGCCAATTCGGAGGACACGGCCATTCCGAAATTCGGAGGACACGGTAATTCCGAAATTCGGAGGACACGGCAATTCGGAGGACACGGCAGTGCCGTTTCCCTACCTAGCTGATTAATCATTGTAGGGACACGGCAGTGCCCATAGGTGTCAACTTAAGCTCAAATCCAGTCAGAGATTGCTGTTTGACTATTAAGGCCAGATCCCCCCTAGCCCCCCTTAAGAAGGGCTACCGTGTACACACAAGTTGATTCTGAGCTAGTTTCCATCCCACAAAGATGGATTCAAACTGTCGAAGTCCATGAACAAGGGTAGGCATTCCGGGAGGTCTCTGAGAACTATAACCAGACCAACCCCCAAGTCGAGCA
>JANPMV010000147.1:0-4066 GCA_031427135.1 Cyanobacteria bacterium VAR_87_metabat_62 | reverse complement strand
CAGTCTATGAATAAAAACTATCAGGCTTTTAGAAGTTCATAAAATCTTAAGGTTCTGGTTTGATCTGCTGAAGTGGGGTCAAAGTTAAGGATTTTAAGAATGTTTTTTGAGTTATTTAGGAATGCACAAATTCACGTTTTTGTCAAATTAATTTAGATGCGTTTACCCTGGATCGAAATCTAAGAGTCAAACAGCAGTCTCTGACTACATTTGAGGTTAAGTTGACACGAAGAAGGGCAGTGCCGTGTCCCTACAGCGAGATGCTCGCACTCCTAAAACTTTCCCTCTTTTCTCTTCCTCTGCGTTAAGAGCGCCCTCTGTGGTTAATAAAAAAAAGTCTAATTCATAAATCAAGCAGATAATGCCAAAAGTGTAAAATCTCAACTATCATCAATACTTTCTGCCGGAGATGGCCCTGCTGGCATCCAAAATAAAAAATTCTCACAGCCAATTGCTGATTCTGCGGGCTTCATGTTATAGTAGTTTTTCAAGAATTAAATTCGGTTGCGTAGTTTGTTGGTGTTTATTTACAAGCGTCTCTCCGAATCTAAGTCTCATCACCCTAATGATTCTGGAGATTTTATGTCGATTTACGTGGGTAATCTTTCCTATGAGGTTTCATCTGATGACCTCAGTCAAGTATTTGCCGAGTACGGTACTGTAAGCCGCGTCCAAGTGCCAATGGATCGGGAAACAGGCAAGATGCGCGGTTTTGCTTTTGTGGAAATGGCAAGCGAGGCAGAAGAAGCAGCAGCCATCGCAGCTTTAGACGGTGCTGAGTGGATGGGCCGCGACTTGAAAGTCAACAAAGCCAAACCTCGCGAAGACAATAAACGCTCCTCGGGTGGTGGCGGCGGCTGGGGCGACAAAGATCGCTCTTCACGACGCTACTAAGCTTTTAGACGGAAATATTTGAGTTTTGGTAGTTGAGGGTAGGTGCGAATTCTGCTTTTTTTGCGGGTTGTTCGATCGACCCCTCAAATATACTCCCAAACCTCTGGCATCAGTTTTGCCCCCTCCTGCGAGGGGGCTTTGTTTTTGGAGAAAAATTCCGCCCGGTACACGAGGAGCGCATTTCCTGACCTAACTCGCGATTCAGTATCCTCTTAACTGCTTTTTTCAAGAGGCTTTCGGGATTTATGAGCTCAACTCCTGTAAACTATCAAATTAGAATTAAGCACAAACAAAAGTTAGAATAACGGCAAAAGTGATATTGCTCAAGAAAACAATCTTTACTAAAAATTAGCAGATATAGCAACTGCCAAGGTGCTTAGGTCATGAAACGGACACTTCGACTACGCTCAGTGACCAGAAGTATCTTAACCTCCTTGGCGACTGCTATAAAACCAGCCAGACCAGCAAATCTATTGATTTTGCCTGAATAAAGATGCCCAAGGTCTACAGCACGGCGGAACTCATTAAAATCCTCGAAGAAGAGCGCCAAGCTTGCTTGCACGGCCGACGCCTCAATTTGGCTGAAACTCCTGCTACAGGAAACCCCGTGATTGACCGCTTTCTCAAATCTGAGGGCGTGCAGAAATTCACTGCTTATCAAAATTTTAAGGCAGCCGTGCACGAATACCAGCGGGAACATCAAGTTTCTGGGATTGTCTGGCGCGAAATGACTGTTAAAGGCTACAGTCTGCGCTATCCAGCAGTCGATGACGAATTAATCGCTTTACCAGTTGATTTGATGACGCTCAAAGCGGCCAAAATTTCGATGCTGGAATTCTGGCGGGAAGTAACTGTGGGGATGGATTTGTATTTGAGTATTAACACGGGCAAAGATTTTCGGCAAATTGAGCCTGTTGATGTGGAGGCGATCGCCCAGCGCACAGAATGGGTTAGTCTGTCTAATTGGGAAAAATTAGATTTTTTAGAAATATTGTTGCAATTGGGTTGGGGAAAGCCGGAGGAGGCATATTACAAACGGGGATGGCCTGCGTCGGGAAGCGAGTACATTCATGCGGTAAAACCCGGACAAAAACCAATTTGTTAATTGGTAATTGGTAATTGGTAATTGCTAACAGGATATGCTGAATTCAGAACCATCGACAACACAGAAATTGAGGACACGGCAGAAATTGAGGATACGGCAGAAATTGAGGACACGGCAGTGCCGTGTCCCTACCCCAAAACGTCGTAGTAGGCACACGGCAGTGCCGTGTCTCCCAGCCATCGCCCAATTCGATATAACAACCACCGCCCGATTTGTAGGGACACTCCGAGAGCCCAAAGCGTGTCAACAATCGCCTGAAAGCCTTGATAAATGTCGTTTTTCCCATAGTCCAGATCCCCCTCGCATCCCCCACCCCCCCTAGCCCCCCCAAGGGGGAAGGGGGACTTTGATCGGACTCTTGTCCCCCCCTTCTTAAGGGGGGTTAGGGGGGATCTGGATTTAATAGTCAAACAACCGTCTCTGACTGGGTTTGACCTGGTTGTTGACACCTATGGGCAGTGCCGTGTCCTGACTATGGGTAATATCTCAAGAACTCATTTATTAACATCTGACATCTGACAAAGTATCAAACCAAACCACTGATTTGGATCTGTCCAAACTTGTACAGGCTTTAAACCAAGCTGCGAAAGTTCTTCCTGTACAATACTCAAATTAAACTTGCGCGAAATTTCGCTACGGATAGTTTCTCCTGCTGCAAATTCCACCGTTAAATAGAGAGTACGCAACTGAACTGTTTGCGCTTTTTTACTTTTCAAGTGCATTTCAATTTGACATTTATCTTGATTGTAAAAAGCCCAATGCTCAAACTGCGCTAAATCAAAATTTCCCTCATACCTGCGATTCAAATGCCTGAGCATATTCAAGTTAAATGCAGCCGTTACTCCTTGACTGTCATCGTAGGCTGGTTCTAAAATATCCTGAGATTTGTCCAAGTCAATTCCCAGCAAAAAATACTCTCCTGGTTGCAATGCACCGACAATTTGCGAGAAGAATAAATCGCATTCTTGAGCGTTGAGATTGCCGAGGGTACTGCCTAGAAAGCAAATCATTCGGGTTGGCAATGGCGACGGTGCAATTTTAGCTAAGGCTAATTCGTAAGTGCTGACAAGTCCGTGAATCTGGAGCGATGGATAATCTGCTAACAGTTGACAAGCGCTGCTTTCTAGGATAGTGGGGCTGATGTCGATCGGCAAATAGTGCAGGGGATATTCCAGTTTACTGTAAGCATCGAGGAGAATCCGAGTTTTGGTGGAACTACCGCTGCCGAGTTCGACAATTTCGCACGGGCCCGTCAAATTGGCGATCGCCCCCGCGCATAAGAGCAAAATCGCCGTCTCAGTGCGCGTCAAGTAGTATTCCGGCAACTGACAAATCAACTCGAACAGCTTCGAGCCGCGATCGTCGTAGAAATACTTTGGAGGCAGGGATTTGGGGTTTTGAGTCAACCCACTAACTGCATCGCTGCCAGCATTCATTTCTGCGGGTGTCGGCATCCCAGTCACTAGGCGCTCTAAGTGCAGGCGATTTTCCTTTGTTGAGGCTGGGTTTGTCGTGTCGGACTGTCTTGGGGATTTCATAGAATAAAATTAAGATGCACCAATGGGTATAGCACGCCGTCGCGTTACCAAATATCACGCTCAAGCCAGATTTTTTGATACCGATATCCGTTCTGTATTGTCTCACCCGAGGGCGATCGCATCCACAATTAAAACTTAAAAAGTATCAACTAAATTATAAAATAATTCACAAAACTTGTTTTAGTTGAGATTTTTACATAGGAAAAACTTTAGCATTTCGCCAATCAATTTCGTCCCCAATTCCGTTTTAAGCCATTTATATGATGTTCGTAAAATAAGCATTATCAGGCAAGTGTTGAGGACTTTAGTCCTAGGAAAAGTCCGAGGAATTAAGTCCTAAATATGAACTAATTTGGGCGTTGCTGAATTTAGGTATGATTCACTCGCTATATAGCAATCCTAAATCATTTTCAATAACTGGTTCCCAGGCTCTACCTGGGAACCGATGTCAGCGAGGCTCTGCCTCGCCTGCGAAAATGGAGGCAGAGCCTCCGGATCTGCGTTACCAGGCAGAGCCTGGTAACGAGTA
>JANPMV010000146.1:0-2064 GCA_031427135.1 Cyanobacteria bacterium VAR_87_metabat_62 | reverse complement strand
AGAATCGGGAAAGAGATTCTTCCCCAGTAGAGAGACTGACAAATACTGCTTCTGCTTCGGATTGTTTGACTGCTTTTTCTACCAAAGATAAGGCTTGGTCTTCACTTAAAATTGCGGGAGATGTTGTTAAAGTCATGATGGGAATGGGTAATAGGGCATGGGGAATTGGGAATTGGGGATGGGGAATTGGGTATTGGGAATTGGGCATTGGGAATTGCTTACTATCTCTAACAAGTAACAAGTAACAACTAACTAATGCCCTATTCCCAATTCCCTATGCCCCATGCCCTATTACCCAATTTGAATATCCCTGACTCGCACCGGCACACAAGCATGAGTCATTTGAGCTACCTGAATTGGTTCACCTTTGCCGCACATATTAGTACCGCATTGTACCCGTTCTGAAGCAGGCCCGATCGCATCTATTTTATTCCAGAAATCAGTGCTCATCGAATGATAAGTGACATCCTTCAACATTCCCACAACTTTACCTTTTTCTACCTTCCAGAAAGCATCACCACCGAATTGAAAATTACGCCGTTGTTGGTCAATCGAAAAACTGCCAATACCATCAATTAAAATCCCATCTTCCGTATCAGCAATCATCTCATCCAAAGTAGCAGTATTACTACCGCCGTCCGGGCCCGGTTCCAGTCCTAAATTAGGAATTCTGACCATCGGCACGCTCGACCAACTGTCAGCGCAGGCAGAACCGTTGCTGCTGGCACGTCCGAGGCGATAAGCTGTTTCTCTGTCGGTGAGATAATCAACTAAAATTCCATCCTTGACAACGTACCAATCCTGTGATTTTACGCCCTCATCATCGTAACCCATTGTACCGCGGCCTGCGGGTTGAGTGCGATCGCACTTAAAATTCACCCAAGGTGCAGCGTATTGCAGTTTATGCAACTTATCAGTAGTCGCAAAACTTGTGCCAGCAAAATTAGATTCATAGCCGTAAACTCGGTCTAATTCCGTGGGATGTCCGACTGATTCATGGATGGTTAAAAACAAATTTGTCGGCTTGAGAATTAGGGATTTGCAAATACCAGCCGGGATTTTGGGCGCAGCGACTTTCTCAATTGCTTCCGCCACAACTCTATCTAGTTGACTCAATAAATCCGTTGGGTTAATATGTTCGTAACCCAGATTTAACGGCGGGCGTTCGTAACTGCGACTTTTGGCATCACCGCCCGCAATTGCCGTACAACCAAAACCTGGATAGCTGCGGTAAATTGTTTGTTCGATTAACGAACCTTCCGTAGAAGCAAAAACCTTATCTTCGTGGTTGAATTGTAAAAATGAGAAAGCTTTTTTGATACCTTGTTCGCCGTGAGCTAACAGTTGTGTGTTAATATTTAGTAGGAGTTCGGCTTTCTCAGCGACTGGTACAGAAAACGGGTCAATGGCGATCGGAGTAATGTAGCGATCGACATATTTGTCAACGGGCACTAAGCGCACCGGTTCCTGTTGAGTCAAGCGACTACCTTTAGCAATTTCTACAGCCAAAGCAACAATTCTGGCAACCTCAGCCGGGGTGCGATTGTGACTTGCAGCAAAGCCCCAAGCCCCGTCTAGAAGCACCCGCACACCAAAACCAGAACTTACATTATCAGAGATATTGCTTAAAGATCGATCGCGCGCGTAGAGACTCTGCCTTCGATAACTGCAAAAACGCACATCACCGTATTCGCAACCTGTTTTCCGAATCAAACTTACGGCTAAATTTGCTAATTCCTTAGCGGAGACTTTTGCGGTTAACTGTACCATATTTATGAGTTTGTTGTTAATAGTGGTAGGGTCGAGAGAAGATGTTACCATCTTTTCCCTCCCATTCGGAACCGTGCTTGCCATTTTCACGGCACACGGCTACTCGGGTGTACTCTTGTCATTTTGAGGACTTCCCTTTCTTCCGACTTATTTGGATGTTTCTTTCCTGAAGATACGATTTCCAGGTTATGTTTCTTGATTAGTTCCAAGTCGGTTTTAGTTTTAACATCGTGACAATGCCGATGCAATAGTTGAAGATTTTTGTACTCATCCTTACCTCCAATGGCTCTAGGG
>JANPMV010000145.1:0-12178 GCA_031427135.1 Cyanobacteria bacterium VAR_87_metabat_62 | reverse complement strand
AGTCCGTTTCCTCACGCTCTTTTGCAGACAATTGCGATCGGTGAATCGATAGTTGAATTAGCTGCAAAACAATCGAGTTTAGAATTGGGCGCTTTGGTGGAATTAGCGATTATTTTGCAGTGCTTGCAGCGGGCATTGGCGACATGGTTTGACAAGCAAGTTTACGATTCCAAAGTGTCAACCAAAGCTTCAATTTCTACTTACATTACTTTTTCAGTAATCTGGAGTCAGTTAGCCAGTGGATTTAACAATTCTACCAAAAGCGGCGAACAGTTGGCAAATGCTTGTTTTCAAGTAACGCTGCAAATTTTGCGCGCTTTTTCTCAGCGAGAATACTTTCCGCTTTACGGCGGGATTTTTGCCTCGTTTGATGGCAAATCTCTGCGGCATACTTTGGAGTATTTGGATGAACCGCTGCGACGGGTAGAAGGTACTCAAGCTAAGGCTCGAATTCTGACGCTTTTGGGTTATTCGATGCGGGCTGTGGGTGCTTATGAGCGATCGATCTTACTGCACAAAGAAGCGCTGGAAATTGCCCGTCTGGAAGATGACAAAGCCTGCGAAGTTGCCAATCTAAATCACATCAGCCGCAACTATGTTTCTCAGAAAAACTATCAGGAAGCGATTAATTACAGTCAGCGGGCTTTAATTATGGCACGACAAGCGGGTGAGCGGCAAGGTGAGGCGAATGCGCTGGCTAATTTGGGTTATAGCGAGGTGTTTCAGGCGCGACAATTGGAGGATGTGGAACCCGAAGTGTATGAAAGTGCGATCGGCTATTTGGAGCAAGGTTTGTTGCTGTCGGAAAGGTTGGGAGATATGCAAAGTCAAGCTTTTTGTTCCAGCAGTCTGGGAATTGCTAAAATTGCGTTGGAAAATTCCGAAAGTGCGATCGAGTATTTGCTCAAAGGTTGGCAAGCGGCCCAGTTTTCCGGCGACTTGTATTTGCAAGGTCTGAATTTGGCTTATTTAGCTCAAGCTTATTATAGCATTAATGAACTGGAAAAAGCGATATTTGCTGGTAGTTTGGGGATGTATACTTTGGAGCAAATTGGGGCGATGGAGTGGCGTCAATCGGCTGGTTTGCTGACTATTCTGCGGGGACAAATGGGGGCTGAGGCTTTTAAAGAGTCTTTGGCTAAGAGTCGAGGAAGTATCATTCCGGCGATCGGTGTTGACGGCTATGATTATATCCCAGAATTGTTGGAAAAATATCAACAATCTATCTAACTCTTTGTTGTGGAACAGGCATCTTGCCTGTTGCTTAATGTTTTTATGAGCGGGCAAGATGCCCACCCCACAATCAAATTTAACTCTTTGTGGAACAGGTATCTTGCCTGTTTCTTAATGTTTTCATGCACTCCAATCTCCGAATAACTAATGCTCAACTATCACCGGAGTTCCCACTTCCACCTTCTCAAACAAAGCCTGTGCATCCTTATCAAACATTCTGACGCAGCCGTGAGAAGCCGCCCGCCCGATCGACTCTGGGTTCGGAGTACCGTGAAAACCAATCACATTCTTACCATCCGTCCAAAACCCGATCCACCTAGTCCCCAAAGGATTGTCTGGGCCAGCAGGTACAAGTTCCCCCGTCCAAGGATGTTCCCAAACCGGATCTTTGATCATGTGTGTAATTTTAAAATTGCCTGTAGGAGTTTCCCAGCCCCCTTTTCCCACAGCCACCCGGAAACTGGCTTGCACCTTATTTTGTCGGTAAACATAGACGCGACGTTCTCGCAATCTCAACACTAAACGCACTTCCTCAATCGGATTTACCACAGGTTGGGGAATATGCCGAGATGGTTCTCCCAAAGGTGGTAATTCTGGGACTCCGAGATTCGGCAATTTTGCATCGGATTTTGGCCGCTGCTGTGCGTTAGCGAAGCCCTCGAAGAGGATCGCACTATTACTTGAATTAGCCAGTGGTTCGGCAGCCACCTGCTGCTGTAGGGCGACCGACAGCGCGGCTGCACTCAAGCTCAGTGCTATTAACTTGTTAAATAAAAATTTGCTGTTCACCATTGTTTTTTTCGCTAAATTCCTCACCAGCACTTCCTACATAGTTCATATCTAATTATCCGCAAACCGCACCCGCTTTCACAGGTTTTGAGATGGCTTTTTGACTGCCAATGCTGCGCCGTTTTTAGTTTCAATTCCACAACTTATAATTTGTAAGTTAACACAATAATTAGACACTAATACCAAAAAAAATGGATTTTTACACGGGCATTGGTGGCGCTGTGCAAGACAGTTTCGTGACAAAATTAGATTGATGCGTAAGTCAAGCACAAAATGATTGAATTTTACCTCCGACTAATTTGATTTTTCAGTAATGGCAGGCTGGCGATCGACAATTCAAACTATGGCGCTGCTGCATCCGGCAACCACAATCTGTGTCTTGGCAGAGTTTCCCAGCCATCCGCAACAGTTAGGTTGGCGCAAAAAAACGGAAACGCTCGATCGAACAAACTCAATATATCACGCCAACACGGAGAGAGATGCGAACCGCTGAACTTGTTGTAAATCGGGAACTTATGATCTAAGATTCAGTCCTTCAATACTTGTTCGATAATCTTTTTTTGAGATTGTCCTAAATTTCCTACTCCGGGGATTAAACTGGATTAGGTCTAGAGGTTGGGACTTTCGCGCCGCGAAAGCAAACCCGACCCTAAATAGCAGTTAATGTGAGGTTTCAATGCTTTTTCAGAACATCAAATTATTGACAGGTGCAACCCTGTCCGTGCTAATTTCAGCGGTCTCAGTGCATCCTGCGATGGCTAACCCTGCAATTCAAATAGCCCAAACGCAGACCACCACAACAGCAAACACTCAAACCGTTACCGGTTTTGTCAAAAGTATTGTCGGCGACGTAGTAACAATTCGCGAAGAAAACGCGCCGTACAGGACTCTGAGGATTCAAAGATGCGTCCTGAGAATTATTGGTCTGGTGCCAGGGATGAAAGTCAGAGCCTTGGTATCTGGAGATCAGGTGCAAAATATCGCCGTGATCGCCAATTATAAGGTGGTAGCCACAACGGTTGTTCGTCCTGCAACCCCAGCACCGGCACCGCGTCCCGAAACCCCTGAACCGCCACCGCGTCCGGCTCCCCGTCCGGTTCCCCGTCCGGCTCCAATTCCGGCTCCAATTCCGGCTCCCCGTCCGGCTCCGGCTCCCCGTCCGGCTCCTGTGAGAGGACTTTGGTAGAGCTAGGTTTGTGAACGGAATTAAGCCACCTCACGCGGGGTGGCTTCGCTTTTTAACAGCAGTTATAATCATAGAATTGTCCAGCAATTGTTGAGAAATCGCTGCTATGTACTACCTGCGTTTCTTGCTGCTAATTCTACTGCTGCCGGTGATTGCGTGCGATCGAGCTACAGATGCCACAGCCACAGCCACAGCCACAGCCACAGCAACTTCTATTCCCGAACCAAGTCCACTGTCGCAACTTCCCTCCGTTGCACCGCTGTCAAATATTCGCACAAATCAAATTGTACCCACCAAACCACTTTCGCCACAGCCAATCCGTATCGTTGCAACTTCCTTGCCGCAGCCAGGAGCCACCGAAAGCGCCTCAAAACCTCCTCAAGTAATACCAATTCCCGCATCACCAGTGCTGCGAGTCCCTCCCGGCTTTGTAGTCAACGTTTTTGCTGACAATTTAGACGCTCCCCGATGGCTGGCTTTGACGCCGACAGGAGATGTTTTGGTAACAGAAACGCGCCAAAATCGGATTAGGCTGCTGCGAGATGCTAACGGCGACGGCGTTGCTGAGGTGAAGATGACTTTTGCCAGCGCCCAAAATGGCTTAAATATTCCCTTTGGCATGGCTTTTGCCGATCGCTATTTTTTCCTCGGAAATACCGCTGAAGTTCGCCGATTTCCCTACACAAAAGGGCAGGAACAATTGACAGGTAGCGGTGAAAAAATTGCTGATTTACCGGGCGGCGGCTATAACCAACACTGGACGCGAAATGTTGTGGTTTCCCCAGACAACCGTCAGTTGTTTGTATCAGTTGGGTCGCAGTCTAATGCCGATGTAGAACCGCTACCAAGGGCGTCTGTTCAAGTGATGAATTTGGACGGCAAGAACCAGCAAACTTTCGCTTCGGGTTTGCGAAACCCGGTGGGATTGGATTTTCACCCAAAAACTAATCAACTCTACACGACAGTCAACGAACGCGACGGTTTGGGAGATGATTTGGTGCCGGATTACTTAACCAGAATTCGTCAAGGTCAGTTTTTTGGCTGGCCTTACGCTTATTTTAAGCCGAATTTGCTCGACCCGCGCCTTGTCAAAAACGGCAAGAGCGATCGACCTGATTTAGCGGCTAAAACATTGATGCCAGACGTGCTGTTTCAGGCGCATTCGGCGGCTTTGGGACTTCAGTTTTATGACGGCAAAACGTTTCCCAAAAGATTCCAGAACGGGGCGTTTGTGGCGTTTCGCGGCAGTTGGAACCGGAACGCTGGAACTGGTTATAAAATCGTGTTCGTACCTTTTAATGCGGCGAGCGGACGGCCTGAAGGTTATTATGAGGATTTTCTGACGGGTTTTCTCACAGATCCGTCGGGCCCGAAAACTTGGGGGAGGCCGGTTGGTTTGCTGGTTTTACCTGACGGGAGTTTACTGTTTACTGAGGAAGCGAACAACCGGATTTATCGGGTGCAGTATCGGGGGTGAGAAAAGGGCGATCGATAAATTATTGGCGTTGCTTAATTTAGGTATGATTCACTCGCTATAGCAATCCCTGAAACTCGCTGAGTAGGGGCAATTCATGAATTGCCCCTACTAAATTTCGGAGGCAAATCATACTCCTTTCTCAGCAACGCCAAATTATTCACCATCGTATACTTTTTGTTGAATCAATAATTCAGTCCTGGACGCACTCAGACCTTCATAACCGGGTTTTTTACCGAATATAGGTGCAACGAAATATTTTCGTCCATCAAACCCGGTTTCTCGCTCTCCATGCGTCCGGGACTATAGTTTGTATTGTTTTCTAATTTCACTATTCAACTCTGATACAGCCGCTCTTCTTGGGGCGGGTTTTGTACAGAGATTTTCTGCTGTTGGTTCAGATTGCCAGCCTTACCCGTCCCAACTCCCAACTCCCAACTCGCAACTTCCAACTGCTGACTGCGCCTGTCCCGATTACCGAACTTCTAGAGGTCTGGGCAGATATTTCTCATAAAGCTATCCGGGTAATACAATTAGATTTATGAAACATGAGAACAGCGAAACTTTGTCAAACCTCACCAACAGGATGAAACTTATGCGTGTAACTACTGTTACGATTTTCAGCTTAATCGCTCTGCTCGCTCCCGGGTTGACCAGAAAGGCAACTGCTGCCTTCGAGTCGAAACCCTTTGTGCAGGAACAGTACCGCAGAGACTTTGCCGCTCCCGCCGATCCTGGTGCATCGGCGCAGCCCGATACAAATTCCCGAGGAGATATGTTTAACAAGCCTTTTTACGCGGGCGAGCAAAAGCCTGTGAGAAAGGAAAAAACTATCTCGGCGGGAGCTGACGGGCCTGAAGTTGCGGCGATACAACAGCGCTTGCAAGTTCACGGTTTTGCGATCGGGACGATCGACGGTTCCTACGGTTCTCGCACCACATCGGCTGTCAGTGCTTTTCAGCAGTCTAAGCGGTTGAATTCAGACGGCATCGTAGACAAAGAAACTTGGACAGCTTTAGCAGCCGATCCGCAGCCATCTGCTGAAAGTTTGCAGAGTAATGCTCCAATTGAGAGTAGCGCTCCAACTGAAAAGAGTGATCCTGTGGCGGCTAATCGTACAACCGCTCTAACTAAAGGTGCTGCTGGTTCCAAGGTGAAGACACTACAGGTGCGTTTAGAAATACAGGGTTACGATCCAGGCCCGATCGACGGTATTTTTGGCGCTCGCACTGCTACGGCTGTCAAGAGCTTCCAGCAGTATAAGGGTTTGACGGCCAACGGCGTGGTGGACGAAATTACCTGGAAGGCGATCGGTCAAAGCTAAGTGACGAGTTAAAAATAGGGAAAATTGCTGTGGCGATGACTCATCCGTAAACCCGGTGTCAAAAAAGACCGGGTTTTAAAATGTTGACGGATGCTCTGTTGTGTGTTAGAATAGTTGAATGTCAAAAAGCGGATATGGCGAAATTGGCAGACGCGCCAGATTTAGGTTCTGGTTCCGAAAGGAGTGAAGGTTCAAGTCCTTTTATCCGCACTTAAAATCTAATTGCAAAAAACACAGCCCAACTAACTGTCCGGGCTGTGTTTTTTATATGGATTTAATCTTAGATTGTCGCGGGTGGCGAGAAACCGGGTTTTTGCGAAAATTGTTGGTGACAGCCCAGAAACCCATAAAAACCCGGTTTCTTAAATTACGGTGCGCGATCTACTTCCCACCCAGCAAAAAATCCTGTCACAATAAAATGAAAACTACCGATTGAGTATAATCAGGATAATAGTAGATAGCTAAAACAGGAATTTTAAATATGGAACTGAATCAGTATTTTGATTTCTTAGCACCGGATGATATTCGGATTAAAGGACATCGCATCGGGATTGAGACGGTACTTTATGAGTATCTTTATCGGGAACGCACCCCAGAAGAAATTCAGCAACTTTATCCATCTCTAACTTTAGCAGAAGTTTACACAACTATTTTGTATTATTTGCTAAACAAGGAATCAGTAAGTCAATATATACAAGATTGGTTGGAATGGTCGCATCAGCAGCGAAAAATACAAGCAGCAAATCCTCATCCGGCGGCGGAAAGATTGCGAAAATTGAAGGCTGAACGGGAAAGACAAACTGCGATTCAGGGTGCTTGAGAGAAATGGCGCTTAAATATTTGATGGATGAGAATGTTACGCCAATTTATGCGACACAACTTCGCCGGAAACGCCCGGATTTAGTAATTTGGTCAGTGGGCGACATTGGTACACCTCCGAAAAGTACCCTCGATCCGGATATTTTGATTTGGTGTGAGGATAATCGTTTTATTTTAGTGACGAACAACTGCAAGTCAATGCCCGTCCATCTGGCAGATAATATGGCGGTCGGCAGACATATTCCAGGGATTTTTGTGTTGAACTCAGATTTAAGTATTGGGCAAAATATTGAGGAATTAATTTTGATTGCTGATGGTTCATTCGATGATGAATACCAGGATCAGATTGTCCATCTCCCATTAACATAACTGAGGCGCGGGTGGCCAAAAACCGGGTTTTTGCGAGAATTATTGATGACAGTCGTAGATATGGCAAAAAACTCGGTTTCTACGGGTTACGTGTGGGTGGCCGGGTTTTTACGAGAATATTTGATGACAGCCGTAGATATGGGAAAAACCCGGTTTCTACGGATTACGGCGCACGCAACTCCCCACCAAGCGAAAAATTCTGTCACAATAAAATGAAGACTACGGGGAGACAAAAGATATGACGCGATCGCACTTATTGCAGTTAATCGACTCATCGGCTGATGAGGGCTCCACAGAATTGGATTTGGCGGGGTTGGGGTTGGAGGAATTGCCGCCGAAGATTGGCAAGTACACGCAGCTTGAGTCGTTGGTGTTGGGGAAATTTGATATTGTAGTTTCAGGAAAATAGGTTAAAATCAAGGTGAAAATTGTGCTAGAGGTCTTTTATGGCTCAATTCACGATCGAAGTTCCTGATACACTCTTACCACAACTAGAGCAACTCCAAGACCGACTACCAATACTACTAACGCAATGGCTATCAATTGCCAATCTGTCCAAACAAAATATCACAGATAAATCGATCGCCTATGAAGAAGTGCTGGATTTTTTGATAACTCAACCAACACCCTTAGAGATTTGGAATTTCAAGGTTTCTGAAACAGCTCAACATCGATTGCGAGAATTGCTAGATCGAAATCGAGAAGGTGGTTTGAATGAAACCGAAACGGATGAACTCGACAGTTACGAGGAGTTAGATAGGCTGATGCAAATGCTGAAAATTCGTGCGTACTCTACTCTTCTACCTGTAGCTTCCTAACAATGACCTTAAAGATTTCACCTGCTTTACGCAGGGAGGTATTTCAGCGGGTAGAGGGAAGATGTGAGTATTGCAGACTGCATCAGGATTTCTCGATTTATACCCACGAGGTCGATCATGTAGTTGCGAGAAAACATGGTGGAAAAACAGTGCTAGAGAATCTGGCTTTATCGTGTTTGCCATGCAATCGATACAAGGGTTCGGATTTAACCAGCATCGATCCGCAGACGGGAGAAATTACGCGATTGTTCGATCCGCGATCGGATGTTTGGTCAGAGCATTTTATCTTGGAAAATGGCAGGATTATCGGCTTAAGTGCGATCGGGAGAACAACGGTTTTTTTACTGAAGTTCAACATAGTGACTGCGGTTAGGAATCGTCAGTTATTTGGCAATTTTTAATTGTTGGTGATGCGCGGGTGGCCAGAAACCGGGTTTTTGCGAGAATTCTTCGTTACAGCGTAGAAACGCAAAAAAACCCGGTTTCTTAGATCGCCATGTGCGGGCAACTCCCCACGCAGCAAAAAATCCTGTCACAATCAAATGAAGACTACGGGGAGACAAAAGATATGACGCGAGAAGAGTTGTTGCAGTTAATCGACAAAGCGGCTGATGAGGGCCAGACAGAATTGGATTTGGCGGGGTTGGGGTTGGAGGAATTGCCGCCGGAGATTGGCAAGTGTACGCAGCTTGAGACGTTGGTGTTGGGGAAGTGGGATTATGAGAAACGAAAATGGATTGGGAATAAGTTAACTCAGTTTCCTGATGTTGTTCTTCAATTAACCAACTTAAAAATACTTAACTTATCTAACAATCAGATTACCCTCGTCCCAGAGGCGATCGCTCAATTATCCAATCTGACAAAGTTTGACCTCAGTAACAATCAGATAACTTCTATCCCCGATGCGATCACTCAATTATCCAATCTGACAGAGCTTTTCCTTTTCGACAATCAGATAACTTCTATCCCCGATGCGATTGCTCAATTATCCAATCTGACATGGCTTGTCCTTTTGGACAATCAAATAACCTCCATCCCCGATGCGATTGCTCAATTATCCAATCTGACAGAACTTGACCTCAGTGGCAATCAGATTACTTTCATCCCCGATGCTATCGCTCAATTATCCAATCTGAAAAAACTTGTCCTCTTGTACAATCAGATTACTTTCATCCCCGATGCGATCGCTCAATTATCCAATCTGACAGGGCTTTACCTCGGTAACAATCAGATAACCTTCATCCCCGATGCGATCGCTCAATTATCTAATCTGACAGGGCTTGACCTCACTGACAATCAGATAACCTCCATCCCCGATGCGATCGCTCAATTATCTAATCTGACACACCTTAAGCTCGGTGGCAATCAGATCACAGAAATCCCCGAAGCGATCGCTCAATTATCCAATCTGACAGACCTTTCCTTCTGGAGCAATCAGATAACCTCCATCCCCGATGCGATCGCTCAATTATCCAATCTGACAGGGCTTTACCTCGGTAACAATCAGATAACCTCCATCCCCGATGCGATCGGCAAACTGTCCAATCTGACAATGCTTTCCTTCTATAACAATCAGATTGAAAAGATTCCTGAATGCTTAGAAACACTGCCAAAACTTGAAAAACTCGACCTCCGCGACAATCCCCTGCCCATTTCTCCAGAAGTTCTAGGCGACACAAAAGACTCCGGTACTCCCGCCGCCATTTTCAATTACCTGCGCCAACTCCGCAGCGGCGAAGTCCTCCCCCTCAACGAAGCCAAAGTCCTCCTCGTCGGCCAAGGAAGCGTCGGCAAAACCTCCCTGATCAACCGCCTCACCCACAACCAATACAACCCCAACCAGCCCCAAACCGACGGACTCAACATCACAAACTGGCAAATTACAGTCAACACCAAACCCGTCAAACTCAACGTCTGGGACTTCGGCGGACAAGAAATCTACCACGCCACCCACCAATTTTTCCTCACCAAACGCAGCCTCTACCTCCTCGCCTGCAACTGCCGCACCAGCGAAGACGAAAACCGCCTCGAATACTGGCTGAAACTGATCGAAAGCTTCGGCGACGCCTCCCCCGTCATCATCGTCGGCAACAAGTGCGACGAACAACCCCTGGATCTCAACCGCAAAGCCTTGCGCGACAAATATCCCAACATCAAAGCGATTATCGAAACCTCCTGCCAAAGCGGCACCGGCATCGACGAACTCCGCAGCGCCATCCACACCGAAATCTCCCAACTCAAAGAAGTCTACGATCTTTTGCCGCTAAGCTGGTTCCAAGTCAAGCAGCGCCTGGAAAACCTCGACAAAGACTTCATCAGCATCAGCGAATACGCCAGCATCTGCGGCAAAGAAAATATCTGGGAAGAAACCGACAAAACCCAATTACTCGGACTGCTGCACAATCTGGGCATTGTCCTCAACTTCCGCGAACACCCGATTTTGCAATCTACCAACATCCTCAATCCCCACTGGGTGACAGAAGGCATCTATGCCCTCCTCAGCGACGACACACTCAAAGTCAAAACCAAAGGCATTCTCACCCACGCCGATCTCAGTCGCATCCTCGACTCAACTAAATATCCCAGCCACCGTTACAATTGCCTCACCGAGTTGATGGAAGAATTTCAACTCTGCTTCCCCATCAAAGATTGCAGCGCGCTAACTTTCCTCATCCCCGGCATTTTGCCCAAAGAAGAACCGGAAAACACCAAACTCGAAGGCGAAACTCTGGAATTTCAATATCACTACCGCATCCTCCCCGACAGCATTCTCTCGCGTTTCATCGTCCTGATGCACGAGAAAATCCACAACTGCACCCACTGGCGCACGGGGGTAATGCTGGAGTACACCGAAGGCAAGGAAGTGTACAATATCGCCCGAATTAAATCTGACCCCGAAGATGAGAAAATCTTGATTGCCGTTAGCGGGCGGGAATCGACGCGGCGTTCTTTTCTGAGTCTCATCCGGGATACTTTTACCAAAATCCACAATTCTTTTGCGAATCTGGAAATCAGTCAATGGGTGCCGGTTCCCGGTTATCCCGATGCCGATCCGCTGGATTACGAGGAGTTGCTAGGATTGGAGGAGATGGGCGAGACTAAGGTTCGCGTCGGTAAACTTAAAAAGAGTTGGGATTTGCGGCCGTTGTTGGATGGCTATGAGTCGATCGAACTTCGGCGCATCAGGCAAAGGGGCGATGAAAAATATGGAAGAGAATATGATGACCTTGTAGATATTGCTAAACTAGCTGTTAGTAGACCAATTATTAATAAAGCCGAAGCAAAAATGACTCAAAATTCTTCTGAAACCAACGACTTTCAAGGTGCTTTTCAAGGTGCTAACTTCTCCGGAAATATCGGCGGTTCGTCGAACAGCGCCGCAGTTAGTGGCAATCAATCCGTGCAAAATAATAACACCAATACGGCAGAAATACTAAAAGTGATTTCATCTATGCGCGAAACCGCAACGCAGTTTCCTGAAGACATTCGCGACGGTGTAATTATTGATATTGAAGATGTCGAAGCTGAAATTAAGAAACCGGAAAGCCAATGGAATAAAGCGAGATTAAAGAAGAGTCTGACTGCGATGATTGCGGCGGGTACTGCGATCGCGATTCCGATCGCAGGGATGACTGATTTTGCTGATAAGGCGATCGATCTCGGTCAAAAAGTTGGTATCGAACTCAAGTTACCGTCGGCACGGTAAATTAAATAAGCCGAAATTAGGAGACGGCAGTGCCGTGTCCCTACCCATTAATTGTAGGGACACGGCACTGCCGTCTCCTAATTTCTTATCCAATTTACCGTGCCGACGGTAGCTTGAGTTCGATGCCCACCTTTTGACCGAGATCGATCGCACTACTAGCAAAATCAGTCATCCCTGCGATCGGAATCGCGATCGCAGTACCGGCCGCAATCATCGCAGTCAGACTCTTCTTTAATCTCGCTTTACTCCATTGGCTTTCCGGTTTCTTAATTTCCGTTTCGACATCTTCAATATCAATAATTATCCCATCGCGAATGTCTTCGGGAAACTGTGTGGCGGTTTCGCGCATCGATGAAATTAGTTGCAGAATTTCGGCGGTATTGGCGTTATTGTTTTGAATGAAGTCGGAGGCTGTTTGTTGGGCAGTATCTTTCACTTCTTTGGCGAAGTTGCCGATTTG
>JANPMV010000144.1:0-63229 GCA_031427135.1 Cyanobacteria bacterium VAR_87_metabat_62 | reverse complement strand
CCGGCTGCGCGGCAATTATTTCGGGCCCCCGGCCTGGCGTGGCCCCACCCGCCACAATTTGTCGGCACCCGCCACTGCCGTCTCCTCCATCTTCTCCGTTTATATCATTCCGATGCAAACGGAATTGATATAACCCGGCGGTTGGAAACCGCATTTATACAAACAACCGCCGGGTTGTTTGTGTAGGCTACTGGGAATTTGTTAACCGGGCTAAAACGGCGGCGAAAAGAGCTGGATCGATCGGCTTTGGTAAATGTTCGTCGTAACCGGCGGCGATCGCCCGATCGCGGTCTTGTTCGCTAGCATAAGCTGTCAGTGCTACTGCCGGCAAGCGCTTGGCTGTACCGGATTCGGACGATCGCACTTTACGGATTAGCGAGTAGCCGTCCTCAACGGGCATACCGATATCGCTGACTAGAATATCCGGTGGCGACTGCTGCAAAAGTTCGATCGCCTCTGCAGCCGAAGCCGCCGCCGCCGCATTTGCGCCCAACTGTGCGATCGCAGCCACCAAAAACTCGCGGTTGTCGGGTTCGTCGTCCACAACCAACACCTTGACACCGGCCAAAATAGCCTGACGCATGGGAGCGACTTTCCTTTCCCCTCTCAACTGCGACTGCTGATTCCGACGCTGTTTGAGCGGTAGCATGACTGTGAATATCGCGCCGAACCCCTCTCCGGGACTTTCGGCGCGCACAGTGCCGCCGTGGAGTTCGACTAAGTGCCGAACGATCGCCAATCCCAGTCCCAAACCGCTGTCAGCCCTAGTAATCGAGCCGTCTGCTTGTCGGAAGCGATCGAACACGTAGGGCAGAAACTCCGCAGAAATGCCTTTTCCGGTATCGCTGACAGTAATTTGCACGTAATTGGGAGATGGAGAATCGGTAACACTTACCGCAGACAAGTGCACTTGGACTGTTCCCCCCGCAGGTGTAAACTTGACGGCGTTAGTCAGCAAATTCGAGACTACCTGCTGCAACCTCTGGGTGTCGCCCCAGATTAAGCTGACTGCGGGGTCAAATTCTGAGGAAACAGTGACAGACTTGCCCTCAGCTACAAAATTGACTGCATTCAGAGCAACTTCGATCATCTTTACCATGTCGAACCAGCCGGGTTTGAGAGCAAGTTTGCCTTGAATAATCCGGGAAACGTCGAGCAAATCTTCGACTAGCTGCACCTGCACCCTCGACTGACGTTCGATCGCCTCCAAACCGGTAGCTAAAGAAGCTTCTGTATACTTGCCTCTGCGAAGTATCTGCGCCCAGCCCAGAATCGCATTTAAAGGCGTCCGCAGTTCGTGGGAAAGAGTTGCTAAAAACTCGTCTTTCAGGCGGTTGATGGCTTCTGCTTCTGCCCGGGCGGCTTGTTCGCGATCGAGCAACCGAGCGAGTTCTGCCTCGGCTTGCTTGCGATCGCTGATGTCGGCGACGATCGACATACAGTTAATATTGCCCTCGCCGTCGCGGACTGGAGTTGCCCACAAGCCGATGTCGATCGATCTCCCATCTTTCCTTTGGCGGTGGGTTTCCATGCCCGCGATCGCATTGCCGGCACGAATTCCTTCCAAATTTGCCATGAATTCCTGCCGCTTGTCTGGGGGAATGCTGGGCACAAATTGACCTACGGCTTCTGATTCTGACCAGCCAAAAATCCTCTCGGCGGCTGGGTTCCACATTTTGACAATGCCGTCGTCGGCGCCGAAAACCGTAATTGCGAGGGGACAAGCGCGAATCAATGCTTCCAAAGTTTGATTGATTTGCGATCGCGCCTCTTCTGCTTGTTTGAGATCGCTAATATCGACGTTGACGCCGATCGTCCGCAGAGGCAAACCGCGATCGTCCTGAAACACAGTCGCCCTGCAAGCCATCCAGCCCACGGTTTTGTCCGGGCGGCAAATGCGGAACTCAATGTTTAATTCCTCCCCGGAGCCTACCGCCGCCTGCACTTGCTGTTCGGTAACAGCGCGATCGTCTGGATGCACCATTTCCAGCCAAGTTTGATAGCTGTCCAAACTGCCGATCGGCAGCCCGTACAAAGCCTCTAACTCCGGCGTACACGCGACTTCGCCGGTTTGGACGTTCCATTCAAAACTTCCGATTTTGCCTGCTTGCTGAGCGATTTGCAGCCGTTCTTGATTATTTTTGAGTTCTGCTTCCACCCGCGATATCTCAGTCAAGTCGATGTAAAATGCGACGATCGTCTCTGGTGCGCGATCGTCCGGGCACAGAATCGTCCCGCCCATCAAAATCGGCACGCGGCTACCATCCTTGCGGATGTACTCTTTCTTGAAAGGAGTTGCGACTCCCGTAGCCCGAATTTCCTCGGCCGCCTTGGCGTCTAGGTGCAGGTATTCGGGGGGAGTCATCCTATCCCACCGCATTTGACCAGACAACTGCTCTGAGCGGGTGTAGCCGACCATTTTGAGCAGGGAATCGTTGGCGTAGGCGATGCGGCCGCTAAAATCGCCGATCGCGACTCCGAAAATATTTGATTCCAACAGTCGCCGGAATATGGCTTCGCTTTGCTGGATCACCCGTTTTGCTTGGTTGCGATCGGTGATTTCGGCAACCACGCTGCTAACGCCCAACAGCGTTCCCGATTCATCGCTTACGGGATAAAAGCTGACTTGCCAATCCCGCACAACTCCCGGCTGTTGAAAGGTTTCGGCCTTAATTTCCAAGTCGAGCACGGGGGTTTGCGTCGCCAGCACTTGGCGGTAAATCGGCTCTACCATATCGGCGATTTCGGGTATCGCTTCTCGCACAGTGCGCCCGATGTGATCGGCGATCGATCGACCATTGATCTCGGCGAGGCATTTGTTAATCCGAAGGTAGCGTAAATTGGTATCCACAAAGGACAGCCCGACTGGTGTGGTGTCGTAAACTAAGTCGATTTCTGCTAGTTGGCGGCGAATGTGTATTTCGTTTTCTCGGATCTGGTTTTGGGCTTGTTTGCGATCGGTGATATCGAGCACAAAGAACGATCCTTTGTCTGTGCATCCTTGCAAGTTTCCGGCGCCGACTAAAATTGGGAAGCGCGAGCCGTCAGAGCGGATGTATTCTTTTTCATAAGGCGCGCAACTTCCTAATTCTGCGACTTGTTTTAGGGCGGCGCGATCGAGTTCTCCGTATTCCGGCGGCGTCAGTTCTACCCAACTAATCTGTCCTGAAACTAAGTCTTCCCTCGTATATCCGATCATTTCCAGCAAGGCGTCGTTAGCGCCCGTAACTTCGCCGCCGGCATCCCAGAAACCGATGCCGATCATGTTGGATTCTACCACGCTGCGGAAGCGGATTTCGCTTTCTGTCAAAGCTAATTCTGTTTGTTTGGCTGCGGTAATTTCTGCGAGAATTACCCCGGCGCCGATGATTTCTCCCCTGGGATTTTTCACCGGGTAGTAGTTGGCTAGCCAATGACCGAAATAGCCCGGTTTTCCCTGAGATTCGCCGCTAATTTCTACGTTTAAAACTGGCTGGCCTGTTTCTAAAACTTGCTGAATTATCGGTGCAAACTCCACTGCGGATTCGGAAAACAATTCGCGGAAGTCTGCACCGAGATGCTGTGCTGCGGGTAAACCGTTGAGTTCTGCTAATACTTGATTGATGCGGATGAAGCGCATTTCGCGATCGAGAAAGCAAATCCCTAGGGGAGATGCTTCTAGCAGCGAGTCAATTAAGGCGAAGGATTCCGATGTTTGGGATAGTGCTTGTTGGGCTTCTGCGTAAAGTCTGGCGTTGTCGAGGGCGATCGCCACGCGGTATGCTAAATCTTCTAGCATTGCCATGTCTCCGGCGCTGTAGCGGCGACCAACCTTCGAGGTAAAGCAAGTTATCGCACCCATTACCCGCCCGCGAGCTCTCAGCGGTACGCAAGCGTGAGAACCGATATCGAGCGATTCCCTACGGGATAGCTTCGCTTCACGCCATATTTCGATTTCTGCTGCATTTTCGGCTCCTGCTGCTAGAATCTCCGCATCCACTTCGGCAATTAGTTCCGATTTTCCGGTGCGGATTACCAGCGGATAGCCGTTGACAGCAGTAGAGTCGATCGGGTTGCGGATTCCCCAGTTATTAATAGTCTCAACCGCAGAGGGTTCTGCGTGAGCTACAGCGACTAGACGCACTTTTGAGTCTGTTTCGGTCAAATGAATGTAGCACCCATCCGCGATCGAACTTACTGCCAATTCTGCGACATTTTGCAGCACCGTTTCCCCGTCAAAGGTCGCAGCCAGCATTTTACTGACTTCTGCTAAAAATGCCGATCGCTGTTGTTCTATTTCCGCTTTTTCCCTCGCTGTTTGCTCGATTGTCAACTGCAATCTTTGAGTTTCTGCAAGTTTTAGTTCTGTGATATCGCGGGCGACAATCAATGCCGATTCTGGTACGCCGTCAGAGTCAAATTCTGGAACTACGCGAGATTGATAAGTTTTAATACCGTCGGTTGAAAATGCTTGAAATTCGATGATTTCTTCTCGACCAGTTTCAAATACTTTGCGTAGAGTTTTATCCCAGATCTGGCAAATTTCCGGCGGCGTTCCGATTTCTTGACTGGTTTTGCCGAGAAAGAATGAAACAGGTTTTCCTTGGCTTCTTACAACCGCTTGATTGACATAAATATAACGCAGTTCTTTGTCAATGCGGATAATCACATCCGGCGTATTTTCTACCAGTGTTCTCAGTTCCACTGTTCGCTGTTTGACTCGGCTTTCGAGCTTAGCGTAGGATAAAGCTAGGGCGATTTCTGCTTCTTTGCGATCGGTAATATCGATGCCACTGGCTATTACATATTCTACCAAACCATCGCCATCTACGGTCACAGTATTCGACCAAGAAATGAAGCGCTTCGAGCCGTTTTTAGTACGCCAATAGTTTTGATATTCGCTGTAAAAATTTTCCGCGTTGAGTTTGGTAAAAACTGTTTTAACTGGCTCTAATTCTTCTGGAATCAAGAACAAATCCCAAACATATTTATTCACAACTTCTGCTAGCGAGTAACCTGTGGTTTTTTCGCAAGCTTGGTTGAATCGCACAATCCGTCCTTGACTGTCAAGAACTACAATCAAGCAAGCCGCCGTATCAATTACTTTTGAAATAATCTTGCGTTCGATTTCTAGTTCTTGTTCTGCGGACTTTAAGCCAGTATACCAAGCGCCAACCATTGCAGCGCCAAAAAGTAAGATTGCAGGAGTTGCCTGGAGTGCAAACAGTAACAGAGTAATCAGCAATAATGCCGTGGCGGCGCTAAATGTAGCAATGCTGTAAGATTTAATGGGCAAAGGCAATACCTGGAACCGACTCATTTTTGTTGACCTGTAGCGATGGCGCGATCGCGCTTGTTGTGCCGATAAAACAATATTGCTAAAACTAATTATCTGTTTTTTCTATACAAAACCACATTTGCCCAGCCCGTGCCATCTTCCGAGAGACAGATTTGCACTTCGGACTGGTGCTGGATAAACTACTATTATAGATGAAGGGACAAATTGGATCAGCTGATTTCTAGGAGGAATAAGCGAGTGAATCACAAGCTGGCAAAAATTATCGGGTTATTTTTCGCAGCCGCCATCGTCTTCGGATTCATCGGTTACGCGCTGCAAAATCCCAATTCGGCTAGCAACTCAGTCATATCGTCGATCGGCTTTCCCAATCTTACCTCAGTGGCCGCAAGTGCGATCGACAACCAGCGCGACCAAATCTATCTCAACGGAACTTGGCAATTTGTCCCCGCCATTGGCAACCCCCAAAATCCCCCCGCATCCCCCAGTTGGGGCTCCATCCAAGTACCCGGAGACTGGCAAGAAGAAAAAAGCGAATTCATCCCCGGAATCATCACTCGCGGCACCGGTCAAAACTGGGAAAAATTCAACAGCAAACAACTATCAAAAGCCTGGTATCAGAGAAATATAGAAATTCCCGGCGACTGGAAAAACCGCCGAATTTTTATCGACTTAGCCAGAGTCAGTACCGATGCCATCATCTTCATCAACGGCATCAACTGCGGCCAAATTGAATGGCCCTACGGCAATGTTGAGATTACAAAAGTTGCCAAACCAGGTCAAAACACCCTATCAATTTTAGTCGCGGCAGTCTCCGACGAAAAAGACAAAGCCGTGATTATGAGTCCCACAGAAATCTATACCACAAAATCCAATCTGCAATCCCGGGGAATCATCGGCGAAGTCAGAGTTCTGGGCGTACCCGCAGGCCCGTTAATTAGCGACGTATTCGTCCAAACTTCCACCCGAAACAAGCAAGTTAAATTAGATATAGAACTCAAAGACGTTACCCAAAACGGTCAAGTTCAACTAATCGCCCAAATGCTCGACGAAAAAGGCAAAGTTGAACAAAATTTCACAGGAAGCGCCAACGTTCAAGCCAAACAAATTCAAACAGTCCAAATCCAATGGGACTGGCCAAACCCCCGACTCTGGGATCTCGGCAAACCAAACCTTTATACCCTGAAATTGGCAGTCAAAGGAAGTGGCATTGACACGCAATACAATCAACCTTTCGGCTTCCGCGAATTTTGGGTAGAAGGGCGCAAGTTTTTCTTAAATGGAACCGAATTTCGCCTGCGTCCAAACTTGCATTCCGATACTTGGGAAGGTGGCACAGTAGAAGTTTCTGACAAACTAATTGACGGCTATGTAAAAGCCGGTTTCAATATAACAGAAATCTGGCCTTGGAATCACGACGAACGCGGCAGATGGCACTTCCGAGAACTATTTTCCGAACGCGCTGACCTCAAAGGTTTTCCAATTATGGCGCCAGCTTTAGACATTACTCCCATCGCTTGGAGTGAACAGTGGAATAACCGCCAAATAATCGATCGCTGGAAAGCCCGAATGGCCGCAGAAATGCGCCGCTACCGCAATCATCCCTCAGTATTAATGTGGGCGACAAGTCCCAATTATTTCGGTAGCGGTGACGACCAAAATCCCCGCCGCATCGGCAAAAAGAAAATAGAAGGAACTCTCGGCCCCGTAGAAGACCAGCGGATGCGCGCCAAAACCCCGTTGGGAAATGAGGCTTTTGCTACTATGAAATCGGCAGACCCAACCAGACCTGTAATGGTACATCAAGGCGGCACTTTCGGCGATGTTTATTCCCTCAATTCTTATTTAAATGTGATGCCGTTGCAAGAGAGAGAAGAGTGGATTTCTGAGTGGAGCAAAACCGGAGAAATGCCCTACATGGTGGTAGAATTTGGTACGCCTCTGCACGCAACAATGATGCGAAACCGGCAAGGTTTTGATAAGGTGATTGTCAGCGAACCTTGGATGACTGAATTTGCAGCAATTTATCTGGGAAAACAGGCCTACGAGTTAGAAACTCCGGGTTATAAAGGTAAAATTAGCGAGCAATTTGTCAAGAATCAAGAGTATAAAAGCTGGCATATGAACAAGGATTTAGATTTTGCACCAGCTTTTCAAAAGTTGCAGCAGTTATTCAGTACGAATACTTGGCGGAGTTGGCGGACTTTCGGAATGTCTGGGGGGATGATTCCTTGGCAAGGCGGACACGGTTGGGAAATTTCGGATGCTGGCAGAACAAGAGTGGATATTGGCGGATTTCAACCTAATCGCCGGGGCGTTTATTTGAAGCAAGTATCGAATAATCTCTTGAATTACTTGCAGCCAGAAGCTTACAAAATGTATCCCGGCGGCGAGGCAATTATGAATAATAACGGCCCGACTTTGGCTTGGATTGCGGGTGCAAATCAGGCTTTTACTGCGAAAGATCACAGCTTTTTTGCAGGCGGAAAATTGGCGAAACAAATAGTAGTAATTAACGATACCAGAGCGGCGCAAGATTTCGCATTAAATTGGCGAGTTTTGGTCGGAGGAGAAGAAATTGTAACGGGCGAAAAGAAGGGGAAAATTGAGACAGCAGGCACGCTGTTTTTTCCAATTGACGTGAAATTGCCAAATGCAATTTCCAGCAAAGCTGACGGCGAAATTCGCTTAACTGCGCGAATAGGCGATCGCCCGCACTCCGATACATTCGCTTTCCGGGTTTTTGCCAATCCAACCAAAGTCAAGGATGCGGTGACAATCTTCGATCCAGTTGGCAAAACATCGGCCATGTTAAAACAGTTAGGTCATCAGCTTGTGCCGTGGAACGGTTCGCAAGTTTCATCGCTATTAATTATCGGTAGGGAAGCATTTTCTAGCGGGCAAAACTTGCCAGGAAATTTAGAAACTTTCGTGCGTAACGGCGGCAAAGCAATAGTGTTTCCCCAGCGCCGGGAATGGCTGAAAAATATGGGTTTGCGGGTTGCCGAACACGTCAGTCGCCGCGCGTATCCAATTGACAGCAACCACCCCACAGTTAGCGGTTTAGACGATGCAGATTTGCGTGATTGGACAGGGGAAAGCACGCTGATTGAAGCGTATCCCGATACGATTCAAACCGGGGCAAGATTGAGTCCGTCAAATATGCCTTGGTACGGCTGGCATTGGGGAAATCGCGGCGGTGTCAGCAGCGCTTCAATTGAGAAACCGCACCGCACTTCTTGGCGGCCAATTTTGGAATCTGAGTTTGATTTAGCTTATTCGCCGCTGATGGAATTGGACTACGGAAAAGGGCGGTTGATTTTAAATGAGTTGGATTTGGAAGACCATTTTACTGCGGATGCTGGGGCGGCGCAATTAGTCCAGCAAATTGTGAGTTACGGGATGAATTCGCCGGTGTTGGGGAAGCCGGATAAAGTGGTTTTAATTGGGGGAGATGGCGATGCCAAGAAGTTGGACAGTTTGGGGGTAATTTATCAGCGGGCTAATGCGATTTCTCAAGATGTTGGTTTGGCAATTGTGGGGGCCCAAGCGAATCTGAAAGATGCTGATTTGCGCGGTTATTTGAATGCTGGCGGTAAGGCGTTTTTCCTGCCGCGTCAAGTGCCTGCTGCGGGTTTGGGCGTGGGTTTGCAGCAATCGAAGGATTTCGGCGGTTCGCTGGCGGTTCCGAGTTGGGATGAGGTGAAGGGTGTTAGCGGTTCGGATTTGCGATCGCGCTCTTTTTATGATACTTGGTTGATTAAGTCTGGGGGAGAAATTGGCGCTGGCGGTTTGTTAAGTCGGGTACAAGTTGGCAAGGGAGTGGCGATTTTCTCTCAGCTTGACCCGGATAGTTTGAATGCTGATACTAAGACTTATTTGCGCTTTACTCGCTGGCGACAAACTCGCGCGAATGCTCAGATTTTGGCTAATTTGGGGGCGAGTTTTAAGGCGGATGGGGTTGTGTTTAATGGTTCGAGTCAGGAGTTTTATCACTCGGATTATAAGACGGATTTTGAGAATGGGGACGATCCTTATCGGTATTATCGATGGTAGGATTTTTTAACCGCAGAGGGCGCAGAGGGCGCAGAGGAAGAGAAGAGAGAGAATAGATCGCAGTAGGGAAACGGCACTGCCGTGTCCTCTATCTCTGCTAGCACCTACTTACCTGAAAAATGCTGTATCACAGGTCAAAGTGTCGCCGGAAACGGGGGTCTAGTTTGTCAGTTTTCTGTTGGTTGCAGATGAGACAGAGGGTTTGCAGGTTGCTGATGTCGTTGCTGCCGCCACGGGCTAGGGGGATGATATGATCGATCGACAGTTGGGTTTCTTGTTTGGTTTGGCCGCAGCTTTGGCATTGGTATTTATTGCGGGTGAATACGTATTTTCTGACTTCTGGGGGAATGGGGATTCTGGGGGTTTTAGTCATGAATTGTTGGGTTGATTTTCATGGTTTAGTAGTTGGCGGCGCAAATCATCGAGGGGTGATTCGGGTTTGCTAGTTTCTGATTCGTTGTTTTCTGGTGTTTCTTCAACTTCTGGTTCGTCTGGGCAAAATTCTATAGTAACATTGAGTTTGAGCTTAATTTTTCCTTTCTTCCAGCCCTTAGCACCCACTCTGAGAATTTCACAATCTATACCTTGACCAAACCAGTTTTCATATAAATAACGTGTTCGATCGGTAGTTAAACCTACATCAATATTTAGCTGCTGTTGGCTTAACAAATGATCGAGTGTCCTTCCTAACTCATACTCAGGCAAAACGTTATTTACTGTTTCATTTAGTTTTTCTACTTTCAGCATTGCGTTACCAAAAGATAAAGCATCATCATTACCGCAGTTGTGAAAAATTAATTTATCTTCCATATTAATCTATAAGTTTTCTTAACGGTCATCCTAGCTATTTTAGAGTAGCATCTTTCTTTTCGCAATAACCGGGCGAATAGAATTCGCGTCTACACAAACAATGTGCCAGCAGAGGGCGACTAAGAATGCTTTCAACCCGCGCAGGCGGGTTTCGTCTGTGTAGACGCGATTTCCAATCGCCGGGTTTCCAATCGCCGTAATTTCAATCGCCAAAATTGCAATCATTCACCATCCATCAAAACACCCTCATTTTGTCCAATTACAGGCAACAAATGCTCGTACAATTGCATCGCCTGCAAACAACTATTAATCCCTGAAACTGCCCGATCGTACTTTTCGATCTTTTCATCATTCTCAGCTTGCAGCCGCTGGTTCCTAGCGATTTTCTCCTCCGCCTCCTGCGCCAAAGTTTGCTCCACATAATCGCGGGCTTGACTGTATTTCTGCAAAATATCATCCGCTTGCTTTTCGGCCATCGGTAACAAATGATCTTTCAGCGTCTTATTAACAGTTTGGCGGAAAGTTTGGCGGATGGTTTTCGATACTTTCGGCTCGAAATCTAAGCGCAACAATTGCCGAATAGCTGGTTGCGCGTCTACCATATTTTCGCAGTCGTAACCTTGAGATGTTTGCTGCAATGTTTGCCGGAATTGATAAATTGAAAACGTGTCTTCGTCGTAAAAACGGGGACTTTCTCGCACGTAGCGATCGCACTCAACGCCCGCCGCATTTACCAAAGCATCAGAAACCCGCTTTGACAACTCATCTAACTGCTGTTCAATTCCCCCGTCATTCCCCAACAACCGATAAAGCAATCGATAGTATTCAGACTTGCGAACGCTGTCTTTCAAATACTGGAAGAAATTAGCAACCAGCGATGCTGTAGACTCTATTAAGATATCTTCTAACTGATTTGCCAAATAGTAAAGCGCCTCAACTAAAACAGCAATTAAAGGCGCTGTAGCATTGCGGGGATGAGTCAGCACAGTGCGCCCGTAAGCTGCCTCAACCGAAAAGCTATCTAGCAATTCGTCCAAGCGCCGAATCATCCGAGATTGCAGTTGCCGAAAATCGTTATCAAAAATATCGCACTTGTTCATAATCATTTCATTGATTTCGGTGGCGATATGTTCCCGAAAATCCTGTCCGACTTCCTGTAATTCTTGATTTAACCGCAAAAGTTCCTGTGCTTTCATCGCTTCAATTTCGCGGGGCTGGCTGTCCAAATCCCGCTGAATTGTTTGGTAATTTTTCCGCAGTTGAATGCACAAGTCTTCTAAATCGTCGGCGAGATTTTTGAACAGTTGCGGGCGCTTTTCTTCGGTGAGGTAACGGGTAATGGATGTGCGAAAATCTTCGATACCGCTATCTTGAATTAATTGCTCGATTAACGGTTTTCCTTGTTCCGCCAGAATCCGCACGTAGTTTTGATTTGGTGTTTCGTAGCTATTAACTGAAATCCGAAATTTGCTGGGAGATAACTTGCCAGAGTTGGCACAGTAGCGGTTGAATTCGCTGATAAATTGTGGAGTTTCTTCGCTATTACTGAGAAATTCTGAATCTAACTTAGCATCTACAGAAACCCGATCGCGACTTGTGACAAATATTGTATCTAAACCAAAGCGATCGCGCGTTGTGGTATTTTTAATCAAACTGCCATAAAATCCCAACAATCCGCTAGTTTTGTACACTCTCGCGGTATCGCGAAAGTCGGAATTAATCAAATTTTCTAAGCGCTGTCGCAGTTGGGTGTTGTACCAAGTTTCATCGATGCGGTTGAAAATGTAAAAAAGCCGATCGCGAATTCCCGGATTTCCCCGCGTCTTTTCCATCAACTCGGTTTCTTCCGTCGTCATTTCCCCAGACGAAGCTGCTTTCAAAACGCAAACAACCGCCGAAGTATCTGGGCTTTCAATCTTATCATAAGTCAATTCTGCATCCCGTTGCACCGGCGCATCAATTCCCGGCGTATCGATAATAATATTGCCATCTTGTAGCAACGGATGATAGCAATAATACTCAACCCGCTTCAGCACCGCACTGTTGCTACCACGACGGGCGTAACTAGCAGCTTCCTTCAGATTGGAAAAATTAAACTGTTCCATCGAGTAGGTAGCGTTTTCGAGGGTGTGGATGCGATCGCGATTTGCTTCAAAACCTTCTAACAGCAACATCAAAGCCTTAGCTTGTTTGGCTAATTCTGATTTATTTTCGCCGCCTTCCTTTTCAATAATTATGTTACACCCCTTAGACAAAAGTGGCACTACATCTGTTTGATTAATATTAAGTTCAGTAGTTAAACCTAACTTTTCGCAAAGAGCATATGCTTGTTCTCGAATTTCAAATTCACTCAAAAACGTGAGAACAACTCGCTCTTTGTCAGGCTCAGCAAACGCGATATAACATTCAGTCCCTGTCGCGTGTCCTTCTGCACTGTAGAGCAATTCCCGCTCTAACAAAGCATTGATCAGCATCGATTTTCCCGCACTGAAAGCACCTGCAAACACAATCTCAAATTCGGGAGAAATTGCTTTTTTCAAAGAAGCTTGCACCGCTGTAATATCTTGTTGTCGCAAAGATGATTCTTGACGCAGCAGTTGCAGTAAAGAGTCTACTTGTTCTTGCAGATTTTGGCATTGAGGTGGCATTTGAGTCATTGTCGCAGAATGCTCCCGATCGCGAAAAGATTATCTTGCTGTAAATTATTCGCTATTTTGGCAATAATTACAACAGTAATTTTACTTAAGTATTTTCGGACAAATCTTGTGTTTGCAACCAAGCTGTTAAATCTGATATGTCGTTAAAATTTAACAACGCATCTGCTAGATTTTCCAAAAGTGCGATCGGTAATTGTTGAATTTGACTTTCAACTTCGGAATCTATAGCACCTACACGGCGTTCCAATAAACGAATAATTAGTGCTAATTGTCCTGCTTGGATTCCTTCTTCTCTTCCTTCCTCTCTTCCTTCTTCTCTTCCTTCTTTGATTCCTGCTTGTCTTCCTTCTTCTCTTCCTTGTTTGACTGCTTTAGATATTGCCCCTCGCCGATCTTGAATATAAATTTCCTCGTTTTCCAAGTCTGTTAACTCCTCCCGAGTTAGGGCACATCGATTGGCTATTGTAAATGCTTTCTGAATTTCCGGCACGCTTTGCATTGTTTCAGGGACTACTGACAAATCCTTAGCAGTTTTGAGAAAATAAATCCACTTATCGGTCAATGTTTCTAACTCATTTAGCGTTTTTTTGAATTTTGGTAGTTCAACAAACACTAATTCAATATCGTAAACCGGATAATCAATCAAAAAGTCTTTTTCCTTAAGGACAAACCGCGAAGTTACTTTGGTAAAATCCTCAAACATCTCAAAATCAGTGATAGTCAAGGCAATTACTGGATTCAGTAGCGCATATTTGTCTGCTGTTTCTAATTGGGTGGAATAAGCTTTAGCTGCATTGTACAAAATCCGCTTTTCAAATGCCTCTACGTTCAGAACTTGCATCTCAATAATTACTGTTGTGTTATCATCTAACTCAGCTTTGATATCTAAATAAGTCTCTTTAAGACCTCGAATTCGCGGCGCTGAATAAGGAGGGTAGATTTTTAAACTTTGGATGGTGGGCTGACTGTCATACAGCAAGGCATTCAAAAAACTAATGAGAATGTCTTTGCTATTTTCAGAACCGAAAATCTTTTTGAAGGCAAAATCTGTCTTAGGGTTGATGAATGTCATCATATAGGTAATGGGTAATTGGTGGTTAACTGGTTCCCAGGCTCTGCCTGGGAATCAATGTCTAGAGGCTCTGCCTCGCTCTTCTATGAGGAAAGTTGGAGGCAGAGCCTCTGGATCTGCTTTACCAGGCAGAGCCTAGTAACGGGTAGAAGTGTCTAAATAAGGAACATCTTGACAAGGCTAGCAGTGCACACCTTACAATTATACAGATAAATCTTGACGCGGTTTGAAAGACTCAACCTCTCGCAACTTCTCGTACAATTCTCGTTCTTCGTCGCTAATTTCCTTGGGAACTACCACCTGAATTTCTACTAGCTGATCGCCCCGATCGCCATTTCCCGTCGGATAGCCCTTACCAGCCAGCCGCAACCGCTTCCCAGACGTAACTCCCGCAGGCAATTTCATTTTCACCCTACCATCCAGCGTCGGTACTTCCACATCTCCACCCAACACCGCTTCGCTGGGAGTCAGCGGCAATTCGCAGCAAATATCCGACATTTCCAATCGAAAAAATGGATGCGGAGAAACCGTGATTTTTAAGTACAAATCTCCGCCAGCAATACCTTGATTCCGCAAGCGAATCCGCTGGCCTGATACCATAGCAGGAGGCAGATTTACCTCGATCGCCCGCCCGTCTTCCAGACGAATTCGCTCGGTTCCCCCGGAATAGGCTCTTTCTAAGCGCAAAGTCAGCCTCGCGTCAATATCCTGTCGCATTTCGCGATCGTCAATTTCTCTAGTTTCCCGTCGATTTTCGCGATCGTCCATATCTCTAGTTTCCCGTCGATTTTCGCGATCGTCAATTTCCCTTCTATCTTCCCGAGAATTGGCGACATAACTCGTTTTCTTAGAAGTTGTACTCCAGGGTTCCGCTGAGGGAAATCGTTCTGCTGCATCATTCGCCGTCGCCATCCTCACTTCCCGCCGTCTTCCAAGGACTTGATCGAGAAATTTATTAAAATCCGAGTAGTCGCTAAAATCGACATTCTCAGCGGTTTTTTTGCTGCTAGTTTTACCGCTTCCCCAAGTTGAAAAATTGGGAATCCGCACGCCTTGTTGACCTTGAAATCCCTTTTGTTTCCAAAATTTACTAAACTGATCGTATTGAGCACGCTTATCGATATCGGAAAGAATATCGTATGCTTCATTAATATCCTTAAACCGATCGTCAGCAGATTTGTCCCCCGGATTTACGTCAGGATGCAACTGTCTCGCTAGCCGTCGATAGGCTTTTTTGATCTCATCAGCCGAGGCGTCTTTGGACACTCCCAAAATTTGATAGTAATTGCGAAAGTTTTGCATAGTTAGTCATTAGTTATTAGTCATTAGTCATTAGTTATTAATTATTAGTCATTAGCCATTAGCCATCCTGCTTCCCTGCTTCAAACTAGGGACTAATGACTAGGGACTAATGACTAACCACTAATTACAGCCAATCGTCATCGTCATCCCAGTCGTCGCTTTGATTTTGATAGGGGCGACTCGGGCGATTGGGACTGCTTCTGCGCTCGGGAGTGCGATCGCGATCTCGATCGTAGGATCGATCGTAAGGGCGATCGGGAATCGGCTCGACAGTCGATCGACGATAAGGCTTAGCATTGCTAAAATCATCGGTGCGTCGCTTATTACCATCGCCGGAAAAAGTGCGCTTCACAGACTCAAAGAAATCATCATCCTCATCATCCATCGCAAACGCTGCAACTTCCCGGCTCAAATCATAAAGAGCATCCTGCAAATCCGAACCAACTTGGTCAACTCCCCGCTCATCATTGCGTTCCAAACTGTCTCGCAATTCGCGAATCAAAGTTTCGATTCGTTGGCGGCTTCTTTGAGCAAACTGCATTCCGCGATCGAGTGCAACTTCCCGCAATTGTCGCTCAGCCTGATAAGCTAAAGCTTCAGCGCGATTGCGTTTTTCCACCTTTTCTCGCTGCAACTTATCAGCTTGAGCAAACTGTTCCGCATCGCGAATCATTTGATTCACTTCTTGCTGAGAAAGCGTCGAAGCACCTTGGACAGTAATACTTTGTTCTCGGCCAGTAGTTTTGTCCAAAGCCGTCACCAACAGCATCCCGTTAGCATCAATATCGAAAGCTACTTGTATCTGCGGAATCCCTCGCGGTGCCGGCGGAACTCCGGTCAGTTTAAACCGTCCCAAAGACTTATTATCCCGGCCTAATTCCCGTTCTCCTTGAATGATGTGAACTTCTACCACAGTTTGGTTGTTTTCAGCAGTCGAAAAAATGTCCGATCGCCTGACAGGAATAGTAGTATTGCGAGGAATCAATTTTTTCATCACACCGCCGATCGTTTCCAAGCCCAGAGATAGCGGTGTAACGTCCAACAGTAGGACATCACGCACATCACCCGCCAAAATCGCCGCCTGAATTGCCGCACCCACAGCCACAACTTCATCGGGATTCACATTTTGATTCGGCTCTTTATCAATCAAACTGCGAACAATTTGTTGAACCAAAGGAATGCGAGTCGAACCACCGACTAACACAACTTCATCAATCCGAGAAGGACTCAAATTTGCATCAGCCAAAGCTTGTTTAACTGGACGACGCAGCCGCTGCACCAAATCGCTGCACAGCCCCTCAAACTGGCCGCGAGTCAGTCGTGTTTCCAGATGCAAAGGCCCATCTTCATTCGCATCAATAAACGGCAAATTAATCTCCGTCACGCCAACTCCAGACAACTCAATCTTGGCTTTTTCTGATGCTTCGATTAAGCGCTGCAAAGCTTGGCGATTTTTCCGCAAATCAACTCCTTCTTTTTCTAAGAATTGTTCTGCTAACCAGTCAACAATTTTGGAGTCAAAATCATTGCCGCCCAATTGAGTATCGCCGCAAGTTGCTTTGACTTCAAATACTCCGTCTCCCACGTCTAAAATCGACACATCAAAAGTACCACCGCCCAAATCAAACACTAAAATAGTTTGACTTTCTCGCCTGTCCAAACCGTAAGCCAAAGAAGCCGCTGTCGGCTCATTTAAAATCCGCTTGACATCAAGTCCGGCAATTCGTCCCGCATCCCGCGTCGCCTGTCGCTGCGAGTCGTTGAAATAGGCGGGAACCGTAATTACAGCCCCCGTTACTTCTTGTCCCAGATAGCGGCTGGCTTCATCAGCCAATTTCCGCAACACCATCGCCGAAATTTCCTCTGGGGCGAAATCTTTTTTCAGGCGGGGACACTTGACTTTGATGTTGCCATTTTCTTCGCGCTTAGTTGTGTAAGGGACGCGCTTGGCTTCTGGAGTCAGTTCCGTGTATTTGCGTCCGATGTACCGCTTGACGGCGTAAAAGGTGTTTTGTGGGTTCAAAACAGTCTGGCGTCTGGCCATCTGTCCGACAAGGCGCTCTCCTTCCTTTGTGAAAGCAACTACCGAGGGAGTTGTCCGCATCCCTTCTGCATTGGCAATCACAACCGGTTTGCCGCCTTCCATGACGGCTACTACTGAGTTTGTTGTTCCGAGGTCAATGCCAACTACTTTACCCATGCGTCTGTTGTCTCCTGTGGCGTTGTGTCTAGCCTTTTCAATATAAGCGTAAGTATGATTGCACTAATTGTACCGTGAGAAGAAGCGGGGGCTGCGGGGGGATTGCCTCACTTAGGGCTAGCGGCTGGGGTTAAACTCAGATGTTGCACCATTCTCAATAAGGCTTTTATGGGCGGGCAGGATGCCCACCCCACAATAAATTAGTTCTTTGTGGAACAGGCAAGATGCCTGTTCTTAGCGCACATTTGTAGGTTGGGTTTCTTTCTTCTACCCAACCTAAGCTTTAGAATAGAGACTAAATATCGAAATTAACTTTCAATCAATACAAACTTAAGGAGGCAAGAGTTATGCAAAGCATTAAAGTGCGATCGCGCGTCGGTGCGGATGGGATGTTGCATTTGCAAGTCCCCGTTGGTATTAAAGATATAGATTTGGAAGTCATTGTAGTTTTCCAGCGCATAGCAACGGCAACTGAGGCTAAAATACCGGAAGATTTAGGCTGGTCGCCTGGGTTCTTTGATAGAACTTTAGGGTGCTTCCAGGATGAACCTTTAGTGCGGGGAGAACAAGGAGAATTTGAAGAACGGGAGGAATTACTGTGATTTATTTGCTGAATTGAATTCGCATACAATCGAAATTAAAAGCCGATCGCACAAACACCTCCCATCAACATAAAACCATGAAATTCTCCCTAGATGTAGAAAACAATCCCACAGGCTGGCCAGACCATACTCAACTACCCGAATCAGACGGTACTTTTGTGAAAAACTTTCAAGAACATCCCCAAAGCATTTTACTAACAGATTCAATTACTCCCATTTTAGAAACAATTCACGCTGATGGTAATTATTGCATCGGTCAAGACAGCGGCATTTATTGGCGATTAACTGACCCGTTAGAAAAGGGTGCAGAAGCGCCAGACTGGTTCTACGTGCCGAATGTCCCGCCAACACTGGATGGTAAATCGCGCCGTTCTTACGTGATGTGGCAAGAGTTTGTATCACCGTTCATTGTATTAGAGTTTGTATCCGGGAATGGATCGGAAGAACGGAATAAAACGCCTTTATTGCGATCGGGAAAACAAGAAACTAAGCCGGGGAAATTCTGGATTTATGAAAATGTCATCCATCCGGCATTTTACGGGATTTATGAAGTTAGCAAGGCTAGTGTTGAAGTCTATCATCTGATCGAAGATAGGTTTGAATTAGTTGTTGCAAACGATCGCGGTCATTATCCAATTCCACAGTTAGGAGTAGAGTTGGGAATTTGGCAAGGTACTTATCAAAATATGGAATTACCTTGGTTGCGCTGGTGGGATAGTCAAGGTAATCTGTTGCTATCGGGGGCTGAAAGAGCCGATCGCGAACAGGAAATCGCCCAACAAGAGAGGGAAATCGCCCAACAAGAGAGACAAAGAGCCGATCGCGCCGAAGACGAATTAGAGCAATTACGCGCTCAATTGCGATCGGCTGGCATTGAACCGGAATTGTGAATTGTCTGCAAGGGCGATCGACCAAAAGAACACGATCGCAATTTTACTAAAACTGACACATTGCATCTTTGAAAACCGCACGTGAGTCAAGAAACCTGGTTTTTTGGGGTTTCTGCACGGTGTAACGGAGTTTTATCGTCGTAAAAACCCGGTTTCTGAGTACCCCACTCCGAGTCAAGAAACCTGGTTTTTTGGGGTTTGTGCACTGTGTAACGAAGCTTTCTCGCAAAAACCCGATCGCCCCGCACCGGACACGGCAGTGCCGTTTCCCTACAGATTTCCCCAAAATATTGTAACGAGTTGTAAAGTATAATGAAAACGAAGCGAACACAGAGGCCAAGTAGTATCAAATGCGAGTTGCGATCGCCGGAGCCGGCTTAGCAGGACTATCCTGCGCTAAATATCTTACCGACGCGGGCCACACCCCGATAGTTCTAGAAAGTCGGGACGTACTCGGCGGCAAAGTAGCCGCCTGGAAAGATGCTGATGGCGACTGGTATGAAACCGGCCTTCACATCTTCTTTGGTGCATACCCGAATATGCTGAAACTCTTTAAAGAACTTGACATTGAAGATAGGCTGCAATGGAAAGAACATTCCATGATTTTCAATCAGCCAGAAACTCCCGGAACCTATTCGCGGTTTGATTTTCCCGACATTCCGGCTCCGTTGAATGGCCTTGTGGCTATCCTCAGAAACAACGATATGCTCACTTGGCCCGAAAAAATCAGTTTCGGCATCGGTTTGATTCCGGCGATACTTCAAGGCCAGAAATACGTCGAAGAAATGGACAAATACTCCTTTTCCGACTGGCTGAAAAAGCAAAATGTCCCGCCCAGAGTCGAAAAAGAAGTGTTCATCGCCATGTCCAAGGCGCTTAACTTTATCGACCCCCACGAAATATCTGCAACCATTCTGCTGACAGCCCTCAACCGCTTCTTGAAAGAGAAAAAAGGCTCTAAAATGGCTTTTTTAGACGGCTCCCCCACAGAGAGGTTGTGTCAGCCGATGGTAGACTACATAACTGAGCGCGGTGGCGAAGTCCGGCTGAATGCACCCATCGGGGAGTTTTTGCTCAACGATGACAACACGGTGCGCGGGTTCCAGATTCAGGGCGTAAAAGGGGCAGAGTCAGAAATTCTGACGGCCGATATTTACGTTTCTGCAATGCCGGTTGACCCGCTGAAGCTGATGATGCCCCAAGCTTGGGGCAAAATGGACTATTTCAAACAGCTCGAAGGTTTGGAGGGAGTGCCCGTGATCAATGTACACTTGTGGTTCGATCGCAAGTTAACTGACATCGACCACTTGCTGTTCTCCCGATCGCCCTTGTTGAGCGTCTACGCCGACATGAGCAACACCTGCCGCGAATATGCCAACCCAGACAAATCAATGCTGGAACTGGTACTCGCACCGGCAAAGGACTGGATAGGCAAATCCGACGAAGATATCGTCGCAGCCACAATGCTCGAGTTAGAAAAACTCTTTCCCGATCAAATCCCCGAACCGGCTAAAGTGCTCAAATATCACGTAGTCAAAACCCCGCGTTCCGTCTACAAAGCCACCCCTGGCCGCCAGGAGTGCCGTCCCTCGCAAACAACTCCGATTAGCAATTTCTATCTAACGGGGGATTATACGATGCAGCGTTATCTGGCGAGTATGGAAGGTGCTGTGCTTTCTGGTAAGCTGACAGCGCAGGCTATTTCAACGGCCAATAACAAATGAAAAATTAAGAATTTTTCATAAAGACGTAAAAAATCTCCCGTTTTCTAGACGGGAGAAAATCAGTTCTAATCTTTAAATTTCTTATTCTCGGATGCTGCAACTGTCAAAACTCCAGTGCATGAGAACTCTGGCTTCTTTGGATGAATCCTACGAACTGTGTCGCCAAGTCACAGCGAGTTATGCCAAAAATTTTTATTTAGGCACTCAACTCATGCCCGAAGCCAAGCGTCGGGCAATCTGGGCGATTTACGTCTGGTGCCGCCGCACCGACGAACTCGTAGACGGGCCTGGTTCTGAGTCCACGACCCCTGAAACCCTAAATTTGTGGGAAAAACGCCTAGAATCGCTGTTTGCGGGCCACCCACACGACGATTACGATGTGGCTTTGGTGGATACTTTGTCTCGTTTCCTGATCGACATTCAACCGTTTCGGGAGATGATTGCGGGCCAGCAAATGGACTTGTACCGCAGCCGCTACGAAACTTTTGAAGAGCTCAATCTTTACTGTTATCGAGTAGCGGGTACTGTAGGGCTGATGTCGATGTCTGTCATGGGTGTGGACGAGTCGAATCCCGCTGCTAACTGGAATTGGCACTGGGACAGTCAAATTCCCAAAGAAGAAGCAATCGCCCTCGGTATTGCCAAGCAGTTGACTAACATTCTGCGCGATGTCGGAGAAGACGCCCGCCGCGGCCGCATTTACCTTCCCTTAGAAGACTTAGCCTTGTTTAACTATACCGAAGCAGATTTATTAAACGGTGTAATTGACAACCGCTGGCGGGAATTGATGCGCTTCCAAATTCAGCGAGCTCGCAAACTATATGCTAGCGCCGAACCGGGAATCAAAGTGCTGAGTCCTGATATCCGCTGGACTGTGTGGGCTGCTACGATGCTCTATAGCAGGATCTTAAATGCGATCGAACAGAATCAGTACGACGTTTTCCAGAAGCGTGCTTACGTCACCAATTCTCAGAAATTGCTGTGCCTTCCCGCCGCTTGGATCAAGTCCAAAGTGCTTTAGCTCAATCATATTCCTTCGATCTTAGTCCGCGTAGGCGGACTTTGTTTGTGGAGCATCGGAATTATATTCGGCGGGCTCTAATTTTCAAATTTTGCGTTCAATTGTCTGCCTCCAATTGGGCGATCCTCTGCGAGGGCTTCGCCAACGAACTTTCGAGCAATTGCTTTTCCTGCTGGAGTTTTGCTTCTAAATTTTGAATTTGTTCCCGGCGGGCTTCAACCTCGATCGAGCGGCGAGACAATTCTTGACTTTGCAAAGTCAGAGATTGTCGCCACTTTTCGGCTTTCTGGGCTTCTAGCTGCAAAAAATCTGGAGTAAAACCCGTTGTTAAATATTTATCTACTAATTCTAGCACCCAATTTGTAGCTGCTTGAATATTCAAAATCAAGCTATTTTCGCCAATATCTGCTAATACTAAAACGCCTTCATTTAAAACATTTTGAGCCAAATCGGGCGGTACTGCCAAAACAGTTTCTTCAAAAAGCATCGCCCAAGTCTCATCAGAATTTTGGCAAGCCAGCAATTGCAGACTTATCTCGCCTAAAATTTCCTTCTTGTGTACTTGAGCTAAATATAGCATGAGGGTAATTGGTAATTGGTGATTGGTAATTGGTGATTGGTTATTTGTTATTTGTATATCTCGCTTGTCGCCGAAATTCGATCCCCCTCGCATCCCCCTTAAGAAGGGGGACTTTCACCCCCCTTTTTCCCCTTTTTTAAGGGGGTTAGGGGGGATCGAGAGGATTGTGACTCAGATAGAAGACTGATACTACCTTGACTGTAGAATTTAGATGCGCCTCAACTTAGCTGTCAATAGTCAACCGTCAACAGTCAACTATTAAAACAACTTTAGCCGATCGCGCAAAATTTCCGCCTGTTTTTCGGCTTCCGCCAAACCATCTCGCGCCACCTGAACAACAGCCGGGTCAGCTTTTTCCACAAACTTCTGATTAGTCAAACGCGCCGAAGTGTGCTTGATTTCCCCTTCTATCTTTGCCAATTTCTTCTCCAACTTACCACGCAAAGCCTCCAGATCGACCACCCCAGCTAGAGGAATCAATACTTGCACAGTACCGACAACCCCAGCAATTGACCCCCCTTGCCCCCCCTTACCAAGGGGGGGATTAAGGGGGGGTTCCGCATCCAAACTAGCGGTAATCGTCAGATTTTCCACCCTTGCCAAATCTTTAATGTAAATTGCTCCATCTGAGAGAATCTGACGTTCTTTTTCGCTTTCGCTTTGCAAAATCGCTGTCACCTTAAGTCCCGGCTTGATATCAGTATCCGCCCGCAAATTCCGAATAGTCCGAATCGTGCCAAACAGCAACTCAAACTGCTGTTCTAATTCCGCATTTATGAGCGATGTTTCTGCTTCAGGATAAGCTTGCAAAGCCAGACATTCATCCTCACCCGTTTGAGTCAGAGTGTGCCAAATTTCCTCAGTAATGTGAGGCATAAAAGGATGCAGCAGAGTCAGAATACCTTCCAAAACAAAAGCCAAAGTTTGCTGTGCTACTTTCTTAGAATTAGGTTCAGCATCCTCTTGCAAGCGAGACTTGACTAACTCGATATACCAGTCGCAAAAATCGCCCCAGATAAACTCATAAAGTCCCTTCGCCGCTTCCCCAAAAGAGTAAGTCTCAAAATCACGGCGGCTTTGCTGTACAACTTGATAATAGCGAGAAAGAATCCAGCGATCGCACAATTCCAACGCCTCAGCCCCAGGATTCCCCAATTGCAGTGGAGTCTGTCCCTCCAGATTCATCATCACAAACCGGGCTGCATTCCACAACTTATTAGTGAAATTCCGCGACGATTCCACCGATTTTGATTCATCAGTTTTGCGATCGTACTCCAAGCGAATATTTTGCCCCGCCCCTACCACTTCCTTCACCAAAGTGTAGCGCAAAGCATCAGTCCCATACTTGCCAATCAACAGCAGCGGATCGATGCCATTACCTTTACTCTTAGACATTTTCTGACCGTTTTCATCCAACACCAAACCGTGAATGTAAACAGTATCAAAAGGCATTTTTCCCGTAAAATGTCCGCCCATCATCGTCATTCTAGCAACCCAGAAAAAGATGATATCAAAACCAGTAACCAAAGTCGTTGTCGGATAATAGAAATCCAAATCCTTAGTTTCATCCGGCCATCCCAAAGTCGAAAAAGGCCACAACCCAGAAGAAAACCAAGTATCCAACACATCTGGATCTCTTGCTAGTTCCACATCTTGCCCAAACCCGGCCGCAGCTTTTTCCCTAGCTTCAGCTTCGCTTTTCGCCACCACAAAAGGAGTCGTGTCAGTAATTTCGCCCGCAGTTTCGCTAACAGCATACCAAGCCGGGATTTGATGTCCCCACCACAATTGCCGGGAGATGCACCAATCTTTCAGCTTCACCAACCAATCGCGATAAACCTTTGTCCATCTTTCCGGCACAAACACTGGTGAATTCTCTTCATCCAAGGCTGTTAAAGCGCGTTGAGAAAGAGGATTGATTTTGACAAACCATTGGGTAGATAGTAAAGGTTCGACGGGGACTTTTCCACGATCGCTGTAGGGAACTGTATGTTTGTAATCTTCTATTTTAACTAAAACTCCGTCAGTTTCTAACCGCTTTACGACATTTTTGCGAGCAACAAATCTGTCTTGTCCCTGAAATTCACCCGCATTTTCATTTAAAGTGCCGTCCTTATTCATGATGTTAATAAACGCCAAATTGTGGCGTTTGCCCATCTCGAAGTCGTTCGGATCGTGGGCTGGTGTTACTTTGACGCAGCCGGTGCCAAAAGTCGGGTCAACTAATTCATCGGCAAAAATTGGAATTTCGCGATTGGCGATCGGCAAAGTCACAGTTTTACCGATAAGATGTTTGTAGCGATCGTCCTCGGGATTCACAGCAACCCCAGTATCGCCCAACATCGTTTCCGGCCGAGTAGTTGCTACTTCCAAATAACCAGAACCATCAGTCAAAGGATAGCGGAAATGCCACAAATGCCCGTCAACTTCCTGCTGTTCTACCTCCAAATCCGACACCGCCGACTGACTCGCCGGACACCAATTCACCAAGTAATTACCGCGATAAATCAGCCCCTCATCATAGAGGCGAACAAAAGCTTCTAAAACCGCAGCGGATAAGCCTTCATCCATCGTAAAACGTTCTCGCGACCAATCGACAGACACGCCCAAACGTCGCAATTGATTAGTAATAGTATTGCCCGATTCAGCCTTCCACTCCCAGGCTTTTTCCAAGAATTTTTCTCGGCCTAAATCGTGGCGAGTTTTGCCTTCAGCTTTGAGTTGTTTTTCGAGAATAGTTTGAACTGCGATACTAGCATGATCCGTTCCCGGCAACCACAGCGTATTGCGTCCAGTCATCCGCTGGTAGCGCACGAGGACATCAATCAGCGTCTCTTCAAAAGCGTGTCCCATGTGGAGGCTACCCGTCACGTTGGGCGGCGGGATGACGACGCAGTAAGGTTCGCCGCCTGCTTCTGGATCAGCTTTGAAGGTTTGATTGTCTTCCCAGTATTTTTGCCATTTGGCTTCGGTGGCTTGGGGGTCGTATTGGGGTGGTAGGTTTGCAGTCATGGTGGCTTCAGGGTTTTATCTTATTTAGATTGTGCCATAGAAGGGAAGAGAAGAGTTTTGAACCGCAGAGGTCGCAGAGGGCGCAGAGGGAAGAGTGTTGCGAGATTCAAGGCGGGGCGGGTTTACGTTAAAATGAAGGTAAAATCAACAGGTTTGATGACATTATGAATGTAGCAGCACTTCGAAATCAAATCGCTCGATCGCTCGATCGACTCTCTCCAGAAAATCTGGCATTGGTTGCGAGTTTTATAGAGTTTCTAAGCCAAAAGCAACGTCAAGGGGCGATCGTTTCACAAAATAATCGGGCAGAGGTTTTTTCAGCAGAAATCCAAGAGATGCCTGCTGCTAATTCTCTTAGTATTTCAGAACCCTCAGAAATTGACGGGGAGAGTCAATCGAAAGCAGTGCTTCTACAAGATTTTCGGCAAGCTTGGCACGAAGCCATGACTGGGCAAACCATTTCGGTTGCTCAAATGTGGGAAGGAATTGAGAATGACTGACTTGCCGTTAATTCAAGTTATAGTTTCGCCAACCTTCAATCGAAATTTACGAACTCTTGCAAAAAAATACCGCAGCATTCGCAACGATATTCAACCCATTATCGAACAAATCGCACAGGGAGAGCTGCCAGGAGATCGAATTGCTGGAGTGGGTTATGCAGTCTTCAAGTTGAGAGTCCGAAATAGCGACACTCAAAAAGGCAAAAGTGGTGGCTACCGTTTAATTTACTACGTCCAAACAGCAACGGGAATCATTTTGCTTACCCTTTACACCAAATCCGAACAAGTCGATATTGCAGCAGAAGATATTCAGAACATTATTACAGAATACGAGCAGCAGCAGAGCGAAGATCGAGAGGATATCTAAGAGTTGGGGAATCTTGCGCCGTCGAATATGAGGTTTCGATATTTAAATTTTTTACACCAACAGAGTAAAACACATCAAATGCTCCACGTATGGAGTGTCTCCGCGTCTAGAGTATCATCTTCGCTCAATGCTTGGTGCATTACAAATATCGCTAAGCTTGCCTACCTAGCTGTACTTTTTTCCGACTCTTTCCGGAATTTCTTTGATTGATGAGGTATCTGTATTCAGATATGCTGAAGCTGCTTGTAGGTTGCTTATACCAAATTCATAAAGTCATGCTGCAGATAAATTCCGCAACTACCTATTACTCAAGCGGTTGGGAAGTAGATATGTAGCGCTACTTTATGAATTTGGTATTAGGTGCTATCTGCTGCCACTGATTTTTGCTGTTATACCGCTTTCTCGGTAAGCGATAGTTCAAAACTGTCTGTCAGTGTTCAGCTTTTAGACTGGATTGTCAATTCCCGAAAAAATATAAACTATCAAGGTATTTGGTGACGAAATGAATTCCAATAGACATCTAGATTTTCTCAAGTTTATCATTGAAGCAATCTTATTAAATTTTGTTTTAAATGTACTAGCTAATACTATACCTCTTTCTACACAAATAAATCCCATTATTTTATTGGCAATCGCATTATTGTTAACGATAACATTATACTATCTGCAAGTTGTTAGGCATCCAAATGGACCCACAAATTGGCTGATTTTGGCTGTAATAGCATTTTTTTTAGTAATATTATTTGGCTCACTAATTTTGCCTACGCCGCCACCTATTTGTCTAACATTAACTAAGGTTAAAAACTCTATAAGTACAGGAAAGCCCTCTCTTACTGAAAAAGATACCCCAAATGAAAAGGATCGAGAACAAAAAATATACGATAACAACAAAGACTTGAATGAAAATAACTCATATCTACTTGCTCTCGCTATACCTGCAAAGACTCAACCACAAGCAGCAAAAGCAATGTTAGCAGGAGTCGCCGATGCACAAACCAAATTTAATAATCAACTTCTCCCAAGCCTACTTAAACCAACAATACCACAAAAAAAGTTAAAAATTGTAGTGGTTGACGATCGGAATAACAAGGATAATTTTGCCAAGGAAGTTGCCTGCGAAATTGCGACAAATCCCGACTGGAAAAATATTTTGGGAGTTATCGGACATCATTCTAGCGGCGCTAGTAAAGCAGCTTTGGATATATACAACAAAGCTGACCTAACAATGATCACTCCAACTAGCACCAGTACAGAGTTAAACCAAAACTCAGGCAAAGAAGTTTTTTTTAGAACAACTGTTAATAATAAAGCTTTCGCTAAAATTTTAGCTCACAAAATTATTTCATTGGGTAAAGTACGTGTTTTTTATGAAGGAAATAATGACTATGCTGAAGACTTGAAGAAAAATTTTATAGAAGAATATAACTCCTTCGCTCCCAATCCAGTTAAGGAAGAGGAAATAATTGACATACAAAATTTAAATTCAGCAACAATTAATAAACTAACGATACCTCCTGAAGTTAAAGCTGCGGTGATTTTTTCAAGTAGTGGGGATGATCAAAAACATGAGATAGCAATTAAGTTAATCAAGAAATTAAAGAGTACAACACCCAAGCTAGAATTATTTGGTGGAGATTCGCTTTATAAGGGGAAGACTTTATCCGAAGGTAAGACAAGTATTGAGGGTTTAAAGTTAGTTATTCCCTGGCATCCTGTGAATTCCAATGGGCAAATGATTTCGGATTATGCCAAAGAATCTGCATCCACCTGGGGTGGGCTAACTAATTGGATGACAGCAAGCAGCTATGATGCTACTCAAGCATTCCTGGCGGCAATAGCACAAGTTGAAAAAAAATTTCAAAAGGTAGATAAAAAATCTGTTTTAGAGTCTATGCGAACAGTTGATCTTAAAGAGGAGTATACATCAGGGGAGACACTCAAGTTTTACAATAGTGAACCGCAAGGTCGAAAGCCACCTATTTTTGTAGAAGTAGTTCAGCAAGAAAAATTGCCAAAAATATTGCAGTGTGGAGTTAAATTTGAGGTGTGTTTTAAACCTATCCAATGAGATATGTTTGAGGTAACAAAACCCAACAGGAAATAGTAACTATTGTCGCTCGAATCTCCCCAGATGATGTGCCGGCTGAAGTAGTTCAGGATGCTGGAGAAGAACTGGGAGACTTGCTAGGTCGGGTGCTGGAAACTAAAATAGGTATGGAACGGATTATTGCTAGATTGGAGAACTTACAATGAAACAGCTACCGGATGAAAAAGAATTACTTGAACTGCTGGAAATGACAAAAATAGTTGAACTGCAAATGATAGAAGTAGGTCAGATGATAACGGCGGTGGATGAGAAATCTGGAAAACGCATTGGTAAATTTAGAGAAGCAATGTTACAGAAAAAAGAAGTTTCAGGGGTTTGAGTTGAACCAGCAAAGAAAGAGCGATCGCACTTTGTGAAAAAAAGTGCGATCGCTCTTATCATACAAAATCTCGTATTCTAAGCGAATATTTCGCTTGTCCCCTACTACTTCCTTATATCTACTTCACTTCTTTGTAATCCACTCCATAACTCGTATCTCTCCCCGACAAATAAGTAGTTTTCCCCGTCAAAGTCTCCAAAGTTTGTCTCGTTTTAGCAGAAGTAATCGTATTCAAAGGTACGCCCAACTTGCTAGCCAAACCTGCCGCCACGCCCACACCTTGTCCTTGATAAGTATTCACTGTCGCAATCCGCCCGACTGATACCGCCATACCGACATATCCTGACGATCGCCCGACGATCGCCAAATTACTCACTTTACTAGCCAAAGCGCTCTCTATCCCAAAATTATAGGTCGGCAGTGGCGGAATTCTCGATCCCAAATCCTTGACGCCGCCCCGCAAGTCGAAATCGTAGGAAAAACTGCCGATCGACTTTTCGGCCTCGGTTCCTCCTTTAATAATTTCCTGTCCACTCAGCGGATCTACCACATCGCGAACATTCAAAGTTTGTCGGATGTAAACTTCATCTGGGATAAATACTCTGACATCTTTACCCGATTTTTTTTGCAGCCATTCTTGCAGGTATGACATTTCTTTCAGCATCTCAGGATTCGGCTTTCTGTCGTTAGCTTCCATCTTCATCAGTTGGTCAACTTGATATTTAAACAGAAAGCCGTTCCACGACATGGAATTATCCTTATAAACGCAAATATTTGCCTTGTCAAAAAAGAAGCCTTTATCTTGAGTAAAGGGCAGATTTCTATCAACATGATATGCCGCTCCCAAAGCTACACTTCTAATATTGTAGCCGTCTCGATATGCCTGATAAATCGGGCTTAAAAAATTCCTCATCCAAAATTCGGCACTCGCATCATCTTTATATTTGGTAATACTTGTTTTAATCTTTTCTACTAAAGGCGTGTTGTAAAGAATCTCATCTTCCATTCTACGGAGGTCGGATATCGTCAGGCCCGTAATTGTCGGAACTATAGATATCGCTAAGGTTTCATTTTTGGATTTAATATTTTGCGATTCATATCCTGTATAATAAGATAACCCGGCTTTGACTGCGAGTTCGGCATCTTGAGTTACGTCAATGAAAGAGTTAGCTTTGATTTTGATGCCACTGCCTTTTACTTCGGCATATTCAATTTTTTTATCGACTACGTGGGGAGTGAGAGTCGAGTTGGAAATAACTTTAACTCCGGCTGCTGAAAGCATATCTTTGAGTGCTTTATCTGCTGTTTTTGGTTCCAAGCAAGATTCGGGCACGTTGGCTTTGTCGAGGAATTCCCGGAAGCATTGGGCGTAGGGTTGGTTGTACCAATCGGGGATTTTATCTAAATCGACGTAACCTAAACCGCCGCGAGTGAGTACGCCACCTAACATTGCGGTTTCATGGTTCGATCGCACTACCGCGACTTTTCCGTTTGCACCGAGGGTTTTCTTCGCCCAAATAGCTGCACATATGCCCGGTACTTCGTCGCCGTATACGACTACATCAAAGTTGCGATCGGCTGGTGTCTGAGCTGCTGTGGAGGGCTTGTTTGCGGCTGTTTGGCGCAGGCTTTCGGTGTCTAAGGTGGCACTTGCTTCGTTTCTATGGGCGATCGAGCTTTTTACATCTTTGAAATACGGGGAATCAACTAAAACTTTTAAGGCTACAAAAAAAATGGCGATCGCAGCTAATTTCTTGAAAGTAGGGGGCATTTAGTTGACTTTTTGATAAATTTGCATTACCTGAAAGTGCTGTTCAGGGTTTACGGAGTTGAATATAGCACGTTTAGGTAATTTCGATACAAGTTTAACTTTTCCGGGAAAGTGGTTGGAATTAGATGATTGAACCGCGAAGACGCGTTCGGCGAAGCCGTTCCCGCAGGGTAGAACGCGAAGGAAGAAGTAGGAATAAGAAGAAAGAAGTAGATAATCTTCTACTAACTCATACCATTATTTAATCTTCTCCAAAATTTTTGCCGATCGCTCTTAATATTAGTTTACCCTTAATTTCTCACAAAAAAAGAGGCGCGATCGCGCCTCCCAAATCCTTCATGTCTGCGTTCTAAACACTCACAGCCACTTTCGATTCCTTCGCAGTCAACTTCTCGTAAGTCGCCCGCATCTTCAATCCCACCAACACTTGGAACAAACCGGTGCCATTGTTAGAACCAGGATACTCGCGGTGCTGAAGTAATAGGTGAGTCAATTCACCTTCGTACTTCGCAGAAGTTTTGCTCAAATGGCTTTCGATGTAAATCACTTCTTCGAGATTCTCGAACTGACCGTCTACTTCCAAAATCGAGACTTCGTGACCGTAGAAAGCATCTGGCCCGTAGTACATCTTAATTCCTGGATAGGAACAAGTCAGCTTGCGGCCGCAAGGAATCCAGTTAATTGTTGAACCTTCGTCAAACAAATACGCAGGCTCAAAATTGGCGATGCCTTCGCGCTGGATCATCTGCACCCGCAGAACTTTCCGCTCTTTGTCATCTTTGATCAGGTTGGTCGTCAATACTTGAATTACCACATCAGCATATTGCTTTTGCGGGTCGATGTAGGCCGTAAAATCGGGCTTGCGAGCGTTGATCGCAAACAGCACGTCTTCGTAACGGTGGCCCCGTTCCGCCATGTCGCGCTGGATTTTCCAAGCAATTTTTACTTCGTCGCTGATGTCGAGGTAGACGCTGAAGTCGAGGAGCGATCGAACTCGCTCGTCGTACAGTGGGTGCAATCCCTCAATCACGATCACATGATTCGGCTCTACGCGCTCAGGAGGATCGAGCAGGCCGGTTTCGTGGTTGTAAATCGGCTTGTCGATTCCCCGGCCTTCTTTGAGCGCCTTCATCTGTTCGGCCATCAGGTCGAAATTGTTCGCTCTGGGGTCAAGGGCGGTAATCCCAGTTTCTTTGCGCTGTTTGCGATCGAGACAATGATAGTCGTCCAGGCAGATGACGGTTACGAAATCTTCCCCGAACAAATCTGTCAATCGGCGCAAAAAAGTAGATTTTCCGCAACCGGAGTCTCCGGCAACGCCAATTAAAACCACGCGATCCGGCTTACTTGTCATAGTTTCCCTCTAAAAAAATCACTGTTTACTAAGTAACTCAAGTCTAGATTTCACAAAATTTCAGCCCGCAGGTGGCTACAAGCAGGCTTTGCGGGGCTTTGCTACCCCGAGAGGATCGAGTTCTCACCAGCATACAGCAGTCAGTTGACTGCCTGCGAGGAAAGACCTAAGCAATCTTCAAGGCAAGTAATTAATACTAACTTTAGTGGTTAATTTTACCAGAATGCGTCCGCGCCCTACAAGCTCAACGTCGATTTGAGATTTGAGATTTGAGATTTGAGATTTGAGATTTGAGATTTGAGAATTAACGCCTCCCGCTCAGCAGACGTGCTCGAATAAATCCAGAACCTTGTAGCTGCCTGCTGTCGGTCAATAGAAGCTATTTTTGTCCCTTGAGTCCCAGGGATCGTCAGCCGACAATCGCAAGGACTTATCGGGGTCGATCGCTCGATCGGGTAAAATAGTCGCAGTACGCAGACAACAATAGCTATAGGTCAACACCTGAACGCAGCCGGCCGAGGTCGGTTTGATGTTCGGCTAATTGGGAATTCCAGACGCGAGCGATCGCAACTTGACACCCCCGCCCACAAGTGAGGCTAAAAAATTGGCGCGACCAATTAGTCCAGATGGCCTTAAGAAAAAAGTAAATTGAGTCTAACGTCACATTCTCTCTCTTGATAACTCTGTATGGTGAAGGACAAGCAACAAATGTATAGCCCAAGCATATCTGGTGTAGCGGCCAACTCAGAATCAGGCAGCCGCATCTTTGTTTACGAAGTTGAGGGTATGCGTCAGAATCAAGCAACTGACAAAACAAGTCACCAGATTCGCCGTAGTGGCAACGTATTTATCTCCGTGCCCTACGATCGCATGAATCAGGAAATGCGGAGAATTACTCGCATGGGTGGCAAAATCGTCAGCATCCGCCCTTTAAATGGCGCTCCCGAAACGAATGGCAAAGTCGCACCAGAAGCTGGGCTACAGAGTCAGAAATCTGGAGAAGAAACTAAGCCCATGACTCAAGCAAAGGAAAAAGTTCAGGTTCCTGTTAACTTATACAAACCGGCCAATCCCTATATTGGTAAGTGCATTTCTACAGAAGAAATGGTCAAGGAAGGCGGAGATGGCACAGTCCGTCACGTTAAAATTGACATTTCTGGAGGAAATTTGCACTATCTGGAAGGTCAAAGTATTGGCATTATTCCAGATGGGACAGATAAAAACGGCAAACCTCACAAAATTCGGCTTTATTCGATCGCCTCCACCCGTCACGGAGATGATGTCGATGACAAAACTGTCTCTGTATGCGTCCGCAGACTAGAGTACAAAAGCCCAGAAACAGGCGAACAAGTCCTCGGCGTTTGTTCGACTTTTATCACAGGTTTGGAACCAGGGGCTGATGTCAAAATCACCGGCCCGGTAGGCAAGGAAATGCTCTTGCCAGATGACGAGGATGCCACCATTATTATGATGGCCACTGGTACTGGTATTGCTCCTTTCCGCGCTTATTTGTGGCGGATGTTCAAGGAAAATAATCCAGAGTACAAATTCAAAGGTTTAGCTTGGCTGTTCTTTGGCGTTGCTTACACTCCCAACATTCTTTATAAAGAAGAGTTGGAACAATTACAAGCTGAATTCCCCGATAACTTCCGATTGACTTATGCCATCAGCCGCGAGCAAAAGAATGCTGACGGTGGCAAGATGTACATCCAAAACCGGATTCAAGAGAACGCTGACCAATTGTGGGAATTGGTTCAAAAACCCAAAACTCACACTTACATCTGCGGTTTGAAGGGAATGGAAGGCGGCATCGATGAGGGAATGTCGGCGGCATCTAGCAAGTACGATGTTGACTGGACTGCTTATCAGAAACAGTTGAAAAAAGAACATCGCTGGCACGTTGAAACTTATTAATGTGTTCTAGGTAATTCGATCCCAGTTGTAGGGCGGGCATTGCTCGCCCTATAATTTTTATCAACAGATGTAATAAGTTTGTAGGGTGCGTCGCCATCAAAAATCCTAAATAATATCGATAATTTCACAGCGACGCACCCTACAGCTTAGCAGTTGATAGTTGACAGTTCAGAGCATTGAAAATTAAAATTAAATCTTTCGGGTGGGCAAGATGCCACACAACAATAGTTTAAAGTGTAAAATATACAGTAAGCTCACCGAAAAAGGGAGATAATTGAGATGATCCTAATTGCTACCCAACAATTGACCTTTCAAGAGTATCTGGACTACCAGGGAGAATCAGGTGTCTGTTATGAATTATATCGGGGACATATCATTGAAATGCCAACACCTACAGCTATACATATCAAAATCATTGAATTTTTGGTTTACCAGTTCCGATGCTTCTTTGCAGCACACAACCTACCGCTAGTTGCAGTTGTCACTACCGCAGTCCGAACCGAGGAAAATTCTTCGCGCATTCCTGATGTTGTGATTTGCACTCAGAGTCTTTGGGAACAAGTCTGTGCACAACCTGGTTCCGCAGTCTTGGACTTTGAAGAAAAACCACTATTAGTGATAGAAGTTACCAGTCAAAATTGGCGGGACGACTACATCCGTAAACGGGCAGAATATGACTTAATTGACATTCCTGAATATTGGATTGTAGATGCCAATCAACCTAAAATCCGAGTGTGTAGCCGTCCCCAAAATGAAGGTAGTTATTCTCACCAGGAATTTTTGCCGGGACAGCAAGTTCAGTCTGTACAGTTCGCTGAATTTATTTTATCGGTGAATCAAGTGCTATGTCCGCCGCTAGTAGAAGATTTAATTCGAGAAGAACAAGCGCAGCTACAGCAGCTAGAACAGCAAAATCAGGAACTAGGACAACAAGTTGAAAGATTAGCCCAGCGACTCCGAGAAATGGGGGTAGACATGGATTCAGAACTTTAAATTGTCATCATATCAAATTAGATACCAGATTTCTTGAAAAAGTCTGGTATCTGGATATTGAGCTTACTTAAATGACAAATTGCTTGATTAGCATACAATGATTGTAGGTTAATTGAGTTTCTACGGGTCAAAGTTGTGGCTTTCAAAATTGGTTTGCTAGGTTTAGGTACTGTTGGCGCGGGCACGGCAGAGATTTTGCTCTCCCCAGATGGTCGCCATCCGCTGTTACAGGAATTGGAAATTTATCGGGTGGGAGTGCGCGATATTTCTAGAACTCGGTCTTTACAATTGCCAGAAAATGTGCTGACAACTGATCTGGAAGCGATCGCAACTGACCCGGATGTTGATATTGTAGTAGAACTGATTGGCGGATTGGAACCGGCGCGATCGCTCATTCTGCAAGCTATTGCCAGCGGAAAGCACGTTGTCACCGCCAATAAAGCAGTTATTGCCCGCTACGGTAATGAAATTTTTGATGCTGCTAACAAAAAAGGCGTTTATGTAATGCTAGAAGCTGCTGTGGGCGGCGGCATTCCGGTCATTCAAACCCTCAAACAATCTTTAGGTGCAAACCGCATTCAGACTGTAATTGGCATTGTCAATGGTACAACTAATTACATCCTGACGCGGATGCAAACAGAAGGCGCAGACTTTGGCGAAGTGCTCGCAGATGCACAGCAATTAGGTTATGCAGAAGCTGACCCTACAGCCGATGTAGATGGATTGGATGCTGCTGATAAGATTGCTATTTTAGCATCGCTAGCTTTTGGTGGACGCATCAAATTAGCAGATATTCACTGCGAAGGTATCAGACAAGTTAGTGCGGCTGATATTGACTACGCCGATAAGTTGGGATTTGCGATCAAATTGTTGGCTATTGCTCAAAATATTAAGTCAACACCAGATGAAGAACTACTTTCCATTCGAGTGCATCCTACTTTTGTACCGAAAACTCATCCGCTGGCGAGTGTCAATGGGGTTTATAATGCAGTTTTAGTCGAAGGAGAGCCGATCGGGCAATTGATGCTATACGGGCGCGGTGCGGGTGCTGGCCCCACAGCTAGCGCCGTAGTATCGGACATCATGAATATTGCGGCTATCCTGAAAACCGAAACAGTACCTATTCCCCATCCTTTGCTAAGTTGCAGTCACCAACACTACTGCAAAATTGCTCCGATGGAGGAACTTGTTACTCGCTTTTATGCTCGTTTTCTCACCCGCGATACTCCGGGGGTAATTGGCAAACTCGGCACTTGTTTTGGCAATCACAAAGTTAGTTTGGAATCAATTGTGCAGACGGGAATTCACGGCAATTTAGCAGAAATTGTGGTCGTAACTCACGATGTGAGGGAAGGTAATTTTCAACAAGCACTCGATGAAATTCGGGCGATGGCAGCAGTCGATAGTATTGCTAGTACGTTGCGAGTTTTGTAATAATTGCAGGTTTGTAGTGAGGACTTTAGTCCTTATGTTTTCATGAGGATTAAAATCTTCACTACAAACATTTTTTGTATTGTTTTTAGTATGGTCAATAAAATTGGATTTTGTCGATCGCCAAACCGGACGACATTCGCTAGATACGATCTACGAAAAGTTTGCCAAACCGCAACTACACGATACTTTGAAGCCGAATAATCCTTCAATTTACGTTCGACATCAGGAAGGAGAGTTAGTGCATGGTTATCTAGTAGAAAAAGTGTTTGAAGATTTCAAAACGGGTTTTTATGCTGAAGCTCGTTCTAGTACAATATATAATACTACGCCTGTTTTGGTAATTAGGGGCTATGGTTCGTGGTATCCTTTCGATCGCGTTTTGGAAGATACGCCAGATGTATTTATGGCAAGATTAGAGCGACAGTTCAAATCGGCGGAAACTGTGGGTGCTATTGATTGGCTAAAGCAGCAGTTTGTCAGCGGAAATCCGGCTGATGTAATCGGAGAAAGTTTGGGCGGGAAAGTCGCTCAGCAAATTGCTGCAAAATACTACAATTATATGCGATCGACTGTCACTTTTAATGCTTTGGGTGTTTCGAGAAAGTTGATTCAAACCTGTACAGCTACAAATGTTTTTCACTACTTTACTTTAGGTGAAAGGTATGCTTTCTGGGCAAATAGAGGCGATTACATACCGGGAACGACTTTTGTAATTTCCCAAAATGGGAGAAACTGGTGGTATAAGATTGAAGAGGCGATCGTCCAAATGGCGCGTTTGGATGAAAAATTTCGGAAAAGGCGGGTGTTGGTGGTAATTTTGGCTCATTGGCTGTTGTTAAATCGGCATAATGCGATCGTCCTCAACCACAAAAAGCCCGTGGTAGTTCAGATATACCCCAACCAATTACAACTTTTCCGAAACAGCGATTTTACCTAAACTCCGACTAAATTGCTAGACGGCTGATTTTCGCGCGCTGCGACGGCGAGTACCAAACAAAGTGCTGCGATCGCTTTTTGCCATTCTTGCTTAAGTGCGATCGGTGTAACATCCTTAAATGTACCAACTAAACGCGGGATCGATCGTTCTAATGCAGCGCTAGGAATTGATTTGTGCAACTCAACTAAACGAGTTAAACTTTCTTGATTCTTCAAAAAACCGACTACCCATTTAGTAGCATGATCGGGACTGTCTGGGACGTTTTTAATTCCTAGTTCAGTTTGCAACCAGTCGTAAAAAGCTGGGAGATTTTTGGCTAAGACAGCCCCAGCAGTTGGCAAGCTTTCTTTGAGTAAATCAGTATCGAGACTTCCCAACAGTTGACTGAGCTCTGGTGAATCGAGCAAACTGGTTAATGGAAGTGACAGCAGGGCTTCTGAAGCGTCTGGGGATAAATTCAAAGACTCAGAAAATGTTTCTAACATTGGAAAGTATTTGGTAAAGATGATACTTTCAGTATCCGACTAATGCAGCTCAATGAATATGAGCTAGCTCATATTAACAGAATTTATATCAATTATGGTTGCACCAGAATAATACCGAGGATACGGCAATGCCGTTTCCCTACCCGGATTAATTGTAGGGAAACGGCACTGCCGTGTCCTGATTTCGGGTAATATTAATGAAGTTACGAATTCTAAACAAATTCTCCTTTAGCAACCATCACCACTTTGCCGCCAACTAAAACTTCTATTTGTCCGTCTTTTGTTTGAGATTGCAACAGCAGCAGCGAAGGTCGATCGATCTCGTAACCCTGCTCAACTTTAACATCAATCGCATCCTTCCCAAAATACGCATAATTTACCAAATATCCAGCCAAACAGCCATTGGCGCTTCCCGTCGCCGGATCTTCGGGAATTCCTAAAGAATGGGCGAAGACTCGCACGCTCAAATCATTGACATCGCTGTAAGTCTCAGGACAAAATATCAAAATTTCCTTCGCTTCTGTTGTCTCAATTAGCTGAAAATATTTATCTAAGTTGACTTTAGCTTTTTTGAGCGATGCCAGGGTTTTTAGCGGTACTATTATAAATGGTATTCCTGTAGAAACTTCTTGAATTGGGAATCTTTCATCTATTGCATCTACTTCTAAATTCAGTACGCCAGCGAGACTGTGGGCTGACAAGACTTGGCAGAAAGTTGGGGAGTTTTGTTGCATCCACAAAACATCTGCGGCTTCATTTTGATAGTTGAAAGTAACGGGAATTTGACCGACTGCTAGATTTAAGATAACTTGTTCTACAGGTTTGTTGATAATTTCTTGCTGGATAACGAATGCTGTTCCTAAAGTCGGATGACCGGCAAAGGGTAACTCTTTTTTTGGGGTGAATATCCGCACGTCATAGCCGCCGTTTTGCCGATCGGTCGATCGCACAAATGTAGTTTCTGAATAGTTTATTTCCCTTGCTATCATCAGCATTTGGGCTTCAGATAGTTCGGCAACTCCCGCACCGCAAAAGACGGCTAGCTGATTGCCAGCATATTTTGACTCGGCAAATACGTCAACTATGTAAAAATTCATAATTAGGTTTCCGGTAAAATGGTAAAGGCGGGCAGGATGCCCACCCCACAAGAAGATTTTCTCGTTACCAGGCTCTGCCTGGTAACGCAGATCCAGAGGCTCCGCCTCGCCAATTCCCTAGGCATTAATTCCCCTAATTCCCTATTTCAAACAGCGAATTGCTTGCAACATCCCCCTAGCTTTATTCAGCGTTTCCTCATATTCCATTTCCGGGTTAGAATCAGCCACCAAACCAGCACCAGCTTGCACAGAAACCGAATGTTTGTCACCACCTAAAGAACGAACAACCATAGTCCGAATCGCGATCGCACTATTCAACTGTCCCTCAAAATCATAATACCCATAAACCCCAGAATATGGGCCCCGGCGACAACCTTCCAACTCGTGCACAATTTCCATCGCCCGAATCTTCGGAGCACCACTAACCGTACCCGCCGGAAAAGCAGCTTTCAACAAATCCCAAGCCGTTTTATCCTGGGCCAATTCTCCGATCGCATTGCTGACAATGTGCATCACATGAGAATAACGCTCAATTCCCATTAATTGATCAACTTTCACCGTACCGCTGCGGCAAACTCTGCCCAAGTCATTTCTGCCCAAATCAACTAACATCACGTGTTCCGCAATCTCCTTCGGATCTTGCAACAATTCAGCAGCCAAAGCATCATCTTCTTGAGGAGTTTTCCCCCGGCGACGAGTACCGGCGATCGGCCGCAAAGTTGCGATTCTTTTGCCATCCGCAGTGTTTTCCGCCTTCACCATAATCTCTGGACTCGAACCGATAATCTGCCAATCTTTGAAATTAAAATAAGCCATGTACGGAGAAGGATTAATCAGACGCAAAGAACGGTAAAGTGCAAAAGGATCGCCACTATATTCAGATTCCAAACGCTGCGAAACAACTACTTGAAAAATATCTCCCGCTTTGATATAATCCTTAGCTTTTAACACATTTTCACAATACTTTTCGGGAGTAGTATTGCTGGTATAACTCAGTTCTGTATTTCCACTTGTGGAACGGGCATCTTGCCCGTCTTTACCACTTGTGGAACGGGCATCTTGCCCGTCATTGGGAGGAGTCCATTCTATCAGAGTAGATTGCTGAGAAAGTGGCGATTTCAGCTTATCAACTAATTGAGAAACCCGATCGCACGCTTCCCCATAAGCCTGGGCCAAATCTACCCCAACACCCCGCAAATCAGCATAGGCGATCGCCCAAATCTTCCGTTTCACCTGATCGAAAATCAACAAATTATCAACCTGCATCCACAACCCATCCGGCAAATCTTTTTCCCCAGCCGGATATACAGGAACACGCGGTTCAATCCACTTAATTAACTCATAACCCCAAAACCCAAACAACCCGCCAATTCCCGCTGGTAACTGTGGCAATTTCACTGGTTGATAAGACTGCAAACATTCAGTTAAAGCCACAAACGGATCGCCCGTAAATACTTTTTCGGAACCGTCGCGATAAACTTGAGTTGTTTGCGCTCCCTTTGCCTCCAAAATCCACAACGGATCGCACCCTAAAAAACTATAACGCCCAATTTTTTCGCCACCTTCGATCGACTCCAGTAGAAAACTGTAAGGTTGACCGGCGCAAACCCGATACCAAGCAGAAACTGGGGTATCCAAATCAGCCACCCATTCTTGATACACCGGTACAAAATTGCCTTGTTTCGCCAGTTCGGAGAATTGTGAGAAATCGGGAAATATCATATGTAGAAGGAAGAAGTTCGGCAGCAGATTGTGTAACGGATTGAATGGACGTTGAGGAATAAGGAAGAAGGCTCTTCGACTACGCTAATACCAATATTATCAGCGATGCTGTGACCGAAAGTAGACACCGCGCAAGTCTGTATGAGCTACAATCCGACCTTGCTTGCTTGTAACCAAAGGAGAAAGGTTATTCAGAGCGGATTTAATCTCGCAAGTTCGTAGGCGTAAGCTAAGGAAGTAGCCATCGCACCAATACACTCTAAACAGCGGATTCTCAATCAGCCCACCAGTAATTTCATAATTAATCCGAGTACAAACATCGATATCCTGATAAGTTGCTCGCCTGATTGCGAGATTCATGGTTAAATATTTAAGTTATTAATTTTTATTAATTTTTAAGGAGATTTTGAAGTTTGCAGTAGTGTTTGGGCGCTGTAGGTTTACCCTCCCGTGTCCAAGCACTACTACAAACATTTGCAAGTTGAGCTTTCCAAGCAGTATTACCCAGGAGAGCTCAGCTTAACAGTCCTTATTTAAGGATCGTAGGTCTTCTTACCGGTAAACTTCACCTTAATCGGATCGGGATTGCTGCCAATATTGCGGTCAATCTTACCGTTGTAGGGACGACCTTCGTTCACCTTCTCAGGGAACACGCCATCCTTGGGATGCAGGTACTCAGTAGCACCGTCGGGAAATACGCGGTAAATCTTGTAGTTCGAGATTTTGAATTTTGCCCGCAGTTGCTGGCCGCCCAAAGCGATGCACTGCTCCTTCCGGGGCAGATACAGCAAGTTGTCGCCTTGACGCATAATTGCAGCGCCGCCTGTCGGCATTTCAAACACCTGCTCCTTGGGGCTAGTCCAAGTGATCGCGTACTTCTCTTCAACTAGGGCTTTGGTCAGCAAGCCGCCGGTGCTGCCGCCGAAAAGAGGGGGTTGTCCAGTGAGTTCTTCTGCCATAAACTTATCCAAAGGATTTTTAGGGCATCGTATCATCATGACGCGACGCTGCTGTGGAAATTGTAAGGAAAGTTAACAGTTTTTGGACGATCGATCTTTTCTGATAATTGGTAATTAATAATTGGTAGTTCGTAATTGGTAATTTCCACCGACACCCAAAAACAGAATTAGGAAGCAGGACTAAATAAAAAATCAGCCTCAAAAACAGCTACTGATGCTTATGGCAAAGCCTTACCGCCCTACGTCAAGAACAGGCTTTGAAAGCCTATTCCACAAAATCGAGTTCTTCCTTCTTGCTTCTGCCGTAGCAGCAGAGGCGGGTTTTGCGAGGAAAACTTTTCTGTGCTATCCTACATCGGACGATCGACATTTACGCGATCGCACTCGGAATTAATATAACCCAAAATCAGGACACGGCAGTGCCGTTTCCCTACAATTAATCTGGCGTAGGGACACGGCACTGCCGTGTCCTCGCTTGTCATTCCGGCACAGCCGGAATTGATATTACACGTAAGTAATTTGACACTCCTCGGCCTAAAGGCACGAGGATTCTTAATTCATCGACTGACCTTTAAGCGCCATGTCCTTTCGGCAATTCTTAAACCTTTCAACCGTACAAAAGTACCAATTGACGAGCTTAACTCACGGCAACCCCAGAGGGTCTATCTCCAAAAGCGCACTAGGATACGAACCTAGAGTTCGGGTATGCCCTACCCTACTTAACAAATGAAATACATTATTTGTTTTCTGGTAAAGAGAATGTGTTCATTCTCTAGCTGTTTTGAGAGTTTTCGCTGCTCTTTGTCCGACAATTTATGCCTAAAAGTGTGTCTTAACTGTTTCACGATGGCAAAGGAATTTAACCTTGACTATTTCAGTATACTACAAATACAAGCAAGTTTCGGATTTTTAGGAATGGATTTAAGAAATTAAAGCCGTCCTAGAAGGACGGGGTTTTAAACCCAGTTTTCTGATAACTGAAGAATCAATTATTAACAATTGATTCTAGACCATCGGAATAGTAAAGTGAAATTCACTTCCTCGGTCTTTTCCTGCGGAATCTACCCAAATGTTGCCACCCCAGCCGGCAACAATCTGCTTGCAAATTGCTAGTCCCAAACCTGTACCGCCGGCACTGCGCCGCAATGCTCCTTCTTCTTGATAAAATCGATCGAACACTATTTTTAAACTACTAGCCTCTATACCCCTCCCCGTATCGGTTACGAGGACTTCCACCATCCGAGAACCGTTGCATTGAGCTCTTATGGTCACGGTTCCCTGCGGTGTGGTGAATTTGCAAGCGTTGTCTAGCAGTTTGGAGAGCACTTCCACCAGCCATTCGCCGTCAGCTTGCACTAAGGGCAATTCTGCGGACACTTCGGCGATAATTTTCGGCAATTCTCGATCGACCGTGCGGCGCGATCGCACGCTGCTAAGAGCTAAATCAACGCATTCTTGCAGCGTCAGCGATTCGACATTCCATTTAACTCGCCCGCTTTCTAAGTGAGAAAGAGTTAAGAAATCCTGCACGAGTTTCCGCATTCGATCGGCATCGCCGAGGGCAGTTTCTAACATGATTTGCCGCAATTCTGCTGGCATATCTGGTTCGGAATTCAAACTTTCTAAACAAACTTGAATCGTAGAAAGCGGAGTGCGGAGTTCGTGTCCAGTGATGGCAATTAGATTGCTGCGAGTGCGGTCTAATGCTTCTAATTGTTGATTTAGCTCTTCTAAATGAGCGTAGGTTTCTGCTTGAATTAAGGCTGCTCCGAGTTGGGTGGCGATCGCCTCTACTAGAGCAATTTCGTCTTCTTCCCAAGGCAAAGCCGATCGACACTGCTGCATTTCCACCATGCCCAACACCCGCCCCTGATAAAGCACTGGCACCATTAACCAAGAGACAATCTGCCAATTTTTGACAATTTTTTCCAGGGATTTTGTATTGACAATCAGGGGATTTTGTGCAGTGTCTTGAATATAAACTCGCTCTTGTCGCGTCACCGCGTCCCTAAATATTGGATTTTCCTGCAACGGCCAAGTCTGATCCAGCAAGGAACTAGCGCCCGCACGCAAAAACTCGCGATCGATTTTGACGGCAATATCTGTGGCTTTGCAGCGATAAATCAAACAGCGGCTTGCTGACAAGGCTGTTCCGAGTTCTTGGACTGCAACTTCGACGATTTCTTGCGGGTTGAGAGACTGCCGCATTGCCGTTGTAATTAAGTTGATCAGGCGTTCTTTGCGTTCCTGGGCGGCGATTGCCGCGTATGCTCTGAGCAGTTTGTGCTGGCCTGATTGCAAGTAAGTGACCAAGCGTTCAGCAAAAGCGTCGCTTAATTTGGGATTGGGAATTTTTGAGTCTTTTCCCGCGCTTTTGTCGGGTTTTGCTGCTTTGGAAGCAGCGGATTTCCTGGTTTTTTTCGGTGTTTTGGCAAGATTGTAAGTGGTTCGGGCTCGATCGATCTTTTCTGCCAATTCCGGGCGATATTTAAGGATTTTATCCAGCAACAATTCGGCAGCTTTGCAGCTTACCTCGCGATCGAACGTCCAAACTCCTTCAAATCTGCGCGCTTGATCTATCAATAGCGGATCGCGATCGTCCTGGTTGTCGATCGGTACAATTTTTTCTTGACAAATCAGACAAGTTGAGTAGTGCTGCCCCAGAACCACTAAGTGCCACTCTTTACCTAATGCGTCCTCTGGTGCAAACGCGACTGTTTCGTGAGATTCCGAGGAATTTTTAAACTCAGTTTCCGGTGCTGATAGCACGTATACCTGAGAAGTTCGATCGGCAATTCGCCGGTAGCGGTGAGCTTCCTGGCGGTAGAAGCGCTCTTGCTGAAAGCTGGCAATAACTAGCGGTTCGTCGTCGGAACCCGCCAAAACCAAGTCTTCCATCGCGTGAGACAGCGCTGTCATGGAAGATTTGAAATAAATTTGTGCCCGCAGATGGGGCAAAGCTTGCAGAAGTTCTGCCAGTAGCGAAATAGGGACGATCATCTAGCCTTAAGCGTGCATTTTTGCCGATGACAAAACGGGAGCGATCGACAACAATTTTAGATCGATCCCTTATTAGTATCTCTCAAAAGTCACTATTAATTAGCGGTTAATTAGAAACTAACCGCCCAATTTTTTTTTCAGGGCGATCGCCCGTAAGTATAAATGCGGAGGCTGTCCTGGAATTAAGCCCGTTCGCCGCCTTCGTCGCTACCACCGGGAGATGATTTGTAGAGAGCATCCAATTGTTCGCGGGCATCTTGGACAGTCAGCGAACGCATCACTAACAGAGGCTCGTTGACAATATTTCCGTATTCATCTAAAAGTTCTGGATGCGGTACAGCCTGAGAGCGAGGATAGGATGCGTAGCGATTATTTGCCCTGAACTGTTGAGGGCGCTGGGACTCCATACCTACTGTGACTAGACTGCGGATTAAGTTACCGACTGCCAGAAAAGCCAAAACGGTAAAAGCTAAAATATAAAGCAAATGCAACATTATTTTCTCCTCCGGGCTAAACAGCCACAGCAATTTACAAATGTGTTTCAGCAAGTAATGACTTATTAACTGGAAATTTGTTTGAGGTTGTCAAGAGAGCCGCAATATTTCCCAAGGTTGGGATTTGACTGCGGGTTTAACTTGAACTTGCCTTTTTATTTTCCAGGGGGAGCCGACTGCAATGAGCGAAAGCGCGCCGACACTTGCCAGCATTCGGCGAGCAGTCTGTGCCACGGCATCAGTGCTGCGGTTTCAATTGCAACTTGACCTCCGGTTGCTTGAAATAGAGCTTTAGCAGCAGCTACTTCTTGCTGAGCCTGTCTGACTCGTGCCAGCAAGTCAGATTGATCTTCGCCACTCAGAAAATGAATTTCCTCAGTTTCTAAAAGCTTGGTCGATCGATCGAACCAGTAATTAAAATCCTCTAAAAGCGGTTCTAGTAAAGCTTTTAGCAATTCTGATTCGGGCAAGTTGGAATTAAGCATGGATTAAAACTGGGTTATTTATCTATTCTAATCTTAGACGCTCTTTACAATTTGTAACATAATTATAACAAAAATTCCAGCATTTAACCACAAGTAGCAGGTGAGTGTGTAGAAATTTAACAGTGCCAGCAGCGATTTGTGAGTCGCAATCCCAAAATTCTGCCAAATTAGTTCGCGAGCTCGCGGGTGGTTAGAAACCGGGTTTTTTCAGGCAATACTTGCTTACAGCCGACCAAAATAGTAAAAACCCGGTTTCTCGGCCTCGGAGTGCCTCCCAGACTAAACGTCCTAGAGTCCCCCAGCCGGAAGTCGGCGGTTGCAGCCTCATTCTGAGTAAGATAGAAGCCTGTGCAACTAAATTAATTGCTAAATCAACCGATGTCTAGCTCAGAATCCATTTCCGCTCCAGAAGAGTCCGTTAAGATTGAGTTGCCCCGCACCAGCGAGTCGGAGCAACTAAAAAAAATTCGCCACACCACATCCCACGTCATGGCGATGGCAGTGCAGAAGTTATTTCCCAAAGCCCAAGTGACAATTGGCCCTTGGATTGAAAATGGTTTCTACTATGACTTTGACACTCCCGAACCATTTACGGAACAGGATTTAAAAGCCATTAAAAAAGAGATGATCAAAATCATCAACCGCAAATTGCCTGTAATTCGCGAAGAAGTCAGCCGTGAAGAAGCCGAACGCAGAATTAAGGAGATTAACGAGCCTTACAAATTAGAAATTTTAGAAGGTTTGATCGAACCGATTACTCTTTACCATTTGGGCGACCAATGGTGGGATTTGTGCGCGGGCCCTCATTTGGATAATACCAGTGAAATCAATGCGAGGGCGATCGAACTCGAAAGCCTAGCAGGCGCTTACTGGCGCGGCGACGAAACCAAAGCTCAGCTACAGCGCATCTACGGCACCGCTTGGGAAACCCCGGAACAGCTAGCAGCCTACAAACACCGCAAGGAAGAAGCCCTAAGACGCGATCACCGCAAATTAGGCAAAGAATTAGGCTTATTTATTTTCGCCGATGCAGTTGGGCCAGGCTTGCCTTTGTGGACACCCAAAGGCACGATTTTGAGAAGTATTTTAGAAGACTTCTTGAAACAAGAACAAATCAAACGTGGCTATTTGCAAGTAGTGACTCCCCACATCGCCAGAGTCGATTTGTTCAAAATTTCTGGACATTGGCAGAAATACAAAGAAGATATGTTTCCGCTGATGGCAGAAGATGCCGAAGCCGCAGCCAACGAACAGGGTTTTGTAATGAAACCTATGAACTGCCCTTTCCACATTCAAATTTACAAAAGCGAATTGCGTTCCTATCGCGAACTGCCGATGCGCTTAGCAGAATTCGGCACAGTTTATCGCTACGAACAATCGGGAGAATTGGGTGGTTTAACCAGAGTTCGCGGCTTTACAGTGGATGATTCCCACTTATTCGTGACGCCGGAACAATTGGATGCAGAATTTTTGAGCGTGGTAGATTTGATTCTGTCAGTCTTCAAGAGTTTGCAACTCAAGAATTTCAAAGCGCGTTTAAGTTTCCGCGATCCCAACAATTTAGACAAATACATCGGTTCCGATGAAGCTTGGGAAAAAGCTCAAGGTGCGATTCGCCGCGCCGTGGAAACTTTGGGAATGAACTATTTTGAAGGAATTGGGGAAGCAGCTTTTTACGGGCCGAAACTCGATTTCATCTTCCAAGATGTCTTGGATAGAGAATGGCAATTAGGAACTGTGCAAGTTGACTATAATTTGCCCGAACGTTTCGATTTAGAATATGTCGCTGAAGACGGCACGCGCAAGCGCCCGGTGATGATTCACCGCGCTCCTTTCGGTTCTTTGGAACGTTTGATCGGAATTTTAATCGAGCAGTATGCCGGAGATTTTCCGCTGTGGTTAGCGCCGATTCAGGTGCGATTGTTGCCTGTCAGCAATGAGTTTTTGCCGTTCGCGAAGGAAGTGGCGGCGAAGATGAAAATGCTCGGAATCCGCGCGGAAGCTGATGAGAGTAGCGAGCGTTTGGGTAAGTTAGTTCGCAATGCTGAGAAGGATAAAATTCCGGTGATGGGTGTTGTCGGTGAGAAGGAAGTTGAGGCGAATAGTTTGAATATTCGGACTCGGGCTTCTGGGGAGTTGGGTGCAATTTCGGTTGATGAGGTAATGGTCAGATTGCAGGCGGCGATTAGTAGTTATGGAGATTTTTAGGATTTTTTAACCGCAGATGAAGGCGGATTAACGCAGATTAACGCAGATGATAGTTTGATATTGTCTGCGTTTTTCTAATTCATTGGCTAAAATAGTAGAATTAGGTAAGTTAACAGGAGTTAAATCAATGGCTAATCCATTTCCGGGGATGAATCCTTATTTAGAAAGTCCTGAGTTATGGCCTTCGGTTCATAATAGGTTGATAGTGGCGATCGCAGATTGGTTAACTCCGCAACTACTCCCTAAATATTTAGTAGATATCGAACAAAGAATTTATCGAATCAGTGGCGAAGAAGCTTTACTCATTGGTATTCCCGATGTTACAATACAGCGCACACATAATCCAAGAACCGAAACTAATTCTAATGTTGCTGTCGCCACTCCACCCGCAAAATCTTTGAAGGTAACAATACCTTTACCCCTAGAATTAAAAGAAACTTATTTGCAGGTGGTCGAAATAGAAACTAAACAGGTTGTGACAGTGATTGAAGTGCTGTCACCCGCCAATAAGCGCCCTGGAAAAGGGCGCGAAATGTACGAAAGAAAGCGGGAAAAGGTGTTTAGTAGTAACAGTCATCTGGTTGAGATTGACTTGCTGCGAAGTTACCAACCTCTGCCAGTTTTTGGTAACGATATTGAGGCAAGTTATCGAATTTTGGTGAGTCGGGCAAATCAAAAGCCTTTGGCAGATTTGTACCTTTTCAATTTACCAGATATGATTCCTCAGTTTCCGTTGCCTTTGCGCGCGGGTGATGTGGAACCGATTGTAGATTTACAAGGATTATTAAATGGGGTGTACGATCGCGCCGCCTATGACTTTAGAGTAGATTATACCGCCACACCCGTTCCCCCGCTGTCGGAAGCCGATGCTGCTTGGGCTGATAGTTGGTTGCGGGACAAAGGGTTAAGGGGATAGAATTAGGTAAATCAACAGGAGTTAAATCAATGCCTAATCCATTTCCGGGAATGAATCCTTATTTAGAAAGTCCTGACTTTTGGCCTGAAGTACATAATAGGCTGATAGTGGCGATCGCAGATGCTTTGGTTCCCCAACTGGTTCCCAAATATCGAGTGGCGATTGAAAAGCGCATTTATGAAATTAAGGAAGAACAATCTCTGTTAGTTGGGATTCCTGATGTTTCTATCCAGCACAATCCGATTCCTAGAAATTCAAGTACATCTAATGTAGCTGTCGCCACACGAACTACTGAACCTTTTAAAGTAAGATTAGCAATGTATGAGGAGGTGAAACAAGGATATTTGGAGGTGATAGATATGGCGACTAAGGAAATTGTGACAGTAATTGAGGTGCTTTTACACGCTAATAAACCATCTGGAAAAGGGCGTGAAATGTATGAGGAAAAGCGGGATAAGGTGTTGGGAAGTCGCACGAATTTTGTAGAGATTGATTTGTTGCGGGGTTGGGAACCTCTCCCGGTTTTTGACAATGACAATGCAGCTAATTATCGAATTTTGGTGAGTCGGAGCAATGAAAGACCGATCGCCGATTTATACTTATTTAATCTACCAGATGCGATCCCTGGTTTTCCGTTGCCTTTGCGTGGGGGAGATGCGGAACCGATCGTACATTTGCAGGCGTTGTTGAATACAGTGTACGATCGCGCCGCCTATGACATTACCCTCGATTATACGGCCCAGTTAGTCCCTGCACTGTCGGAAGCTGATGGTGTTTGGGCCGATGCTCTGTTGCCGGAGAGAGAGGATTGAAAGGGCGATTGCCCACCCTACAACTTTCACTCGAAGGGTGAAGCCCAAAAATAGTAATCAAGCATCAAGATAGCTTATTAATAAATTACAAATCTCTTCCGTTAATGGTATTTTTGTTTCTATTTCTAGCCAAAGGTATTGACCAAAAGGATTATTTTCTAAAAACACATATTCATTGTTGGGAGTCACAATAAAATCCATCGCCCCATATAATAATTTTTGCTCCTCCAAAAATTCGATACAGAATTTTTCTATTTTTGCCGGTAGTTCAAAGATAGAATGTGGATTAATTTGAGTATGGAGTCGCCAATCAATTTTGGTCTCTTCATGGGCTTGTGAATCAATTTTAACGGCAAATACCTTTTTACCAATAATTGTAATCCTTAATTCAAAAGCTTTTTCGATATATTTTTGCAATTGAGTCGGTGATAAAGAAATGTTTTTATAGAATTTATAAAAATCATCTTTGCCAATCTTTCTTGAGGGGATTCCTTGATTTAGCCCATCGATGGTCACATTTCCAGTATAAATGGTTTTAACTAAAATCTCTTCCCCACACTCTAGAAAAAACTCTTTAGCTGTTTCTGGTTGGGTGGTTATCAGTGTTTTGGGGATTTTTATCTCGTATTTATTGGCAAGTAAAAGTTGTTGAAATTTAACTTTCGCTTGATTGGCGATAAATGGATCGTTTATCCATCTTATGCTGGGTATAGAATATAATATATTGATAAAAGCTTTTGTTTCTGAAGCGATAAAGTGTTCCTCTGTAGATTGATCAATTTTACCAAAAAAATCAAAGTCAGGTTTTCTCAACCATGCTACTTTTAGTTTGGCTAAATTTAATATTCTACCAAGTTCGTCAGTAATCTCTCCATTCCATAAACCATTTTCATCAATGTAAAGATTTACCTGATATTTCCGAAGCAAATCTTCTGAATTTAACCGAAAAACTTCAATACCTTTTTTATGTAGTTTTCTGATAACTTCATCAGTGTGTGTATCCTGCTTGTTTGTAAAAATTAATATCATATTTTAATTTGTAATATCGTTTTGGGGTGATGAATCAGATATGTTGGTTAATTGATCTTTATGCGGTATCAAATCAGGATTTTACTACTTACGATAGCTAACAGCTTAAAACGGGACAATAGAATGCTTCGCACCCTACCGTACCGTATAATCCATCTTATTTTATCCAGAAAGCCATGATAATCGTCTTCACCTAATGCAAATTTTAGCTTTAAGTATCAGTTTGCTTCGTATCATCTTTACCAGAGAGAAGACCACTATGTGAAGCACCATATGTCAAGGAAGTACCAGCAGCAGAAACAGGAATATTCGATGTTTGAGTTTTCGGATCATAGGATTGTGTTAGTATCTCTGAATCCTTAATCGCTTCATCATACAATGCTTGGTCGAGTCTCTCTACAAAACTTAGAGTGAAAGGCACTGAACTTGCAGGTGGATCAAAAGTTTTGGTTTTCATGTGATTTATTCTTGAAAATTGGCCAATTTTTCAAATTATAATTGATAGGATTTAGATTAAAGTGGCATTTAGTAGAAAAATTGATAGTGGGACTTGGTGTGATATAGTGTTATTGGGTGCTAATCTTTAGTAACTTTTTACACAACTTAACTTTTAGGGGCAAAAAGTGGGTTTTGGTGGCTAAACTAAAAAGATTGAGTGAGGTTAAAAATATATGGACGTTAAAGAATTGTCAAAATGGACTGATGAACAGGTATTCGCTAAAACAGGACAACATCTTGATTCTTTACACAAATCTATATTAGAAAGTGTTTTACAACGTCAAAATTTTCATAAAATTGCGGGAAATAATGGTTATAGTTACGATCATGTTAAAAGAGAGGGAGCAAAATTATGGAAACTTCTCTCCGATGTTTTTTCAGAAGAGATTGAACAAAAGAATGTTCGTTCTATCTTAGAAAATCAAGCTGTTTCTACTATCAATAATTTCGGTAATTCTTCACACACTATTAGTAATTATATTAATAGTCATGTTAATATTTGTAGAGAAAATCCTCAATCTTTAGAGGATATAGAAAAGCGATCGCCCTCTTCCAAAGTCCAAAATCAACTCCCAATCATTGATCTAACAACAGCACCAGAATTAAACTATAATTACGGGCGTAATTCAGAAATTTATACTCTTAAAGAATGGATTTTAGAAGATAAGACTAGATTAATTACAATTTATGGATTGAGTGGTATCGGAAAAACAGCTTTAACCCTGAAATTAATCTCAGAAATTAACACACAATTCGATTATATTATTTATCGCAGTCTTGAGCATTTGCCTAAACTGATCAACCTTAAAGATGAACTTAAACAGTTTTTTTCTCAATCCCATGCAACTCCATTACCAGAAATAATAGATTATTTTCGCTCATCTCGTTGTTTAGTAATCCTTGATGACGTGCAGAATATTTTTAAAACTGGTAACTTAGCAGGTCAGTATTTAACAGAATATAAAGATTATTGTAAATTTTTTCAGCAAATTGCTACCTTATCTCATCAAAGTTGTTTAATTTTAATTAGTTGGGAAAAACCTGGAGAAATAGAGACTTTAGAAAAAGAAAACAAACACACAAGAGTATTACAACTTCAAGGATTAGGAGAAGAAGCCAAAGAAATCTTGAGACAAAAACAATTACAAGATGAGGAAAAATGGGATGAATTAATAACACTATATCAAAGTCATCCGGCTTGGTTAAATATGATTTCTTCAACAATTATAGAATTCTTGAACGGGAGCGTTTCCCTTTTTATGACAGATGAAAATGAGTTGTTTTTGGGTGACATAGAAACCAATTTAGAATCGCAGTTAGAGCGGTTATCAGAATTAGAAAAAAATGTGATAAACTGGTTAGCCCATCAAGATGAACCGATAGATATTTCCCAAAAACCTGCTAATATGGAAGTATCTCAAGCTAAATTTATGCACATTATACAATCTTTAACCAGACGCTGTTTAGTAGAAAAAGTTCCCAGAAAAGAGCCAGCAAAATTTCAGCTAAATTCTATTTTTAAAGCACATATTAAGAATGATTTTTAGAAAAATAAATCGAGTTGTGTACGATCGCGCTGCCTATGACATTACCCTCGACTACACGGCCCAGTTAGTCCCTGCGCTGTCGGAAGCCGATGCTGCTTGGGCCGATGCTCTGTTGTCGGAGAGAGAGGGTTGAAAGGGCGATCGCAAATAACAACAGATAGTTAACCGCCTAACCGCTTTTTCAAAGCATCCAAAAAATGAACAGACCAATATTCAAGAAATCGGCATTTCAGGGGTTTGATGAATTTATCCCAAGGATTGAGGTCAACAATATAATTACCGATTTTGATGCCAACAGGCTCTAAATGTTTGCCTTCTATTTCCTCGCTCAACAAAGGCAATTTTCTATTACTTAGCTGTTGTGTAAGCCAAAGTACATCGCTGTTTTTTTGTTGTTCTGGACTTTTGTTGATATCCTTGATAGAACCAGCAATTTTATCTCGATCGAAAGAAATTATTGCTGTCAAATTAAACAGAGAACTATTAGCAATAAAGCATTGAGTTTGTTCTCTGGTTGGTAGCACCCCTAAACCGAATTTGTCTAAGAATTGTGCTAGCGATCGCACAGGAATAGCGCTCTCTGTATTGCTGATATCAGGAGCAATTAATAAGGACGGCTGGTCTTTAATTGAAGGTCTGTCGATGCCCAGATTTTCGATTAAGCTTTGAATCTGTTCGTAGTCAGGGCGATCGCAGAATTTATTCACAACATTTGGATACCGCTCGTCGCTTAAAAATTCTAAAAGAGCAATGTACTTGCATCCTAGACTGTGACCCACCCAAAAATAACTCGATGGTTCTTGATAAATTTCGCTTTCATAGCCTAATCTTTGAGCAATTTTGGTCAGTTCTGTTCTCAGTATTTCCTGCTCTTTTAATAACCCAATAGCGATCGGCCAGTGGCGAAAAGTAAATCTAAATGGCAAAGCAACTACGGTATAACCTTCTTCAAACAACTGCTGTAAAAAATATCGATAAAACAAAGTTGGCAAACTACCAAAAAAAGTTCCACCAATAAATTGAACAACACCTTTTGGCTGCGGATGAACAGCTACCCAACTAAAAGAAACAGGCTGGAATTTAAATGAGTTCGACATTTGAATAAAGCTCAGTGAGTGTATTAAGTGGGCGTAATTAAACGTAATTAAACGTAAGGTGGGCCTTGCCCACCCTACAGTTACTTACCCTTTAACAGTTCTAGATGCTAGACATTCTGATAGGAATATCTAATTTTTCCATCACTGTATTTAGGTCTTTCAAACTGACCTCATTGGCATCCAGTTCGGCTAGCAGTAGCACTAGCATTTGAGCTTTTTCTGAATTGTCGGCTTCCAAACTAGCCAAGTCCAAAGTACCGTTGCGTAACTGTTCCAAAATTGGCTCAAAAGTTGGCAAATCGATGCTAAATGGGAAGCCTGGTTGAGAAGGTATTTCGTTCAAGCCTTTTCCACTGGCGATCGCTAAAGTGTAATTGATTTGATCGAAGTCTGGTGAAGTTCGAGCTCCTGATGGGAAATCATTCGGCAAGAAAGTACCGCGAATTTCGGGATTCAATAATACCTTGACTGGTGGGAGGGGTGGAAAAAACGGAAATCCTGATCGCACCCGAAATAGTGAGACATATCCGCGCACTTCCAACAAACCTGGAGTTAGAACGTCTGGCAGTTTAGGCAACAATTGAACAGATGCAGTTTTGTGAGCGGGTATTGTGAAAAATCCGCGATATACCTGCGGTTTATTCGGCACCTGAGTCAGAGCTATAGGGGTGTTAAGGCCTTCCACGTCAGCAATTAAGACAGCGTTCTTGAGCAAGATTTTATTCGGATCTGCCGGCACGGGTAAGCTGATGGCAAACTCAATCCGATATCGCACGCTGATCGGTTCAAGATTGGAGATGGTCAGAAAGTATCCCTGAACGACTCGGCGAGCCACTGGGATGAGTGCTGGAGGGATGCCAATTACAGGTGCGATTGGTGCGGTGAGGATTTCAAAGGTGGAAATTTCCATGTTGTTTTCAGAGTAATTTAACTTTTTGGGCTAGTCTTTACCCGGAAAAATTTGTTTATGTTTTTCCGTGCCTATATCTATGAATAACTGCCCGTCGCGGTTGGTTAACAGTCGCTTTTTCTAGTGACACTCATTTGAGTTAACTCAAGTGAGTGTCACTCGATCGTGCGACTTGACAATTGAAAATTTTTTGTTAAAGTCCCCTTGGAACGCGGATCGGGAATTTAATTTATCCTTGTGTATCTGCGGATGAAGATAAAATATCGAATCGATCGTCAGCCCGATCGCACATTGATCTGTTGGTATAATCCCCGTTAAACAGGGTGGCAGCGATCGGAAATCTAAAAAATTCTACACAAAACGTTACATATTTGTTAACATCGTGACGAGTCTGTCCCCAGCAGCCGCTCTGTTAACCTTCTAAACTAACCGCTATGAATCAACCTCCCTCAGCACCTCAAACCTCCTCTGAGTCCGTCGCCGAAACCCCCACAGCGCCGACAAACAATGCACCTCCACCGAGTTATGTGAAGCTAGCGATGCGGAACATGGTTCGCAAACGGGCGACTTCTCTGTTTCATTTTGCGTTGACTGCGGCCGGACTTTTGGGCGTACTCGTCGGTTTGGCTTTTCTCGATCGATATTTCAACTCTTAATCGAGATTCTCACAATCAGCCTCTAATTTCCACTGATATTTTTGATGTTTCTTAATAGGGAGTTAAGCTGATTGTGTTCCGGCCTGTTGCAATGTTCAACAAATTATTGTAATCTGCGTGCTGAAAGCAAAAAGTCTATTAGCTCGATCGTCCAATTTGAACTTGTCAAAAAATTGAATATATCGCTTGACACCAGATGCTGAAAATGTTAATAGAGGTAAATGTCGAAGACTGTTACCGGCTCGCCCAGCAGTCTGACGGCGTTTCTAACCCCCCTGAGAGTCACGCCAGCGGGGAGATTTCAGCCGAAACCTGGGAAAATTGGTTTGGGGTTTGGTTGGAAAACCAGGCGGCTGATGTACCTGTAGCCTGTGGTTACGAAGTCAGTCTCCGTTTAACAGACGATCCGCAGATGCAAGTCCTCAACGCTCAGTACCGCCAGCTCGATCGACCTACCGATGTATTAGCTTTCGCAGCTTTGGAAGTAGACTGTCCTCAGCCCGAGGAAATGTCGTCATCTGAACCCCTATACTTGGGTGATATCGTGATATCGATCGATACAGCTCACCGACAAGCCCAGCAGCAAGGACATCCCCTGAAGACCGAACTAGCTTGGCTTGCATCCCACGGCTTTCTGCATCTTTTGGGGTGGGATCACCCGGATGAAGAGAGTCTAACTCAAATGCTCGATCGACAAGAAACATTGCTGCGCGCGATCGGTCTTGAGATCCAAACCGCATAACTGAGGTTGACGCTGACTGAAAAAATTACATCAATCAAAACATAACTTTCTAAAACTACACCAAAACTTTACTAAAAACTTAGGAAAGTTACCTAGACTGGATGAAGTAAATTTTAAAAGTCTAGCCTTCATTCATCTCTGTAACTTAAAGTTGGTTGTTTATGACACTAGATAGACCGTCAATTTCAAACATCCCACAGTTTGCGATCATGCCTCAAGACTCTTCCAGCCAGACAGTCCACGAGCCTAAAAAAGCCTTGAAATACAAGCGAGAACTGTCCTGGAAAATCGCATCTAGCTTAGCTACAAGTTTTAGATACGCTTGGGGGGGTCTGACGTATGCTTTTGAAACTCAGCGAAATTTTCGCATTCACACTGTTATTGGCACTTTGGCGATCGGACTCGGACTATTTTTGCAACTCAAACCGGTAGAAATATCTGTGATCGGCGTCACCATTGGCATAGTTTTAGCAATGGAACTTTTGAATACGGCGATCGAATCGGTGGTAGACTTGACAGTCGGGCAATCTTACCACGAACTCGCCAAAATTGCCAAAGACTGCGCTGCTGGGGCTGTATTGGTATCGGCAATGGCGGCTGCGATCGTCGCTGCTGCACTTCTGCTTCCTCCCTTGTGGTTAGTCATTCAACTAGCAATCGCCCGTTAGTAAGCAAAAATTTTAGGTTTTTAGATGACCAAATTTGAGGTTTTTAGTTTTATTCATAAATATCACAGCTATTTTTAGATTTGGTATCTAAAATCCTGAAACTATTGCATTCAGGTAGCGAGTCAATCTAAAATCTAAAATCTAAAACCTAAAATCCAACTTAACCCGTGATTATAGTCATTGATAACTACGACAGTTTTACATACAATTTGGTACAGTATCTAGGAGAACTCGGTGCTGACTTGCCTGTAGCCAGCGAAGTCCAAGTTTACCGCAACGACAAAATCTCCCTAGCAGAAATTCGCCGATTACAGCCCGCAGCCGTGGTAATTTCTCCAGGCCCCGGAAGGCCAGAAGATGCGGGAATTTCTCTGGAATTAATCAAAGAATTGGGGCCGAGTATGCCAATTTTAGGCGTGTGTCTCGGACATCAAAGCATCGGCCAAGTATTCGGCGGGAAAATAGTTTCTGCACCCGTGTTGATGCACGGCAAAACTTCTCAGGTAGAACACGCAGGAGTCGGAGTTTTTGTCGGAGTGGAATCGCCGATGATTGCAACTCGCTATCACAGTTTGGTAATTGAAAAACAGAGTTGTCCAGAAATTTTGGAAGTTACGGCTTGGGTGGACGATGGAACTATTATGGGTGTGCGACATCGGGAATATCCGCACATTGAAGGCGTACAGTTTCACCCCGAAAGTATTTTGACGACTTCGGGAAAGCAATTATTGCGAAATTTCTTGGCAAGACTTTAGAGCATTTTTGGGATTGCGTAAAAAGTGCGATCGGATATAACGATCGATAACGCGGTAAGGTCGGACACAGCATTACGGAGGACACTTCAAGAGCCGTGTTCCTACCCCAAAACATCACGCCTACTAATTGTAGGGAAACGGCAGTGCCGTTTCCTGATTTCGGGTAACTTATCAGGGGGTTCAATCTAATTCTGAAAGATTCAACAAACTGAATATAGAGTTTTCTCAGGGATTTGTGGTATAACAACAAACGACCAACACCCTCTCACTAAAACCCAAAGATGAAACGGCGACAATTAATGCGTTACGCACAGACAGGTTTGCTAACAGCTTTCTTCGCTGGTTTGCCATCTGGATGGGAAAGCTATCAAGCTCAAACTGCTGGTTCTTTGTCGATTCAGTGGTTGGGCCACACTTGCTTCTTGTTCACTGGTGGCGGTGCGAGGGTGCTGGTGAATCCTTTTCGCCCCCTAGGCTGTACGGCAGGCTATCGCTCTCCTAAAGTGCCAACAGATTTGATTCTGATTAGCAGTCGGTTGCTCGATGAAGGCGCAGTAGAGGGATTTTCCGGCAATCCCGGCCTTTTGTACGAGCCTGGTGCTTATCGATCAAACGGGCTGCGGATTCAAGGGATTCGGACGCAAAAAGACCGTGAGGGCGGAAGACGGTTTGGGGTCAACGTGGCTTGGCTGTGGCAGCAAGCTGGTGTTAAGATTTTACACTTGGGTGGAGTTGCTGGCCCGATCGGCATTGAAGAACAAATCTTGATTGGGCGGCCGGATATCGTGCTAATTCCCGTGGGTGGAGGGCCGAAAGCTTACACTCCGGCGGAAGCAAAGCAAACTTTGCAACTTCTCAAACCGAAGATGGTGATTCCCACGCATTTCAAAACTCAAGCCGCCGATGCTACTGCGTGCGATTTGATGCCGCTAGATGAATTTTTGGCCCTGATGGACGGTACACCGGTGCGTAGGTTAGATAAAGACACGATTTCGATCAAATCTGCTGACTTACCCCAAACTGGTTCGGTGATTGAGGTTTTGAGTTACAGATTTAGCGGTTGAAGCACTTTTACCTAAGCTTGCGTTATAGTAAGGAAGTTTTGGTCGATCGGGAATGCCAGAGATTTTTCTCTCTACCTTAGCCTCTTCAAACCATACCTTTTGTAGAGATTTGGCTAACACAAGAATTCATGTTCACTGTTTTACGTAGTAATAAGGAAATTCAAGCGCAATGAAAAATCAAAACGTATCTAACCGGATGAAGCAACTCGCAGGTTTCGCAGGAATAATCGGCGCTAGCGCGCTAATCGGTTTCCCCGCTTGGGCTCAGATAACCTCCAACACAAATGTTGCTAATGCAACTCAAACTCAACAAGCTCCAAGCACTGTAAAAACTGCTGCTTCCCCCGCACCAAATGCTCACTCTAAGGATATTGTCGCTATTGCATCGGGCGACGGTCAATTCAAGACTCTGACGAAGGCTTTGACAGCAGCAGGATTAGTTCCAACTTTGCAAGGAAAAGGCCCCTTCACTGTTTTCGCACCAACAGACGCCGCCTTCGCAGCTTTACCAAAAGGTACTGTGGAAGATTTGCTCAAACCCGCCAACAAAGCCAAACTTACCAAGATTTTGACTTACCACGTTGTGTCTGGTGCAGTTCTTTCTACCAGCCTGAAATCGGGTGATGTTAAAAGTGTTGAAGGCACCTCGCTGAAGGTGGCAGTTAGCGCAGGCAAAGTTACTGTCAGCGGCGCTAATGTTGTGAAAGCTGATATCAAAGCTAGCAACGGCGTTGTTCACGTAATTGACAAAGTTTTGATCCCCGCTGATGCCAAGTAGGACTAAAGATTTTGGGATTAACTGATATCAGATTTGGTTTAGTTAACCCAAAGCAAAAGTCAGGAAACGGCAGTGTCCAAGGAGTGTCAATTTAACGTCAAACCCAGTTATAGACTGCTGTTTGACTATTAAGGCCCGATCCCCCCTAGCCCCCCTTAAGAAGGGGGGGACATGAGTCCGATCAAAGTCCCCCTTCTTAAGGGGGATTTAGGGGGATCTAGACTTGGCTATGAACGAGAGATACCAAGGGTTTCAGGCTTAAGTTGACACTAATGGGCAGTGCCGTTTCCCTACAGCAATTAACTGATATCTGGTGAAATACAGATATTTTGTAGGGACACAACATTGTTGTGTCCTTATTTTTATGACAGGCAATTCTGAATTAATATGGATAAAGTTTTAGCTAGGTGCAGACACTGGCAAAAATGGCTGCCAACCCTTACCCATGTGGCCAAAATCAAAGATTTCAGGATGCAGAATTTCTGCTAAAATTTCCAACGAATCAACCAATCTCGGCCCTGGTCTGTTAAAGTAAGCATTGCCATCAGTTATATAAACTTGACCCGTTTTTACTGCTTGCAAATTAAGCCACTCTGGGTGTTTAGTTATCTGCATTGCTTCAATGCGAGTGCGATTTAAATCAAAGCCACAGGGCATGAAAATAATGATATCGGGATTAGCTTCTACTAGAGATTCCCATTTTAACCAAGGGGAATGTTCGCCTATAATGCCAAACAGCGAATTTCCTCCCGCCATTCCCACTAATTCTGGAATCCAGTTACCCGCAGCCATCAATGGTTCAATCCATTCGATGCAGGCTACTGTCGGTTTAACGGTTAATGTTTGGGTTTTTAAGATAATAGCATCGATGCGGGATTGCAAAAGGTCGATCGTACTTTTGCCATCTACGCCCAAAGCATCTGCAACTCGTTCAATATCCGTCCAGATTTCTGCTAGTAAATTCGGCTGCAAAGAAATAATTTGCGGGTAGCTGTTTACCAGCGTGCTTGCTGCTTGTTCAACATCTGCTAAAGAACAAGCGCAGACTTCACATTGAGCTTGAGTAATAATGTGAGTTGGCTGCAACTTTTCCAAAGTATCTATTTCTACTTTATAGACACTGAGCGCATTTTGCAACAATTCTGTCACGCGGTTGTGAATTTCGCTGCTAGTTCCTTCGGGATTGAATTTAGGCTGAGTGCAAACAGGTAGATTTTGAATTTCTAGGGGATAATCGCATTCGTGAGAACGGCCCACAATGGCATCGGTTAATCCTAAAATTGCTACAATTTCGGTGGCGCTGGGAATTAGGGAAACTATTCTGAGTTGGTTCATTTGTTTTCTGTTTTTTACAGATTTATCAGCACAGGCGGGACGCCCGTGCCACAATTAAAGGGATGGTTAAATTTTTAGTTTTTTCAAGTATTGCAAATCTTGCCAGGCTTGGATGAGATTGCCTTGCAAGAGTGCGGCTACACCATTCAATACCCGAATTTCTGGTAGGTTGGGGTTAAGAGCGAGAGCGGGTTTTAAGGCTTTTTGAGCAGCTTTTGGATGCCAGCCGTACAGGTGTACGAAAGCTAGATAGGCGTAAGCGTAAGGGTTTTGTGAGTCGAGTTGAGTGACTTTTTCTAAGGCGGCGATCGAACTTTCGACATTCTGCTGCAACACCCGAGAAAATGCCAAAGCATAAGCGAATTCTAGATTATTCGGTTCTTGCTTCAGCCGATATTCTAACGCTTGTTCCGCTTGAACGGTATAATCTTGAATCGGATCGTACTGATTGATTCGTCCAATCTGCTCGAATACAGGTGCTAAACCGGGCAATCCTTTCGGTAAATTAACCGCCATTGTCCGCAATTGAGTCACCAAATCCAACTCAGGCTTCTCGTTCCCCGGCTCTGCCTGGGAACGCACATCCAGAGGCTCTGCCTCAATTTTAACACTAACTGCTGGCACATTCATCGGATAAGTTTCGCCAGTTTTCCGATTTAGATAAGTAGCTTGCAGATTGTAACTTCCCGGTGCAATATTAGCAGGAGGAAGCATCGCCGTACGATCGACTACTCGAAACCCCACAGCAAATTTATCAGCCCCCAGAATCCCCGGATGCAAAGTTGCCTGGCCGATCGCGCGATCGTGTAAAATGCGATCGGTCTTTCCCGGTGGAATATCACCAGACTGCTGATTTTGCCACGTTACCAACACTAAACCAGACTGCAACTGCTGCCAAGGCCCAGACCAAGTATAAGTAATCGGCAACGCGACTCCAGGCACTGAAGCAGCAGCAACAGTAACTCGATCTAACTGTACTTGCGATCGGGCGTCATTCAGCGGTTGTATTTCCACAGGCTGCAACCGCTTGCGATAAAGATTCAAATTAGTATTGTCAGGCAAAGTCCAAGTTTTTTGCAACAAGAATTTATCGCCTTTTTCAATCGCAGCCACCGCTGCATTTTGAGCTTTTTTAATCCGATCGCGAATCGAACCTTGTGGCCCAGTTTTAGTAGCAAACCAAGAAAGCGATCGCACATCCTGCGGTACTTCTTTTAAATTCGTTCCCACCTGCCGCCCGTAAACCTGAAAATTCGCCAAAGCACCGTAATAGTTCAAATTATGCTGATTGATTTCCGGTGTCGAAGGTAACACTCCTAAAGTCGATCGCAAATAAGGTTCCGTATCAATAATTTCGGCGATTACCTCTCGGTGCGGCCACTCTTTCCCCAAGTAAGGATAGCTAGAATTGCCGGGACTGATAGTTTGAACGAAGTTATGTCCGAGAGAACCTCCCAAAGGCCACATATGCAACAGCATCGCCACAATTGCCAAGCCAATTGTTCCCCAGCGAATTTGCGACCCCCACTTACGCGGCCATAGGGTCAAACAGTATGCTAAAAAAATGGCTAAAACTGGTAAATAAGGTAAAACATATCGATCGTCTTTGTTGATATTTAGCGAATTAATCAGATAAGCTCCCACCCAAAAAACAGCCAACCACCGACAGGAATCAATATGAAAAATTGACGAAGACTCTTGCCGACGACGCCAATAAAGTATCAATCCGACTAAGGGAACAAGTAATAGAGGCCAAGAAACGTGTTTGGGTAAATGCTGAGCGTAGTATATCCAAGCGTCGATCGTATTGAGTGCCGGATCTCCTTCGGCGATCGCAGAATCCACCGTTGCCCGTTTTCCCCCAGTCAAAATTAACAGCCAATTCGTTCTCGCCCACGGGCCAAAAACCGCCACCGACAGCAACAAAGCACCAGCTAATTGACCTAATCTTCCCCAAGCTTTTTGCCGCACCGCACCAATAGCCAACCATACAATCGGCGTAAACAGAAATAAGACAGTAGTGTGTTTGACTAATATTGATAAACCCAGAGAAATGCCAAAGGCGATCAACCAAAAGAAAGATAACGGAGAAAGAGACCAAACTTTTCCCTCTTTCCTCTTATTTTCCCCCCTTGGGGGGGGTAGGGGGGGGTTCTTCCTCCACATTGTCAAACAATAGAAACAAAAAGTAATCGCAGCAGTTAGGGGAAAATCGAGCAAAAATTGCAAGCGGAAGCGATAAAGTCCCGGCAACAAAACGCAAATTGCAGCAGCCCACAAACCCACTTGCCGATTAAATAATTGGGCGCCCAGACTGTAGACTGAGGCGAGCAGAATTGCACTAAATAATAAATGAACGAGGGTTGCCCGATCGCCCCCAGCACCAAAAATACGCAAAAACGGCACCGTTAAGATGTACACCAGGGGCGGAATTTTCGTCGAAAGCAGCCAGAAATTCGTCCACCACTCCCCAGAAAACCACTGAGGATGCTGCAACGCCTGCAAGTAATTCAGCGTACTTGTGAGGTATTCTGCCTGATCCCAGGCGGGGATGGAGCGATCGAAGGCAAACCAGAGTCGATCGCTAATTGCCCCCAACAGCCAAATTATGCCCAAGACAAACAGACTCTTGTCCGCGCTGCGATTTTGCTGTGTCATTGCGATTTTTCAATTTTAGGCGTGCAGCTTTTAGATTACAGGCGGGCGGTTCCGGGCGCTCTAAAAATTATTTTAGAAAAGTGCTTGCTAAAATCCCTATATGTCTGCTAAGGTTGTTAAGCGTAAAAAAACAAGCCGAGATAGCTCAGTTGGTAGAGCAGTGGACTGAAAATCCACGTGTCCGGAGTTCAAATCTCCGTCTTGGCATCGCAAAGCCCTCACAAAGTTGAGGGCTTTTTATTTGGTGAAATTTTGTTATTTAAGGGTAGGGACACGGCACTGCCGTCTCCTCTATCATGACTTTCACCAGAAGTGGGGTAGGCGCATGGCGACGATCACACATACCAAGTTTTAAATAATTATTTTTTTCATGGATAAAGGGCGTTTATTTGAAATATAATGTTAAACCTTTCGTAA
>JANPMV010000143.1:0-63769 GCA_031427135.1 Cyanobacteria bacterium VAR_87_metabat_62 | reverse complement strand
ACCTGTAATATCAATTCCGGTAACACCAATTTTTTATGAGGCTGCTCCCGAATCCGATCCCCCCTAGCCCCCCTTAATAAGGGGGGGACAAGATTCCGATCAAAGTCCCCCTTCTTAAGGGGGATTTAGGGGGATCGAGATATGTGCAACGACCCATTAAATTGGTATAACATCGGAATTAATATTACCCGACCGAAATCAGGACACGGCTTGTCATAAGGAGTGCAGCCGGAATTGATATAACGAGTGCTAATATGGTCGAGCGGCAAAAAAATCATCCCTGAGAATCGAATAAATTTTTAGATCCCAGTATTCGCCTTTGACAAATAGCTGTTGTCTCAATATCCCTTCCAATTGCATCCCCACTTTTTCCATAACGCGTGCCGAACCAATATTACTAACTTTACATTTAGCCTCAATTCTATTCAACTGCATTTCCCGAAAGCCGAACTCCATCATTGCATTAACAGCCTCGCTCATATATCCTTGATTCCAATATTTGCGAGAAATCGCGTATCCCATTTCAGCGCGACTGTGGGTCATACTCCATCCCACATATCCGCAAGTACCGATAAATTTGTTATCGGCTTTGTGAACTATTCCCCAATCCACAAGTTCTCGTTTTTTGTACATTTTTAGCAGCGATTTTATAAAATACTTAGTGTCTTCGATTGAGGTATGAGTTGACCAGGTTGTGTATTTTGACACTTCAGGATCTAAACCATACTCAAACATATCGCTGGCATCGTTTAAAGTGATTTTTCTCAGCAGCAGTCTCTCAGTTTCTATAGTCGGTAAATTGGTTAATATATCGAGAAGATTCATTGTGAAATTTACCTATATTGTGATACCATTTAAAACTAAAAGCTAAAATTAACAAGCCAATGGTTCCGATTAAATCTGGGCGTTTTAACTGGTTGGACAATGAGTCGATCGCAGCTTGGACTTTCTTGGCCCCGGCTTTGCTGTTTCTGGGTACTTTTTTGATTTGGCCGATCGCCTATTTATTTTACCTCAGCTTTACCAGTGGTAGCTTTACCCAGTCGGGAGTGCGTTTGATTGGCTTGAAAAACTACTGGCGTCTCCTCGCAAACCCGGATTTTTGGCAAGTTCTCCAAAACACGATCTATTTTACTACTGCCACAGTCATTCCCAGTTTAGTAATTCCCTTGGGTTTGGCAGTTTTGCTAAATCGCTCGTTTGCTTGGCGAGGAGCTCTCCGCACCGCTTATTTTATCCCTTCGATTACCTCTTTAGTTGCAGTTGGCTTGGGTTGGCGGTGGTTGTTTCAAACGGATGGCCCGGTGAATGGGATATTGAGTGCGATCGGCATAAATCCAATTCCGTGGCTTAGCAGCACAGTTTGGGCAATGCCAGTGATAATTCTGCTCAGTGTTTGGAAACAATTAGGCTTTAATATGGTAGTATTTTTAGCAGGATTGCAAGCAATTCCGGTAAATCGTTACGAAGCCGCAGAATTGGATGGAGCAAATGCTTGGCAGCAATTTTGGTACATCACATTACCCGGTTTGCGGCCGACTTTAGTATTTGCTACCGTCACTACTGCTATTTTTACGCTGCGGAGTTTCGAGCAAGTTTATGTCATCACCGGCGGTGGCCCTTTGAACTCTACTAATTTGCTAGTTTATTATATTTACGAGCAAGCTTTTTCGCAATTTGATTTTGGCTATGCAGCCGCTGCTGCAACTTTCCTGATGGCTATAGCTTTGATATTAGTTTATTTGCAGCTAAAGTTTTGGGGCGAAGATGCTTGATATCATGTCCGGTAGCATCTTTTGTGTATTGGCGGGGCGGGTTTAGGATATTGTTTGTTTTAGGCATAGATGGTTGGTAAAACCCGCCCCTACGATCGCGCAAATCATACAATTAACCATGCCCAATGCCCAATGCCCAATGCCCAATGCCCAATGCCCAATGCCCAATGCCCAATAGACATACTTCTGATAGAGGTCAAAAATAGCTGGGATTTGTTACCGTAGAAATGGTAGAATTTAAGTTATTAAAGCTATGCCGAAAATTCTTCGCCATCGCGCCATAAAAATCTGTGTTGTATGTCTTGCTTGCGTCTTAGCAATTGCTGTTTCACAAATTTTTACGCCCGCTCAATCGACTACTCAATTAGAGTTTCGCATTACTCAATTAGAAAGTCAAATTTCCGAACTCAGGGGACAAATCTACAGTTTGCAGTCTCAAAGTTCTGGAGTTAATCGGCCTCAGTCTCCGAACCGTCCGGGTTCTGGCCGCACAAATCCTAGAATGCTTTCGGGAGACCCGATGTTTGATAATTTAGCAACTTTGGCGATTGAAACTAAGCAAGATGTGATCAAAATTCAAGAGCGGTTGTCAAAGCTAGAAGCGTCGAGAAATCGCTAAAGAAATCATATCAATTCCGGCTGCGCCGGAATGACAAGCGAGGAGACGGCAGTGCCGTGTCCCGACCAATGATCGCGGTAGGGACACGGCACTGCCGTCTCCTGATTTCGAGTAAGATTAGTTCCGATAAAACCGGAATTGATATCATTAGTCATTAGTTAAAAGGATGAAGGAAGAGGGAAGAAGGAAGAATTCATTAGTTAGCAAGGATACAAGGATGAAGTCATATTCTCCCCAACTCTCCCACTCTCCCTCTCTCCCACTCTCCCACTCTTCGACGTTGAGGTCGAGAAAAGCAGGGTCTGCTAACAGTCAAGTTGCAGAACTATTCAATGATATGGAAATAAAAGGCTGCAACCACAAAATTGATAGCTAACAGCACTAGAAACCAGCCTGTGCGAAAGGTGTAAGGGAATTTGCCCGTTTTCATCACGGAGTCGGATTTTAATTGGTTCTTCGCTATCTCTGCCATAAGTAAAGCTCCTAATTCATAATGTCACTCTATTCACAAATAGCAGAGAGCGTCGCACATTAGCACAATCCTAGAGTGTTATTTTTTGTAACTAGGAGTTGATGCCGAGTTGAACTCAGATTAGTTTTAATCGCTCTCTCCGGCGTGGTAGGAACTGCGGACGAGAGGCCCCGATCGCACGCGCTCAAACCCCATGTCGCGGGCGATCGACCCGAAACGGTCAAATTCGGCTGGAGTCCAGTATTGGCGCACTGGGAGGTGTTCTAGAGATGGTCTCATGTATTGACCGAGGGTGAGCCGATCGCACTTGGCATCCCGCAAATCGACCATCGCTTCAATTATCTCGGCTTCAGTTTCGCCGTGCCCCAACATCAAACCGGATTTGGTAGGAATACTTGGGTCATATTCTTTGACAATCCTCAAAACGTCGATCGAGCGATCGTACTTAGCCCCCCGACGCACCGGCCCTTGCAATCCGCGCACCGTCTCAATATTGTGGTTGTAACAAGCCGGTTTAGCCTCCACCACCGTCCGAATCCGCTCTCGCTGCAACTGATCGAGTCCAGAATTCTCGTCGGCAGCACCGCCGGTATTCGCCCCTCCCCAAAAATCCGGCGTTAGTACCTCAACTTCAGTATCGGGGTTAAGCAGGCGGATTTGGGCGATCGTCCGCGCAAACCAACCCGCGCCCCCATCCGGCAAATCGTCCCTCGCCACCGAAGTCAGCACCGCATAGCGCAAACCCAACAACTGCACAGCCTCCGCCACCTTTTGTGGTTCCTCCGGGTCAAGGGGCATCGGAGAATGACCTTTATCTACTTGACAAAAAGCACAAGCACGGGTGCAAGTCGGCCCCATCAACAAAAAAGTCGCCGTTTTTTGGGCGTAGCACTCGCCCCGGTTGGGACATCTGCCCTCCTCGCAAATCGTGTGAATTTGCCGCTGTTTGATAATTTTTTGGACTTGAGAAAGTTCGCTAGCTTTGGCAACGGGCCTTCGCAGCCACTCCGGCATCGCCTCGATTTCACCCCGCATTTGAGCGGTAGTTGCTTTGACAGTAGGAGTTTGAGGAGTTGAGAGCGACATAAAATTAAGTGGCGATCGAGTTAATATATTCGATCGTATCCGAAATCAAAGTCGCTGAACTTGTAGCAATCTCACCCTTCGTCAGAATCACGCCGAGGTGCAACAAAACTAAACTCGCCCAAAATTCTGGCTAGAATTCTGTTAGGGATATACTAAAGGTTGCAAATCATCACTCATTACTGAAGGAGTCAGTCGTGGCTGGTCAAAAAATCTTGGTAATCGATGACAGTAAAGTCATCCGCGTTCGAGTCCGAGAGATGTTACCTCAAGGTAACTTTGAAGTTCTAGAAGCAAAAGACGGCGAAGAGGGGCTCAAACTGATCCGTGAAGCCCGACCGAATCTAATTATGTTAGATTTCCTACTGCCTAAAGTCAGCGGTTGGGAAGTGTATCAAAAAGTGCAAGCCCATCCGGCGCTTTGCAAGATACCTTTAGTGATCATGTCGGGTCGCGAAGAAGAGGTGATGGAGAAAATTCCGAAACCCTTCGAGAAGCATTTTTTTGCATTCATCGCCAAACCCTTTGAGAAAAAGCAGCTAACCGAGGCCATCAAATCGGCGATGGTACTGGCCAAAAAGAAACCAATACCCGAAGCCCCGGCCGCCGCTGCTGCTGCTCCCACCTCCGGAGCGGGTGCTGCCGAAATTCAGGCGATGACTCTGAAAATGGCGAAAATGCAAGCGGAAATTGATACACTCAAAAAACAAATGACTCAGGTGATTACGATCATCAAGCAGAAATTGAAATAATTCTGCTGGCTTTTGTCTTTTGAAGGCACTTATGTAGAAGGCACTTATGTAGAAGAAAACTTCCACAGAGTGTAACTTCTTCTTGAGTCTCAATGAGTTCGCTTTGTATCCGCACTTTTTGCCAAATTTGTTGAGCGTGTGCGACCGCCAACAGCCTGCAATGAGTTTCTCAAAATCCTAGTGAGAAAATCAATTAAAAGTTAAAAATCAAACCAGGGAGGAAATTAATTATTAATCTTAATTACGATTTTTAATTGCCGCTCGTGCCATCAACTATCAACTCCTCAGTCTCATTTTTTTGGTTAATGACTAACGACTATTCCCATTTTTTGCCTCAACTGCGTGCCTCAACTGAGCAATTATTGAAAAGATTAGACTGCTTCGATCGAGCGCAGGTATTAGCGATCGGAGATTTGACCTTGGACGAGTTTCTTACCGGACAAGTAGAGCGAATTTCCCGCGAAGCACCTGTGTTGATTTTGCGCTACGAAAATACTCGGCAACTACCCGGAGGTGGCGCAAATGCTGTCTACAATTTGGCCAAACTGGGAGGCAAAGTAAAAGTTGCTGGTTTGGTGGGAAAAGACGACCAGGGAAAGGCTTTGTGCAGAATTTTTGAGGCTGCGGGAATTGATACGGCTGGCATTTTAATCGATTCGCAGCGTCCAACTGTCACCAAAACTCGCATTTCCGGGCACGCGCGGCAGTCGGTGACTCAGCAAATTGTCCGAGTCGATCGCAAATCGGACGAGTTGCCGGATTTAGACTTGCAATTGCAATTAGCAGACTACATCCGGCAGCAAATCCCGACAGTCGATGCCGTGGTTTGTTCTGACTACGGCGACGGAGTTTTGACTCGTTTGGCGATCGAATCGGCAGTGGTTCCCGGCAAAACAATTGTAGACGCTCAAACAGATTTGCAGCGATATTCTGGAGCCATGCTGTTTACCCCGAACTTGCCAGAAGCCGAGCAAGCAGTCGGATATGCGATCAAAAATCCTCAAACTTTAATGCAAGCAGGACGCGATTTGTTGAACTTAACTCAAGCTCAAAAAATCCTGATTACTCGCGGCGAAGAAGGGATGAGTTTGTTTGAAAGGGTGAACAACCAAGAAATCAAAAATTCACCACCTCCAACATTCACTTGCAAACAAGGGGAATTTGCCATTCAACGTTGGGATATTCCCCCTTTTAACAAAACTGATGTCTTCGATGTAACCGGTGCTGGAGATACAGTCGTAGCAGCAATGACTTTAGCTTTGTGCGTCGGTGCATCCGGTTGGGAAGCGGCGGTTTTGGGCAATTTAGCGGCTAGCATTGTCGTGCGTCAATTCGGTACGGCGACGACGACGGTAGAGGAAATGAAAGAAGCTTTGAAAGCAATGATTGATGGCTAATTATTGGTGATTTGTTATATCAATTCCGGCTGCGCCGGAATGACAAGCGAGGAGACGGCAGTGCCGTTTCCCTACAATTAATCTGGCGTAGGGAAACGGCACTGCCGTCTCCTGATTTCGGGTAATTTTTACTTGTTCCCAGGCTCTGCCTGGAAACGCAGATCCGGAGGCTCTGCCTCCAATTTTCCCGATCGCTTTTCGAGGCAGAGCAAGAGTGACATCGGTTCCCAGGCAGAGCCTGGAAACGAGTTAAAATTCCCAATGCCCAATGCCTACTTACTCTTTTTCAAAATTTGTCCCTTGTCATCAATAGTCAAAGCAGTATTCGGAAAATCGCTTTTTGTCAAACGGCGAATCAACCCCACACTCCTAAAATCTTCATCAACAGACGGAATACCTCGGCTGTCAAGTTCAATGGGGATCACCTTACCAGAAACAAAATCGCCTTGCGGATTCATTTTCACATCTAAAATCAAAGATTGACCGAGTTCTGCTGCTGTTGACAAAGTGCGATAACCCATAAAATTGCCCAGGGAATAAGCAATCAATTTCCCCTTATAAAGTTCCAAAGCTCTCATAACGTGCGGGCCATGTCCCAAAATCAAATCTGCTCCCGCATCAATCATCGTTCGCGAAAACAAAACCATATTTCCCCGGTTTTCTCCGTAAAAGAATTCGTTTTTATTTCTCACATTCAGAGCTCCGGTTCCTTCAGCTCCAGCATGAACAGATATCACTACAATATCAGCTTTTTGCTTCGCTTTTTTGACAACCTCTGCCCCCGCTTTCAGTTCCAGTAAGGAATTGTGAACTTCGCCGTAGTTGCTGAAGCCGATAAAAGCAAAGTTCACGCCTTTGACATTTTTGTAGACAATTTGATCTCTTTTTCCAACAGCTTTCATGCCGTTGCTGTCGATGTTTTTAATCGTGTCCTTAAATCCCTGCTCGTGGAAATCGTAAGAGTGGTTGTTGGCCACACTCAAAATATCAAAACCAGCATCTTTCAAAAGTTTGGCATAACTCGGAGGCGTCCGAAAGGCAAACAGCATTCCTCCGCCGCCTCCTTTGGAACTGTAGGGATAATCGGTCATCGTGCTTTCAAAATTGCCAAACAGAATGTCGGCTCCTTGCAGGTACGGTTTGACTGACTTAAATAAACTATCCTTGTTTTCCGGCAGTTTGTTGTAGGGAAAATTGGTGCCGGGGATGATGTCGCCAACTGCTTTGATGCTGACGGTTGCTGCTAGATTGACGGGTGTTCGTGCGGCCTGGGAGGGAGATTTTGAAGCTGGTAGGGGTTGGGCTGTGGGTGTCCGAGAGGGGGTCGATCGCACTTCTTGTACCGCAGGCTTTGAATTTTGAGAGTTACGAGCAGCCGTGGTTGAGGATTTGTAAAATTGAGAACCCAGAATAAAGCCGGATATTGGCACGAAAATCAGACTTAGAGCACCGATTGACAGCCAAGATTTTTTAGTTTTAGTGCGGGCTAACCTTGGCTGGGGTGATGGATTTTGCTGCCGTTGGTTTGTGGGTTTTGCAGTTGGGATTTGAGCGGGTTTGGGCGGGAATTTTTCTGGTGTTTGAGTGAACTCCGTTATGATATTTTGAGTTTTTTCGATTTTTGGCAAAGCCACAGGAATCGGGGCAGCCGCTACTGTCGCGGCAACTGCTGCATTCACGGCAACTGCTGCACTAACAGGTGCCAAAGTCAAGCGTTTTTTTAATTCTACTGTCTGAGTCCAAGCGGGCAATTGCTGGCCGTCGCGCCGCCCGTAAACTGTCACCGAGTAAAGGTTGTTTGGTTGCAGCCGCTGCAATCCTTTGATTGCGACTCGGAGACAGGCTTCTTCTGCGGGCAATTGTGCTGCTTCGAGTAGCAGGTGCAGGCTGTCATTTTCGCGGCTGGCTTTGGCCGTGACGCCGAAGCTTTGGAGTGCTTGGCCGATCAGAAATGCGATCGCCCGGGCATCGCCTTCTTTTGCTAAATTTAAGATATCTTGTTGGCTCACAAACGCCTCTACTCTCACACTAAAAATTCAGCTCGATCTTATCTCAAATTTGGCGTTTATGAAGTATACCCCCGATCGCTCGATCCCCGCAGGGACACCGCAATGCCGTGTCCCTACTACACTTCATAAACCTGGAGTACGCTGTATATCAAATTTGGCGGAATAGGATTAAATACCGATCGACTTAACTTAACTAATTGGGTAAAAATAAACATACTTAAAATATTCGGTTGAGCAGCCAGAAATAGAAGGAAAAAACCCGGTTTCAGGTTTTGATGGCAAATCTCCCTTGTCCGACTGTCTCCTAGATTTAGACAAAAGCGATCGGCGCAGCAAGGAAACAGTTAGACTTTTGGGCGTTGCTGAATTTAGGTATGATTCACTTGCTATAGCAATCCCTGAAACTCGCTGAGTAGGGGCAATTCATGAATTGCCCCTACTAAATTTCGGAGGCAAATCATACTTCAAATCAGCAACGCCGACTTTTGGTCATAGCACGCTAGGGGTGAAAAATCCACGGCAACCAACAATCGTCGGCGAAACGGCCCGGATACACCAAGCCGTTTCGCCGTTTCAGGCGCCCACCGCGCCTAAAACGGCGAGTACCAATTAACTTTATGGATATTGCAGCCCAACCCGCGGCCACCGATAATGACGCAATTGTGTGATTTAGAGCCGCACCGCTGCCACCTCAAACCAGGATTTTTCGCGAGTCTGGCGCTATTTGTGAGTTAGTTGGGCATATAGCAGCTAGGATCGAGCTAACTCAAGGTTACACTAAAGCTCGTCACGCGGCGTTGCCTCTCAAAACCCCGATTGAGTCTTATGGCGCACTACCGCTCCACTTTATGTTTATTGACCTGCATTGCCTGTTTGGGCGCGGCCTTTAGTCCAAGTGCGGACGGAAGGCAACAGACGCTCAATGCGTCTGCGCGTGCTGTTTCTGTCGAAATTGCTCAGGCGGACTCTCCCCAGGACGATCGCCAGGACTCCAATTCTCCCAAACCGTCTCCAGCGCCCGATAAAAACAAATCTCAGCCGTCCAAAACGCCAAAATCCAATTCCAAAACCCCGAAACCGATCTCCAATCTAATCGTCATTTTGTCTCGCCAGCGGGGGTTGTTAATGTTGGGTTTGGCCGCAGTTGTCGTCACGGCAGCGGCAGTATTTATCATGCTGAAATTAGTTAGCAGCGGCGAGTCAAATCATTCTAAGCGAAGACGGGGAAGAGCCGATCGCCAAAACCTCTTAAACTCTCAATTCACCAATCCCAATTCTCAGACAAACTTGCAGAAAATTGGACAGGAAGAGGTTTCTTTTGGGCGACAAAAACCGGGGTCAGCATTGCCCTACCCTCTTGATTTCCCAAAAGGCTACAATCTCGAAAGCAGCGATGGGCGTTTACCGTTGAGCCGGGAGTCGGGGGAACCAGAATCCGACGATGCAGCAGTCGAGGGCGATCCAATTAATTCCGACACCTTGCCATTGGAAACTCATAACAACGGCTACAGCGACACAGGTTTCAATATTCCCGAAACAACTAATCGAGCCGATTCGCTTTCTTCGAGTCGGAAGAAAGAGACTTCCCCTCCAGAAACTTCTGATCTACCTAAAGTTGATATTATTGAACCACTGATTGAAGATTTGCAGCACCTAAATCCGGCTCATAGGCGCAAAGCAATTTGGGATCTTGGCCAGCAGGGAGATTCCAGAGCAGTTGAACCGTTGCTCGATTTGCTACCAAATTCCGACTCGAAGCAGTACAGTTTAATTTTGGCAAGTCTCTCAGAAATTGGCATTCGCACGCTCAAACCGATGAATAATGCTTGGTCAATTTCACTGCAAAATGAAAACCCCGAAGTGCGGAAAAATGCGATTCGCGACTTGACGCGGATTTATGAATTGGTGAATCAAATCAGTCATTTATTGCACCGTGCTACGGACGATCCAGATGCAGAGGTTCAGGAGACGGCTCGCTGGGCAATCAATCAGTTGAACCGCATCCGTCCGCGTTCTGGGAGGGATTGATAAATAGAGAAATTTTTAAGTATAGCCTTTCTCAGTAACATGAGGTGTTCTTGGCCAAACAGGGCATTGGCCAAACAGGGCATTGGAAGAGTACCTTACTTTCCTGAGAACCGCTATAATTTTAGATTTTCGATTTTAGAGGGGAGAATTTATAAGAGAGATTATGTTATAATTAGTGCCTGCTGACTAATGATTAATGACTAATGACTAATGACTCTTTGAAAATATTGTTCCTGTCAACTTCTGTCGGTCAACTCGGTTCCGGGTTGGGTGGCGGTGTCGAACTAACAGTCCTTAACATTGCTAAAGAATTGCAGCGCCGCGGTCATAGAATAGCAGTTGTAGCGCCGATAGGTTCAGTCTTAGAATCAATTCCAGTAATCGAAATAATGGGCGATTTGCAAGTAACCGCCCAAACACAAGATTACAATGATCCTATTGTGATGCCCGCCGATGCTGTGCTGGCGAATATGTGGGAATACGCTCGCAAAGTTCAGGATGAATGGGATGTCATTGTTAACTTTGCCTACGATTGGCTGCCGTTTTATTTGACGCCATTTTTTAGAACTCCGATCGCACATTTGATCAGCATGAGCTCCCTTTTGGCATCCCTCGATCACATTGCCGAACAAGTAGCTGTAGAGTTTCCTGGTACGATCGGAGTTCATACCGCTTCTCAAGCTAAAACATTCGCCTTTGCTGATGAATGTCAGTTGTTGGGAAATGGCATAGATTTATCCCTGTACAAATTTTGCGACAAACCGCAGTCTAAATTAGCTTGGCTAGGCCGCATCGCCCCGGAGAAAGGCTTAGAAGATGCAGTAGCAGCGGCGAAAATTACAGGCATTCCCCTCAAAATTATGGGCAAAATGCAGGATGAGGATTACTGGCAAAAAATTTGTGCAGATTATCCCGATGCTCCGGTAGAATATTTAGGGTTTCTGACCACAACCCAAATGCAAGAGCAAGTCCGAGAGTGTCAAGCATTGTTGATGACACCGCGCTGCATGGAAGCTTTCGGAAATGTCGCCATTGAGGCCTTCGCCTGCGGTGTGCCTGTGATTGCTTACGCGCGCGGGGGGCCAGCCGAAATTGTTCGAGACGGACTGACGGGCTTTTTAGTGGAGCCTGACAGTGTAAATGGTTTGGTAAGTGCGATCGCCCGCTTAGACCAAATTGACCGCAGCGCTTGCCGCCGACAAGCAGAGGTAGAATACTCTTTAGCAGGTTTGGGCGATCGATTTGAACACTGGTTCAACTCTATTCTAAAATTGAGTTAAATAAACTCTTAATATACCACAAAAAAAGACAACAATAACAACTATGCCAACCGAACGTTTAGTGCTTTTATCAAGTAGAGAAATTGCCAAAATGCGCCAAGCTGGTCGCTTAGCAGCCGAACTGCTGCTGCATCTCGAACCAATGATAAAACCCGGTGTCAGCACTCTCCAAATTAACGACGAAGCCGAACGCTGGACTTTGGCGCACGGAGCAAAAAGTGCTCCGCTAGGTTATAAAGGATTTCCGAAATCTCTATGCGCTAGTGTCAATCAAGTAGTCTGTCATGGCATCCCAAATGCTAAACAAATTCTGAGAGAAGGTGACATTATTAATATTGACGTAACCCCTTTAGTTGATGGCTATCACGGCGATACTTCAAAAACTTTTTTTGTGGGAAAACCTTCGCCTGTCGCTAAAAGGTTAGTAGAAGTAACTGAGGAATGTTTGAGGAGAGGAATTGCTGAAGTTAAACCTGGTGCTCGTACCGGGGACATCGGTGCGGCGATTCAAGAGTATGCGGAAGCACAGGGTTTTTCGGTTGTGCGAAATTTTGCCGGGCACGGGGTACACCGAGTGTTTCATACGGAACCGGAAATTTTGCACTATGGGAAGCGGGGGACGGGAAAGAAGCTCAGACAAGGGATGGTTTTTACGATCGAGCCGATGATTAATGAGGGAACTTACGAAGTGGAAATTTTGGGCGATGGTTGGACGGCTGTGACTCAAGATGGAAAGCTTTCGGCTCAATTTGAACACACTCTGGCTGTGACTGATTCTGGGGTGGAAATTCTGACTTTACCTTAATTGTTGACGGTTGACTATGTTAATGAATCGGGGATTGAAATCGCTTCTTGTCAAACAAAGATGAATCGGGGATTGAAATCGCTTCTTGTCAAACAAAGTCCGCCTGTGCGGACTGAAGAAATAAACCAATAACAAATAATAAATAACCCATAACAAATGACTAGCTTTAAATGGCTGCAACCGGGAGATTTGCTCAGGGTAATTGCACCTAGCGGCACTTTGCGAGAATTAACTAACTTTCAACGCGGTTTGGAAATTTGGAAATCTCGCGGCTATCGAGTTGAATTAAGTCCCGGTTTTGACGATCGCTGGGGCTACTTGGCAGGTTCCGATGAAAACCGCGTCCGACAACTCGCAGATGCCCTCAATGACCCGGATTGTCGCGGTATTCTCTGTGTTCGAGGTGGTTTCGGGAGCACCAGACTTTTGGAAAAAGGAAAAGTGGGAGATTGGGCCAATTCCCAATTCCCAACTCCCGATTCCCATTCCCCAAAATGGTTAATCGGCTTTTCTGACATTACTGCTTTGCTGTGGAATTACGCTAAATTAGGCATTTGGGGGGTTCACGGGCCGCTGCTGACAACTTTGGCTGCGGAACCGGATTGGTCAGTCGATCGACTTTTTGACTGCATAGAAGGCCGTCCGTTACAATCTTTGCAAGGTAAGGGATGGGGTGGTGGAAAGGCTACGGGGAGGCTGTTTCCGGCGAATCTGACGGTGGCTTCTCATTTGCTCGGAACCCCGTATCAACCGGATTTGACGGGGGTTATTCTCGCATTTGAGGATGTTTCCGAGGCTCCTTACAGGGTCGATCGAATGCTGACGACTTGGCGGATGGCGGGGGCTTTTGCAGGGGTGCGGGGCATTGCTTTGGGGCGTTTCAGCCGCTGCGAGGTTGACCCGAAGATTCCTAGTTTTAGTATAGAAGAGGTTTTGCGCGATCGGCTCTTTGACTTGAATATTCCCATTGTCTCGGATTTGCCGTTTGGCCATGAAGGGGTTAACGCTGCTTTACCGATGGGAATTGAGGCGAGTCTTGACGCTGAATCGGGATTGCTGATTTGTGGCGATAAATCGCAACTTTAGATTAGGCATCAACGTCTATAAGTTTAACTTGAGATTTTGCAGCAGCTAAATAGTCCCGTTGGGTGAGGTTGACACAGTTAGCAGAAATTAGATTTAAAATGGATTGTGTATGCAAATGTCGGTGCAAATAAGGCAAAAAGATTTTAACACTTTTGAGAGGTTGATATGAAAAGACACAACTTGTTAAACAGTATTGCTGCTGCTGTGCTAGTTGCAGGATTGGCACTCACAGGGATTTCGTCGGGTGCTGTTGCTGAACAAATCGGAAATGGCGATCGTATTCAGGGAGTAATCCGCCGCACTTCCCCCATCTACCGTTTCCGAAATATGTGGGTACCAGGAACTCCGGTAGAAGAATTACGGGGTCAAGAATATACTTTCAATGCCTCAGAAGGTGACGACATTGAAGTTTATTTAGACACAAACAGAAGCGCAGCTTTTACTCCTGTGATGGTGTTGTTTTATGGGAATAACAAACAAGTAGCTTTTACCCAAGACCGTTCTTTTAATTATCGCATTCCCCGTAGTGGCGATTATAGGCTATTAGTGTTAACAAAAGATGCTGCTCGGGGCGGAAATTATGCGCTGGAAGTTTCGGGAATTCAGGGCGGGGACAGACGAGCTCGCGATTCGCGGGAAGACGAGTGGTACAGTCGGCGAGATAACGGGCGAAACAGTCGGCGAGATAATCGGTACGACGGTGAACAGATTTTGCGAGATGATTTTGGTTTGCGACCGCTCGATTGTCGTCTGAGACGTTCTATGGTGAGGGTAAGGTTTGATGATGGAGATTCTACCTACTGTGCGGTTCCGACTCGGGATTATCCGCAGGGAGATTATTACTATAACCCGCGCACTAGGGATTTAGATTCGGCGAGGGTGGATGATAGTAGGTTCGATCCGGGCCGCGGCGATCAGTGTCGCGTATCGGTAGGCGGAGTCTGCGTGACGAGATAGTTTCGATTTAATTAACCGTATGGTGCGTCGCCCAATACAATCTACAATTAAGCTCGAAAATGGAGCAGCGACGCACCATACAAGATGAGGGTAATTCTGATATTTAGGATTCTATCGGGATTAGCCCCTAGTCTCCTGACAGCGATAATTATAGCTTTGTGACCGCGCATTTAGATGGTGACAGATTACCTCACTACAGCGCCAAGACAGAAACTAAATTTGTATTTAGTCCAGCGTATCAACCGCGGTCTCTACAGATTTAAAGATCGACTAAGCTACATCTTTGAGAGCAGATCGCGAATTGTTCGGAGATTTTTTGACAACGCTCATGCTGCCGTCGGTTTCCAGCACGACTGCTTCGATTTCTTCTATCGACGCGCTGCCCGTCCCCCGAATCGCCGCCCGAATTTCCGATTCACCCACGCGCTGCTGCCGCATCGCCACAGGCAGAAATTGGCCTTGGCTGAGCAGCATAGTAGGTTCTGCTTTGATGAGATTTTTTACCCAATTTACCCGCACGGCAAGCCACGTAACGATGAATTGCAGCCCGATGAGTAAGCCGAGTCCGAAAACGCCCTCGATGAACGAAACGTCTTTTGACATGATGACAGTCGCCAGCGTCGAACCGAGCGCGATGGTAACGATGAAATCGAAGGCATTCCACTTCGACAGAGTTCGCTTGCCGGAGGCGAGCAGCAAAAAAATCAGCACGACGTAAGTGGAAACGCCGATCGTCAAAATCCGAATCAATTCAACCCAATTGTCAAAAAACATATTTTTATTTCGCCGTCCTGATTTTGGGCGCTTTGCTGCTGCACCAGTGCTAGATGCTTCGTCTGCTTGAGGTCGCGGTCGCGGATTCTGTTAGTTTGCATTGTCATTGTAGCAGAAGGGTCGATGCGAAAATTCCTTATTAGCAATAGTTTCAGCTATTAAGAATTCGTTGATCGTGCCTGAAGGTTGCTATCGAACTCAGGCGATTGCCTCATCTCCCTCACGCCCAACACAGGAATTTTTTGTCGAAAAGGACGATCGCACAGTGGTAAGCTACCAAAGACATTAAAAGATCTAAATTCGAGAAAAGTTAAGATGTCAGCATTAAACGAAGTTCCGTTGCTACTCCGCGCAGCCCGTGGCGAAACCCTAGAACGCCCGCCCGTGTGGATGATGCGCCAGGCCGGCCGCTACATGAAAGCCTATCGAGATTTGCGAGAAAAGTATCCATCCTTTCGCGAACGTTCTGAAATTCCCGAAGTGGCGATTCAAGTTTCCCTCCAGCCGTGGTACGCTTTTCAACCCGACGGCGTAATTTTGTTCTCCGATATTGTGACACCTATGCCCGGTTTGGGCATCGACATGGATATCGCCGAAGGTAAAGGCCCGATTATTCACTCACCAATCCGCACCCAGCAGCAAATCGACGCGCTACAACCGCTGAATCCCGAAGAAAGCTTGCCTTTCATCAAAACTATCCTCAAATCCCTACGCGCAGAAGTCGGCAACAAATCCACCGTGCTCGGCTTTGTTGGCGCGCCGTGGACGCTAGCAGCCTATGCCGTTGAGGGCAAAGGTTCCAAGGATTATGCGATTATCAAAAATATGGCATTTTCCGATCCAACTTTACTAGATCAGTTGCTGTCGAAATTTGCAGATGCGATCGCAGTTTATATGCGCTACCAAATCGACTGCGGCGCGCAAGTAGTGCAGATGTTCGACTCGTGGGCTGGCCAACTTTCCCCCCAAGACTACGACACTTTCGCTCTACCTTACCAGAAACAAGTATTCGAGCAAGTCAAAAAAACCCATCCCGACACACCGCTAATTCTGTTAGTAACTGGTAGCGGTGGCCTTCTCGAACGCATGGCTACATCCGGTGCGGATATTGTCAGCGTCGATTGGACGGTTGACATGGCCGACGCGCGCCGACGTTTGGGCCCCAACATGAACGTTCAGGGAAATTTAGATCCCGGTGTATTGTTTGGTTCCCAAGCGTTTATTCGCGATCGAATTCTTGATACAATTCGCAAAGCAGGCCCGCGCGGACACATCCTGAATTTGGGACACGGCGTATTACCGGGAACTCCCGAAGACAACGTGCGTTTCTTCTTTGAAACTGCCAAACAAGCCGACAAATTGCTGGCAGTTGCTGCTTGAATTTGATTTGATTGCGATTATATAATCGGCTCAAATCCGGTTAATTCCACACAATATCAATACTCGTTCCCTGGCTCTGCCGGGGAACCGATGTCCAGAGGCTCTGCCTCGTTTGCTATCAGACAAAATTGGAGGCAGAGCCTCCGGATCTGCTTTACCAGGCAGAGCCTGGTAACGAGGAATGACCCGGAGATCCCCCCTCACCCCCCTTAAGAAGGGGGGGACAAGAGCATTCAAAACCTCGGTTTTTAAGACGGGACAAGTATTCTCAAAGTCCCCCTTTTTAAGGGGGATTTAGGGGGATCAAACCTCAACTGTTACCCAAATCTATGGCCTACTAAAGCCTTAAATTAAAACCAATAACTCCCCTCTCTCCACTCCCACTCTCCCCCCTTCCCCATTCTGCAAATGAACGCCAAAAAAATTTTTATAACGGGTGCAAGTGGCTGTATCGGTCACTACATGGCCGAAACCTTGATTCAACAGACAAATCACGAACTTTACTTATTAGTTCGTAACCCCGAAAAGTTAAAATTTGACTGGAAAGCCCGCCCCGGTATCAATATCATACAGGGCGATATGCGAGATATCGATCGGCATTCCGAACTTCTGCAAACAATAGATGTCGCAATTTTAGCTGCCACTGCTTGGGGAGGAACCCAAGAAGTTTTAGATGTGAATGTCACCAAAACTCTCCGCCTAATTCAATTACTTTCGCCGCAAAATTGTCAACAAGTAATTTATTTCTCAACAGCCAGCATTCTCGGTCGAGATAACAATCTACTCAAAGAAGCGGGAGAATTGGGCACAGATTATATTAGCTCGAAATATAAGTTTATGACGCAATTGTCAGCCTTGACAAATCTACCTCCGATTACCGCACTTTACCCGACATTAGTATTGGGAGGAGACGCAGAAAAACCAGTCTCTCACTTGTCATCGGGCTTGCCACTTGTCGCAAAATGGATTGGTTTGATCCGCTGGTTTAAGGCAGATGGCAGTTTTCACTTCATTCACGGTGCAGATATTGCCACAGTAGTTAATTATTTAGTTGAACACCCGTCGGCTGCTGAGGAACCGCGACATTTTGTGCTTGGAAATCCGGCGATTACGGCTAACGAAGTGGTAGAACAAGCTTGCAAATATTTGAATAAAAGGATATTTTTCAGGCTTACTTTGTCATCTTGGCTAGCAGATTTCTTTATTTGGTTATTCCGCATTCAGGTTGCGGCTTGGGATAGATTCTGTATCAGCTACCGTCATTTTACCTATCAAAATCTTGTCCATCCTGAAAGCATCGGAATGCCGAGTTACTGCGGCACAGTTGCCGATATGCTAAGAACTAGCGGGATTCCCGGCAAAGATTCAAAGTAGGTGATATCAATTCCGGTTGCACTCATATATTAGTGTTGACTCGATTTTAAAATTCTGATGCTACCGGATTTGATATGAGAAGCGCACCGAACAACTAATTTACTGTTGCAAGTTATGTTTTGCCTTAATCCCCTGCTTTTTAAATGAGAATACGGTCAATTAACGGTTAAATAAGATAAGATGTCAGCATTTGCAGGTTTTGACAAGAAATCGCAAACTATAAAATTGCGCCCATTATCTTTGTGTTAGGGGGTGTCACCCCTCGCCAGATATTCGATCGAGTGCAAGATCGTAATTTTCCCCTTAACATTAAGTCTTGAGAGTCGATCGAACTCTCAAACACCCCAGCCCGATCGCAAGTTGTTTACTGATGTGAGGTTTAACATATAATGCGAGTTCTTTTAGTTTACCCCCTGTTCCCGAAAACGTTTTGGTCCTACGAGAAAATCCTAGAATTAGTCGATCGCAAAGTCCTACTACCACCGCTAGGTTTGGTAACAGTAGCAGCCATTTTACCCCAAGAATGGGAATTTAAGTTAGTCGATCGCAACATCAGACAAATCACAGAAGCAGAATGGGAGTGGGCCGAGCTCGTCATTCTCTCAGCCATGATTGTCCAAAAAGAAGACTTACTAGACATCATTCGCGAAGCCAAGCGGCGCGGTAAATCAGTTGCTTGCGGCGGCCCATACCCGACTTCCGTACCCGAAGAGCCTCAAGCAGCGGGCATAGATTACCTGATTCTCGACGAAGGCGAAATCACCTTGCCGATGTTTGTCGAAGCAATAGGGCGCGGCGAAAAAAGTGGAATGTATCGATCGGACGGCGTAAAACCCGATGTTACCACAACCCCAGTTCCCCGCTTCGATTTGCTGGAACTAGACGCCTACGATTCGATGTCAATTCAATTTTCGCGCGGCTGTCCCTTCCAGTGCGAATTCTGCGACATCATCGTCCTCTACGGGCGCAAACCGCGCACCAAAAACCCCCAACAACTCATAGCAGAATTAGACTGCTTGTATAACTTGGGCTGGCGGCGCGGCGTGTTCATGGTAGACGACAACTTTATCGGCAACAAACGCGGCGTCAAACTATTGCTAAAAGACTTACAAATTTGGCAAGAAGAACACAAATTCCCCTTCACTTTCAACACAGAAGCATCCATCGATTTAGCCCAAGACCAAGAATTGATGGAGATGATGGTACTGTGCAATTTCAACGCAGTCTTTCTAGGGATTGAAACACCCGACGAAGAAAGCTTGCAAATGACCAAGAAATTCCAAAATACCCGCAATTCCCTAATCGAATCAGTAGAGTTGATTGCGAAAACAGGTTTGCGAGTAATGGCCGGATTTATCATCGGATTCGACGGCGAAAAACCCGGTGCCGGTCAGCGGATTGTAGACTTTGCCGAAGCAGCCGCAATTCCGAGTACAACCTTTGGAATGCTGCAAGCTTTGCCGCACACTGCACTGTCGCACAGACTAGCAAAAGAAGGGCGGTTGCGCGACAAATCTGGCAATCTCAACCAGACTACTTTAATGAACTTCATTCCGACGCGGCCTCTCGAAGATATTGCGAGGGAATATGTCCAAGCATTTTCTGATGTATACGATGCTGAGAAATATTTAGACCGCACTTATCGCCATTTCTTAATGTTAGGTGCACCGACAGCTAAGATACCTGCTAGAGTTCCTAGTTTGATCGATTTGCGAGCACTATTAACAGTGGTTTGGCGGCAAGGATTCAAGCGCAGCACTCGCTGGAAGTTCTGGCATCATTTGTTCAGCATTTTCAAGCGCAATCCGGCGGTTTGGGATCACTATTTGACTGTGTGTGCTCACAACGAGCATTTCCTGGAATACCGCCAAATTGTGCGGGATGAAATTGAAGCTCAATTAGCTGACTTTTTGGCTAATGAGTCTCAAACAGTGTATCAACAACCTGCTGCTGTTGAGGAAAAGGAAGTGCAAGCGGTTTAAGGTTGGAGAATTCAACCGAATAGCCCGATATCCGACTTCTTAAAGAAGTCGGATATTTGGGTATTTTGTTTTTTTATGTGGGCTTACTTATAAAACTTTTTACTTTCTTTATCACCATACCCGCTGAATTGGATAAGCATCAAAAGCCTCATCGCGACTAATCAAAACCAGGGAATGATTCATTGTCTGTGCTACTAGAATGCGATCGAACGGATCTCGATGATGCAGTGGAAGACTTGTGTAAATCTCAGTGTCTTGAAATGTAATTGGTAGAATTTGAGTGTTAATATATTCCAATTCCTTCGGCAAATCTTCAAACGCTCGATTGAGTTTAAGCTTACCAACATTAATTTTAATGGAGATTTCCCACAAGCTAGCAATACTAAAATACAAACCTTTTTTAGTATCAATCGCTTCTTTTGCTTTACTACCTAGATTGGAATCGCCAAGCAAGTACCACAGAAAGGCATGAGTATCTAAAAGGCATTCCATGTTACATATATTCCTTTAAATCTTCTAGCGGTTCATCAAAATCATCAGACATAACGATTTGACCGGCCCAACTACCATAACCATGAGGTTGTTCAAGTTGTTCTGGAAATGATTCAGTTTTTGCGTGTTTCTCAAGTAAATATTTTGCATAATGCAATATCTCTTGTTTGAGAGAGTCTGGCATCTTGACGACAGTTTGAAAAATTTGAAGATCGATAGTCATAATTTATGTGGAATTTTTACTATCTCATATTCACCAATTATACCGTAATTGCAGTCACAAGATATTTAGAATGGTTATCTCGTTTCAAGGAAGAGCCTGGAAATATCATATCCTGCGGCTCTGCGGCCTTTTGAGAGCAGCCCTTCGCAGTATCGGATCGAGCCTGGGAAATACTACTACTATTGGCGGCAGCAGTTATTTCGGCAGATAGAGGCGCGATCGCCCGCAAATAATCAAAATCTAATAACAAGCTCAAAAATACCAAAATTCGCGATCGACCTCAACCCGCCATGCAAGGAACAAATCACATCAGGACAGCAGCTTTATTAGGACTTCTCAGCGGCCTTCTCGTTTTAGGAAGCTATTATTTAATCGGCAACGAACAAGGACTTTACATCGGTTTAGCACTAGCCGCCTTCAGCAGTTTGAGCTCTTGGTACTATTCCGATACCGCAGCTTTGATGGCTTATCGCGCCCGCCCGATCGCCCGCAGCGAAGCTCCCGAACTCTACGATATTGTAGCATCATTGAGTGCCAAAGCCGAAATTCCCGTGCCGAAAATATTTGTAGTTCCGACTCAATCTCCCAACGCATTCGCTACAGGAAGAGACCCGGAACACGCGACAATAGCAGTTACCGAAGGCATCATCAAACTACTTTCCCGCGAAGAATTGGAAGGCGTTTTAGCCCACGAACTGACGCACATCCGCAACCGCGACACTCTCACTCAAGCAGTTGCAGGGACGATCGCCGGTGCGATTACATTTGTCGGGCGAATTTTGACATTTGGAGCGCTTTACGGCCCGGTAACGCGGGACAGCAGACAAGGCCCGAACCCGTTTGGTTTGCTGTTTTTAATCATTTTAGCACCGCTATCAGCAACGCTAATTCAACTGGCGATTTCTCGCACGCGGGAATTTGCAGCCGATAGCGGTGCGGTGGAAATTACCAATAACCCGATCGGCTTAGCAAACGCGCTGCAAAAGTTGGAGAAAATGGGCCACGAAATTCCGATGCACGGCAATCCGGCGATGTCGCCGCTGCTGATTGTGAATCCTTTTTCGACTCAAGGTTTGCAGTCACTTTTCCGCACTCACCCATCTACCGAAGAGCGAATTCAGCGGCTTTTGACGATCGCGCAGCAGCAGCAAGATTCTCCAGTTATGGCATTCATGAGCGGGATTTGAGCGATCTAAAATGCTGAAACAATATTGAAAAACCCGGTTGTTTGAAGCAGCCGGGTTTCTGTATGTTTATAATGATAGCTGTGGTACGATAGAAAGACGAATCAAAAGTTTGTGAGATGGGGTTGATTAAGTGATGCGGTGAATTCGATGAAAACGGCAATCTACCGTCAGGAGTGCATTTTTGCGAATGGGATGAGTTTGAGGAAAGATATAGCACCTATGCGATCGGTCAAAATAGTGGTAAAAATGAACAGCTTTTAGGTAAACTAGAATTGCTCAAAGTTTCTGGAGTCTGACATGGAAACAATGAAACTGATCTCGCATATTGGAACCGATGGCATATTGCTTCTCCAAATGCCCGCTGAGTTTAAAGATACTTCTGTTGAAGTGGTAGTAGTCGTGCAGCATCTACCATCTGAGGAAGTTAAACCGAAGTATAACACTTGGGGAAAGTTGACTACTAAAAAATCTATTCAAGCAGCAATTGCTAGAATGCTACAACTGCGGCAAGAAATTGCCTTGGATCAAAGCTCAATCCGTTCCATGATTGAAGAAGGGCGCAGGTTTTAATGCAGTTTGTATTGGATTGTTCTGTAGCCATTAGTTGGTGCTTAGTCGATGAAGATAATGATTATGCCAATGCTATACTCGCGATGATGCCAGATTCCGAAGCATTTGTACCAGGCATTTGGTCGCTAGAAGTTGCTAATACTCTCCTGGTTGCCGAGCGACGCAACCGCATGACGACTGAGCAATCTGAGATGGCTATTGCTTTGTTAAAATCACTTTTAATTCAGGTTGATGAAGCTACGAATAGCAACGCACTCTCGTCAACTATAGTATTAGGAAGACAAGAAGGTTTAGCTGCTTATGATGCAGCTTATTTAGAGCTAGCACTAAGATTGGAATTGCCGATCGCCACACTTGATACCCGCTTGGCGGAAGCGGCAACTCGCTGCGGTGTGGGGTTGGTAGTTGTTGGTGGAGAAATGCCAGAGACGGGGCGATGATTATTAGGATCTCGCTCATCAGAAACAAGAAAGGGCGATCGCTCTTTATGCGCGATGGGCGATCGCACTGTTAACCAGGCAGCAAGTCATTAGAATAATTAGGCTCAGCATCAAAGTCCCGTATGGTACTTCCTGGGAACTGCATCAACTCTGTCAATTTCTCTCTAGTGATCTCGACAATTTCTAGAAGAGCTTGTTGGATTTCATACGGATCTTCATCTAAACTCTCTTTAACAATAGACGCCCATTGAGCATCAAGAAAATCCTGAATTGTTTTATAGTAGGCTGAATTTTCTGTATGGTTTTTTCTGTGAAAATCATAAGGCAAAGGCATTAAGTTTTCATCGCCATCTTTCTTAAAAACACCATACCTTTCTGCTTCCCTGACTAAAGGATGCTTCTTGCAAAGATCGTGGGGAATGATGTGATGATTACAATAGCCTCCACCTAAGCTTTTATATTTTTTTCCCTGAAGGCGATTTATCGCTTCTAATTGTTCATCGTTAAGCTTGTCAAGAGCAAGATCGGAATATATATTTATCCTGCGCTCGGCTACTTTTTGATCGGGAAATTTTAAAACTAAATCTCCAGTCGATGAGTTATATCTGACTAAGTATTCGCCTGGTTTTATTTTCCAGTATTGACATATCCATTCGGGAACATACCATACAGACCAATCATTGTCAATGCCCATATTATTCACCTCGCCTTAATAAAACCAAGTAACTTCAGAAGAATAATAAACAAAGTTTCTCTTTCATCATCACTCAACGCATCTTGCAGTTGAGAACGCAATTTTTGGCGATCTAGACCCTTGAGCTTTCGGACAACCTTTTTTTCATCAGGTTCTAGTTTATTGCGGTTTTCAAGTTCTTCTAACTGTTTACCAAATTGCTTTAAGATACTTTCAGGCGTAGATTTTTCTAAATCTTGTCGGAACTGATTTGGATCGAATTCAGGTTGCTTATTGTCCCAAGGAGCAGGGACTGGATTACGACCATCACCTAGCCAAAGGTCAAGAAGCCAAAATATTACTCCAACTAAAAACATTGAGATCCAGAACCACCATTTGATGATTTTTCCAAGAACTTCAAAGACCTTACCTGATATTTGCAGGAACTTTTCGACGAAATCTTTTGCTTTTTTTGGCTTTCGATCTTCAGTCATTTTATCTCCCAAGTTTGCTGCCTAAGTGAAACTAAAAGCTGATAAATATTTTTGACTGGAACTAAAAGTTAATATGGGGCGCGTTCCCGAAGCGTGCCGTAGGCGATCGCTATCCGTGCAATCATCGCATTAGAATGGTGGAAATAGATAAGATTGTGAGTGGAAAAAGAGGTTGGGTTTCCTTGCTTCAACCCAACCTACAAGAAAGGGCGAACTCACTACAGCATTCCTTTCTCTCTGAGAAACGCTAAAGCAGTCCCAACGACTTCATTTTCTCCAAAACGACTGCTACTGCCATGACGAGAATCAGAAGAATGATAGTCAATAATATTACCTTGGCTATCGAATTTTACAATGAAGTGAGGATAGTCATCATTGGAATTGTATTTACCAGCCTCCCGGATCATCAGAGCTCCTTTATTTGTAACTTTTGCTTCCATACCATTACCAGCAGCCTGCCAACCACTCATGATTTCTACCTCGGTAAATAAATGTGATAGGGTATAAAACAACAAGCGTTAAATTATTAAATTTACGCTTTAATACTTCTCCTATTTTGCTGATAAATTAAAATTTTGTCTAGCCCAAAATGCTCAATTTTGTTGGCACTTTTGTATGCAACTTCAACTCGCCCTCTATAAAAAATGTTGGGAAATGTTGGGAAATGTTGGTAAATGTTGGGTACAATACAAGCAACCCTGACATTGACCCAACTCTATGAACCTTAAGGAAGTGGTAAAACTCGCAGACGATTTGGTGTTTTCTAGAACAGGTAAGCATCTCAATGACTTACAAGAGAAAATCCTGCACGGGACGTGGGAAGATGAGGATTATAAAGAAATTGCCAAGGCGGTTAACCTCTCTGAGGCTCGTGTTAGAGAGGTAGGAATGGAATTATGGCAGACCCTTTCACAAGAGTTGGGAAAAAGAGTCAGTAAATCAAATTTTCGCTCTACATTTTCACATTTTGAGCAACACCACAACCAAAGTAGCTATATGATCTGTGGGCATACTTTATATTTAACAGATATACCAAATTCAACTCAATCAAAAGAACAAACATCTAACCCACAACAAACCAAAACTCTACATCAAGACTTAAGCGAGATGCCAGAGTTGAGTGATTTCTACGATCGCACCCCCCAACTCCAAACCCTCACAACCTGGATTCTACAACAAAACTGTCGCCTCATCACCCTCACAGGCATCAGCGGAATCGGCAAAACATCTCTAGCAGTACAACTCGTAAAACAAATCAAAGACGAGTTTGAGTACGCAGTCTGGTACACACTAGACGAATTACCCACCATCGATAAATTCCAATCTAACCTAATACAGCTTTTCTCCAATTCAGAAAAACAAGATTCATCCCCAACCAACCAGAAAGGCTTACCGCTGATTAAATATTTACAAAAGCATCGTTGTTTAGTAGTCTTAGATGACGTTCACAACCTTTTCTGTAGCGGCGAATTTGCAGGAAAATATAAACCGGAGTACGAAGAATATCGCTCCCTATTCAAACACATAGAAAAATTATCCCATCAAAGTTGCTTTCTGCTAATCGGTTGGGAACAACCAAGAGAAGTGACTCAATTTAAAAACCAAAATACTCCCATTCGTACCTTACAACTCAAAGGTTTAGACATCGCAGCCGGACGGGAAATCCTGAGAGATTATGGGTTAGAAGAAATTGACAATAGTCAAGCACTCATTTACCGCTATGAAGGCAACCCGCTATGGTTAAAAAGCGTGGCGACTTTGATTCAAGAGTTGGGAGTCGGCGTGACCGAATTATTAATAGATGATACCATCTTGTTGCCGGAAGATTTGAAAGATGTTTTACAGCAGCAGTTCGATCGCACTTCCGAACTAGAAAAACAAGTCCTGTCCTTGTTGGCGACGGAAAATCAGCCAGTCAACCTAGCAAAATTGCTAGAAAAAGGACAAATATCCTCATCAGATTTGCTCAACGCACTCCAATCTTTATCGCGGCGCTGCTTGATAGAAAAAGAAGGAAGTCTTTACACTTTGCAACCTGTACTGAGGCAGTATATCAAAACTCGACAATGAATAAATCTCTCAAACAACACCGCTTGTCAACTCTTGTTTCCTCAAATTCGGCAACAATGCCAAAACATCCAAATACCACCACCAACGCTGAGGTGTAATCTCCTCAAATTTGCGCTTCTCGGTTAAATCCACAAATCTTGACAACTCCTCATAAAACTCCCTTGCTTGTTCAACTAACCGTCGATCGGCATTTGCTAATAAACCTTTCTCTTCCTCAGTCAGTTGAGATTCAAATTTTGCCAACTCATCTCTAAGTTGCAACATTTCTAAATGTTCAGCCCCACTCACATCAGGAAATTCAACCATTACACAATAGTTTTTTACCAGAATATTCATAACAAATCCTTAACTAAACCTACATAAACAAACATTGAATTCGCCAGGTAGCTTTCGGGTTCCTTTGGAGGAAAAGCCGTTTCTAAAACTCCATCCAAGCCCATCATTACCAGCCATATTGTGTTGTTTACACTGCTGGTAACTGTCGGATAAAACGTTTGTCCGTAAACATACACATAAACTTTAGCCTCAGCATCCCTAACCATAAAACTGATAACTCGATTATATTCTTCAAGAGTCGCGTCCGGCCCTAAATGACCTAAATTAATCCTTTTGAGTAAATGAGACATTGCTTTTCCAGGTTTCCAGATAATTCCGTCTCTCACCCGGTCAATTGCTTGTACAATCTCTAATTGCCTACCTTCATCAAAAATCAACTTTAACCTTACCTGAGAAAAACTGAACTGCAAACAAACATATCATAACCTATAATCGAAAAACGCAGATGATTTGGACTCATCTGCGTTAATCTACGATTTAATTAAACCCTTTTAAACTCAAGCCGCAGCCTTATCTAAATGCCGCACTTCAGCGAGTAATTTGTGCAAAGCCTCACCTTCAACTACTTCAGTTTCCAACAGTTGCTGCGTGATTGTTTCCAACAATTCCCGATTGGCTTTCAGAATATCCAAAGCTTGCTGGTGTGCAGTTTCGACGATTTCTTTGACTTCTTGGTCGATCGCCTCAGCAGTTGTAGCACTCACCGCACGGCGCGCATTTCCCATACCATCGCCGAGGAACGATTGTTGAGCCCGATCGTACGCCAGAGGCCCCAACACCTTACTCATCCCGTAAGTTGTCACCATCCGTTCAGCTAAATCAGTCGCCCTTTGCAAGTCGTTGGAAGCGCCAGTAGTGATGCTACCAAACACGACTTCCTCAGCCGATCGCCCTCCAAGCAGTGTAGCAATTTGACCGCGCAATTCCGACTCATCCAACAAGAAACGGTCTTCAGTCGGCACTTGCAACGTGTAACCCAATGCAGCCATACCGCGCGGGACGATCGAGATTTTCGCAACTTCGCCACCGCCAGTCATCACAGCACCAACCATCGCGTGTCCGACTTCGTGATAAGCCACAATCTTTTTCTCTTTTTCGTTGAGCACCCGGCTTTTCTTTTCCAAGCCAGCTACAACGCGCTCAAACGCCTCGAAAAAGTCTTCCTGTGCGACAGTGAGACGCTTGTTACGGGCGGCTAGCAAAGCAGCTTCATTGACCAAATTTGCCAAATCTGCGCCCGAAAAACCGGGGGTGCGAGTGGCGACGGCCTTCAAGTCAATATCCGGGCCCAACTTCACTTTTTGCGAGTGAATGTTCAAAATTGCTTCGCGGCCGGATAAGTCCGGGCGATCGACTAAAACTTGGCGATCGAAACGGCCTGGGCGCAACAAAGCAGCATCCAAACTTTCCGGGCGGTTTGTTGCAGCCAGCACAATTACCGTAGTATTGCCCGCAGCAAAACCATCCATTTCAGTTAACAGTTGATTGAGAGTTTGTTCGCGTTCGTCATTCCCGCCGAATGCAGAGTTAGTGCTGCGAGATTTGCCGATCGCATCCAATTCATCAATGAAAATAATACAAGGAGCTTGCTTCTTAGCTTGCTCGAATAAATCTCGGACTCTCGCAGAACCGACACCTACAAACAATTCCACAAACTCGGAACCGGAGATGCTAAAAAACGGCACACCAGCTTCGCCAGCTACTGCTTTTGCTAACAGAGTTTTGCCAGTTCCCGGAGGCCCGACTAACAGCACACCCTTTGGAATTCGCGCGCCAATTGCTGTAAATCTGTCGGGAGTTTTCAGGAACTCAACAACTTCGACCAACTCAGTTTTAGCTTCTTCTACTCCAGCGACATCTGCAAAAGTAATTTTCGCCGATTCGCCTTCTACGTAGACCTTAGCTTTGCTTTTGCCGATCGACAGCGCGCCCTGTGGCCCACCACCCTGTCTGTTCATGAAAAATTGAAATATTGCCACAAAAATCAGCGGCGGAACCACCCAGCTTAAAACACTGCCGATCCAGCCATTTTTAGAAGGGGGAGTTGCCGCAAATTCCACACCTTTCTCTTGCAAAAGTTTAGGCAATTCCAAGTCAAAAATCGGCGTAGTTGTCAGCACTTGACCTGGTTTGTCGCCTTCACCTTTAAGTTGGTAGCGAATTTCATTTTGGCCTACCGAAGCTCTGACTACATCTTGTTCTTGGACTTGATGGACGAACAAGCTGTAAGGTACTTGCGGAATTTGGGGGCCGAATAAATTGGGCAAAAAGATATTTGCCAGCAGAAACAAACTTGATAGCAATAATAAGACATTGCTAATTTGCCTAAAACGAGGCGGTTGGATCTGGTCTTTAATTGCCATTGATAACGATCGTCCTTTGATTTAAAGCAGTTTTATTCATTTATTTTCTCATCAAATACGCACGCACTGTCAAGCGGATTTCCTCACTCGATCGGTCGGTTAACCGGGTAGCACGGATTTGCTACTATTAACAATGTTTTTTTTGACGAACCGCGAAGACGCTAAGGACTCGAAGGAAGATAAGCTAAGAGTGTTAGAATATTTAGGGTGCGCCGAATAACCGATATTTAGGCAGCTTCGGGGTTTAACTGAATCATTTCCCAAGTGGTATAAGTGCCGATCGCACCCCAAATCGCGTAGGGCAAAAGTAACAAAGCCGCAGTTTGAGAAATCGGCAAAACAGCTAACAGCAGCACAACTCCCAAAATCTCGCCAACCCCTCCCAAAATCGTCCCTACTTTCAGACTTTTAGCTCGCAGAGTAGCGGGAATATAAGCAACTGTGACAATTTCTACAAGCAAGTACAAAGCCATTAGCAGCCATGTTTTGAGACTCCCGGGTTCCTGTTCCCACACGACAGTAGCGCTACCGACCCCGCAAGCAAAAATCACTGTCCAAATTAACGGAATAGCAGGCTCGAAAAACATCCAATCCGGTCTTTGAAGTTTGACGGCCCAGTTAATATCGCGGAGTTTGAAAAACAGAGTGCCGAAGGCGACTGCGAAAGTCACGCCTCCGATCATCATCCAAGATTGCATCATTGTTTTAAGCTCGATCTTTAAGTCGATCGTCGCAACTTCCTACCCAAATGAGATCCGCCTTTAGCATGAATTTTTTTGAATAGCGATGCAATTATCTCTAACCGCCCGACAGATTCTTAGCAAACTCTTCGCGTCCCGATACCAAATTAGCTGGAACGCCGTTGGGGTAATTTTGGGCGATTAAAGCTTGCAACTTTTCAACTCGATTTCCAGGGTTCGGATGAGAACTCAAAAACTCCGGCGATCCCCCGCCCTTCCTAGCAGAACCAAGAATTTCCATTACTTCCACAATACCTTGAGGATTGTAACCCGCCTCGGTCATAAACCGAAAACCGAGCCGATCGCTCTCAAGTTCATCAGATCTACCGTACCGCAAACTAGCCACTTGATTGACAGCTTGAGCAATTAATGCTGCTTGCTGTCCGCCCCCGCGATCGTCGCTAGCAGCCACCCCTACAGCCGTGACTAAAGACCTACCCAACTGCTGTTTTGCCAAGTGTTCCGCAGCGTGGCGCCCGACAACGTGGCCGGCTTCGTGTCCGAGTACGGCGGCCAACTGCGCCTCGGAATTCAGCCTCCGCAGCAGCCCCGCAGTAATGAAAACTTGTCCCCCCGGTAGAGCAAAAGCATTGACTGTTTCGGCGTCTCGCAGCAGGTGGAATTCAAACGGATAAGGCGCTTGTTTCGCCGTCGAGCCGTTGATTACTCGTCCGCCAACTCGATCGACATATTGTTGAATTGTCTGGCTAGGATAAAGCCCGCCGTACTTGGCCGCCATTTGCGATCGCGATTGCAATCCCAAAGATATCTCTTGCTGGGGAGAAAGCTGCACCCGCTGTTTCTCTCCAGTTACGGGATTTTGTACGCTGCTGGTAAAATAGGTGATTGCTCCAAAAAACGCCATTAACAGTCCGATCGCAGCCCGGAATAAAAACTTGGTCACAGTCGTTTACCTAAAAAGTTTAGGGAGTATAATACTAGGGTGACGGCTCTCTTCACATCTGTCTGAAGTATTAAAAATGAAAACGGGAACAAGGCTTTTTTTAACGAACCGCGAAGGCGCGAAGTACACGTTCGGCGAAGCCGTTCCCGAAGGGTAGGAAGAGAAGAAGAGAAGAGAAGAGCGTTATACTTGTGAATGGTTGGTTAATAGTTATTACTTCTAAATTCCTTTAAGATTCTCTTTCTCTTTTCTTACTTCGCGCCCTTTGCGCCTTCGCGGTTCGTTATTTCCAAATTCCTAATGTTTCAAACTACTCGCCGCCGCCTCGCTATTTGGTACACTGCCGTTACTGCCGTGTTGTTACTTGTATTCGCTACGGGTTTCTATTTCTACGTTCGCAATACTTTAATCGATCGTATTGATGACACTCTCAATCACGTTGTCGAAGTAGTTGAGCGCACTCTGGTTATTGAACCGTTATCGAACCGTAGTATCGGAGATCAAACTAAGTCGCAAGTTAATATTCAAGCGAGTTTTCGAGATAGTACGGATGCGGTAGAAGATGACCACATTGATTTAGAATGGTTCAGTCCTACGGGCGAATTGCTGTGGTCTACTTTGTCGGAACCGCTGAATATTCCGATTCATGCCAACCGCACGGGCGAAACGGTTTGGGTAGTTAACAATAAGTTGCAATCTGAAAACTATTCTCTCAGACAAGTTACGCAGCGAGTAGAAATCGGTCGCCAAGTTTTGGGATATTTGCGAGTCAGCCATCCTTGGTTTGAAGTGACAAAACCGATTCACCAACTAATTATAGATTTGATTTTGGGAGCGAGTTTAACGCTAATTTCTGTTGCGGCTATTGGCTGGCTGCTGTCGGGATTGGCGATGAAACCTGTGCGAGAATCATATGGGCGTCTCAAACAGTTTACTGCTGATGCTTCCCATGAACTCAGAAATCCGATCGCAACTATTCAAACTAACGTCCAAGTCGCTTTGGCGGAACCGGATATCGAACCTCAACAACATCAACAACTACAAGTGATTGAACGCCTAACACGCCGTTTGGGACGCTTGGTTGACGATTTGTTATTTTTAGCGAGACAAGATAGTGGAATCGTGCAGCAGCAGTGGGTTGATGTGCCTCTGGATGCTTTGCTGATTGAGGTGATTGAAGAACAACGGGCGATCGCCACTACCCAAAATCTGTCTCTTTCTTTGGAAATAGTCGATCGACCTAACACCGAGGACAACTTTACAGTATTGGGAGATTGGGATCAACTAGCCCGACTTTTTACCAATCTCGTCAGCAATTGCGTGCAGTACACGCCCTCTGGGGGCAAAATTGGAGTAGAATTGCAGCTTGCAGTTAAAAGCAAAAGAACATCGCCGATGTTAAATCCAGCACTGCAAGTAAAAATAACAGACACCGGCATCGGTATTTCGCCAGCAGCATTACCGCATATATTCGATCGATTCTACCGCGTCGATCCCGCCCGCACCCACCGCAGCGCCGCCGGTTCCGGTTTAGGATTAGCCATCGCCAAAGCCATCGTCGAAAATCACCACGGCCAAATCCATATAGACAGCCAACTCTCTGAAGGTACAGCCATTACCGTCACCCTTCCCGCCTACAAATCAGAAACATCTCGCCTCTAAACTTCCCCTCCTCCTCTGCGCCCTCTGCGCCCTCTGCGGTTAAAAAAATCTACCCCTCAAACCCCGATTCATCCTAACTCCCATGCAAACCCAACTATAAAAATTGAATTCCGCCATAGATTAACATTAGTTGGAAAACCTCGATCGAACTTGTGAGGAGTTATTTATGTTTCGCCACAATCTACCGTTCAAAAAAATCAGCTTCCTAGCAGCCACCTGCGGGGGCTTACTCGTCTGTCTCGCAACACTTTCCCAAGCCGGTGGCCCCCCGCCCCAGCAAGGAAAACCCGTTTCCCAACCCACTCCCGCCGCCACTCCCGCCACTGGAAAGCCCGTCAGCGAACCGAGTCCCGCTGCGAGTCCCAGCCCCAAGGGGATGCCCGCCACACCCCAAGATGCCCCCGCGCGCTTCCCGATGCCAAGTGGGCGAGTTACGCCTATGGAGGGCATGGTAGTAATCAAACTGGTGAATACCACCAATGCCGTCATCAATTATCAAGTGATTGGCGTTACCCCACCGCGCACTCTGGGCGAACAATCGGAAATGTTGCTCAAAAACTTGAAAACGCCACTTACCCTGACTTACCAGCGCCCAGACGGCGGCTTGCTGTTAGTTAGGCCCCAAGCAACCGCTACGCCGGGAATGCTGCAAATTAGTTTTGGGGCGACAACTGACTTGGGCGCTGATACAAAATCGATGGAAGTTCAGGAAGATGGGAAGGTAATTTTGAATTAGCAAAAGAGGAAACGGCATTACCGTTTCCCTACCTCAAAATAATCATCAGCACTCGATGATATCTGTAACCATCGCCAAATTAATTGTAGGGAAACGGCACTGCCGTGTCCAGATTTCGGGTAACGGGTAAAATCAACCGGATTGGATGAAATTGCCCTCGTGCAATCGGAATCTAACCATCGACAACACGGCAAATGAGGACACGGCAATGCCGTTTCCCTACCCGAATAAAATAATCACGAACACTCGATGATAGATGTAACCATCACCCAATTAACTGTAGGGAAACGGCACTGCCGTGTCCTGATTTCTGCCGGATTTCTGCCGTGTCCTAATTTCTGCCGGGTTTTTCAATCGCCTAGTGACAAAGGAGGTAACTTAGTAAATGGTAAATCTTCGTTTACTGCATCAATTTCTTCCTGTTCTCGTTCATTGATTTGACCGATATAAGACTTGAGAATTTGCGCCAGACGGTTGTTATAAAATCGGTGCAAACTATAATTGGGCGTAGCTGGAAAGCCGCGCCGTTTTTTGTGCCGCCCGCCCGCACCCGGATCGAAGGTTTGGATGCCCCGATCGATCGCCCATTCGATCGGTGTATAGTAACAAGCATCGAAGTGCAAGCAGTCAATTTCCTGCAAACTGCCCCAATAACGCCCGTACATTCGATCGCCCTTATACAGACAAAAAGACATTCCCATCGGTTGTCTCTCGTCTTCCTTGTCGTAGGCGGCGACAAATAAAACCCGATCGCGATAATTGTCATGCAACTGTTCAAAAAACCGCTTAGTCAAATACTTGCTTCCCCACCAGCCAAATTTGTCGCAAGTATTCTCATAAAAAGCATACATTTGCCCAAACATCGCTTGGGGAATTTCATCACCAGTCAAAGTTTTTACTAACAAACCTGCTGTTTCCACAGCCTTGCGTTCGCGCTTGATATTGCGGCGCTGGTTGGCATTAAATGCGCCTAGATAGTTGTCAAAATTTTGATAGCTTTGATTTTGCCAAATATAACTGTGGTGCAGCCAAGCGCTAAAACCGTGCTTCTCCATGCGATCGCGCCAGACAGGATCGACGTACAGGAAATTGCAGCCGGAGATATTGTGGCGATCGCAAAAATGGTCGATCGCACTTACCATTATCCCAGTTAACTCATCTTCATCTTCGCCATCCGCAATCAAAAATCGATAGCCTTCAGTGGGAGTAAACGGCGTCATTCCCATCAATTTCGGATAGTATTGAATGCCCAAACGTTGAGCTAAATCCGCCCATTGATTGTCGAATACAAATTCGCCGTAACTGTGACTTTTGACATAAAGCGGCGCACAAGCAATCAACTGTTTGTCTCGCCAGACTGTCAAGTGATGTGGTAGCCAACCGTTTTTACCTGTCGCGCTACCGGAAGTTTCGAGATTATTCAGCCAATCCCATTCGAGAAATGGCGTTTTGAGCGGCATCGCCAAAGCATCCCACGATGCTTGCGGGATGTCTGCTAGTTTGCTAATCCAGGCTACAGAATATTGAGGCTTGATCTGTTTCAGCATAGGGAGATTTGAGCGTAGAGCGATCGAACTTTATTTAAGTTAATACAACTGCCCTACTTATGGGTATTTTGACTCTGTGCTCGATCGACCCGATAATGCAAAAATACCTCACCCCCCACCTGTTTGACCGCCAAAAGCTCTAATTTCGGCGCTAAACCCGCTAAAAAACCCTTTCCCTCCACAGGTGTCGGTGCATCCGCGCCACCCAAAATTAGCGGGCACACCGTCAGCCAGAGCTCGTCTATCAAGCCCGCAGCGAGCACAGACGCGACAAGTTTTCCGCCTCCCAAAATTGCCAAACGTTTGATTCCGAGGGTTTCTAGCTGTTGAAAGGCATCGATCCAATCGATTTCTCCGTCGATGGTTTTGGTTGTTAAAGTGCGATCGAACTTACTGTCTGGCGTCGGAGATGGAGACGGCAGTGCCGTTTCCCTACAGTCTTTCATCGGGTAGGGACACGGCATTGCCGTGTCCTCTTCTGCCGTTTCCCCGTCTTGCCCAGTTAGCAGCCAGCGGGGAACCGGTTGATCGAAAAATCGCCAGTTGGGGTCAAATTGGCGCGATCGCGAACACACAATTTGCACAGGTTGTGGGGGCTTTCCTTGCAGTTTCCTTTGTTCTAGCAAATCCGGCGAAATCACTCTCATAGTGGTTCCATAGGCGCGTAAAGTGCCATTTCCGAACAGAACTGCGTCACTAGCGGCGACTTGTTGTTCGAGGTGAGATTTGTCGTTAGCTGAACCGAATCTAGCGGCGGTGAGGGCGGTATCTGTAATTTTGCCATCGGCACTCATGGCGAGTATTACTGTTGTGTGAATCATTCGATAACTTTCCGCATAATACAAGCAACATTCCCATAACTTTCACCCGTCAGCCCTTCGAGAGTTTCATGTTGAATATCTTCATCTTGACCGAGTTTGCTCGTCCATTTTCCATTAGGTAACTGTCTGGCGCAGTGTGTCGGTTTCCCCGCAGAATCAGCGTAGATGGCTATCTTTTGAAATCCCGGCTCTAAATTCGGACGATCGCAAACTTGATAACCTATAGTTTGATAAGCTTGCATGAAAGCATTTATCGTCACTTCGCGCGGTACTCCCGTAGGCCAATAATCAATATTTTGTGAATCCGGCCACCACCATCTTTCGTTGTCTTCTGCCGCCCAAGCGATACAATTATAATCGATTGTATCGGGGCTAGTAATTTCATAACCTGTAGTTAACAAGTTAGGGAAATCCCGTTCTATCCAAACTTTTACCCTAGCGATCCAGGCTTCATTTCCTACCATTTGTAACCTTTTTCTCGACCCCAGTTTAACCAAGCTGCAATCATTTCTTTGGTTTTTCCCCGTTGTTCGGGCGTTACTGGTTCTTCGCGGCTAATTGACTTGAGAGCCCAAAACCAGCGGCCGGAATTGTTTTCCAATTCTCGCAACAATAACGGAATCACATCGCGGCCCATGCCAATAATTTGCTGATAGGCTGGGTGTACTGACATTTGTTCGGTGGATGAAATGCCGCGAGTTTCACTTTTCCATTGCTCGGCTAAGGAGTGGAAAGTTGTTTCTAATTCTGTTTTGTGGTTGGTACGGGCGATCGCACTTTCTTGAGATAAGGATAATTGCTCGATAAATTCAAATACTTGTTTTAGTTGTTCTCGATCGAACTTTTCTAATTCTTGTTGGATTAACTCTCTCATGACAGTCATTTTTGTTGTCAAGTTTTCTGTATTATAGCCCGATCGCCCATCCACAAAAAACCCGATCGCCCATCAACCAAAAACCCGATCGCCCATCCACCCAAAAATGCGATCGCCCATCCACCCAAAAACCCGATCGCCCATCCACCCAAAAACCCGATCGCCCGGCCCCAGAAACCGGGTTTTTTCCGAAATACTTCCCTACAACCCACAGATGTGGACAAAAATCTCGCTGTCAACTGTCAACTGTCAACTGTCAACTGTTTAACTCCCTCCAATCGCAGGAAATGCACCCGGCCCGATCGATCGCCCGCTACAACTGTCACTCCATCAGGGGCGATCGCACAGCAATAAAACCCACACTCTCCGCTGAAACTAGCAACCTCTTTGCCACTAAGCACATCCCAGACTTTGAGGGTGTTATCGTGTGAAGAAGCTGAAACCGCTATGAGGCCGTTAGGGGCGATCGCCACTGCCAATACAAGGTCAGTATGACCGATTAGAGTTCTGAATTCCCTGCCGCTGTCGATGTCCCAGATTTTTATAGTGTAATCGAATGAACCGGAAATCGCGGTTTTGCCGTCTGGTGCGATCGCCACTGCATATACCTCGCTAGTATGACCGGTGAGGGTTCTAATTTCTGCCCCTGTCTCGGTGTCCCAGATTTTGAGGTCATCCCCTGAAGTGGAAGTTGAAGCCGAAATCGCGGTTTTGCCGTCTGGTGCGATCGCCACTGCCAATACAAGGTCAGTATGACCGGTGAGGGTTCTAATTTCTGCCCCTGTCTCGGTGTCCCAGATTTTCAGGGCATCCCCTGAAGCGGAAATCGCGGTTTTGCCGTCTGGTGCGATCGCCAGTATACTTACGTCCATATTATAAACCGTGAGGGTTGTAACCGTGAGGGTTCTAATTTCTGTGCCTGTCTCAGTGTCCCAGATTTTCAGGCTTGCATCCCATGAAGCGGAAATCGCGGTTTTGCCGTCGGGTGCGATCGTGATCGCCTTCACCGAGGCAGTATGACCTGTGAGGGTTCTAATTTCTGTGCCTGTCTCGGTGTCCCAGATTTTCAGGGTGTTATCCCTTGAAGCGGAAATCGCTGTTTTTCCGTCTGGTGCGATCGCCACTGCATTTACCTCGTCAGTATGACTGGTGAGAGTTATAAGTGGAATGCCTGTCTCGGTGTCCCAGATTTTCAGGCTTTTATCATCGGAAGCCGAAATCGCTGTCTTACCGTCAGGTGCGATCGCCACTGCACTTACCCCCCTAGCATCACCCGTAAGGGTTCTAATTTCTGCGCCTGTCTCGGTGTCCCAGATTTTCAGGGTGTTATCCCCTGAAGCGGAAATCGCAGTTTTGCCGTCTGGTGCGATCGCTACTGCATTTACCGAGTTAGTATGACCCGTAAGGGTTCTAATTTCTTCGCCTGTCTCGGTGTCCCAGATTTTCAGGGTGTTATCCCGTGAAGCGGAAATCGCAGTTTTGCCGTCTGGTGCGATCGCCACTGCATGTACCAAGTCAGTATGACCGGTGAGGGTTCTAATTTCTGTGCCTGTCTCGGTGTCCCAGATTTTCAGGGTGTTATCCGCTGGATTCCATACCTCTCCTGAAGCGGAAATCGCGGTTTTGCCGTCTGGTGCGATCGCTACTGCATTTACGTCGGAAGTATGACCGATGAGAGTTATAAGTGGAATGCCTGTCTTGGTGTCCCAAATTTTCAGGCTTTTATCATCGGAAGCCGAAATCGCTGTCTTACCGTCAGGTGCGATCGCTATTGCATTTACCTTGTCAGTATGACCGATCAGAGTTCTAACTTCTGTGCCTGTCTCGGTGTCCCAAATTTTCAGGGTGTTATCCTCTGAATTCCATATCCATCCTGAAGCGGAAATCGCTGTTTTACCGTCAGGTGCGATCGCCACTGCATTTACATCTTCAGTATGACTGGTGAGTGTTTTGAGTACCATGCCAGTCTCAATGTCCCAGATTTTCAAGGTTCGATCACCAGATGCGGAAATCACGGTTTTGCCATCGCGTGCGATCGCCACTGCATTTACCTTGTCAGTATGACCGACAAGCGTCCGCAAACACCCTTCTCCCGATCGCTCTAAATTACTCCTCAAAGGCCGTAACCAAAGACTATCTTTCCACTGCTTTGCCTGTTCCAACATCCCCTGAATCTGGGGTATTTCAAAATCCATCAACCTCCCCAACAATTGCCCCGCCAACTGCGTTTTATCCCTCTCCAAAACGTGCGCCGACTTCCGAATTGCCCCTTGAATTAACCCCAAACTTTCCCCTTGCCCCTCCGACAACAAAACATCAGAAACCCTCGCCAAATCATAATCATCAATTAACGCTTGAACTCCCACCGCATCCAACTTCGCCTCAATAAAATCAAAATCCGTCAACAACTGATGCAGCCGTTCCCCTTGAACACTCTGGGCCAAATGCCCCGGCAGAGTTTCCAAAGCATAAAGCCGCTTTTTCGGCGACAGTTTCCCCAACCGTTCTTTAAACTTACTCATCGCCGTACAAATCCTCCCACAAATTATCAGAAATCGCCGTTTCAATATCCCGCAGCGACACCCCAGCTTTCTGCACCACATCTATACGATGCAGAAATCTTTGGAAACTCGCGTGATAAATACTGTAATCGGGAGGACTATCACCGCTACGCCGCAGAAACTGTTCCCAATCATCCAGAACTTCCTGCACATCCAAGGCATCTTCCTCAGCAAAATCCGCCAAAATATCGCAAGAAATCGGCTTGCGAGTTTTCGTCAACAAATAAATCACCTTCAACTTCCGGCGGCGCAATTCTTTATCTCTCACCGCCATTTCCATCCGCGCCCAATGCTTCTCATAATATCCTTCCAACTCCCTCGGCAAATCTTGCAAATTCACATCGCTGTACTTGCCGCTGTCGATATCATTCAGCACGTAGCGCAGGTACATAAAATTATTCTGGCTTTTTTCCGCCACCGCCGCCACAAACTGTTCGCGCTGCAAATTTTGACGGTTAATCCAATTCTGAATAGACGCGCTGTTGCTGGTGCGTTTGTCAATATAAACCTTGACATCCGCCAAACTTTCTGCACTGTACTGCATCAAATCAAAAACCTGATGATTTGGCAAAGGCAGATTTTTTGGCTGCTTCGACACAATAAAATAAACATTATCCGGCAAAGCATCTGGCAAATACAAAACATTGCTACCGCGCCCCTGCAAACTCAGATCCACTTCATCCAGGGCATCGACGACAATAATCAACTTTTTCCAGCCCAATTTAGCGCTGACTTCCCCCAACAATCGACTCAGAAAATTGCCATCTCTGGTGGCATTTTCCGGCAGTTGCGGATAATTTAGTTGATAGCGTCGAATTAACTGAGTGCAGGCATTTTCCAGAAATTGTTCGGCGCGGACAATGCCTTGAGATTGCGAGTTGAAATGGGCGACGCAGCGCCGCTTCAGTAGCAGCACTAACTTCGCCATAATTGAACTTTTCCCCACACCCGGATCTGCTTCTAAAACAAAATAGCCTTTGCGATTGTTCTGCAAAAATTCGGCAATTGCTGCAAACACAAATTGGCGGCCGGTAAAGTCTTGAGTCCGGTCTTGAATAATCGTTTCGCACTCGTAGGGAAGCGGCAATCTGGGCGCGGAAGTATCAACAAATCGTTCCAGCAAATTCTGAATTTGCGCCAAATCGTCCCGGATGCCAATTTCGATCGCCTCCAATTTCACTATCACTTGACAAATTTGCTGCTGCGTCGCCACGGCCTCCAACTTGTGCAGAATTTCCCCATTTTGCAGCCCCAAATCTCTCAGTTCCGCCAAAGCAATTTGGTGCAGATTCAACAGCATCGCCGCAAACTTTTCTCCTCCCTTCGCCGCATCCAGTTTCAGCACTTCGCGGTACGCTTTCGGGAAAGTTGCGTACAGTTTGTCCGCCACAAATTCCACGATTTCTGCATCAAAGGATTTGCCCTCGCGTCGGGCGAATTCCCGCAGGAAAGTTGCCCAATCTGCGGGTGTCAATCCGGTAACGCGATCGAACTCTTCGACATCCGCAGAAAAAATCTTGGTTAGCTGCTCTTCGGAAATCTGTAAACCCCTTGACAAATCGGCTGTACTCGTGTTAATATCCAGCCAATATCCGGGAGTTTTTTCGGCTAATTCATCTAAAGCCCGTTCTGGATAAGGCAATTTTTTGGTTTCGGCGATCGCAATTAATTTATCCGACTTAGCAACCTCTCTCAAAATATAGCCGATCGCCTCACCAGCCGCCTTAGTCAAATCGTGATTGTCCAGAATATGCGGATTTTTCCCCAACCGTTCCGTCATCCGATTTGCCAGTTCATCAGCGGCCATAGTCTCAGCCATACTACCAGCAATCGCAGCTAAGATCGAAATGCCTCCAAGTGCGATCGGGCCACCCATCATCCCCGCTGCTGCTTGAGTTCCCGGATTGGCGATCGCGCTTGAAATAACTTGCCCGATCGCCATCACCGCACTGCATCCAATTACCCGAATTTTGGTATTAGCTAAATCTACTAACGACATAATTTAAATACTACCCATATTTTGCCATAGTTTAGCGCGGTGAGATAATTAAATACAAGGTTAATTAATCAGCAAATCTAGGACACGGCCAATTCGGACACGGCAGTGCCGTTTCCCTACATCAAAATCATGGATTGCCCTTGATGAGAGGAGGACACGGCAGTGCCGTTTCCCTACCCCAAAATCATCGATTGCCCGTTTAATTATGGAGAGGACACGGCAATGCCGTTTCCCTACATCAAAATCATCGGTAGGGACACGGCATTGCCGTCTCCTCTTATGGCTAGGCATCCCACCCAAAAAATACAATCCCGCCCGCCCAAAAAATACAATCCGCCCGCCACCCCACAAAATCTGATTTGTAAACTTTTTTATCAACCCGATCGCACAGCTTTTATTTGATAGATAATATGAGGTTATTTTTTTTTTACTTCCCACAGATAGACCACAAAAAAGTTTACGTTTCTTTACAAAAAACAGCCTGTAAAACAAAAATTTCCTTACACACTTCAAATGCGCCGCGCGATCGACTAAAGTAAAAAAAATGGCTTTATCCGTTTATTCATCGCAAAGGAAACAAAGCTCATGGTTCAACGCGGTTCTACAGTTCGGATTCTCCGCAAAGAATCCTATTGGTATCAAGAAGTCGGCACCGTTGCTACGGTAGACCAAAGCGGCATTAAATACCCAGTTATCGTTCGCTTTAACAACGTAAATTATGCCGGTGTCAACACCAACAACTTCGCCCAAAGCGAATTAGTGGAAGTGGCCGCACCCAAAGCCAAAGCCAAAACAGCGACTCCAGTAGCTTCCGGCGGCAAGCAAACCACTCTCGACGAAAAAACCCGCAAAACCGGCGGCGGCGGCGCCCCTAACCAGCCGAAAACTTCCGCCGACAGCAAACCGGGTGCGGAAGCCGCCGGCACCGTCGAAGGTTCGCCAAATCAAGGAACAGAACAGCGCTAATTGTGCCAGAACTGCCAGAAGTAGAAACTGTTTGCCGGGGGCTGAATCATTTCAGCCTCGATCGAGAAATATTGGGCGGCGATGTGCTGTTAGAGAGCTCGATCGCCCGCTCAATCTCTGCGACCGATTTTTTGACAAAACTCAAAGGAAAGTCGATCGAACGCTGGTACAGACGCGGCAAATACCTCCTGGCAGAACTATCACAACGTAGGGGCGGTGGACGGTGCGTGCCCGCCCTCCTTCCCGTGCCCGCCCTCCTTCTTCCCGCGCCCGCGCCCTCCTCCATCCTGCCTTCCAAAACTGGCTGGTTGGGCGTTCACCTGCGGATGACAGGCCAACTCCTATGGGTAAATGGCGACGAACCAGTGCCAAAACACACGCGAGTTAGATTGTTGCTTGAGGGAAACCAAGAATTACGGTTTGTAGACCAGCGCACATTCGGGCAAATGTGGTACGTCCCCCCAGAAACCGAAGTTTCCAGCGTCATCACCGGCCTCAAACTCTTAGGCCCAGAACCATTTTCAGCAGAATTTTCGATCGCCTATTTCGCCCAAAAGCTGCACCGGCGGGCGCGACCGATTAAAACAGCTTTGCTAGACCAGTCTCTAGTGGCGGGTTTGGGCAATATCTACGCAGACGAAACTTTGTTTGTGGCGGGCGTTTTGCCGACAACTCTGTGCGCCGATTTGACAGAAGTGCAAATTGGGCGCCTGCATTCAGCTATTATTCAAGTGCTCGACAAGGCGATCGACTCCGGCGGCACCACTTTCAGTAATTTTCTCAACGTCCAAGGCGTAAACGGCAACTACGGCGGTGTGGCTTGGGTGTACAACCGCAAAGGTCAACCTTGCCGGACTTGCAGTACGCCGATCGAACGGATAAAATTAGCAGGGCGATCGACTCATTTTTGCCCCGTTTGTCAGGTATAAGCAGAAGGAAGAAGGAAGAAGTCAACCCCCCCCTGCCCCCCCCAAGGGGGGAAATTCAGGAAGAAGGAAAAATACCGTTAAAGGCAAATCTAGATTAAAATTTGTATAGTTTTTTAAACTAGATAGAGCAAGTCATGGCAATCAAAAAAGGTAGTATAGTCCGCGCGGTACGCGAAAAATTGGAAAATAGTTTGGAAGCCCAAGCTAGCGATCAACGTTTTTCCTCCTATTTATTTGAAACTAAGGGCGAAGTTTTGGATGTTCGCGGCGAGTATGCTTTTGTTAAATTTGGTAAAGTACCTACCCCGAATATTTGGCTGCGTGTAGATCAACTAGAAGATTTTCAGTAACAGAGCTAACATTAAACATAGCTCTTATCAATGTAATCACTGGTTCTCAGGCTCTGCCTGGGAAACCATGTCACTCTTGCTTTGCCTCGCGAAAGAAAATTGGAGGCAGAGCCTCCTGATCTGTGTTACCAGGCAGAGCCTGGTAACAAGTAATTGCGTTTTCCTTCTTCCTTCTTCCTGAATTTCCCCCCTTGGGGGGGCAGGGGGGGTTGACTTCTTCCTTCTTCTATAAAATCTAAAATCGAATGACTTCTCCCAATTCCACCAACCTAAATTATCCATCAACCCGCGTCTCAATTATTGGTGCAGGCAAAGTTGGCAGTACCCTGGCCCAGCGGATAGCCGAGAAAAATCTTGCCGATGTGGTATTGCTAGATATTGTCGAAGGTTGGCCCCAAGGAATTGCTTTGGATTTGATGCAAGCCAGAGGAGTTGAACGACACGATCGCCAAATTGTCGGTACAAACAATTATACAGATACTGCTAACTCTAACATTATCGTAATTGCCGCCGGAATACCTCGCAAGCCCGGTCTCAATCGAGAAGATTTAATTAAAATTAATGCTAAAATTGTCACGGAAGCCGCACAACAGGCGATCGCCCATTCCCCCGAAGCAATCTTAATCGTAGTCACAAATCCCCTCGATGTCATGACCTATTTAGCCTGGGAAGCTACCGGTTTACCAAAACACCGAGTTATGGGTATGGCAGGAATTCTCGACTCCTCCCGCTTTCAAACTTTTATTGCAATGGAGTTAGGCGTTTCTATTGCTGAAATCAATGCAACAGTCCTCGGTTCTCACGGCGATTTGATGGTTCCTTTACCCCGCTATTCTACTGTAAACGGTATTCCTATCGCTCAACTTATGGATGCAGAGACGATCGCTCATTTAGTCGATCGTACTCGCAATGGTGGCGCCGAAATTGTCAAATTGATGCAGACTTCTAGTGCATATTTTGCCCCTGCATCTTCTACTTGTTTAATGGTGGAATCAATTCTCTTAAATCAGTCTCGAATCTTGCCTTGCTCAGTTTATTTGGACGGTCAATACGGTGTGCAAAATATCTTTTTAGGTGTTCCCTGTCGCTTGGGATATCAGGGAGTCGAACAGGTAGTGGAACTAGAACTCAGCGATACCGAAAGAGCCGCTTTTCAGGATTCGGGAAAACTGGTTTGGCAAAGTATTGAGGAAGCCAGAACGATACTCAAGAATGCTGATTAAGCAAGTATAGCAGAAGTCCGACTTCCTTCTTGCTTCAGCCTTCTGCATTCTGCCTCAACTGTTTGACATAAAACTCACCTCTGCTGCGGTGCATTTTAATAAATTTAAGAAATAAAAGCAGTAGCATAAAATAATCAGAGTGCAAGGAAAGTTATCTAAAAGATCCGATTGCCCCAAAGGCTGTATAAAGTCAAAATTAGGATAGATAAATCGGCGTTGCTGAATTTAGGTATGATTCACTCGCTATAGCAATCCCTGAAACTCGCTAGTAGGGGCAATTCATGAATTTCCCGGGAAATTCATGAATTTCCCCTACTAAATTTCGGAGGCAAATCATACTCCTTTCTCAGCAACGCCCAAATTTTAATAGAGGCGCTCCCAACAGGATATTCGATCGCAAAGCCAACAAAACCATCCAGCGAATTTGCAGTCATAATAAAAAGGTGACAATTGCAACCGCTCTCGAACGAAAAAAATGTCAAAATTAGTCAGGACGATCGGGCACGCTGCCGCCATGAAACCCAGTTTCTCGTTTCCACTTTCGGATCTTCCCTGACTTAATTGCCTGGCTCGATCGGGTTGAAACATAAGTTTTGTTACTATAATTTTCAATAATTGACAATTTATGCAGCAGCCGATCGCCCGTTAGCGAAGCCCTCGAAGAGGATCGCCCGATTTATCAGAAAATATACGCAGTTGGGATACTCGATCGACTTCCCAAGCTCGAAAAAATACGGAAATGTAGCCTGAGTACCTGCTCGCGTGCTAGCAGAAGCAGGAGAATTTCTCCTTTGCCCCCTGTGATTTACCATACTCAACTTGCAGAGCGCTATTGGGATGCCACCTACCTCGATGCCATACCGCAAAATAACTACAAAAATAGCACTATGTTTCATCAATATTTGTATCACGAAGTAACCGACTTGCGTCAAAAGCTAGCTCACCTAGAAAGAGAAATGCAGTCTCAAACCTGGTTCAAAAAGCTGCAAGCGCTGATGGGAGTCATTGGCAAAATTCGCGAATCCCTAGACTTAGAAACAGTATTCAAAACCACAGCCACCGAAGTCCGGCAACTCCTAAATGCCGATCGAGTCGCCGTCTATCGCTTCATCCCCGAGTCGGACTGGAACGAAGGTGAAGTAGTCTCCGAAGACGTACTTTCCCAATACAGCCCATCTCTGGGCGCAAAAGTCCACGATCACTGCTTCGGCGAACAATTTGCCGCCAGCTATGCCAAAGGATATGTTCAAGCTGTCACAGATATCTACAAAGCTCGGTTGAGCCCTTGTCACCTCCGAATCCTCAAGCGATTTCAAATCCGAGCCAACTTAGTCGTACCGCTGCTACAAGGGCAACATCTCTGGGGATTGCTTTGTATTCATCAATGCGGCCAACCCCGGGAATGGCAACCAGACGAAATTGAATTTGCCAAGCAAATAGGAGAACATTTAGCAATCGCTATTTACCAAGCCGAATTGCACTTGCAAACCCAAAGGCAATTAGTAGAAATCGATCGCACGCAACAACAACTGCGCGAAAGCGAGAAAAGATATCACCAAATTCTCGACTCGATCGCCGATATGGTATTAGTCAAAGGCCCTGAATCAAAAATTCTCTGGGCTAATCAATCATTCCGCGACTATTACGGCATGAGTGAAGAGGAACTTCAAGGGATGGTAGACGCACCTTTCAGCAATCCTGACTATACCCTCCAATATATTAAGGATGACAGCTTCGTATTTGAAACCGGACAAACTCTGGAAATTTCCGAAGAACCCGCCGTGCGACATGACGGAGAAGTGCGGCTGTTTAGTACAGTCAAAACACCGATCCACAACGAAGATGGCCAGGTAACAATGACTGTCGGTGTCTCCCGCGATATGACAGAACGCAAACTAGCAGAAGAAGCCGTCAAAGCCAGCGAAACCAAATACCGCAGCCTGGTAGAAACCTCCCAAGATATGATTTGGTCAGTCGATACTTTAGGACGCTACACCTTCGTCAACCCAGCAGTTAAATACATCTACGGTTACGAACCAGAAGAAATGATCGGCAGGCCCTTCTCGGATTTTGTGACACCAGAACAAACCCAGAAAGATTTAGAAGTTTTCGGCCGCCTGCTTACCGGAGAATCAGTTTTCCAGCACGAAACCACCCAAATCGCCAAAGATGGCAGCATGAAACATTTGATGTTCAATGCGATCGCCCTATACAACGACGCAGGAAACGTCCTTGGTACCACCGGTACAGCCACCGACATCACCGATCGCAAGCGCGCAGAAGCAGCGTTGCAGCACGCCAACGCCGAACTAGAGCGCAGAGTAGAAGCGCGCACGGCAGAACTGCAACAGACTTTTGCAGCCCTCGGTGCCAGCGAAAGCCGATTTAGAACGATCGCTGCCACGATCCCCGGAGCTCTGTTCCAGTTTTGCAGCCGCAGCGGAGTTTGGCTGGTTGACTACGTTAGCGATCGCGTCTTCGCTCTCGCGGGTGTCACAGCAGCAGAAATAACACAAGACATCAATACATTCATTTCCCGCATCCACCCCGAAGACTTGGAAAGTTACATCGCTTCGGTGAACACAGCTATAGAAAACCTCTCCCCCTGGCACTACGAAGGGCGAATAGTCAAGCCCGACGGCGAGATTCGCTGGTGGCAGGGCGACTCCATGCCCACCCTCCGAGAGAACGGGGAAATCGTATTTTGCGGCGTCCTGTTCGATATCACCGATCGCCAAAAAGCCGAAACCGCCATCCGCAACAGCCAGCGGCAGCTCAAAGAAGCCCAGAGACTAGCCCACGTCGGTAATTGGGAACTTGATGCGAAAACGGGAACCGTCACTTGGTCGGAAGAGCTCTTCCGCATCCACGGACTCGAACCAGCGGCCACAGCACCCAGCCGAGAAGAGCAAATCGCTCTGATCCATCCAGAAGATTTAGAATTGTGGCATACAGAAGTACAACGGGGAGTTGACTTCGGCATCCCCTTTGATTTTGACTTCCGCCTTTATCGCCCCGACGGCAGTTTGCGACATCTCAACGCCTTGGGCCGAGCCGAAACCGATGCCACCGGCTTTGTGGTAAAACTGTTCGGTACGGCGATCGACATTACCGATCGCAAAGCCGCCGAAGCAGCGCTGCGGCAAGCAGCAGCCGAGTTGGAAGACAGAGTGAGCGATCGTACGGCAGAGTTATCGCAAGCCGTCACCCAGTTAGAACAAGAAATCGGCGATCGCAAAAACGCTGAAGCAGCCGTGCAAATTTCCGAACAAAACCTGCGAACTATATTTAACAATGTCTACGATGCTATCTTCATTCACGATTTAGAAGGCAACATTCTTGATGTCAATAATCGAATGTTAGAAATGTACGGAATTAGCGCCTCCCAAGCAACACAATTATCAGTTAAGAACGACTATTCCACGCAGGAAAATCCCGTAGCAGAATTCGGAGAAATTTGGCAAAGGGTAATAGCAGGAGAAACAGCCCGCATTGAATGGAAAGCTAGGCGTCCCAATGATGGTTCAACTTTTGATGCAGAAATTGCGTTATCCAAAATTAATCTCAATGGCAATGTTAGCATCATTGCCAACGTCCGAGATATTAGCGATCGCAAACTTGCAGAAGCCGAACTGCAACGCGCTCAACAGTTTATGGAATCAGTTCTCAAAACCATACCCGTAGGAGTCGTTGCCAAGGATGCTCAAGAACTGCGGTTTGTACTGTGGAACCCAGTAGCCGAAGAGTTGCTCGGTTTCAGTGTAGAAGAAGTGATCGGCAAAAATGATTACGACTTGTTCCCAACAGAACAAGCTGATTTTTTCACCGCCAAAGACCGGCAAGTGCTCAACACCAGGCAAATTGTAGAAATTGCCGAAGAAGATGTTGAAACCAGCCAAGGAGAATCCCGGATATTTCACACTAAGAAAACATCCATACTCGGTGCTGATGGCAAACCGCAATATCTCTTAGCTGTTATCGAAGACGTTACAGATCGCAAGCTAGCAGAAATTGCCTTGAGGCGATCGTCAGCCCAACTCAAGCAGCAAGCCGATCGAGAAAAATTGCTCAACAACTTGACTACTCAAATCCGCAATTCCCTCGACTTCGACAGCATCATTACAGTCGCAGTTAAGCAAATTCGCGCTTTCCTTTCAATCGATCGCTGCCATTTTGCCTGGTACCGCGACGACAAGAACGATCCTGTTTGGGAAATTATTCAAGAATCTCGCAGCCCCGAACTTCCAGATTTAACCGGTTCCTATCCAGCTTCTAACTTTGGCACTCTCGGAGAAAAGCTATTTCATCTAGAAACCCTGCAAATTGATGATGTTCAAACCCTAGCAGACCCTCTTTGGATCGAGTGTCTTAGTTCTATGGGCTATCAATCTATGTTGGCAATTCCAATGCAAGCACTTTCGGGAGTAGTGAGTGCTGTTAGCTGCTCCCACTCCGCTGCTGTGCGACCTTGGACTGAAAGCGAAGTCGAGTTACTGCAAGCGATTACAGTTCAATTGGCGATCGCCCTAAACCAAGCCGATCTTTACGCCCAAACTCGCAATAAAGCTCAAGAATTAGAGCAAACTTTACAGCAATTAAGAAGTGCTCAATCCCAGCTAATTCAAGGTGAAAAAATGTCCTCTCTCGGTCAACTCGTGGCAGGAGTAGCTCACGAAATCAACAACCCAGTTAACTTTATTTACGGCAACCTTACCCACGCTAACGAGTACACTCAAGACTTGCTGCACCTGATCGAACTTTACCAAAACCACTATCCCAATCCAGTCCCAGAAATACTAGAGGAAGTAGAAACTATTGAACTCGACTTTCTGATGGATGACTTGCCGAAACTGCTTTCCTCAATGAAAGTCGGTGCAGACAGAATTCAGCAAATCGTGGCATCTCTCCGCACGTTCTCCCGCATGGACGAAGCAGAAATGAAAGCAGTCAACATCCACGACGGCATAGATAGCACCCTGATGATTTTGCAGCACCGGCTCAAAGCCAAACACAATCATCCAGAGATTCCGGTGATTAAAGAATACGGCAATTTGCCTTTGGTAGAATGTTATGCCGGACAGTTAAATCAAGTGTTTATGAATGTTCTAAGCAATGCTTTAGATGCTTTGGAAGAAAGCGATTTGCGGCGATCTGCTGAGGAAATGCGTGAAAATCCTAGTATTATTTCCATCAAAACTGAAATGCCCAAACCCGATCGAGTTCTGGTTTTGATTTCTGACAACGGGCCGGGAATGCCGGAGAGTGTCCGCAATCGACTTTTTGACCCGTTTTTTACTACGAAACCCGTTGGTAAAGGTACTGGGATGGGTTTGTCGATCAGCTACCAAATTGTTACAGACAGACACAACGGCTCGCTGCAATGCACTTCTTCGCCGGGAAATGGTGCAGAATTTGCGATCGAGATTCCCCTGAAAACTAGCTATTAATTTGTTAATTGTTATTGGTTATTGGTTGGGACGGGTAATTGGTAATATCCCTTCCCGTTGCATCGGAAGGATATAGAGGACACGGCAGTGCCGTGTCCCTACCGAAAATAATATTGTAGGGACACGGCACTGCCGTGTCCTAATTTTGGCTAATAATTCCGATGCTACTGGAAACAATATAATTGGTAATATCCATTCCCCTTCCACTCAGCTATGACTGTTGACTATGAATCCAATGCTATAGTAATGGGAGATTTTACTTGATTGAAATAAAAAAAAATCGCCATTTTTTTGAAGGTTAAAGGCTTGACTCCGAGCATTTAATCAAGTATAATCTAATAATGGGAGTGGTGGAAAAATTTATATTTTTGTCACCACTCCCATTATTTTAATAATACCACAAGGAATCCACCAAAGTCAATAGGCAATCCTTCTTTTTTAGGGCCGAGCAATTATTGACGGTCAGCTCGAATTATCGCACTCGCCTTTTGAGCTTAGGACAAATTATATCAATTCCGGTTGCACTCAGACATGATGTTGACTGTTAACTGTTAACTGTTGACTGTTTTAACAATACCGATGCGACCGGAAACGATATTATTGTCCCGTCAGCACTCCTATCATCCGATCGCCGAAGCAGAAATATCCTCACCGCACCGCCCATCCTAGCGCTGTTACTATCTCTTAACTGCCTTCGCGGTTGCTATAATTGATAATTAGAAATAACCACTAAAAACTAACAACCAACAACTAACCCATAACTAACAACAAACAACTAATACCAATTTAATGTGAAGTTGCACATATCTCGATCCCCCTAAATCCCCCTTAAGAAGGGGGACTTTGACCCCCCCTTTCCCCCCCTTATTAAGGGGGGCGCCAGGGAGATCGGATTCTATGCAGCCTCATAAAAAATTGGTATAACAATCGATTTTTGTAAGCATTTCAGTGATAACATTACTATCCAAAGGTTTAGAAAACCAATATCCCTGAGCCAGTTCGCAGCCGAGTTCTCGAAGCTGTGCTAACTGTTCGGCTGTCTCAACACCTTCGGCGATCGCATTTAATCCCAAATTGTGAGCCAAAGTTACGATCGCCCGCACAATCTGCAAAGGCTGGCCTCCGTCGTCACCGTTTTCTACAGCCCCCAAGCGGCTTACAAAAGATCGATCGATCTTCAGCGTATCCAGCGGAAAGCGGTGCAAGTAACTCAAAGACGAATAGCCAGTACCGAAATCGTCGATCGACAATCGAATATTTTTAGCTTTCAATTGAGCCAGTACAGTATTCGCTTTCGTCACATTTTCCACGATCGCACTTTCAGTAATCTCCAATTTTAAACAGCTTGGATCGCAGCCTGTTTCTGCCAAAATTTCAGTGATTTGCTCCAACAAATTCGGCATACCTAGCTGTTTCGGAGAGAGATTGACACTCATTGTTAATTGCCAAGGGTCAATTATTGGTAATTGGTAATTGGTAATTGGTAATTGGTAATTGGGAATTGGACATTGCTTAACTTCCTGGTTCCCTGTATCCGTTAAATCCCGTACATTGCTCGTTGCCGAACTTCCTTCTTCCTTCATCCCTCGGACTTTCCCCCCTTGGGGGGGGTAGGGGGGGGTTGACTTCTTCCCTCTTCCTTCAACATCCATTAACATTTCTTGCCAGAGGCGTAATTGTCGGCAAGCTTCCCGCAGCACCCAGGCTCCCAGAGGCACGATCAAACCTGTTTCTTCAGCTACAGGAATAAAAGTAGACGGGGACACTAGACCCCGAACAGGGTGCTGCCAGCGCACCAAAGCTTCAAAACCCTCGATCGCACCGCTGGCGATCGAAACAATCGGTTGGTATTGCACAATAAAGTGCGAACATTCATCCTTGCTTTTGCCTAATTCCTGCTTGCCAAAAATAGCCAACCGCAGGTCATTTTCTAACTGCAACAGCGATCTAGTTTGGTCGTGCATCGCCAAATTAAACACCTCGTGGCGGGCCTTTCCCAAAGCTTTAGCGTGGTACATCGCAATGTCAGCATCGCGCAAAAATTCTTCCGGGTGACTGTACAGATTCGATTCGCCGCTGTCGTCGGCTGCTGCGACTTCGCCTCCACTGAAAACAATGCCAATGCTAGCGGTAGTAAATACTTCGTGCCCTTCGAGATTAAACGGCATCGTCAGTTCTGTTTGTATCCTGTTAGCTGCTTGGGTGGCGTCGCTGAGGCTCGGAATATTGTCTAGCAGCAGGGTGAATTCGTCTCCCCCCAGCCGGGCGACGGTATCAGAAGCCCGCACGCAGGTTTGTAGCCGGTGCGCGAGGGCGACTAGCAGTTTGTCTCCTAGAATGTGTCCTAAAGAATCATTAACTACTTTGAAGCGGTCTAAATCTAGGAAAAGTAAACCAAATTTGTAATCGGGGGACTGTTTGGATCGGCTGATGGCTTGTCTTAGCCTGTCGATGAACAAAACGCGGTTCGGCAAACCCGTAAGCGCATCGTGAAAAGCACCGTGCAGCAGTTGCCGTTCTGCTCGCTTGCGCTCGGTGACATCTCTGATCATCATCTGGGCGGCGGCTAAGCCTTGATAAATAGCGGGGATGCCGGCAACTTCAACGTCGATGATTTGTCCGTCGAGTCGCATTAGTTTTTCTTCGGCAAGGTCGATCGGCTTATTTTCTGCCTCCAGCTGCCGAATCCGCTTTCTGGCTTTTTCCACATAGTTTGGATGCACGAAATTCAATACCGGAAAGCCGATTAGCTCGGACGGTGAGCTCGCGCCCAGGAGTTTAGCGCCTGCTGCATTGATGTAGGCAATTTTCCCTTGACTGTGAACGGCGATCGCTTCGGGAGATAGTTCTACTAAACTGCGATAGCGTTCTTCACTTTCTTGGAGAGATACTATCAACTCGCAGCGCTCTTTTTCGGATTGCTGGCGTTCGACTTCCATTTGGTGAACCGCCAGAATTTTACCGATGCTTTGAGCCATCAATTCTATGATTTCTATTTCCTGGTACTCAAAATCTTTTTTCTTGATTTCTGCCGAACTAAAACTCAACGTGCCGTAAATTTTATTATTAACAAATATCGGCGTTCCGATGTAAGATTCTGACTTGCATTTTTGATAAGCTGGATGTGCGAGGCTCTCAATTTTTGCTGCCATATGAGAACACGCAACTGTTTTCTGAAGTTCGATCACCTGAGCGCAGTAAGTATCCCTGAGATTCAATTCTAAGCCGCGCGCAAAGTATCCTAAATCTGTTTTTACCGCCCGCACGATAAAAATTTCCTTCTCAACTTCAGCCATGATGCCCATAGAAAGTCCAAACATCAAACAGCCTGCTGTTAGATAATCGTCAACCAGTTCTTCAAAGTTTTGATAATGATAAGTTGTAATTCGGTGCAAGTGTTTGAGATTAGCGCTAAAAGCTGCTAAAGCTTGAGAGTTTAAAAATAATTCTTCTTCCGATCGCTGGCGGTCGGTGATGTCTGTTTGTACTCCAACAAAGTGGGTTAATTGTCGCCGCGAGTTGTACACCGGAGCGATCGACAGTTCGTTCCAAAAAGGCGTGCCATCTTTCTGAAAATTACGCAATATAACTTGGCATTCTTTGCCTGCTTCAATAGCTTTTCGCAACTCTTTGACAGCGGCCGGATTAGTGGCGTTGCCCTGTAGAAAGCGACAATTTTTACCAATTAATTCGTCTTGGTCATAACCCGTAGTCCGCTCAAAACTTGGATTGACATAAATGATCGGATTGTCGGCAACTGTGGCATCGGCGATCGCAATGCCGTTGCTGCAACTTTCGATCGCCCTTTCCATCATTTGCAGCCGTTCTTGCGATCGAATCCGCTCGATCGCCGTGGCTAACACGTTGGCGATCGCTTCTACAAAATAAACGTCATCTTGACTGAAAACCCGCTCTTGGTTAGTGTGAACTCCCAAAACGCCCCAGACGGGGGACTCGGAAGTGTTCGCTGGTTCTGCTTGTCCCCAGTTTCTCCCCAGTCCCCGATTGCCGGGAACGATGACAGTCACGCCGCTAACGGCCTGGTGGTTGTGCAGCAGCGGCGACTCGCTAAAGCGCGTTTCCACCCGCAAATCTTCGACGATCGTCGGTTGACCAACTAGCAATGTGTAACCTGCTTGCGATCGGGCATTCGCGGTAACAGTGGCGCTACCGACAAGCCCCGACTCCCAGCCAACCCCCGATCGCAACAGAAAAGCATCACCTGATGGCAAAAGTTCCAACAACTGACAAAAATCGACATCCAGGGTTTGAGCAATTAACACCGCAGCTTTGTCCATCAGTGCTGACAAATCTGTTTCCGCCAGGGCCTGCTGTCCCAAGTAAGCCACGGCAGCTTGCTGACGGGCCCGCAAGTGGATTGAGGCGAGCAATTCCTGCTCCTTCGCGGCGGCTCTCTTGCGCTCGGTAATGTCGCAGAACACCGACAGGAGAACTTTTTCCGACTGCAATGTCAGGTAGCGAATCGAGACAGTTACCCAAAACAGTGTGCCGTCGGCCTTTTTTGCGCGGACTTCTGCCTCGCAGACGCGCTCGTTGCGGGTGAGTTCCTCCAGTAGTTTCTGGCGGTCTGCGGGGTTGCTGTAGAATATTTCGGCTTTTTGATCGTGGATCAAATCTCCGGGTTTGAGTCCGAAAAAAATACCGCATAAATCGTTGCCATAAAGAATTTTGCCATCAGCCGGACTGCTGATCATTAGTGGTACCGGCATCGAGTCGGCGATCGTTAGAAATAATTCTTTAGTTTGTTGCAGCGCTTCCGGTATTCCTGTCTCGAAGGCACAGCCCTGACAGTCTTGGGGGATAATTTCGAGTTTTTGATTGATCCATTGCGATAATCTATTTTGCACAGATCGGGACTCCTGTAGCTCCGAAGCGGAGAACTGTGAACTGTTGATAACTGGCGATTCCAGATGCAGAGGACGATCGACACTTGAAATCCCCGCACAAGATTAATCTTAACTAAAAGAATGCAACACACGTCCCCAAACTGCCGGGCATGACTGCCTGGATGTACAGATCGCATCTGTCTTTGGTATTAAAATCTACTGTTTCTGAACTTGCGTTAAGTTCAGATAAGAGCGGGTTACTTTCCCCGATGTGGACACAAGCTCCTAATCTGAAAGGTAAACTAATCTGCTTGCCAATCACCAAATCCGATCCGAGGAGACACGATAAATGCTTGAGTCTTACCGCCAACAGGCTGCTTTACGAGCCAATCAGGGAGTTCCACCACTGCCATTAGATGCTCAGCAAACCTCAGAACTTTGCGAACTGCTGAAAAATCCCCCAGCCGGGGAAGAGGAGTTCTTAGTCGAATTATTGCGCGATCGCGTGCCGCCCGGAGTAGACAGCGCCGCCTACGTCAAAGCTGGTTTTTTAACCGGTGTTGCTAAAGGCGAAATCCACAGCCCCCTAATTGCTCCCAAATGGGCAGTTTACCTGCTGGGGACAATGATGGGCGGTTACAACGTCCACTCCCTAATCGATTTGCTCCATCCCACAGCCGAAATTGCCATTCCCGCCACCGCAGCCCGCGCCTTGAGCAAAACCCTGTTAGTATTTGACGCTTTCCACGACATTCTGACATTATCCGATACCAATCCCTACGCCAAACAGGTAGTGGATTCTTGGGCCGATGCCGAGTGGTTCACCGGTCGCCCCCAACTGCCGGAAACGATTACCGTGACTGTCTTCAAAGTACCCGGAGAAACCAATACCGACGACTTGTCGCCCGCACCCCACGCTACCACGCGGCCCGACATTCCCCTGCACGCTTTGGTAATGCTCGAAAGTAAGATGCCCGGTGCTCTGCAAACCATTGCCGAATTGAAGCAAAAAGGCCATCCCGTAGCCTACGTTGGTGATGTTGTCGGCACCGGTTCCTCGCGGAAATCGGCGATTAATTCCGTGCTGTGGCACATCGGTAACGATATTCCGTTTGTGCCCAACAAGCGCAACGGCGGTTATATTTTAGGAAGTGCGATCGCCCCGATTTTCTTCAATACGGCTGAAGATTCTGGTGCATTGCCGATCGAATGCGATGTCGCAAAAATGGAAACCGGCATGGTAATTACCATCCATCCCTACAAAGGCGAAATCACCAACGAAGCCGGAGAAATCATCTCCACCTTCACCCTCAAACCAGACACAATACTAGACGAAGTGCGCGCCGGCGGCCGAATTCCGCTATTAATCGGACGCACTCTCACCGACAAAACCCGCGCCGCTTTAGGACTAGAAACCAGCACTATTTTCACCCGCCCCACTATCCCAGTAGATACCCACAAAGGCTTTACATTAGCACAAAAAATGGTAGGGAAAGCTTGCGGTTTAGCAGGCGTTCGTCCCGGTACATCCTGCGAACCAGTGATGACCACAGTCGGTTCCCAAGATACCACTGGGCCGATGACTCGGGACGAATTAAAAGAACTTGCTTGTTTAGGATTTAGCGCCGACTTGGTAATTCAAAGTTTTTGCCACACCGCCGCCTATCCAAAACCAGTTGATGTCAAAACTCACCACGAATTGCCCGATTTCATGTCACAGCGTGCCGGCATAGCTTTGCGTCCCGGAGACGGCATTATTCACTCTTGGCTGAACCGGATGTTATTGCCGGATACAGTGGGAACCGGCGGCGATTCTCATACTCGTTTTCCTTTAGGAATTTCATTTCCGGCGGGTTCGGGATTGGTAGCATTTGCTGCTGCTTTGGGCGTCATGCCTTTGGATATGCCGGAATCGATTTTAGTGCGGTTCAAAGGTGAATTGCAGCCCGGAGTAACCCTGCGCGATGTTGTGAATGCAATTCCCTACGTGGCAATTCAAAAAGGTTTGCTGACTGTCGAAAAACAGAACAAGAAGAACATCTTTTCTGGGCGGATTATGGAGATTGAAGGTTTGCCCGATTTGAAGGTCGAGCAGGCTTTTGAATTGACTGATGCTACGGCCGAGCGTTCTTGCGCTGGATGCACGATTAAACTGAGCGTGGAGACTGTCTCTGAGTACATTCGTTCCAATGTCGCGCTGCTGAAAAATATGATGGCGCGGGGCTATGAAGATGCGCGGACTATGATGCGCCGCGTGGCGAAGATGGAGGAATGGCTGGCTAATCCGGTTCTGCTGGAGGCGGATGCTGATGCTGAATATGTTGAAATCATCGAAATCGATTTGAACGAGATTACAGAACCGATCGTGGCTGCACCCAATGACCCGGATAATGTTAAGTTGTTGAGTGAGGTTGCGGGCGATCGGGTTGACGAAGTATTTGTCGGTTCTTGCATGACAAATATCGGTCACTACCGCGCCACTGCAAAGGTGTTGGAAGGTGCAGGAGAAGTGAAAACTCGCCTGTGGATTTGTCCCCCAACTCGGATGGACGAACAGCAACTCAAAGAAGAAGGTTACTACAGCATTTTTGGAGCCGCTGGAGCTCGCACCGAAATGCCTGGTTGCAGTCTTTGCATGGGCAATCAAGCACGAGTCAAAGATGCCACAACTGTGTTTTCAACTTCTACTCGCAACTTCAATAACCGCATGGGGAAAGACGCGCAAGTTTATCTCGGTTCCGCCGAATTAGCGGCAGTTTGTTCGCTATTGGGTAAAATTCCCACAGTGCAAGAATATATGGAGATTGTCACGAAGAAGATTAATCCTTTTGCTGACGATTTGTATCGCTATTTGAATTTCGATCAAATTGCAGATTTTGAGGATGAAGGGCGAGTGATTGCTTTGGAAGATATGCCTCGGATTGAGGATCTTTTGGGAATTCCCGAAGGCGTGTTGAGCAAGTAATATCAATTCCGGTTGTACCGGAATGATGTTGACTGTTGACTGTTAACTGTTGACCCTTCGACTCTCCACGGTTCCTGAGCGTAGTCGAAGGGCTCAGGATCAACTTCGTCGAAGGGTCGAAGTGGACACTTCGACTACGCTCAGTGAGCATATAGCCGACTTTAAACAAAGGATGATTGAAAGGAAATTGGTGATGATTGGTCACTCTATTACAACAGAAGATAATCTCTACAAACAAGACTTTTGTTTGTGGATAGAAGCTACTGGTCAAAAATTAAAATAAGGCAAATTTAATCACATAGATGTTCCGAATTTAGTTGAAAAAATCGAAAGTATGGGCAGAAGTGAAAAACGAGAATTGAAAAATCGTTTAATTGTGCTTTTAATGCACTTACTAAAATGGGAATATCAGCCAGAAAAACGTAGCCAAAGTTGGCGTAGCACGATCGCAGAACAGCGTATCTGTATTGAATCATTGCTAGAAGATAGTCCAAGTTTGCCACCTCTGATTTTAGAAGCAGGGCTATTTCATTCTTGAGAGAAGGGTGATAAGCTGAAGCTATATTCCTTGAAATTGTTTTGAGTAATGACCCCACTTGCAATTGTTGAAGCCTTCTCTGACTTGATTGATACTCGTTGCGGCACAAGACAGAGAATTAAGTATTGTCGCAAAAACCCGGTTTCTGGAGTCTTCATTATGGTTGAATGAAGATTCCGATCGCATTGTGGACTCTCGCAGCAGTTGACAAAGGTCGATCGAGCAAACTACCTCCCAAATACAAACTCGTTGAACTTCCCCCATCCAAGTTTAAAGCCTCCACAGCACCCATTTGCTGCAATATCTGCGCGAGTTCGGCGAAATTTGGCCCCGACCCCCCCGCGCGATTGTGCACGGCTACAATCAGCAAATTCCCCGTAGCAGTTCGCCCGATCGCACTCCGAATTGCTGTTTGTCTCACATAGGCATCGCTAAACCCTTCGGCCCTAGCATCCAGCACAACTCGACTGTTTTGGAGTAACACTGGCCCGCCACCTAAAATGTACGGAAAACGGTTGAAATCCGCTGGAATTGTGTTAGTTTCTAGGCGCAATAAAGTGCCGGGTGCGAGTTGAGTTGCAACGGACAAATCGGAACGCAATGCTAAAATATAACCGTTGGCTAGAATCGGAAAAGCTGTTTTTCCCGCCGCACCTGCGGGAACTTGACTGATAATGCGGTCGCCCACAACTGTCACAACTATTTCATTGTCGGAAAACGGAGTGTAAGTTGTTCCCCAATCGGGATTGTAACGGCCGATTCCCGATTGCACGTAGGCACTATTTAAATGAGAAATAGACAAGCGTTGATTTGTGGGAGTTATTATAGTTTCTTGCAAACTCAAACGATTGATGACAAATTCACCGCTGTCGTTCCAGGCGATCGCCCCGCGATTCAATATCGGCCCAGAAAGCCATTTGCTATCCCGCCGAATAGCTCCTAATGCTAACCGATTTATCCGATTGAAAAACCCCGCATTAATTGCAGCCACGCTTCCCGCAAGTTCGGCTGTTTGTAATAAAGGTGCAGTGCCTTTATCTGTCGGCGGATTGCTCAAGATTGGGCGAACTTTTATACCAGTTTGACGCGGATTGATTTCTAAGGAAACTACCGGAAAACGTGCAGTTCCGATATTTTGATACTGTTGCCGCCACCGGATTCCCCGCGCCCAAACAATGTCTTTTTCAACGAGGGAATCGGGCCGGATGTCGATGACTAATCGGTTGGGATTTCCCAGACTCAAAACTTGCGGCCGCCAACCTAAAGGTATTCTGACTTTGACTCTGGTTTGATTCCCCGCAGGTTCGATTTTTAGGGATAGTAATTGTTTGCTGGTTGGAAAAGCGCGCCCAATTATGGCGGGTGGGATTTTGGCATCGAGGGCGATCGACCATTCTTGACCGGTTATTGCTGCTGCGGGGACTGCTGGAATCGGGAATGCGGGTTTGGTCGGGTCGTCTGGTGTTTCGAGGTTTGGTGCTGCGAGGGTTCTAGCTTGCGGAAGAGTGGGTTTTGTGGGGTCGTCTGTGGGTGTTGGGGACGGGTTTGGTGTATCGACAATGTTAACTTGCCACGGGGTGGGTCGATCGAGATCGAGAACAATGCGATCGCCCCATTCTCTTTGGGCTTGCCGAATTCCAGTAACATTTGCCACCGGAGATGTGATTCTCAAGGTATTTCCATCGGCGGATATCTGCCAACCGGCAAGTCTGGCAAAATCTGTCACATCTAGATAACGATACAAGGCTGTCGATCGCGTTGTTAGACTTTGAGCTGCGGTGAGAGATACTGAAAACCACTGTACCGGCTGTTTGGTGCTGTCGGCGGTGTTGAGCAAATCGATTCCGGCAGATTGCATTAAGCCAATGTCGGCAATCCAAGTTCGGATGTTCGCAGAATTGCTGTTGGCGGGCTGTTGCGTCCAAGCTAGGGGAATGATGCGCCCGTTGAGGGAAATTTGGCGGCCGCTTTTGATTGTGGAAGAGGGCGGTAGGGATTGAGTTAAGGGGAAGGAAGAAGTCAACTGCCCTCTACCCCCAGTCAACCCCCCCCTGCCCCCCCCAAGGGGGGAAATTTCGGAAGCGGAAGCAGGAATCAGCCCAGCTATCTCCCCCGCTTGTGCTATCCCGGTTGGATTCCAGATTGAGGCAAGGACGATCGCCAGTACGGACGAAATCGAGGCTGACAATATCTGATGCCGATCGGACAATTTACGTTTCACTGCTGGCAACCTAATTTTGAATCTTGTTAATGAACTGGGTATCTACGGGCCCGGAGTTCGCGGCATAATAGGAAGACCGAGTTTCAATGGCGATACCGCGCGACATATACCGCACCTACTCATTCTCTGTGGTTAGTGGCTTTTGTATCTGGGGCGGGCAAAATTAAGCTAAAGTCTATATCTATCTGTGTTCGTCCTCCCGGCAGAGCGGGCGAATTCAGCAATAAGAAACTCGAAAAGTTCGATCGCCTGCAATTTATCTAGTTGCGAGGTGAGGATTTTCTCTTTTAATAACTGCTTTCTAACGGCACCGTATTCTATGAGACATCTCCGAAGCTATTCGATCGAGATAATTTAAGATCTGCAAACAGGGTTTCAGGGCTATGTGCTGGCAGCATCAATGTAAATTTTTATCAAATCTGCTTGCAATCGGCTGCTTGATGGTTTACTCGGCCCTGCCGCTGGGTAGCATTCTTGACAAGCTATAACGAATCAACCACACAATCACACACAGTATTAGTATTCAATCAACATGGTTAACACGAGTAATCAAAATCAAAATCAAAATCAGGGTCATCGAGGAATTCCTTACGCTGGCCAAAGCTGGCTAATCGAAGAAAGAGACGCCTGCGGTGTTGGCTTCATTGCCAACCAAAATGGTGCAGCTACTCACTCTATTATCGAAAAAGCTCTGCCAGCCTTAACTTGTCTGGAACACCGTGGCGGTTGCAGCGCTGACCAAGATTCAGGTGATGGTGCTGGTTTGATGACGGCAATTCCTTGGGAATTGTTCCATTCTTGGTTTGCAGAACAGGGAATTGTGCCTCCCGCCCAAGAAAACTGCGGCGTGGGAATGCTGTTTCTGTCTCAAGATGAACAGCAAGCAACTATAGCGCGGCAGGTGGTTGAGGAAATGCTGCAAAAACGCGGGCTGACTCTGCTGGGATGGCGCAAAGTTCCTGTGGATGCGTCAGTTTTGGGGCCGCAAGCGCGAGAAAATCAACCTCAAATCGAACAAGTAATTGTGACTTCGCCAGACTTACAGGGTGATGAGCTCGATCGACAGTTATTTCTAGCCCGTCGTTCGATCGGACACGCTTTATCCGATCGCCCTGACTTCACTCGCCAAGATTTTTACAGTTGCTCTTTTTCCTGTCGCACGATCGTCTACAAAGGTATGGTGCGATCGGCTGTACTGGCAGAATTTTACCTCGACCTGAAAAATCCGGCTTACAAAAGCGCTTTTGCAGTCTATCACCGACGCTTCAGCACCAACACCATGCCTCGCTGGCATCTAGCTCAACCGATGCGTTTGCTGGGACACAACGGCGAAATTAACACGCTGTTGGGCAATATTACCTGGATGAGGGCGCGACAAGCGAATTTAGCTCATCCTAATTGGACTCAAGCCGATCTCGATACGTTCAATCCAATTGTCAATTCTGAAAGCAGCGATTCGGCAAACTTGGATAATGTGATGGAGTTGCTGGTGCACTCGGGCCGTTCTCCCTTAGAATCTTTAACAATTCTCGTACCTGAAGCTTATAAAAATCAGCCAGATTTAGCTCCCTATCCCGAAATTGTCGATTTTTACGAATACTACAGCGGGATGCAAGAACCTTGGGATGGCCCAGCATTGCTGGTGTTTAGCGATGGTAAACAAGTAGGTGCTACGCTCGATCGCAATGGTTTACGTCCCGCCCGCTATTGCATTACCAAAGACGGTATGGTAATCGTCGCTTCCGAAGCCGGTGTCGTCGATATTCCCGAAACAGATATCATCGAAAAAGGTCGTTTAGGGCCTGGACAAATGATCGCAGTCGATCTAGAAAGTCACGAAATTCTCAAAAATTGGCAGATCAAACAGCGGATTGCTAAGCAACATCCCTACGGTGAATGGTTGCAACAAAACCGCGAAATTTTGGAACCACAACCTTTTGCGGAAACAGCAACTCTCGACGCTCAAACGCTGTTAGCAACTCAAACTGCTTTTGGCTACACCGCCGAAGATTTGGATATGGTAATTGTGGAGATGGCAAGTTCGGGGAAAGAACCGACTTTCTGCATGGGAGATGATATTCCCTTGGCTGTGTTGTCAGAAAAGCCTCAGTTGCTGTACAACTATTTCAAACAACGGTTTGCTCAAGTCACAAATCCGCCGATCGACCCCCTGCGCGAGGGGATGGTGATGTCTCTGACGGTAAATATCGGACTGCGGGGCAATTTGCTGCAAGCAGTACCGGAAAATGCCAAGCTAATTAAAATAGATTCTCCGATATTGAATGACGGTGAATTGGGTTTCTTGAAAGAACAAAAGTCTTTCCCTGCAAAGGTTTTGTCAACGCTTTACCACATCGTGGCCGGCCCGGAAGGGTTGAAAGATGCTGTAAATAAACTTTGCCAAGAAGCGGCTGATTCAGTGCGATCGGGCGCTAAGATTTTTGCAACTGACGCCGCCGAGTTCGAGCGCGCTCACGGCGTCCATCGGATCAAGCCTTGGGGCATTTCGCGTTCGCGCGCCTGGCGAACTCATTGGTCCAGAGCGCCGCCAGGTCGATCTTGGCCGCAGCAATCTCGGGGTCGATGCTGGCCAGCGCCCGGCGTGCGGTCTCGGGGCCGGCTTCGGGGAACATTCCGTCCACCGACAACGCGCCCTTCGCGGCCAGAAACGCATCGACGTAGACCGCGCGGTCGCCGAGCAAATAGCCCTCGGGCACGGCCTTGATGATGTCGCCCGCACCGGCGCGCTGAATCCATTGGTCGGCGCGCACGATGGCGTTGGCCAGCGCCTGCGCGGTGGCCGGGTTCTTGTCGATGAAGCTCTGCGGCGCGTACAGGCAGGCGGCCGGCATCGGGCCACCGAAAATTTTGTCGGCCTCGGCCACATTGCGTGTGTCGGAGACGATTTTCAGGTCACCCGAACGCGCGAGCAGCGTGATCACCGGGTCGAGGTTGCTGATCGCGTCGATCTGGCCGGCGCGCATCGCCGCGACCGCGCCGCTGCCGGCGCCCACGCCGATGATCGACACGTCACCCGGCTTGAGCCCGGCTTTGCCGAGCACGAAATTCGCGAGCACGTTGGTGCTCGAACCCGGCGCGGTGACACCGAGCTTCTTGCCCTTCAATTCGGCGACGCTCTTGAAGTTGGGCATCGTCTTCGGGTTCACGCCGAGCACTATTTGCGGCGCGCGGCCCTGCAGCGCGAACGCGCGCAGGCGCTGGCCTTTGACCTGCATGCTGATCGTGTGCTCGAACGCGCCCGAGACCACATCGGCGCTGCCGCCGACCATCGCCTGCAGCGCGCGCGAGCCGCCGGCGAAATCGGCGATGGTCACGTCGAGCCCCTCGGCCTTGAAGTAGCCCAGGCTCTCGGCGATGGTGAGCGGCAAGTAGTACAGCAGGTTCTTGCCGCCGACCGCGAGCGTGAGCTTGGGCTTCTCGACCGCCTGGGCAAGAACGACACCGGGCAACGCGATCAGCGCTGTACCGGTCACCATGAAACTGCGACGTTGCATCGACCAAGACTCCGTTCGGAAAGACGCAATCTAACGTGCCGTGCACCGGCGCGAAAGCGGGGAAACGCAGGGAGGTCTGCGGTGCAGGCAGCCGCCCCGTAAAATCGTTTTCAATGAATTCGTATCGCCTGCGGCACGCCGCGTTGTTCCTTGTCGCGTTGCCGCTGCTGGTGCTCGCAATTCCGTGGAGCGCATTCCCTCAGGCCAAACCCGACACGCCCCCGCCGCCCCATGCGGCTGCCTCTGCACCGATCTCGATCACGGCACGCACGCTCTACGAGCAGGCGCGCTCGCACATGCAGA
>JANPMV010000142.1:0-18103 GCA_031427135.1 Cyanobacteria bacterium VAR_87_metabat_62 | reverse complement strand
AAAGTATAAACCAAAATATGAAGAATATCGCTCTTTATTCAAACAGATAGAAAAATTATCCCATCAAAGTTGCTTTCTGCTAATCGGTTGGGAACCACCCAAAGAAGTGCCTCAACTCACTAGCGAAAATACTCCCATTCGTACCTTACAACTCACTGGTTTAGACACCGCCGCCGCACGGGAAATCCTCAGAGATAAAGGATTAACAGAAACCGATAACTGCGAAGGACTCATTCACCGCTATCAAGGCAATCCGTTATGGTTAAAAAGTGTGGCGACTCTGATTCAAGAGTTGGGAATCGGCGCGAATGAGTTATTAATAGATGATACCATATTGTTGCCCGAAGATTTGAAAGATGTTTTACAGCAGCAGTACGATCGCACTTCCGAACTAGAAAAACAAGTCCTCTCCTTGCTGGCGACAGAAAACCAGCCAGTCAACTTCGCCAAATTGCTCCAAAACGGACAAATATCATCATCAGATTTGCTCAACGCATTGCAATCTCTATCGCGGCGCTGCTCGATCGAAAAACATGAAAGTCTTTACACTTTGTCACCTGTACTGAAGCAATATATCAAAGGATTATAATTCACTGATGCCCTATGCTATCATAGAATACAAAACTTATTGACTCGAATTATATGACCACAATAACTACAGTCACAACCGCCTCCAAACTCGCTGATTACTACATCTGGTTTGCCAATGACGTAGGCTCCTACCTCAGCAACCACAAGCTACAGAAACTCTTGTACTACGCCCAAGCCTGGTATCTCGCGTTTGAGGATACACCGCTGTTTGATGAAGATTTTGAAGCTTGGGTGCACGGGCCGACTATCCCGGCTTTATTTTACGAATACAAAGAACAATTTGACTTCAAGCCAATTCTGAAAGAGGTCGAAAAACCAGAGTTTCCCAAAGAAGTACAAGAGTTTTTAGACGAGTTATCCGACGAGTATTTCTTTCTGGATGCTTATGAGTTAGAATTGATGGTGCGTCGCGAAGACCCTTGGATTAAAGCTAGGGGTGAGTTGCCAAAAGATGAACCTTCTCATGCTATTATTACGAAGGAATTAATGCGAGAATTTTACAAAACCCGTGTCATCGAAGAAAATTAAAAAGGCAGATATACGCCGCCAGCAATCTTTATCTAGCATCAATCGTCTAGATGTCAAAATACCGGAAGGAATTAGTTTTTCTTTCAGGTATTATCAGGATGATAAAGATAAGTTCTCAATTGGTGGTAGAGATGCTAAGTATCTAGCATCTCTATTGAGACGGCTGCGCGATTTGTCACAATTGAATGCTCAAGAAGTTATCAATAATCAGAGTAAAAGTCTGCGTTGTCATGGCATAGCTTGGAAAGATACTACCGAACCTAATGGTTTTGGCATTCCCAATGAAGACGAGCTAGTAAATATGCCCTACCAGTTTCAAATTTCTGCTAATGAATACGGCAGGGTGCATGGCTTTTTCAGTGAAAATGTTTTTTATATTGTCTGGCTAGATCCAGATCACAATCTTTATAGTTGAAATGATTATAAATATTGATTATTTTGGAGAATTAATGTTACCCAAAGTCAGGACACGGCAGTGCCGTTTCCCTACAATTAATCGGGGTAGGGACACGGCACTGCCGTGTCCTCCCAGCCATCGCGATGGCGTTGTACTCCGCAAGCTACGATTATTTTGAAGTAGCGAAACGGCACTGCCGCGTCCTCCTCCGACTAAAGAAACCGGGTTTTTTATCGAATCTGTGGCTGCGACGAAATATCTCGCAAAAAAACCCGGTTTCTGGGAACCTGTGGGTAAGTCCTAATTTTAAGAAAATTTTGTATAGAGAGCTGAAATAAAATTCACGCTTAGAAAGCCTACTGCTAGTACGAGAATGATAAAGATTGTGATACTGAAAATAGACTTTAGCCGATCGGCATTTTCGGGTTTTTCTGACTTCATTCTTTACAACTCATGTTTGTCAATTTTTGCAGTAAATTCGAGACTGGCAATTGAGAACGAGTAGATTATACCAATGGGCGAACAAAAATACAACTCTCTTCAAGCTCCAAACCCCGATCGCCCGAACCGGATCGGCGCCGGCGTCGTGTAAAATAGAGGGCGCGTTGGGGCTTACCTTTTAACAGCCGTAATTCCGGGCGATCGTCCATAGCTCCCAAATAGATAATAATATGTCAGTCATCCTTAACTCACTCGATCGGGTAAAAATAGAAGGGTGCGAGGAAATAATCTAAAAAATATAACTGAAAAAAGGATATAAATTTATGCTCCACCCAGTCTCGCAACCTTATCAACAACGAGAAAATACTATGACTCAAAGAGCCGTGCGGAAGCCAAACCCCTCTGTGGGAAACCAATTGAGACCGAGTTTCCCTCAAAGGCATTGGCTGGAGCTGGCAGAATACGCCTCTCTGGCGGCCTCTGGTGTGGGTTCCCTGGCGGTGGCTGTGTCGGGTCAAGCTTTTTACGGGGTGGCTCCCTTAACTTTGGCTTTGTCGCTGAATGTTGCTAACCGTTATCGGTTCGAGCAGCAAGTGCGGGTTCATCAAAATTCCGAAATCGCCCAAGTGCAAAAGTCTGTAAATAAAGTCGAAAAAACGGCGGTGACGGTAATTGTTAAATTGCGGAAGCAGTTGTCAGCAGATATTGCAGCGCTGCGTCAACAAATGGCTGCAATGCCTAGGGCTGAGGGCTTTGAAGAGTCGATCGACATCGAGCGGCAGTTGCTGAGTTTGGGAGAGTCGGTAGCTTCTTTGCAAGAAATCGTGGCGTCTGCTGTGCTCGATGTCCGCCAGCAGGTGAGCGAACAACTGCAAGATTTATCGCCTCGCCAACCGGCAAATCTCCAAGCTGTAGAACAAGCAATAGAGCAACTGCAAAGCGCGACGAAAGGCTTGGCAGAAACTGCGATTACCCGAGACGACTGGGAAGTAGTAAATACTCGATTTTTGGAAATCCAGAAAGTTATGGCAAATTTGCAAAGCCAACTGCAAGCTCCCGCGCAATCGACTCCCGATTTGTCGATCGTCCAAGCTCAAATCCACCGTTTGGAACACGAGCAGCAAGAAGTTGTCAAACCTCACCTCAAGCGCTTAATCTCGGTTGTCAAGCAGTTGCAGCACACACAAGAGAGCAGTCATTAGTCATTAGTCATTAGTCATTGGTCATTAGTCATTAGTCAGCAGTCATTAGTCAGCAGTCATTAGTCATTAGTCAGAAGGAAGATTTTCCACTCCGACATTCAGATACTCTTGCCCGATCGAGTCCCACTTTTTGGGAGCATCCCATTTTTGTAGGATATACTTGCAAAAATGGGATGCTCCCAAATTTTTCGACAACTGTGTTACAAAAATAAAAGCTAATCTGTTTAGTTCACCTGTCTTCAACCTGTTACAAAAAAAATCAATGAATGCAACCGTAACTATTGCTGATAACCCATTACTAATCGGTCAAGGATTGCCACCGTTTGACGCGATCGCACCCGAACACGTAGTCCCCGCTGTTACCCAACTGCTGACCGAACTAGAAGGCTCGCTAGCTGCCTTAGAAGCCTCTGTCGAGCCGACTTGGAGCGGCTTAGTAGAACCCTTGCAGCGGCTCGGAGAGCGTTTAAATTGGACTTGGAGCATTGTCGGACATTTGATGGGCGTGAAAAATAGCCCGGAATTGCGATCGGCACATGAAACAGTGCAGCCAGAAGTAGTAAAATTTTGGAGCAAGCTCAGTCAAAGCAAACCGCTTTATGAAGCTTTTAAAGCGCTGCGGGCTAGCGAAAATTGGGACAGCTTAGAGTCAGCTCAACAGCGAATTGTCGAAGCCGCCCTCCGAGATGCCCAACTCTCCGGCGTCGGTTTAGAAGGCGAGCAAAAAGAGCGTTTTAATGCCATTCAATTAGAATTGGCGGAAATTACTACCCAATTTTCCAATCACGTCCTCGACGCTACCAAAGCTTTCAGCATCACCCTCACAAACAAAGACGAAATTGACGGTTTGCCGCCTAGTTTGTTGAGTTTAGCAGCTCAAGTTGCTCGCAGCGCTGGCTCCGAAAATGCGGATGCAGAAAACGGCCCTTGGCGGATTACTTTAGACTTTCCCAGTTACGGCCCTTTCATGCAGCACAGCACCCGCCGCGACTTGCGCGAAAAGTTGTACAAAGCTTTTATCGGTAGAGCCAGCAGTGGAGAATTGAATAACTGGCCTTTGACCGATCGCATTTTAGCACTGCGCCACGAAAAAGCAGCTTTGGTTGGCTTTAGCAGTTATGCCGAATTGAGTCTGGCGAGCAAAATGGCTCCCGACGTTGCAGCAGTCGAGGCTTTGTTAGAAGAATTGCGCCTCGCTAGTTATGATGCTGCTGTCAAAGATTTAGCAGATTTAAAAGATTTTGCTGCGGAAAAAGGTGCTGCGGAAGCTGCGGATTTGAAGCACTGGGATATCGGTTTTTGGTCGGAACGAATGCGGGAAGAAAAGTTTGCTTTTAGTGCTGAAGAATTGCGTCCTTATTTTGCTTTACCACAGGTATTGGACGGGTTATTTGGATTAGTAAAGCGGCTGTTCGGCGTGACAGTAACTGCGGCGGATGGTCAATCTCCTGTGTGGCACGAAGATGTGCGCTATTTTCAAATAGATGATGAAGCTGGAAATACGATCGCCAATTTCTATTTAGACCCCTACAGTCGCCCGGAGGAAAAGCGCGGCGGTGCTTGGATGGACGAGTGCGTGGTGCGCGCTAAATTTGTGGAAGCCGGAAAGACAACCACGCGGTTGCCGGTGGCTTATTTGGTGTGCAATCAAAGTCCTCCGGTTGACGGGAAACCGAGTTTAATGACTTTTTTGGAAGTAGAAACTTTGTTTCACGAATTCGGCCACGGTTTGCAGCATATGCTGACAACCGTAGACTATCCGGGGGCTTCTGGCATCAATAATGTGGAGTGGGATGCGGTGGAATTGCCCAGTCAATTTATGGAGAATTGGTGTTACGATCGCGCGACTTTGTTCGGGATGGCTAAGCATTACGAAACTGGGGAAACTTTGCCGGAACACTATTACCAAAAACTGCTCGCAGCGCGCCATTACATGAGCGGTAGCGTCATGCTCAGACAAGTACATTTTAGCAGTGTTGACATTGAATTGCACCACTGTTATCGATCGGGCGGCAGTGAAACTGTGGCGGATGTCCGCAACCGTATTGCTAAGACTACGACTGTGTTGCCTCCTCTGGAAGGAGACGCATTTTTGTGCGCTTTCGGACACATTTTTGCGGGCGGCTATGCGGCGGGCTATTACAGTTATAAATGGGCGGAAGTGCTCAGCGCTGATGCTTTTGCGGCGTTTGAGGAAGCGGGTTTGGAGGATGAAAGTGCGATCGCCTCTACAGGTAAGCGCTTCCGAGATACAGTCTTGGGATTGGGCGGCAGTTTGCACCCGATGGAAGTGTTTAAGACTTTCCGAGGACGCGAACCGAGCACTAAAGCTTTGTTGAGGCACAGCGGTTTAGTTGCGGCTTAATTAAGTGTGGAATAACTGCGGATTAATGCAGGTGAATTTAGCTGCATTATATCAATTCCGGCAGCGCCGGAATTATATAGAGGACACGGCAGTGCCGTTTCCCTACCTCGATTAATTGTAGGGACACGGCACTGCCGTGTCCTGATTTCGGGTTATATTAATTTCGATGCAACCGGATTTGATATTAATCCGGGTTTTTGGTTGAACAAGATTTACGCACACCCTCTATATGTAGGTTGCGCGGTTCGCACCCTACTTGATTTCTTAGTCCGCTAGGAGTGGACGAAAGTTTGTGTGCCCGCCAACTCTTATCTAATGATGAGATTGATGCAAAATTAGACGGTTGCCGGCAGGATCGAAGGCATAAATTTCTAAACCGTGAGAAGCTTTGATAATCTCTCCGGCGGGCGGATAACCTAAAGCCCAAATTCGGGCGATCGCAGTTTCGATATCGCTGACTTCCAAACACAAACTCATGCCTGTTTTTGCTCGACTTGCGAATTCCGATTTGTGGGAATCTTTGGGTTTGAATATGCCGAGTCTTAAGCCGGGGAGTTGAAATTCAGCATAAGTATTGGGAATATAGGGGTTGGGTTCTATGTCGAGAAATTTTGTGTAAAATTTAACTAGAACTTCCTTGTCAATGTCTGCTAAAGTGACTAGGGCTGCGCTGTATTGGAAACTCATATAAATTGGTAATTGGTAATTGGCAATGGGGAAATCGCTTTATATCTACAAGAGATTAGCCTGCTCAAGTCTTTCTAGCACCCAATTTTCAACATCATCTTCTGCAAGAACTTTTGCACCAAGTTCTGAGTACGTCGAGGTAGCTTGCTGATAAGTTTGCTCAAGTTTTTGATAGTTGTCAACGTCTTTTTTGGGCTGTAGCGCCACAATTGCAATAGGAAAATCAGGCTGAAACTGTTTTACATCAGTAATCATCCAAGACAAAGAGTTTTGCAGGTGTTCGGGTATCTTCACCTCAAATGATATACCGTGTGCTCCAAAGTAAGGTTGCCCATTAGCCACAACTGCATCAAACTTGTTATCTGCATGACTACCCTGCACTGAATAACTTGTTTTTAGTAGTTTTTTCGCATCATTTTTCACGTACTGTTTAAAAACATTTCTGAATTTAGCAGTGGTTAATCTAGCAGCAGCTTCGCGGTCGCGCCGATGAGGTTTTTGAGAATTCAAATCCACCAAAAAATTACTAGCAATATCTTCTAGTAAACTATCCACATCCTCCAATGACCCGCGAGGTTCTGTCCACTGAATACCCGAGAGCCAATCACGGGCAATTTTATTTAAACGTTCCTGATAAGGAGCATCTCGATTATCCCCGGGAAAAATCAACCCAGAGTCAGCGGCTTGGGACATTCGCTGAGCAAACTCTTTCAAAAAAGTAACATCTTCCATGCCAAAATGCCGCACCCGCTCCCAGTTTGTGAGAAACTGGACGCGCACCTGTTCTTCGTTGAAAGCAACAACGCCAATATTAATCCGTTCGTTAGCAATTGGATTGGGAACGTATTGAACGATACTATACTTACTTGCCATTGTTTCCGCCTTTTTGTCCGACGAGCGTGTCTATAAGAGCGCCAGTAAATCCTGTCTTCTTTTAACAAGATACTCTACCAGGGTAACACGCTCGTCAATTGTCAGTCCCCATTCGCTGGGTGGAGCAGCCACAGCTTGAATAATCGTTTCTTCGCTGACAGCATCGAGAAGCAGAAGTCCCTGGCTAATCTCCTCTGGCATTAGTTTACAATTAGAAACAAGGCGACGGTTGATCTCAGCAGTAGCAGCTTCGAGCAAGTGGCGCTGCTTCCACTCTGGCCCGCCTGGAAAAAAATGGCCGTGATCTACAGAGTAAACCAAGTTGGGGCGAGCATTTTTATAGATGAATTGATAATCATTAGCATATACCCATCCGTACAACAAAATTAGCAAAGCAAACCTTTCGCGGTTTTCGGGCTGGTTTGTGTAGTTGATTTCTTCTCTTTGGGAAGAACATTTAGGTATGTAAAGTGTAGCGTGAGCCGTCCCAGGAGTCAAATAGGAAAATTTAGAATCTTCCGCAATTAGTTCCTCAGAAATTTCAACAATACAAGGTTCTCCCACAGGTGCTCCGATTGCCATACCGAGTCTTGCTACCACCTGATCGTTGACGATTTGACGCCCCGCTTGTTGCCCCTTAATGACATATTCGCGCTTATTAATACCGCGTGCTAAAACTGGACGAGCCGCAGAATCCCATCCTGAACGAAAGGTAATGATAATTATAGGATCTTCACCTCGATCGATTCCTGCTTCTAAATAACGTTTCCACCTTTTTCTTCTCTCTTGCTTAGTTTCTGCACTATCGCTCACAATATTATTTCGCCCTCATCAATCTGCTGGAAGTTTATACATTATCACTTTATATAGCAAGAGTTAATGATTGGTCAACGAAATCTTTTATCGTGCTGCGAAAAACGCAAAGGAAGAAGAAAGCAAGAGTTTATGAATTCGGCTAAGCTGTTCTACATTTAAATAGTATGTCAAAAAAAATCAAATTTTTGTGGGGTGGGCGTCCCGCCCGCCCTGAATATACAATTTAAAGGCGCGACAGCTTAGGATGGCTTTACCTGCTTAAAATCCTCCAATTCGTCCGACTATTTGGATTTTACCTTGTGAATCGCCTTTGAGAATCACAGCTTCGCCGCTTTGCGGAACAATATCTGTAATCGCTGTAATGTTGACTTGATGAGTTACCATAATAATAGCGCCTTTTGTGTTGCGATTGTCAAGAATCAACTTGCGGATTGTCGCTGTTTGTCCCGATTCTTTGCTGCTGTCACTAAAGAACGAGTTCAGCGCTGGTAAGGGTTCAACTTTGCCTAAGTTTATCAATTTTGCTGTTTCTAAACACCGACACCACTGACTCGATAAAACTCTTGCAATTTTGATGTTGCGGTTGCGAAATTCGACTCCAATTTGCTTGGCTTGGGTTTGTCCCTGTGGTGATAAATTGCGCTGGGTGGAACAGTCGCCCAATTTAAAGTTAGCAGGATCGCCGGTACCTGGGGCGATCGCGTGTCGCATTACTACCACCAACCCTGTCTCACCCCGCTGCAACAATTGCCAGCCCGCTTGAGTTGGCGCGTTGGTTGCTGCGTCAGAAGTTGCAGTTGCAGTCCCCACGCCGATCGACAATACTAAAGCTAACGAGCCCAAAAACCATTTCCAGTTGAGGCAAATCCGCGCAGCCATTGTTCCAGAAGTGATAAATTATCTTATGATATTCTAATACAACAAAAATTTCTCTATGGAACTCACCAATTTTATTGCTCTGTCTGTCATTGTTGTCGCTGCACTGGGGATTGGCGTGGGAACAATGACTTGGGCTTACTTCGGCAAGGGCAGCATTTCTGTACTGTTCAAAGAACCAATTTTAAACTCGCCAGAATTTCCAGCGACAGACAGCGGTAGCAAAGCTGCGGTTGATTTCCAACAAGGTATTGAAGCTTATCACTTGGGAAATTATCGCAAAGCAAAAGACAAATTAACCAGCGCTTTAGAACAGGTTGCAACGGCAGAAGCGTATCATAATCGAGGTTTAGTTTTTGCGAATTTGCGATCGGACGGCGAAGCTGTGGCAGATTTGATCCGTGCCAGCGAATTATACCAACAGCAGGGGAATGAAAATGCGATCGACACGATCAAACAAAATCTTGCAGCCTTGAAGCAGCGAAAATTAGAACGAGAAAAGCAAAAAGAAATAAAAAAATAGAATACTAAAATTCCCTACTTGTTGAACAAGTCGGGAATCTACGTGGCGCTCTGATTTTAGGTTTACTTTCGCTCAAAATTTATGATTTTTCCAGGAATTTAAACTAATCTATTATCTTCGATTTGGTTAATTTTAGCAATCAGCATTTCTCGGCTAAATGCAACGACTCGGTAATTAGTAATTGGATCGTAAGCTTCCCATTCTTGAGTCACTTCGCTGTCTTGCCACAAAAACCATTCTTGGTAAATTTCCCCGTCATCAATATCGCCACACAGAGGAAGCCAATCATCTCCTCCAAACTTACTGTAGTCTCCTCCTACTAAGTCAATCCAAGCAGCGGCGATACAATAATCTATGTTACTATGAGAATGGGCTGCATTACTATGAGCATTAACTTTGTTAGAGTGTTGGGAAGTTTCGGGGAAGCAAAGAGTAGATTTCATAAGTGTTTCCTGAATGTCATGTTGTTACTTTATAAAAAATCCCTGAGTCACAGTGACAGCAAAATGCCACTATCCCAACCTTCACAGTTTTTCTCTCGATCGACCCTGACAACCGATCGCACGAAGATGCCATATGGTGTATAACTTGAGAGTGCTTTAGCATCAACTCCCAGCCCAGGCTTAACAACGGCCAATTCTGCAACTGGCACAAGCAACAGTTTGCAGTTTTGAATTAAACAAAATTTTCCCTCTTCCCTCTTCCCTCTGCAAATGCTAGAACTTCACTGTCACACAACCTATTCCGACGGTACTCTCACCCCTACCGAACTCGTAGCAGCCGCCGCTGCGTCAGGAGTTCGGGCTTTAGCCATCACGGATCACGATACGATGTCCGGTTGGGACGAAGCCTTTGTGGCCGCTGACTTGTACAATCTAGAAATAGTACCCGGGCTGGAACTCAGTACAGTTCATAATGGTCGATCGCTACATATTTTAGGTTTTTATCCCGATGAAAATAAGCTGCGAGATCCTTTGAAAGCGCGCCTCGAAGGCAGGTTTAGGCGATCGCAGGAAATGGTAGAAAAATTAGCAGCAATGGGATATGCGATCGAACTACCAACAATATCGCCGGGAATGGCACCTGGAAGGCCTCACATTGCCTCTGCACTGGTAAAAGCTGGTCACGCAAAATCATCGCGGGAAGCCTTCGATAGGTGGCTGGGAGATGACGGCCCCGCCTACGTGCATTACGAGAAATTCTCGATCGCCGAAGGTATTGATTTATTGCGAAGTTGCGGCGCAGTACCAGTCTGGGCGCACCCTTATTTATTTCGCGGCGGCGCTGTTGAGGAAGTCTTAAAGGAATTAGTAGATGCTGGTTTGATGGGAGTTGAAATATACCATCCCAGCCACAGTTCCAGCCAAATAGAAAAGCTCAAAAAAATGTGTCTTGATTACGGTTTGCTGGCAACTGGCGGCAGCGATTATCACGGCCCCGATCCTGAAAGGAAAGCAGCAGATAGTACCCAATTGAATATGCTACATTTGCCGTTAGAATTACTGGAACCTGTGAAAGTTGCATCAGCAACTTTGAAGTAGAATTGCACCCAAATATGAATTAATGTGAATTAAAACATAATTGGCTGCAAGTTAATTGTAGAATGGTGAAAACCTTAAATTGCTTAGCGGAGTGTTTTATGAGTGCAGAAGACAGAGCGAAGGCGATCGGCAAAAATGTAGAAGGCAAAGCTCAAGAAATTTTCGGGAACATCACGGGCAATAAAAAAGACCAGGCTGAAGGTAAAGCGAAACAAGCAGAATCCGCCGCCCGCCACGCAGCAGAAGATGTGAAAGATGCTGTAAAAAATCTGAGTGACAAGGCGAAAAGGGCGATCGACAAATTGTAAGCTGTCGGGCCTCTAGATTGTAATTTTGGGGCGGGCGGGATGCCCGCCCCACGAGAATTTTCATCAAAATTAAATCTTAGATTTAGAGGCGTCTGGGCAGATAAAATATTAAAGCTATTCCTTATTAAGAGGTATGAATGGATTCTATTAGAGTGGAAAGATTACGTTGTCTTGGTGACACTGGCTATATTCAGTTAAAGCCTATAACCGTTCTTCTTGGGCAAAATAGTTCAGGTAAGAGTAGTTTTTTGCGTATTCTTCCTCTATTGAAACAAAGCGTAGAATCTCGAACAACTGGGCCAATACTTTGGTCGGGCAGCCTAGTTGACTTCGGTAATTTTAAAGATGCTCATCAAACTGGAGCAGAAGACAATAACAATATTGAATTTTCTTTTAACTTCAAGCTAGAATCAAGAAGCTTCACCTATCCTAGAAATTTTCCCTACTTTCTTTTTTCTGAAGAAGCAAAGATATTAAGCAGTTTTGATATAAAATTAACTCTCCAGGTATCAGAACATAAAGAGAAAAAAACTACAAGAACAAGTAGAATTATTTTGCAGCTTGAGGATTCAAAAATCCAATTAGATTTTGGTGAGGATGATTCTGTAACGATTTTTTTGGTTAATAATTCATTGAACGTCTTAAATTTGGGTAAATATGTTGCCATAAAATTTGATAGGAGTTTGCTTCTGCCAACTATTGCTGAAAGTGAGCAAAAAAAAGAATATGAATTTGAAAAATTATCCTCACCATCTCCTGGTCTTATTAGATATCGTTCTCGCTTCAGAGCTTTATTTGATGCTTTGATAGATAAAACCAAGGAGACGGCTCATCATGCAACTAAGTTAGATACTATTATTCAAATGGCAGTCTCCTTTGGTCTAGGCAACTCAGAAAATATGCTCAAAGATATTCAAGAAAATAGTTTTGGTAGCCAAGGATGGAAAAAGAAAACAAGAAATTGGACAGTAGAGACAAAGGATTTTCAAGACCTAAGAGATCTAATTATCGCAAATGCGATACCTAATATTCTTGAAGAATGTGATGAGATGCTAGCAAACTTCTCCAAGAATATTAGCTATATTGGGCCAGTACGAGCTACAGCAAAGCGTTATTACCGAACTCAAGATTTCGCTGTTGATGAAGTGGATTACCAAGGTGATAATCTTGCAATGTTTTTGCGTAATCTAACTGATTCAGAAATGGAAAGCTTCTCGGCTTGGACTTTAGATAACTTGGGATTTAAGCCATCAATTAAATCGAGCGAAGGCCATATTTCAGTAACAATATGTTCCAAGGATTCGGATAAAGACCTTAATATTGCTGATACTGGGTTTGGTTTTTCTCAAATTCTTCCTGTTATTACTCAATTATGGTCACTCAGTTCCAAAGGGAACTTACAGTCAACCTCTCGTCGAGTAAACAGAGGAACAATAACATACGCTATCGAGCAACCTGAGTTACATCTTCATCCCCGTCTGCAAGGGAATTTAACAGATGCCTTGGTTAAGTCAATCAAAACAGCTAAGGAGAAAAACATTGATCTACGTTTAATGATTGAAACTCATAGTGAAGTATTGGTAAATCGCCTAGGACAATTAATTGCTGAAGGTAAAATTTCTGAGGATGAAATCAACATTGTTTTATTTGAGCCATCCGATCAAGTGGGAGAAGTAACAATAAGAAATGCTCAATTTGATTCAGATGGGTATCTTTTAAACTGGCCGCTAGGTTTTTTCGAGATGGAACTTGTATAAATGCTAATTTTGATTGATAGCTCTGTAGTAGATAAGGGAGATGAAAATACTTGGGACTATGAGACTGTTTTGGCTTTAGAAAATCTTGCATCTGCCCGTCGAGAAGGTAAGCATATAGTAATGGCTAAGAGAGAAACTTTAAAAAAGATTGCTCTATGCTCTCGTTTATCTCAATTTGCCAGGAATATTTACCATAAGTTATACAACCAATCTACACAATTTCAATCCTATCTTTCGGCGGTAACAAGATATATTGAAATTGTTAATCCTTGTTATGAACCAGCAGTGATTTCTGATTCAGGTAAGCAAATTATTAAAGTTGGCCCACGTTTTTTTAATGATTCAGAGTCTGTACAGAAAACCATACTTTTGTGTGAAAATAGTGATGATGCTTTTTTATACGAAATTATAGCAAAAGTTTATCTGATCTGGAAAAAGATGAATGTACAAATAGTATGCGAACCTAGAGGTGGTGGTGGTAATACAATTTCTAATGAGTATATTAATATTCAAAAATTTAAAAAACGCTTTTGCCTTTGTATTGTAGATAGCGATAAAATTGCTCCTGATGGAAACCTTGGCTCCACGGCATCTCGCCTCCAAGCTTTGAGCGATTCAACTTGCATAAATACGGAAAATTTTATTCTTGATTGCCGTGAAGTTGAAAACTTAATACCTAACTCAATTTTATCTGAGTTGTGTTCAAAAAATCAGGAAAGACTCAAAGCATTAATACATTTTGAAAATATTAGTAGTAGTACAGTCGATATTAGGTATTTTTTAGATATAAAAAAAGGAACTAGAATGAAGGAAATTATTCAATCAAGTAACCCTAATATTAAGTCTTTTTGGGAAGTAAAGATTTCTATGAGTCCCCATATATTAAGTTGTATAGATAATTGGTGTCAAGTTAACTGGCAATGCAGTAGTAGTGGAGAATGTCAATGTAAAATCTCACTGGGATTTGGAGAAAGTACGCTCAGCAATACCGTTGAATATCTTAAACAAAAAAGTCCTCATGAGATTGCCAGAATAATTGATAAGTCCATGGTTTCTGATTGGGAAAAGATGGGACAGGTTGTGATGAACTGGTGCATTGCTGAAAGTCCTATTCGTGCTTGATAAGGTGCTATTACCTTTTTATCTATAAAGGCGAAGCGCCTAAATCTGCAATTAAAACTCCGGTTCCGCAGTCAAAAGCTCGATCGACAAATCCATCTGTTCCTTCCCCCGCGCCAAAAAACCTTCGCACTGCTGCAAACACTCCACAGCCACCGCAAACTGCTCGAAAACCGCCTCTAGAGGCAATTCTCCCGATTCCACCCGATCGATAATCGCTTCAATGCGATCGACCGTTTGCTCATAATTCCAGTCTGGCAGATTTCCGGGCACATCAATCATGTTTCTTCCGCATCCAATATTTCAACAATCTTAACTCTCAAAACGCCCCGGCTCAACCTCACAGTCAATTCCTCTCCCAACTGCAAACCATCAGCCGTGCGAATTACCGTACCGTCACTTTGTTTAACCGCAGCATAACCCCTTTCCAAAACCGCCGCCGGATTTAGTGCAGATAACTTTTCTTGCAATACCTCCAGCTTACCACTAGCTTGTCGCAAAGTTCGCGATGTCACAGGCAACCGTTTTAAGCGATTTTGTAACCGTTGCAAATGCTGTTCTTCTGTCTGAAATCGTGTCCGCACAGCACTTGCTAAATCGAGCATTCTCTGCTTGTGTTGAAAGTACATATCTGCCAAAATCGGCACAGCTTGTTCCGCCGCTGCTGTCGGAGTGTGAGCTCGTTTGTCGGCCGCTAAATCTGCTAGCGATTCATCTCTTTCGTGGCCGATACCGGTGATAATTGGCATGGCACAATTGACGATCGCCCTGACAACTCTCTCATCGTTAAAACAAGCCAAATCCTCCGCAGAACCTCCGCCACGGGCCAAAATTATCACATCAGCCCTACCGTCCAATTCTACACGGGCGATCGCCCTGACAATTTCCGCAACAGCCGATTCTCCCTGCACCCCTGTCGGCGATAGCAACACCCGCAAACCCGGATATCTTTGAGATAGAGTCCGCTGAATGTCCCCCCAAGCGGCACTACTATCGGAAGCCACAACAGCCACAATTTGCGGATGTGGGGGAATCGGGCGCTTTCTGGCTGGATCGAAGAAACCCTCAGCATCCAAGCGCGATCGCAATTGCTGCAACCGCAAAGCCTGCAATCCTTCCCCAGCGGGTAGTAATTGTACAACATTCAACTGGTACTCGCCACGCTTGTTGTAAACCCGGATGCTTCCCAAAACGATCAACTGTTCGCCTTTTACGGGGATCTGCACCAATTTTTGCCCCCGATTGTTCCAAGCGACGCAGCGAATCGCAGCACTTTTGTCAGGATCGGAGAGAGTGAAATAGCAGGCTGTGGGGTATTGCGAAACGTTAGTCACCTCGCCTGTCAGCCAAACCGATCGCAAGTAGCGATCGCCCTCCAACAAGGCTTGCAGGTATGATGTTAGTCCAGCAACAGATAACGCTGTATCGGGGAAAATTGAAGTCATCGACAGTCCTAATTTCACCAATCTAGGCTACTATGTTTAAGGTAATTTATCCAGCTTGTCTGCACAAATAACATACTAATGATATCAGATGTTATGACTTCGATGAATATGCTGCGTCAAGAGGCTGCGGCGATCGGCATTACCGATGCTGAAGCCAGAAAATATGGCGATCTCCGACATAAAAGAACTTGGTCTTTGGCGATCGAACATCACCTCTCGATGCAAGGTATTGCCGATCGCATAGAACCATCCTTCACAACTTCCGATCCCGATTCCTCCTCCAGCACACTCAACCACTCTCAGGCTGAGGAGTTGAAAGACTACGGTATTGCGCTAACTGCGAATTTAGGCGAATCTCGATTCAAAATTGAGAACCAAACACCATCTGTTGCTTCGCCACAACAGCAAACAATAGCAGTCGGGCGATCGCACGGAAATTTCGACCATCGCAGCAACCAAAAACCCGGTTTTAAACAAGTAGTTCAAAACCACATTAAAGCATTAACAATAGCATCCGGCTTCGGTACAAATCAGTCTAATTATTGGGTTTGTCCCGAGTGCGGGCCAGAGGGCGAATTGGGCTGTCACCTTTGCACCGGAGCAGGCAATGTAGGCAACATTGCAGCCATTAGCTGGACGCTAGCTTATATGGAAATGTTAGGCTGTTCGGCTCGCGAAATAGAGCCATTCAGGAAATTTCCGGTTGCATCCGAGACTCTGGAATTGAATTTAAAAGTTTGTGTTGCTATCAAAAAAAGTAGCGAAGTTTTAGTCAGGACAGAAAAATGGGTAATTGGTAATCGGTAATTGGGCATTGGGCATTTAACAAATAACCAATAACCAATAACCAATAACCTAAAAATTAAGTATTGATTCCAGCTTTTTCAAAGCAATTTCTAACTCATCATTAACAACCTGATAATCAAATTCTCCCGCAGCTTCAATCTCCTCCTTAGCGCGCAGCAACCGACGGGCGATCGCACTTTCGGAATCTTGACCCCGACTCCGCAGCCGCCGTTCCAATTCTTCCCAAGAAGGAGGTAAAATAAAAATTCGCAAAGCCTCCAGAAACTTATTTCTAATTTGCCTTGCTCCTTCGAGTTCAATTTCGAGTAATACCCATTTTCCCTCAGCAGTACGCTGCTGGAGAGCAAAATAAGGAGTACCGTAAAAATTGCCCGCAAACTCGGCCCACTCAGCCAATTCGCCAGCATCAACCATTTGTTCAAAACGATTGCGACTGACAAAATAGTAGTGTTGTCCCTCAATTTCTCCCTCACGGGGCTCACGAGTTGTCACCGATACCGAAAGATACAATTCGGGATGACGATTGAGGAGCGATCGTACTAGAGTGCCTTTCCCCACACCGCTAGGCCCCGTCAGAACAATTAATTTACCAGATTTCATTTTTAGAAGAGAAACTTGTAACAATTCAAGTTTCCGCTTACTCTAAACTGTCAGCGCTCAAATTGCAACTGACAAACGCTCAATCATCCCGACCTTGACCATCTTTGCTCACCACAAAACGATTAGCAACCGTTTCCGGCTGAATCGCCGAGAGGATGACGTGACTCGAATCAGTAATAATAACCGCCCTCGTGCGGCGGCCGTAAGTAGCATCAACCAGTTGTCCCCGCTCCCGCGCATCAGTAATTATACGCTTAATTGGCGCTGACTCGGGACTGACAATGGCAATCACTCGATTAGCAGACACAATATTACCAAAACCGATATTAATTAATTGAATATCCATGAAAATCTCAATTTATAGGTGAACAAGAAACTATCAATCCTTACTTATTATCATATATACACAGATTTTTTTTACAATTCTAAAATTAGACGTAACAGAAGTTTTTAGTTTTTACGTGCATTTTTTTTGTTTTTTGAGGTCTAGTCCGCCCGTCTTTATCAAAACTTTAAAAAAATACCGCTGTTGACCGCTTTATATTAAAGATTTGGTAAAAGCCTCTATTTCTAGTTGCCAATAAAAGCATTAGGTGTATTCAGATAAAAGTCTGTAAGTATTGCGAAATATAAAGTTAATTTGAGGTGGAGCAGAAGTTAAGTATAATCACTGATAAAAACGATAGTAAATTCTCGCAAATTATTGTTTGTACTGACAGTAATAACACTGATGCTGGGATGAGCATTCAATCCCAATACGGTTAAGTAAAAACTCTCAGACGAATTTAATCTCACGAATTTGTGGGAGATACAGACCTTTGAAATGAAGTCAGATTGTTCCCAGTCCAAGCGTACTGTAATATAGACCAGTAGTTAATATTCGCGAGCGCTACCATCGGCCAGGACGATTATTTGACTAAGTTTTTTGTTGAGCATCATATCAATTCCGGCTGCGCCGGAATGACAAGCGAGGACACGGCAGTGCCGTGTCCCTACGCCAGATTAATTGTAGGGAAACGGCACTGCCCATAGGTGTCAACTTAAGGTCAAACGTAGTCAGAGACTGCTGTTTGACTCTTAGATTTCGATCCCCCCTAGCCCCCCTTAAGAAGCAGGGTGGATTAATTGTCAGGGGGGAATGTATGATAGAAGAGGTAATCAAGTCTGCCCCGTCCGGGTAGACTATCCCTGCTGTAATGAATCAACAATGAATTTAATAGAAGCAAT
>JANPMV010000141.1:0-19805 GCA_031427135.1 Cyanobacteria bacterium VAR_87_metabat_62 | reverse complement strand
TTTTTAATGTTTATAGCTATCGGATTTTTAAATCTCATAAATATGTACTTAAATTACTTAATAGTATTTGCCACCTAATTTTTGTTGGGCAATTTCTTGATTTGCCCCTACTGGAAATTCATTAATTGCCCCTACTCAGCGAGTTTCAGGGATTGCTATAGCCAGTGAATCATACCTAAATTCAGCAACACATTTTAAAGTCGCACAACGTATTCAGAAGGTTTAGCTGGTACTTTTCCTTCTTTGGCCATCGCTTGGTAAATCATGGCTGCTACTTCTGCGCGAGTTGCTATTCGATTTGGCTGCAAAAGTGTGGGCTTCGGGTGGTTGACAACAATCCCCGCTTCCGTGGCTGCTGTTACTTTGTCAACTGCCCATTTTGGTAATTTTTTCCTATCTGTATAAACTTGTAAAGTTTTGCTCGCTTTCGCTGACGGTTTCAGGTTTAAACCGCTAGCTAAAGCTGCGATGACTTCGACGCGGGGAACTTCTTTGTCGGGACGGAACGCGTTGTCTGGGTATCCTTTGAGATATCCAGTTTTGACGCTGCGGTCGATCGCACTCGCGGCCGGACTCTGGTCTTTTACGTCTTTAAAATCAATCGGTTTTCGGATCGGTTCTTTGTCGGACATTCGCTCAATTAAGCGCGCTAGTTCGGCTCGCGTCATCGCTTCGTCTGGACGAAATTTGCCGTCGGTGAAATCAGCAAAGATTTTCCGATCGACTAAAGCGACAATAAACGGACGCGCCCAATATTTATCAGGAACATCGGAGAGTTTGACGGGGCCAAGTTTTGCTTTACTGGCTTTCGGTTTGGTAATTACTGGGGCCAGAGTCGATCGCACAATTGGCTTTTGGGGAACAACGATCGTCCCTACCGGAGCAATTTGCGGTAAAATCGGCCCTAAAGGTGCAACAGGGGCGGTATCTGGTTCCCGGGGAATGAGGAGTGTAGCGGGCGAGCGCACATCCGAACTCGGCAGCGCAGGCGTTAATATTCCTGGACTAGCGGGCGCGACAGCAGGTTGAGAGAAAACGGCTGGAAATTGCCAATTTGTAGTACCGAATTGACTGGGGTTTCTACCTGTTACCCAAAAGAAAATTGCTCCCATCGTGCCGAAGGCCACCAAGATTGCAATCAATTCATCAAATCCTAGAGGGTTTCTTTCCCCTGACGGGGGTTGTGGAGAAGACATACTTGTCACCTACATATCAATGTAGAAATTAAATCACATATTTTTTGTGTCTGGGGAAGACAGAGAGCGCTAAATCAACTATTCCAAAGTTCTCACTGTCAATACCTGCGGCGGTGTGGAATCGGGAAGATCGATAAAATCGTTTCCGTTAGCTGCGGAATGATACCGAGGACACGGCAGTGCCGTGTCCCTACCCATTAATTGTAGGGACACGGCACTGCCCATTAGTGTCAACTTAACGTCAAACCCAGTCACAGACTGCTGTTTAACGATTAAGGCCAGATCTCCCTGGCGCCCCCCTTCTTAAGGGGGGGACAAGAATCTTTTCAAAGTCCCCCTTCTTAAGGGGGGATTTAGGGGGATCTGGACTCAGATATGAACGAGAGATACCAAGGATTTCAGGCTTAAGTTGACACCTATGGGCACTCCCGTGTCCTCCGTTTATCTTTTACGGATTTTAGTTGCTAATTTTTGCAATCTCCAACTCAGCGCCTTCTGCCACCCCCGGAAGAACGACTCGGTTGACGAGAACTCCTGCCGCTACCAAAACTCGGACTACGCCTCTGCTGCGGGGAAGTTGGCCTTTGCGATCGCCTCAAATTGCTGCCGCCGTAACCCGAACCGGTCGATCGATTGGCCCCTGGCGCTGCTGGGCGTCTTGCTGGTACGTTCGATGAGGGCGATCGCAAGCGGCCGGTCGTCCTTAAAACTTCACGGTTTCTCACCGCAGCAGGCGGGGCTTGGTAGCGAGTTTGATACTGCTGGACAGCTTGGCCGTAAGTATTCCCATACCCGCCATATCCGGTCATAATCCCCGGCTGATACATAGGCGGCATATAATATCGCGGTGTAAACAACAAACTGCCGATCGCCTGACCAGCTATAGCCCCAGCAAACGGCGCCCAGAAGCCTGATTGCTGTCTCACTACCACCGTTTGCGGCTGACCGGTTTGAGGGTTGTTGACAGTTTCGGTCACGTTGTGAACGTACTCTATTTTAAAATCTTCTGTCAAATGCAAGCTTGCTTTGTTGTTCTCGATATTGAGATAACTTTTCTTGCCTGCCGCTATTTCTTCATTCGTTAGCCGAGCCATTTGCAACTCCCTGCTGCGGTAAACTGAAGAAGTTCCGGCGGGAGTATTCAGCAACATCAAACTGTATTCTCCCTCAGCATCATCGTAGGTAGCTTGCTGTACGGGATATTGACCTTGAGCCAAGTTATTGTTGGCTGCAGGACGCACCGTGTTTACATTTCTATTTGCCGCCGGATTTGCCCCAGGATTTGCACGAGTTTCCGGATCAGGAGAACCGCAGGCAGTTGCCGTCCACAAGAAAGTTAAAGTCATTAAATAAATTGTCAGTCTTCGCAGCATAAATAATATTGGGTAATTGGGCATCGGGCATCGGGCATCGGGCATTGGTAGCAAATAACAAATAACTAATAACTAATAACTAATTACTCCTTCCTTAAAGAGGAATCAGTTCTGGGAAATTGACCAACACTTGGTCGTCAGTCAGTTCGTCACCCAACTGTGCCGGAGAAAAGTGAACTTGCAGAGCTCGGAGTCCTTGTTGGTAATGTAAATTAATCAGTGCTTTTAAACCGACTTTCAGCGCGTTGATGTCAGCGAGGTCAGTTTCTAGGGCAGGAACTTCGCCTTCATAAGCGACTGTCAGCATCACCACGACATTTCTCGTTACGGGTAAAGATAGGGGAGAATTTTTATCATAAACAGATTCAGTATATTGAGGCTCGCTGAGATAGCGATCGGCTGAATCAGTAAAAAGTTCATCCACATAATCGCCGGCTTCGCCTTCATTCCAAAAAACATCGCCTTCATTGGCTGCTGCTTGCCAGTAGTTGTCGTACTGCAACAGGTGATTGCAAATTTCTACAAGACCTTCTCCTAAAACTGCTACGTCGCCACCGGCATCAATTCCTTCTCTGGCGGTGTGGTTGAGAACTCCTAACAGCGGTGCAACTTCTTGGCCTGTTAGCTGAACGAACACGCGGCAAACTGCCAGTCTAGTTTTACCTGTAAATTGATTGAATCGATCGCGCCAAGCATTCATAAAAACCTATAGTTATCATCTGTAGGGCTATATCTTCAACCGTAGCAGGCGATGGGAACGTTTGCCGTCTACCCTCCGATTGATCTGAAGAGTATTTTTAGCGATCGCCAAAGGCAGCCTGCTGCCTTGCTTTGAGTCATCTAAATTTATAGCATTTTTGAATCCGACGATCGAATTGCGTGCTCTCGATCGCTCTCTCAATTGTTTGCTGTGCTTAGCGATCGCAATCACAGGAAATTGTCTAGTGCATAATTTCAACTCAAAAAACCTCCAATCAATCTCGATTGGAGGTTCGCTAAGCGAATACTTGGTTTGAGATAACTATTTGACGATCGCGCTTTCGACTGGTTCGATCGATATTTCCGAACTCAACTCGGCAACTTCAACAACGGGCAAATCCAGCTCGCCGCCCGGAGCTTCCGGGTGTTGGCGAACGGCTGCAACGGCAACTGAAGCATCAATTACAGCCGAATCTGCGATCGGCTCGATCGGCTCTTCAAAAACTTCAAAATTATCGCTCATCGCAGTGCAAGCAGCAGAGGCGCGCTTGCCGGCGCGGTAGCTCATGTACCCCGCACCTGCGCCCAAAACCCCAGCCAAACCCAGGAAACCGAGAGCTGCTGTTTTGTAAGATTTCCACGGATTCATTCCATCCGAGCCGCCGGAACCCAGGAGAGTTGTCGCAGAACCAGATTGAGCATTAGATTTGTTGTAGGAACAGGGGAAAGCAAATGCGGCGTCACCTAGTGCGATGCTGCTTGCGATCGTGACGATGGAAACAATGCCAGCTAACACTTGAAGCTTTTTCATGCTGTTTCGCCAAGTTTGTAAAGGATAATTAAAAAATTAATGGTAGCAGCTCTTTACAAATGTATCAACTCGCAGCGCCGCCTTTCATCACGGATCGATCGCAACTCCCAACAATCGCCTCACGAAATTCACATCTAAAATTGCCCGTTTCAAAACCTGAAACCATTGTTACCTAAGCATTCTGACTAACAAATTCCGATAATTTCAAGTCTTGCGATCTCATATCTTGATCGCCCCCAGATTAGAAAATCTGAAGTAAAACAACAGAAATTTTAATCGCCCTGGGACAAACACTTGATGAGAAACTACTTTTAAGGCTACTTTTGAAAAGACTTAGTTATTGGAAAAACTCTTAAGATTTTTATGACAGACAGCGGGAATCAAGGCATTGAGCGATCGCCTCATCGATTGTTGGTGACGGGCGGCGCTGGATTTATCGGCTCGAATTTTGTGCATCATTGGTGTAGCAGCTATCCGGGCGATCGAGTAGTCGTACTCGACGCTTTAACCTACGCCGGAAACAGACAAACCCTAGCAACTTTGGAAGGAGGAGAAAATTTTCGGTTTGTGCAAGGCGATATTTGCGATCGAGCCCTCGTCGATAGCTTGCTGAAATCAGAAAACATCAACACAGTCGCCCACTTTGCCGCAGAATCCCACGTTGACAGGTCAATTATCGGCCCCGCAGCCTTCGTTCAAACAAACGTTGTCGGAACCTTCACACTTTTAGAAGCCTTCCGCAAGCATTTTGAAACAATTGATGACCCGTCTCTCAAAGCACAAATGCGCTTCTTGCACGTTTCTACCGACGAAGTTTACGGCAGTCTTGGCCCCGACGACCCAGCATTTACAGAAACAACCGCCTACTCCCCCAACAGTCCCTACTCAGCCTCCAAAGCTGGCAGCGATCACCTCGCCCGCGCCTATTTCCACACCTACGGCGTCCCGACAATTATCACCAACTGTTCCAACAATTACGGCCCCTATCACTTCCCAGAAAAACTGATTCCCTTAATGTGCATCAATATGCTGTTGGGCAAACCGCTGCCAGTATACGGCGACGGTCAAAACGTGCGAGATTGGCTCTACGTGCTCGACCACTGCCGCGCCCTAGATGCCGTTATCCACCGCGGCCAGCCTGGGGAAACCTACAATGTTGGCGGCAACAACGAGGTAAAAAATCTCGATTTAGTCAAAATGCTGTGCCAGCTAATGGACGAATTAGCTGATGATTTGCCCGCGCGTCCTTGCGAACAATTGATCGCATTTGTCAAAGATAGAGCTGGGCACGATCGGCGTTATGCGATCGATGCCAACAAAATTAAAACAGAGTTAGGTTGGACTCCCTCAGTCACAGTTGAAGAAGGTTTGCGGCAGACTGTGGAATGGTACTTAGCCCATCGCGAGTGGTGGGAACCCCTGCTTTCGGAGGAATATCAAACTTACTACAGCAAGATATACGCCAATTAGTCCGAAGGAAGAAGCAAGAAGCAAGAAGGAAGAAATATTTCTTTGTTCGCACTAACTAACATTAAAAATTCTGAAATTATCAATTTTTCGGAAATTATGCCTTCTAGCTTCTGACTTCGGCAATATCACATACATTAACACTTGTCAATGTATGTAAAGATTTAGTTAAAGTTGATCCATAAGGCATAAAAGCAACTATTTCTGGCTGATAATTTCAATAGAGTTATCAAAATAAGCCTTTTAAAAGCTTCAACTACAAAGAGAAAGCAGCAATGACCGAAATCAACTGGCTCAAGCAGCTCCAAGAACCCAAATACTGGCTATTAGCGATCGCAGCAGGTTTGATTGCCCTGCACCTAACTCTGACTTCCAGAACAAACGACGCTGACCTATTTGGCACAATGTTACTGTTTTGGGGAGTCGTGGCATTTCTGATTTGGGAAAGGCACGAATCCTTAACTTTTGAAAGTGGAATTTTCGCCAGCTTCTTTGGGGCATCGTTAATTGCTTTAATATTGCTCAAAAGTTCCTCTATATATGGATATGATTTTTTTATCAGAGCAACACCTTTTTTATCTGGAATCAGTCTCGCATTGCTGGCTTCGGGAACAAAAGGACTGAAACAATATTGGCAGGAACTTTTGATTCTTGCTTATACAGCTATTCCTCCCGGCTTGATCGGAGTATTAGTTGATGTCCCTAAATTAACAGCCAAGTTTTCAGCTTTTATCCTGCACTATTTAGGATTTGAAGTAGTACGCCAAGGGGTTTTTCTAATTTTAGAAAAAGGCAGCGTCGAAGTTAATCACGGCTGTTCGGGAGTAAATGCAGTTCTACAATTGCTAGGACTTGGTTTAGTATTTTTGCTGATGTTTCCCACAACTACGGGACAGAAAATCATAGTGCCGATTGTAGCCGTTATAATTGCGTTTAGCGTAAATGCTGCGCGAGTTGGTCTCCTGGCCGTGCTGGTATCCCTATCTCAACCCGCAGCATTTAAATACTGGCACGAAGGAAGTGGATCGGTAGTCTTTTCGATGATTGCTGTATTTATTTTCGGAATATTCTGCTGGTTTGCTATCTTAAAAAACGAACCAGAAAATAATAAAAAACAAAATTGCTAATGACTATTACCTACTGGAAACCAGTTAGAATCTCCCTGTTGGCTGTTACTTTGGGAGGGGTTTTATTAGTGGCCGGAAAGTTGGTCTTGTATCCATCCACGGGCAATCTTGCTACAACTCCGTTTGAGTTTCCAGAGTCTGTGCCTCTAGCTGAGTGGCAAATGCAGCAAAGCGCGCCCCTGAAAATTAGCGAAACTTCAGAAGTCAAGGCTGCCAGAAAGTATGAATATCAAAAAAATAGCATTGCTCTAGAAATAGAAATGCGCTATGTGGTAGAAACTAACGGGGATGTGGAAAATATGATGAAGGGACATACTATTCTCAAGTCGTCTCCTGGTAAACTAGCATTAGCAAGCACTCAAGGCGCGGGATTTCACGGAATTTTGCAACAGAAAAATCGACTGTATTTGAGTTCGTGTATCAATCCTCGTGGCGGTGCTACACTCACTGCCGAACAGTTTAGATACAATCGAAATACTCGCGATTGGCAGCCGAACCGCATTCTGTTTTGGCTGTTGGGTAGGGGAAATATTCAAGACCGGCGCTGTTTGTGGACTCAGATGTCTGTACCTTTGAATAAAACAACTCCAGAAAATGCTCAAAAAATTCTAGAGAATGCTTGGGTTTCTTGGTATGGCTGGTGGCAGCCGCGATTTCCAGAACCTTAAGTCGAGTCAGTGGATTTTAGATTTTAGATTTTAGATTTACTCCACAGATGAATCTGGAAGCTTGAGCCTTAGTCTAAAATTTTTGACTCTCCACGACTCTTGTACGTGGGACGGTATCCGTTTTTGGGCGGAGTCAAGAGAGATTTTTGTTAACAACAATTGTGATTAGTTTATGAATGACGTACAAGGCGAACAAGGTTTTTCTATCTACAGGCTGCGTTGGATTGGCTACGGTCTATTAATTCTGTCTTTATTAGATACGATCGCAGTTCTGATACCAGCAAATTTTGGCAATCGCGTCTGGGAATTGCAGACGATTGGCGCTGTGGTGGAACGGGTGCCAGTTCCTTTGCTGGCAATGGCGCTGATATTTTTTGGAGAAGGGTACGATCGCAAAGGTTTGGAAAACTTTTTTTTGAAGGTTTTGTCTTGGGTTTGTCTGCTGCTGGCGCTGGTTTTTCTGTTGATTCTGCCTTTAGGAATTTTTGGCACTATCTACGTCAACAACCAAAACAACCAGCAAATTACTACTCAAGCAAACCAACAATTAGCTCAATTGCAGCAAGTGGAAGAACGGCTGAATAAGGGTAGTCCTGAAGATTTAAAGAATTTGGCGGGGGAACTTACTCGTTTGGGGGTACAAGCGGATACGAAAAACCCGCAGGAATTGAAAACCCAAATTCTTTCTAGAATTACTCCGGCTAAGGAACGGTTGCAGACGCAAAGCGCTGCGGTTCAGTCTAGTCAGCGTTTGGGGCTATTGAAAAATGCTGTTAAGTGGCTGTTGGGCGCGCTGATTTCTAGTGTTTTATTTTTTACGCTGTGGCGGGGTACTGACTGGGCTCGGTAAACAGTTGACAGTTGACAGTTGACAGTTGACAGAGGTCGGCGGAATGTTTTGAGGATGGGGATTTACACCCCACCCTCAGTTAGTAAGGTGCACAATGGGCACCCTACAAAATTAAGAAGTTAGGTGCTGACTGATGGTATTTTCGAGTTTGTCGGCAATCCCTTCGACCCAGTTTTCATCTTGTTTTGTATAGCTGCGGGGCGCGTTAGCACCTAAGATTAAAACGCCTTGATTTCCCAGCGGCTGACAGATGACTCCTTGGGTATTTTCTGGCAAATAGTCAAATTCAATTTTGCCGGGATAAATATCGAGCTTTACTAAATAAATTGGTTTGTTTTTGTCGAAGACTCGCTGCAAGATTGGCCCTGGTTTGACTTGGGGATTGATGCCTAAAATGCCGCGCCTCAATAGGACTTTTCCTTGATACAAAATGACGATCGACCTTGTGGCGGTATTTGTCAACAGCAAACGCGATGCCCAAGCTAATTCTAGCTTGACGACATCCGGCAAATCCGGCGCAAATTCAAAACCTTCAGAGCCGATAAGCTGCACGGAATCGGGCGATCGCGCTTGCACCTGCTGCCACAGCAAACCTGTTAAAATCAGCAGGGCGCTGATAATTACTCCCAAAGCGTCCGATCGAGCTTGAGAATCTGTAATTTGCTCTGTCAGCAAGCGGTTGACCATCAGCAGCGTACCTGCTAGCCCTCCTGCAACTAAGGGCAATCGCCGCAAAACTTTATTGGGATCGGATTTTGTCATTTGTCTGTTGGCTGTTGGCTGTTGGCTGTTGACTGTTGACTGCTCACTGTTCACTGTTGGTTGTTCACTGTTCACTGTTGGTTGTTGTCAACCGTCAACCGTCAACCGTCAACCGTCAACTGCCAACTGTCAACTGTCAACCGACTTCCCCAATTTCGACAATTCGCTGGAACAGATAGCCAGTGCCCCGGGCGGTGAGAATTAATTCAGGATTGCTGGGGTCGTCTTCCAACTTTGCCCTAAGCCGGGAGATGTGAACATCCACGACGCGGGTGTCTACGTGGCGTTCTGGCGTGTATCCCCAGACTTCCTGCAAAATTTCCGATCGCGAAAAAGGTTCGCCCGATCGGCTGACAAGCAGTTCTAACAAGCTGAATTCCATGCCTGTGAGCCGAATTCGTTCGTCGCCTTTGTAAACTTGGCGCTTGTTGGTGTCAATCCTAATATTGGTGACTTGAATGACTCCAGAGCTGGGAATCCCTGACGCGCCGTTTTTGTCAACCCGGCGCAGTACCGAACGGATGCGGGCTTCTAATTCTTTGGGAGAGAAAGGTTTGACGACGTAATCGTCCGCGCCTAATTCTAAACCGGTGATGCGATCGGCTACGTCTCCCAAAGCGGTTAACATGATGATCGGAACGTCTGACTCTTTTCGCAACTCTTGACAAACGCCGTAACCGTCGAGCTTTGGCATCATCACATCCAAAACTACTAAGTCGGGTTCGGTGTTGCGAAATGTTTCGAGAGCTTCTTCGCCGTCAGCAGCGGTGACGACATCGTAGCCAATCATGGACAGGCGAGTCTCTAGAATGCGCCGGATACTGGCTTCGTCATCGACTACCAGAATTTTTTCTTTATGATTTTCCAATTTACCGAGCACTCCTTAAGTTACATTTCAGATAATGTTATTTTTTTTCACCCTATCATAGAAGACACAAACTGATTGGCAGAAGTGCGATCGGTCTGAAAGCTTGATAATTGCTTTTACTCAGACTTTTTCAAATGTTAAGGTTGACTATTTATCATATCTGTAAACAATGGCTAAGCCTCGAATCCAATATATTTGTCGGGAATGCGGCTATGATTCACCGCAATATTTTGGCAGGTGTCCTAGCTGTCACAAGTGGGATTCTTTTGACGAGCAGGTAGAACAACATACTGCTGGTGCGCCGCGGGCTGGTTTAACTGGGGTGACAACCAAGACAGTGGGCGGTTCGCTTCCTGATAAGTCGAAGGGTCAACCAAAGGTATCTTTTAAATTATCGCAGGTTTCTGACCAAACTCAGTCTCGCTGGCCTTCTGGTTACGGGGAGTTCGATCGAGTTTTGGGAGGCGGGATTGTTCCGGGCTCGCTGGTGTTGATTGGCGGGGAACCGGGAATCGGGAAATCGACGCTGCTGTTGCAGGTGGCGAATATGATGTCCCGCAAGGATCGGATACTGTATGTGAGTGCGGAGGAGTCTGGCCAGCAGGTGAAGTTGCGATCGCAGCGTTTGGGCGTGGGTAATCCGGTTGATTTGTCAAGCAATGGCGGACAGAAATCTGACACCAACGAGGAAGCTAAAACGGATTCCGAGGATAATTCAGCGGACAATTTCTATTTGCTTCCTGAGACTGATTTAGAAGTTATTTTGCGGGAGTTGGAAGCGCTGAAACCAATTGTGGCGGTGATTGACAGCATCCAAACTATTTATTTTGCTAGTTTAACATCGGCTCCGGGTTCGGTGGCTCAGGTGCGGGAATGTACGTCTGCTTTGATGCAGGTTGCGAAACGGGAAAATATTACTTTATTTCTGGTGGGCCATGTTACTAAGGATGGATCTTTGGCGGGGCCGAGGGTTTTGGAACACTTGGTAGATACTGTACTTTATTTTGAGGGCGATCGCTTTGCTTCTCATCGGCTTTTGCGATCGATGAAAAACCGTTTTGGGGCTACTCATGAAATCGGTGTTTTTGAGATGGTAGCAAACGGTTTGCGAGAGGTAGATAATCCGTCGGAGTTGTTTTTGGGCAGTAAAGATGAATTTTCGCCCGGTACTTCGACGACTGTTGCTTGCGAAGGAACTCGACCGATTTTAGTAGAAATTCAGGCGTTAGTCAGTCCTGCGAGTTTCGGTGCGCCGCGCCGTTCTACTACGGGTGTTGATAATAGTAGATTGCAGCAAATTCTAGCTGTTTTGGAGAAAAGAGTCGGGATTCCTTTGTCAAAATTAGATGTGATTGTGGCGTCGGTGGGCGGGTTGAAGGTGGAGGAACCGGCGGCGGATTTGGGAGTGGCGATCGCGATTGTGGCCAGTTTTCGCGATCGGGTGATTGATGCACGCACAGTTTTGCTCGGAGAAGTTGGTTTGGGCGGACAAGTACGCCCAGTGTCGCAATTAGAACTGCGGCTGAGAGAAGCGGCAAAATTGGGTTTCAAAAGGGCAATTATTCCGAAGAATCAAGCTGTACCAGATTTGGGGATGGAAATAATTCCAGTAGCCAAAGTGATTGATGCAATTATTGCAGCGATTCCGGCGACTCCGGCTCAGTTGCAGTCTGATGATATGGAGTTGCCTTCTGTTGACTTGGAGGAAGAGGAGGATTTGTCTGATTGAGATTATGTTAAGGTAGCAATAACTGGGTAAACACCAATCTAAAACTCACATTATGAAAGCCTACGAATTTCCAGCAAAAGTTACATCGGAAGGAAAAATAAACTTGACCGATGACATTTTAAAATACTTGGCAGTCAACCAAGATGTAAGAGTGATAATTCTGGTGAATGAACAAACAAACTCAGAAGCAGATGAAGTAGAGGAAAAAAAAGATTGGCATCGTCTTGCTACCACACAGTTCTTCGCCGATTACAGCGAAGAAGATGCAATTTACGATGAGGTTTGAGCTATGACTAATTATCAGTTTGGAGAATTAGTTATAGTTGCATTCCTGTTTGCGGATACAACCGAAACTAAACGCCGTCCTGGTTTGGTACTGTTGGACACAGGAGATGAAGACATGATTGTTGCCAAGATAACCAGTCAAATTCCTCGTACAAACTTTGATGTCGAAATTCAGGAATGGCAACAAGCAGGATTAAAGCGACCTTCAGTGGTTCGCTTACATAAACTGAACACATTACAAAAAAGTTTAGTTGAAAGGAGACTGGGAATATTAACTCCTGATGATTTGGTGCAAGTGCGAGATAGAGTTAAACAAATCTGGTCTTTCATTTGATAATACAGGAGTACAAGCTTCATTAGTCACGGCCAATCTCAAATTTCAAATGGTATAAGGAGCAACGAATCATGTATCAAGTAGACATTGTTGAAGCAAAAGAAAAGCTGCTGGAATTAATCGAAGCGGTAATGAGAGGGGAAGAAGTTGCGATTACTCAAGATAACCAGCCTGTTGTAAAATTGGTAGGGATTACGCCAGCTAATCAGAAGCGCTGGCCATCTAAAGCTGGGAGTGCTAAAGGAATGGTTTGGGTGTCCGATGATTTTGATGAACCGCTAGAAGAGTTTAAGGAGTACAGGTCATGAGATTAAGGAGGTAATACCAACGTGAGCGTTAGATTACATCCCCATGCTCGATCGCGATTGATTGAGCGAGGTGCAACTGAGGCAGAAGTAATTGCTACTGTTGAAAGTGGCACAACTTTTCCGGCTCAATTTGGCAGAACCGGATTTAGGCGCAACTTTTCCTTTAATGCTGAGTGGCAGGGAAAAGTTTATGCTATGAAGAAAGTAGAGGCGATCGCAGCGTCAGAAGGCGAAGACTGGATGATTATCACTGTAATTGTCAAATTCTTTTGAGCAGGAGGTTCCCGTGAAACTGACTTACGATCCGAGATACAACGTAGCTTATATATACCTGCAAGAAAAAACCGCACAGGTAAAAACTGTCCAGGTTAGCGATCAAATGAATGTGGATATTGCCCCAGACGGTACTATTTATGGAATTGAATTACTTAATGCCAATCAACAATTAGGGGCAGATAGTCAAGGAAAACTGATTGTTGTCAACGAAGCTTTGGGTGAATCTTCTGAAATTCAGCTTGCACTTTAATGGCATTGAAAACAATCAGTAAAAAGGGGAGTTATAAGAAAGGCAAATTTTGTATAATTTCTGAAGAGTGTAAGATAGCGAGAGTTTTCGTCTCAAGTTAAACCGGGAGTGAAGCAGGATAAATGAAAAAACAATACACTTTGAAGGATTTGACAATTCGTTCTACAAATCGCCAAACTACAGATAATGGCATTACGACACATACTCATACTGTGTTGTTCGATCGCCCGCTTACCGTTGAAGAGCAGCAACAGTTTATACAAGTATTAAAGATTGCTGGTGCAACCTTGGAGGCATCGCCAGGTTTAGCTAGTCCTAATGTGACATTTATTGCTCCTAACCTAGCACATTACACAGTCGATCGGCGCATTTTGGTAGGTTCGCGGAAGGATGAGCTTTTTGCTAAGTTAGCTGCCTTCAGTCAAGAAGTTGCTACCATTGCTGAACATGATGGCAATCCAGTCTTTAGCAAACTAGGAAAGTTAAAGCAACTGCAAGAGTGGGCGCAGTCGCAGATTGACAATACTGTCTAACCAGAAGTTAGACCAGATATTGCAATTACAGTGTTGCAGTTAATTGAAGAAGTTGAAAGGTTGCAAAATAAAATCAAAGAATTAGAAAATAGCTCGAAAACTGTGTAATGTAAAAATCTCAGAAATTATCAATCTTTTAATTAGCTTTTTAGCAGCAAGATGAACAAGGGAAAAAAACAGCGTAAAAATCCGTGGAAAAATGAACTAAACGACATCATTCGAGGTGCATCGGGCGGCTTTTTATTCGGAACTCCGCTGCTTTATACGATGGAGGTTTGGTGGATTGGTTCGCACAGCAAACCGATCGAAATGTTGAGCGCGATCGCAACTACTTTTGCCGTGGTTTTCTTGCTAGTTCGCACGGAAGGTTTTCGCAAAACTAAGGACATCCGCTGGCGAGATGCTGTGAAGGATTCTGTAGAAGCGATCGCCATTGGCATTGTCTGCGCGGCTTTTGTCCTGTTTTTGTTGCAACAAATTACGCCGGATACTCCGCTGCAAGAAACTTTGGGCAAAATTATCTTTGAAGGGCTGCCGTTTTCTTTGGGAGTGGCATTGGCAAGCGGTTTCTTGAGTGGCGATCGCTATCAAAGTTCAGACAGCGAACAAGAACCTACGATTAATCCGACTGTAGCAGATATCGGCGCTACTTTAATGGGCGCTGTAATTATTGGTTTCAACATCGCCCCGACTGATGAAGTTCCGATGCTAGCCGCTGGTATTTCGCCGCCTTGGCAATTGGCAATTATCGCCGCTTCCCTGCTAATTTCCTACTGTATTGTATTTGCAGCCGGGTTTACCGATCAAACAAAACGTCAGCAGCACGAGGGGATTTTTCAGCATCCCTTCAGCGAAACTGTGATGTCTTATTTGGTGTCGCTGGCGGCTTCTGCATTTATGCTGTTTTTCTTCAACAAACTCAGTTTTAACGAGCCGTGGTCGATTTGGTTGAGCTATACGTTAGTATTGGGATTGCCAGCGACTGTTGGCGGTGCGGCGGGGAGGTTAGCGGTATGAGTGAAAGTAACGAAGGGAAATCGAAGACAAATCTTGCGGAATGGGTGACATTTGCGATCGCCTCCTCGATTCTCGCTACTATAATCGGACTCGTAATCTACAGTTGGCTGACCAAAAAGCAGGAACCTCCGACTATTTCGGTGAGTCGAAACTCGCCTATTCGGTTCGAGAAAGGGCAATTTTACGTGCAGTTTGCGGTTGCTAATACTGGCGGCGAAACGGCAGAATCGGTGCAAATTATTGCCGAATTGCGCGTCAACGGCGAAGTTGTAGAATCTGGGGACTTGCAAATTGATTTTTTGTCAAGTGGTGAAACTGAAGCAGGAGCTTTTATTTTCAGTCGCGATCCGCGTCAAGGTGAATTGATCGTGCGATCGAGCAGTTATAAACTACCTTAACAAAGTTTTCAAGTCGTTGGGTGGGGGCGGGTTTAAAAATACTTTGGTTATTAAGCAGAGATACGGGTGAGGGGATCCCCTACAAAATTTACGTTTATTGACTCGGTATCACGTTGAATAGACATAATTCTCGTGGGGGCGGGTTCACCCATGTCTCCAATCTCGCGACAGATTCATTAAACCCGTCCCAGTTTCGATATTGAGCGTGCGATCGATCTATCGCTTCCCCATATCGTTTTCCCACTTCCAAACACAGCTAGAAATCAAATTCGTGCAGACATGAGCCGTAATTGGTACTAACAAATTGCCAGTAGCTAAAACACTGTAGCCCAACAGCAATCCGACAGCCGTTGCCCACACAGCATAAGGCCACTGCTCCATTCCTCCCAAGTGCAGAATGCCGAAACAAAAACTCGACAGCACTAAACCGGTTGCATTCAATCCCAAAGCAGACAGCATTACACCTCGAAATAGCAATTCTTCGCTAAGTCCCGGTAGAAGTCCTAGCCAGATTAAATCCGGCCAAAATAAGGGTTTGAGGACTACTTCTAGATAAACATCAGCACTCCGGCGATAACCCGGCCAGAGGTGATATACGATCGCACTTGCGCCTGTAATTGCCAGTCCGATCGCACATCCTTTGAGCAAGTCCATTACTATTAATTTGACGGGCAAAAGCGATACCGATCCAAATAGCAACCACAATTTAGCTACCGCCAGCAACATAATTGCTGTCACGCCCATTGCTACTAAAACTTGGGTGCGCGTCAAGGGTTCAATTTCAGGATTTTCGGGAAGTTTTTCTGCCACTTAATCAATTTTAGATTTTAGGTTTTAGATTTTAGATTTGTTTAGTTGAGTCGGACAAATACCGCAGTGGGGAGATGTCTGCACCCAAGGAAGCTGGACTAATGCCGGTGCGTAAAGCGACCAAGACTCCGATCGCCTCTAAATATGAGTTTACCTGCAAAGCTTTGATTCCGAGTTTTTCTGGAGTAGCCTGCATCTGGGTTTTGTTGTCGCCCACTGCGATGATTTGTACGGTCGATCGCCCGCTCAAACTCAGAATAGCACTACCACCGCAGGCTGTGGCGGGTATCACCACCGCATCAACTCGATCGGCAGTAATTGATAATTGGCTGTTCTCCTGGGTTTTCTGGACTGTAAACTGCGGGGCTTTGCTAAGGCCTGCGAGTACACAAGATAGAAAAGTATACCCGATTTCCTCAGCCGCCGATCGCGGTGACAAATGCGGATCGAGGGGTAGCGGCAATAGGGCCGGAGCGTGAGCACAGGGGATTTTAAACGTCCTGACAATCAGGTGACTGATCACTGCTTCCGCGCCAGCCAGAGGGTCAACTCCTGTGCCGTGGCGGTAGTTTGCGAGGGCTTGGCTGCCTTCATCGTCGGGAAATCTGGCCACAACGGCGATCGCCTCGACTTTTGCTTGGGTAATTAATTTTTCGGCGGCGCGCAAGAGACTGTCGGGATTCGCGATCGTCCCCCAGGATGCCCCTGATTCTGACATTCGCAATTCTACATTCAGGGGGCGATCGGTTAAAACATAATCAGTTATGTTCAAGCCCAATGTGGCTCTAGCAGCATCAACCGCTTGCAAGTGGCGCAGTTGCAAGTCTGGTTCGATGCCAGAATCAAGGATTAAGCCGATGCGATTTTGATGTACTGGTTGCAGGCCCCAGCATCCTTGTGCAAATTTGTCAAGGGCATAACCTTCGACGTAGAGAGCGTTAGGTATGGGCCAATAGAGTTGAGCGCCGTTGAGGACGTTGGGGTGAGTAATCAGGGTATCTGAAATTTGGGCGATCGCCCTAGCAACAGGTAGCGCATCTCCTGCAAACCCACCAATCGAGGCTCCAACGCCTGTGGGGACTATCAAAACCACTGTCAAAGGGCGGGATGTCACGCTGTTGCGGGGGATGCTTCCACGAGCACGTAGCCTTCAACCACAGCCTTTTGCCGATCGACATCAACGTCTGTGACAGCCCAGCGCAGGGGTTCGCCGTGCTTTTGCAGTTCAATTTCAATGGCTGAGTGCAGTTCTTCGGCGGTATCGTGGAGGTGAACTTCTGCGGAAATGAAATGGGTGGTCATCTGGCGATCCATAATGGTTTTGCCGCGATCGGTACAGTTGCTTATTTTAGCTTGATTCTAGGATTTCCCGAACTGGCGATCGTACACAATGTCTTCTTTCTCGGTTTCTATCTTCAAGTTCGATCGGGGAAAAGAAACGCACAGCAACACATAACCTTCCGCCTGAAGTTCGGGACTAACGCCCATGCAATCAACTTGTTTAAGTTGACCCTCAAGAACCTTAGCAGCACAAGTAGTACAAACCCCCGAATTGCAAGAATTGGGCAAATCAATCCCCGCAGCGAGCGCAGTTTGCAGAATTGGTTGATCTTCCGGCACTTCTACGGTATGGGTGCTGCCTTGGTGGAGAAATTCAACAGTGTAAGTCTTAGACATATTTCGATTATTGGTTTTAATTCCCAATTGGAATTTACGGTAGATTTGCAAACAAAGCAAAAATTATTGTACCGCTGTTGTTGATTTGGTGCAAGTTTACAAAATTTATAAGCGCACGGGGGTTTAGAAACCGGGTTTTTTACAAAAATACACATCCCTTAGATTCAGACTTGTATAATATTAAATTTTGTAGGGGCGGGTTCACCAATAATCTGAGCCTAAAACAAACAATCTCGAAAACCCGCCCCATCCCACAAGCCATCAAAATTTACATTCAGATTTACCGTGGGTGGAGGCAGGTTTATATATTGCTTGTTATTGTTATATATCGAAATGTACCTTCAGATTTACCGTGGTGGGGGGCGGGTTTATATAGATTTTTTGTGAGAGTTATATATTGTTGGTTAACCCGCCCCTACAAGGACAACCACCAATCACAAATTTACTCAATATCAATTTGATTGGGAGGTTTTGGTTGATTCTGTTTGTCATCTTTTAAAGTTTTGCGCCCCGATGAAACATAATCCTTATACAAATCCACAAACAGGTTAGTCAACTGTGACAAAGAAAGTTGTTCCCCATTGATTTGAGCTTTCATATAAGTTTTGAGCACTTCGATGTAAGCCAAACCAAGAGCAAGGGTGAGAGTAGCCGCCGTCGCACCGGAGATAGCTCCGCCGACAACCGTACCCGCACCCGGAATCATTTTAATCAAATTAGTCACAATACTTCTACCAACAGCAGTCACGCCGCCAGCACCGCTAATAGCAGATAGCATCGCCGAGATAAATCCCTTATCAAAGGGCATTCCAAAAATCACAGTAATATTAGCAATCATTGCCGTTTGCATCGTCATCAAAATCGGCGCATCAGCAAACGGTACAGGAGTTGCACCAATAATTGCAGAACCAGCAACATAGGCACTTAAATACTTAAACGCCATATCAGACTTGAGTCCAATATTTGCAATTTGTTCTTTAACAAAAGCTTTTTTTGCTACTTCCGGTAGCAGTTGAAAAGTTGCATCGACCAACTTGTCTAAACCGTGAGATTTTACTGTATAATCCTCATCAATCTCTTCTGGTTCCGCCATGACAGGGATAACTTGACTGACTGGCAAATTCATGTGTTCGAGTTGCTTGAAAAACTCGCTTGGTTTTTTCGATGTAGTTTGAGTCAACACTAAAATAACTGGTACATCTTTGACTTCCATTTCTCTTAGCCAGCCTTCCTCCACGGATTCTATTCTATTTGCGCCGTGATTGATGCAGTACCAGATGACGTGAATGTGTTCTTTGGGGTGTAGGAGTCTTTGGTCTTCAATGAGTTTAGCAACGTTTAATTGAATAATTTTAATTTGTTCGGCGTTGAGTTCGAGTCCGGGAGTGTCGTAAACTGCGATCGGGCAATTCGGTTTGGTATATTGGCGGATGCCGTGAGTGACGGGGCGGCCGACTCCGGTTTCTGCTAAGCGTTGGCGAAAAACGGAATTGATCAGGGTACTTTTGCCGACTCCGGTTTTGCCGATGACTAAAACATTGCACTGTCCCACATCATTTTCGGCGTCTTTGAAGGCGTAGTAACTTCTATTTAAAAGCTCATCTAGGGAAAAGTCGTCTGACATGGCGGTTTGCTCCGAGAATGGTGGGATATCAAGGATTAAATACCACCGAATAGAATTCGGGGCTATACAAACTCTCGTCCGCGCAACGCGAGACTCAGGAGTCTTAAGAATATTGTAGCAATTTAGTTTGATGTTTAAGCTAGCAGTCGATCGACATCGATGCTAAAACCGAGCATAATGGATTGAATGCTGACTGTTTCGCCCGATCGCAATCCCAATATTTGATTTTGAGTCACCACAAATACTAAATGGCTTTCAGGAAAAACCAGCCAGACTTCCTGACAGCTAGATGCTAAATATTCCTGTGCTTTGAGAAATACATCTTCAGCGATATCGGTGGTTCATCAGTTGACAGTTGACCTGTGACAGTTGACAGCTACCCATAGCCGTCGATAGAAGAGGATTCGAGCAATGAATCATTTTGTTTGATTTCCCCCTAAACGGGGAGGCTTCAGACCCAATGTTCAGGGTAAAGTAGGAAGATCGCCGAATTGTGCAACTAATTCGGGTGTGAGATAAGCTACATCGGGGCGGCGCACTTGTCGGTTTGTGCGGCAAGGTGGTGAAATATAAACTTCTCCTCCCTGTTTACTGAAAATCATGTAAGTAGGTAGGTGGGAAAATTTATCTTTATGTAACGAAACATTAACTACCCGCATTGGAGTTAAATTTAACACGTTGTGTACGGTAGTTTCCTCTTTCTCCTCTAACTTCTACTCCCTGAATTACGGCGTAGGCGAGAT
>JANPMV010000140.1:0-14129 GCA_031427135.1 Cyanobacteria bacterium VAR_87_metabat_62 | reverse complement strand
TTGAAAAGAGGCAGATATCAATGAACACTATGAGGCAGGATAATACCCATTCAATCAGAATCTAGCGCCCCAATAGCCCCTACACAAGTAGTTACTTTTGTCAACTTTCTTGTTAAGAAAGATGTTTATAAAGCATAGCTTAAGAAGGGGGACTTTGAGTGGAATATTGTCCCCCCCTTAAGAAGGGGGGCTAGGGGGGATCCGATTCTATGCAGCCTTATAAAAAATTGGTATTAGGCATTTAAAATGGTATTGTAGGGTGCGTCAGTTTTAAGGCGTTTCCCATGTATAGTAAGTGTTCACTTCTGACGCACCCTACATGGATAGTTAGTGGTTTAAATGCGTAACAGCTTATTATAAAATCATCGCAAGTACGAGTATCTTATCCAACCTGAACCGAGCAATTTTAGATTTTAGATCCGAATTTGTACAATTCTCATCTAAAATCTAAAATGCTAGGGTTGGTTAACTCCATCGTGAGTGCTGATAAAAAGCGTAGGTATCAAACAAAGCACCCACCAAACCAAAAGCGACGCCGATGACCAAAAATCCCTGGAGGGGACAGCCACTGCCGAAAGTAGCCAAGAATTGCAAAATCATCTCTTCTCCAGAATGACCGACTCCTTGGAGAGCAGGCACGAGACCGATTAACGAAAAGCTAGTCAATCCTGCACAGATTAACAATAAGGGAGCGATAAAGCTGAACAAGCTGGTCAGGAGTACAGACCGCAGAAAATTAGGAAAGATGCTCATAGGAGTCAGTAAATTCAGCTAAACTGCCGAAAGGTACAAGCAAACAAAACTTGTCCTTTTCTACGATAGGCAGCGATCGCCCCCAGCGATCGATTCTGTCAGAAATCTTAAATGTTAGAGAAGAAACTTGTTTAAGATTTGTAGATAAATTTCATTTTTGCAGTTGTTCTACAATCGAAATTCCTTGAGCACCACCACACCGTCGAGCCTCAGTTTGTGGAGTCAGCGCTTGTTTGCAGCAATTTTATTGGGCGGCCAAGTCATGCTGCACTTACTGACTCGCAAAATTAATCGTCGCAACACTCTGGATCAAATGGCAGCAGTCGGCCCGGAATCTCTGCTGATTGCTTTGCTGACGGCGGGTTTTGTCGGCATGGTATTTACGATTCAGGTAGCAAGGGAGTTTATTAACCTCGGCGCCGGCAATGTTGTTGGTGGCGTTTTGGCTTTGTCTTTGACTCGGGAACTCGGCCCGGTGTTAACAGCCGTAATCGTGACGGGACGAGTAGGTTCGGCTTTTGCGGCGGAAATCGGCACGATGCAGGTCACAGAGCAGATAGATGCCCTGCTGATGCTCCGAACAGACCCGATCGACTATCTAGTAATTCCCCGCGTCATCGCTTGCTGCTTGATGCTGCCAATTTTAACTATATTGTCCCTCGTGACGGGCATCGCGGGCGGATTGCTGATTGCGACGACAATGTACGGCGTCTCTCAAACCGTATTTTTAGAATCAGTCCGCCATTTCCTGAGTTTGTGGGATATTTGCAGCGCGGCAATTAAGGCTTTTGTGTTTGGTGGTTTGATTGCTGTCATCGGTACTAGCTGGGGCTTGACGACTACCGGCGGCGCAAAAGGCGTCGGACAATCAACTACGACGGCGGTGGTGACGGCTTTGCTGGCTATTTTTGTGGTTAACTTTTTGATGACTTGGCTAATGTTTCAGGGTACGGGCTCTAGCGTACTCAAAGGCTTGTGACCATTTGTGTCAAAAAACACGTTAAACCGACAGTCCGGCTGGGGTTGAAACCCCAGCCTCAAAGCGCAAGTCCTCGGTCGAGGACTGAAGAACTCATCAGTCCTCGACCGAGGACTTAAGCTAAAAGCCCCGTGGGTTTCAACCCCTGGCGGACTCGGTAAGCTGCGAAACGGTAAAATATAGACTATTGACAAAATTCGTTTAACTTAAAGCCCATGACTATAACTGCTGATTCGACTGCGCCGACAAGTACGATCGAACTCGCCCCGAGTTTTGCGATTCCCATCGTCCTGTTGCTTGCTGCGATACCGCTGTTGTTCGTACAGAAGTGGGTGAGTTTGCCACTTTCGGTGTTCGGCTTGTTTCTGATGTACCAAGCCGCCACCATCCGGCTACAATTCACCCTAACCGATTTGGACATTTATCGATCGCAAAACTTAATCCGCAAGTTTCCTTTCCGAGAATGGCAAAATTGGCGGATATTTTGGCCCGCTGTGCCGATTTTGTTCTATTTCAAAGAAATTAACAGCATTCACTTTCTACCGGTTCTGTTCGATCGTAAAATGCTACAGACTTGCTTAGAACAGCGCTGTCCCCGTCAAGACTGAAAAAGTTGTTAATTTTAAATTTTTAACTTTTCCGTGCCCCACGCCGAACCAAATTTCCCATGAATCCAGACGAATCTCCAACCCAAGAACCGCAAGCACAACCAGCCGCTGATGGCGAACCAAATTTACCCGTGAGTGAGACAGACTACCAACCGCCATCTCAGACAGGGGATTTGTCGATCGAGCTTCAGGAGTCCGCCGCCCAACGAGCGCCAGAAGCAGACCCCTGGGGCGAGGAAGATGCCGAAATCGCCCAATTCGTGGACGAAGCAGCCACACTCGCCCAAATTGGGCCCAATTCCGACGATGGCGCATCCGAAAGTTCGATCGAGCAAAGTTCGCGAGAAACTGACTCCCAGCCAACAGCAATCGCAGAAACGGTAACGGACATCCCCGAAGATCCTACCGAACAGTTGGCTTTGCGAGTCAAAGAATTGCAGCAGCAAGCACAAGATTTGACTGATAGAATTGCCACCTTGGAAGCCGACAAAGCCAAGGCGACAGAAACGTTGGGCGAGACTCAAATGTCGATCGGGCGTTTGGTACAAGACGGCTTGATTCAACTAGATAATCGCAAACAAGCGCTACAAATCGAAGTAGAAAAACTCGAACGGCGGCGCGATCGAATTCAAAAAGAAATGCGGACAACTTTTGCAGGAGTTTCCCAAGATTTAGCAATCCGAGTCCAAGGTTTCAAAGACTATCTAGTCGGGAGTTTGCAGGATTTGGCCGCCACCGCCGAACTCTTAGATATGACTCCGCCGGTACAAGAGACACCCAAGCAAATTCCGGCTGACGAGTCTCAATCCTCAGCAGCGGGAAATCCCAGATTTGCCGAACAGGGATTTCAAGAACAAGCAAAACAAATTCGTCGCATTCTCGATCAATATCGCACTCTCCCCGACTATTACGGCCCACCTTGGCAACTCCGTCGCACCTTTGAACCCATCCACGCCGAACGAGTTTCTAATTGGTTTTTCACCCAAGGAGGAAGAGGCGCTTTGCGGACTATGGGTTCGCGCTTGCAAAATATCTTGATTACTTCGACAATTGTTTCTGTGCTCAGAAGCGTCTACGGCGGACGGGTGCGGACTTTGGTGCTCGCGAACAGCCCCGAACGTTTGGGAGAGTGGCGCCGGGGTTTGCAGGACTGTTTGGGCATTACTCGCAGCGATTTTGGCCCGGAACGTGGGATTATTATGTTCGAGTCTGCGGAGGCTTTGGCTCAAAAAGCCGATCGACTCGTGAAAGATGGAAAGTTGCCGTTAATTGTGATTGATGAAACTGAGGATTTAATTAGTTTGTCGATGCTGCAATTTCCACTGTGGTTAGCCTTTGCTCCCGATCCGCAAACTTTGACGACTGCTAAGGATTTTTGAGGTAATTCCCGGCGAATATAATTCGCAGCTATACAAACAAAGTCCGCCTCTGCGGACTGAAGAAATTCAGGAGTAAACTAACCGGAATTCCAACATCCGTTACATCCGTCGTTACAAAATCCTTTGCCGAACTTCCTGACATCCGTTACATCCGTTACAAAATCCGTTGCCGAACTTCTTCCTTCTGTACAACAAATCTTAGATCAAAACATGACTAGCTGGATAATTTTAAATGGAACCTTGCTAATTGCAGCTTACCTACTCGGTTCGATTCCGACTGGATACGCCTTGGGTAAATGGATGCTGGGAATTGATATTCGGGAAGTCGGTTCCGGTTCGACTGGCGCGACTAATGTACTCAGGACTTTGGGGAAGTGGCCGGGGTTGGGAGTGTTGTTGGTTGATGTGTTGAAGGGCGTAAGTGCGATCGTCCTAATCCGCTACATTTACTCTCTCGATTTTACCCAACAGGTAGCAACCGCCGCCAATTTAGAAAATACAGCAACAATCATCCCTTGGATGGCAACTTTAGCGGGTTTATTTGCAGTTTTAGGCCACAGCAAATCAATTTGGTTGGGGTTTACCGGCGGCAAATCCGTCGCTACAAGTTTGGGAGTTTTGCTCGGTTTGTACTGGCCCGTCGGCTTGGGAACTTTCGGAATTTTCGGGATAGTATTTGCAGTATCGCGAATTGTTTCTTTGAGTTCAATTATCGGTGCGATTAGCGTTGCTGGATTGATGTTTGCGTTAAATCAGCCACTAGCTTATGTATTGTTTGGCATTGCGGGCGGCGTATTTGTAATCGTGCGGCATCGCAGCAATATTCAGCGGCTTTTGAACGGTACTGAACCGAGAATTGGGCAGAAATTGGAAACAGCAGCGATCGATTGATATAGTAGATTGATGTTGTGGCATTTCTCTTCTTCCTTCTTGCTTCTATATTAAGTAGAATCAAAGTATTAACGTTCCGAAGAGAGTTCAGATAAGTATGGCAATGAAGTCTCATGAACATCTTGTTAGCGTGGCACTCACGCTATTTCGCCAGCATGGTTTTCATGCTACGGGTATTGACAAGATTTTGGCAGAATCGGGTGTTGCAAAAAATACCCTTTATCGACATTTTAAATCGAAAGACGAACTTATTCTTGCCAGTATGCGAAAGCAGGATGAAGAATTTCGTAACTGGCTAATGCGGGAAGTTGAGCGTCGTGACAATGCGATCGATCGATTACTGGCTGTGTTTGATGTATACGAGCAATGGTCTAAAACTCCTGTCTTTTTCGGCTGTATTTTTATTAATGCTTCTGCTGAGTTCTCGGCTCCTGATTCACCAATTCATGCTTTCTGTGCGGAACATAAACGCTTAGTAATCAAATATATCCGAGATTTGGCAGAAGCTGCTGATGTACAAGGTTCAGAGCATTTAGCTGCTTATTGGATGCTTCTGCTTGATGGTGCAACCATCTCGGCTCAGGTGACTAATAATACCTTGTCCTTTCAACAAGCGAAATTAATAGCAAACAGTTTATTAGAAAAAACTTCAGTCAGTGACAGAGCGCATGAATAGAGTAACAGGGTGCGACACAGAGCTGAAGGAAGCCTAAAGAAATTAGCAAACGATCGTCGTATCGCGGAAGGGACAATAATATATTGGCTTCCCCTTCCTTCAGGGGTTATGGCTCGCAATCGGGGTGAGGGCGATCCTCTACGAGGGCAACGCTTACGCACTCATCACCATGTGCCAGTTGCGTAAGTCCTGATATCTGTCTCATAAAATATTATTTTTATAATAAATATTTACGTTGATCAAACTATTAAAATCTTGACAAGAGGACAGATCTGTCCTAAGATAGTCCTATCGCTCGCCAAAGGAAGATAAATCCTTATCTCTGGAGCATTTAGTAGATTACAAAGTGGTAATTTCAGCTACTCTGAATGCGTGAAGCCGAAGCAGTTGGAATTATTGTCATTCACCTTGCAAAGTTACCGCCTTTGTTGAAGCACGCATGGGTATAGCTTTGTCCGGCTGTGACTCATTTCGCGTCTTGTTTGGATTACAGCAATTTTTGGTCAATTGATTACGCTATAGGCCTTTTTGTCAAATTTTAAGGAGAAGTTATGGTGACGCAATTGAACAATCCTCGTCAAGTTGCAAGAGATTTATTTAGAGATTCGGTATCAAAGGATTTATGGATAAAAAATCAGCAGTTTGTTGCTCAATGCCGTGAGCGCTTACAGCGACATCCAATTGCCGAGCATTCCGCCATTCAAGCCTTAAATTCAGGCTCCTTTGGATTAGATGCAATGCGGAAAATTCACTTAGATTACCGCCACGCGATTGTGCAAATTTTCACAGATGCTCTATTGATGGCGCAAGTCCAGAGTCGGCAAGTGGAACAGAGATTGGCACCAGGAACGAAGATGTACGCCAGATTTCTGCTGACCCTAAACACGCTTGATGAGTTTGGATTTAAGCCTGGAATTGACCAGAATGGGTACTATCGAGGCAATCCTCTAGGAGCGCATTATCCTCTGTATGAGCTGGTTCTTGATGAGTTTGGCATTAGTATCAATGAGAGATCGACTTATACTCCGAGTCCGCAAGCAGAACGTGTCCGAACATTTTTAGAGAATGCCTACGGCGATTTTGCCTCAGTTGTTGCTTTGCTGGCTGTCGCGGAACGGGTTGTTGTGATCTTTAGTGCGCCATTGCGAGAAAATGCTAAAGTTGTCGGAATAGAAACGGGAAAGGGGTATTACCTTAATCACGGTGCGAGCGATGACGCGCAAGCAGAAGCAGATGATGACACTCATGAAGATGATTTGTGGTATGTGCTCATGCAGGCTGTTTCGCCGACTGAATACGAAAAAATCACAGATATCTGTGAACGCTATTGTCATTTATGGGCTGATTTCTGGGATGCTCAAATGTCGGTTTTGGAACTGCAAGTAGAAGAGAAAGTTATCGCATAACCTAATGCCGGGGTAGGTTGTTATGCAAGATAGTAATCAAGCAGTTGAATGAACCATTTTGCACTTACCTACCTTGTCTTGATTGGCTGTTTAAAATTTACAAACCCAATGAATTTTTTCTGTCAAATTGATTGTCGTAATGTGAATCTGGTCTAGCAATAACCAAAGTAGCCAGGTATTGTTTGTGCGACGAATCACAAATAGGATTCATGGGGCATCGACTCGAATAAATCAATTTTATCGGACGACTAATCAATATGTCATCTGCATATCACGATGGAGAAAAAACTGTTCAATTGCAAGCTGGAAAACAGTTTGAAGCAGCACAACTCAGCGGAATGGTTCGCCCAACGCTGACGCTTGCTGCTAAACGCTTTCTGGAATCACAGAGTCTGGCAGTAGCTGGAACTGTTGATGCAGTCGATCGAGTTTGGGCTTCACTCCTTACCGGTACTCCCGGTTTTCTACGAGCAACAACAGATGAGTTAATTCAAATTAATGCTGAGCCGATTCCAGATTCACCGCTTAAAAAAGCACTAAAAACGGGAACGCCCTGTGGCTTGTTGGTGATTGATTTAGCATCGCGCGTCCGTCTGCGCTTAAATGGAACTGCTGTTCAAGGGCCTAACGACGATATAGAGCTTACTCTGCTACAAGTTTATTTCAATTGTCCGCAGTACATCCAGAGACGCTGGATTAAAACCTCTTGCTCTGAACCAGAAGCGACCGTAACAGCAGCAGCAAAAGCTCTTACTCCCAGACAGATTCAATGGATTAGTCAAGCGGACACCTTTTTTATCACAAGTTTTCATCCAGAATCAGCTTGTGCGGATGCCTCTCATCGAGGTGGTTTCCCTGGCTTTGTTCGAGTTTCAAATCCCAGCACTCTGATCTTTCCAGACTACGCGGGCAACAATATGTTCAACACCTTGGGAAACATTCATCTTAACCCATCTACGGGGCTGCTTTTTCTCGACTTTGAACAAGGTACAACCCTTCAATTAACTGGGAAGGCAGAGATTCTGTGGGATACACAAGCAAAGAAAGAATTTGTAGGAGCGGAGCGCGTTATTCAATTTCAAGTTCATCAAGTCTTGGAGGTTTCAAATGCAACCTCCTTGCGTTGGAATTTTGTTGACTACTCCCCCTACAATCCGGGAATTAGAAACTGATCGTAGAGTTTTTTTGACCTTCCAACACATCCAGATATCGTAGATGCAAGAATATTATGGCAATTGAAGAACTATTAGTTGGTGTACGGATTCCAGATAATATTCGAGATTATGTGCAGCAGTATCAGGACGAGAAAGATATTAATTTGGCTTCGTCAGCAGTAGAAATTATCCTACAGGAATATTTTCAGATGAGAAACGGATCGGAGTATGTATTGTTAGGGCAATTTAGGGAACTAGAAGAGAAAGTGATGATATTGAGTCGGCAGATAGAGACGCTAACTGCTGCTATCCCTTCATCTGCATCAGTCAAAACAAATTTTACTGTAGCTGACTCTATTGCTTCAATTGCTGAAGAAGTTGAAGATGAGCCATGCGAAGTTTTGACCGCATTTTTGGAATAACGAGAATGTACATTTAATCTTTGGATTGCTGGGTAGAATTTGAGCGCAGAGAGTCGCGGTAATCCTGAGCCAACTGCATCGCCTCATCATAAGCAGGATTGTCAGCGAATGTTCCAGCAATCCTTTCCCACCAAGGTTTAGAAAATGAGTTACTTTCTACTTTGTCTTTAAGGCGGGCCACTTCTGCTTCTAAGAGAGCTAGTACCTAGCTAGCGAATAAATAGACAAAATGGTACAATTATGGGCAAACATCTTACGTGTACCATGTTCAAACACTGCGCGATTTGCCAAAAAACTTGGGCTCTCAGTAAAGACACTCACAAGACGTGGCAAAATTAAACAAAGAAATCCAGTGTTGAGGTCGAGCAATGCTTTTGTCCATCAAAACAAAGTTAAAGCTAAACAAAAGTCAAGCAACAATGATGAGCAAACACGCTGGCATAGCGAGGTTTACTTACAATTGGGGACTGGCTACTTGGAGCAGCCTTTATAAAGATGGATTAAAGCCCAACAAATACCTGCTCAAGAAATTCTTCAACAATCATGTAAAACCTGAATTCACATGGATCAAAGAAACGGGAATCTGTCAGAAGATCACCCAATATGCTTTTGATAATCTTGGAGATGCGTTCTCTAGATTTTTGTCAAAAAAAGGTGGGTATCCTAAGTTTAAAAAGAAGGGGCATCACGACTCTTTTACTATTGATGCAGGCGGCAAGCCCATCCCTGTGGGCGGTACGTTTATAAAGCTGCCAACAATCGGCTGGGTGAAAACTTACGAAGGACTGCCTCACACTTTTGCCAAGTCAATCACTATTTCGCGCACTGCCGACAGTTGGTTTATTGCTTTTGCCTGGGAGCAATCGCACGAGCCGACTGTAAAGGAACACAATATTGTGGGTGTTGACTTGGGGGTTAAGGAATTAGCAACGCTTTCAACAGGAGTTGTTTTTCCGAATCCAAGACACTATAAAACGCATCTCCGTAAGTTGCGTAGGCTGTCAAAGGAGTTGTCCAGAAAGACGAAAGGCTCTAGTAATAGGCATAAAGCCAAAACCAAGCTAGCTAATCACCATGCAAAAATAGCGAATCTCAGGAAGAATACTCTTCATCAAATCACTACTTACTTATGCAAAAACCACGCAACGATAGTAGTAGAAGATTTAAACGTCAGTGGAATGCTGGCGAATCATAAACTAGCTCAAGTCATAGCTGACTGCGGATTCTATGAATTCAAGCGTCAGCTAGAATATAAGGCGAAAAAGTTTGGTTGTGAAATAATTATTGCTGACCGTTGGTTTCCGTCAAGCAAAACTTGTTCAAATTGCGGACATATTCAAGATATGCCGTTGAAAGAAAGGATTTACAACTGTGGAAGTTGCGGTCATTCGATGGACAGAGATTTGAACGCAGCAATTAATTTATCACGTTTGGCTACAGCGTGAAAGCTTACCGAGGGATAGCCGCTCCCATGCTCCCGTTGAAGTAAGAAGCAAATGTCTAGACTTGTCTAGTATTTGTATAGCAGCAACCCTTTCTTCTAACTTTTCAGGCATTGGCGATCGTCCTCACTGAAACTCAACTCTTACTTCTCGATCGTAGCTCACTAAATGTCAACTGCGATCGCCCGCGACTATAACCCCTACAACTTCGGCGAAGTCGGGGGAGAAGGTATCGCGCTTAACAAAATCCCCAAAATTTTTCCGACATCCCTCAAATAATACTCGATCGCATCAATAGAAACAATCTTGCCCTCTAACTTCAAAAATCTCCACACAGTACCCGATGTCACCGCCCCATAAATAATCGGAATCTGATTTCCCTCTTCCTCATTAAATAACTGAGCGGCTAACATCTCGGCTGCACACTGCCCAAAACCAGCCTTAATATCTTCTTTTTTCGCTTCAACAAGGGCGATCGCAGGAGCGCTGATAAACAAGCGTTCCGCTGACAAACTCATTAAAAAATCACAGGTTCCATTCAATCCTTTTTCAGGAGCAACATTAAACTCGGAACCGGAAAATAAACCAATTTGATAATTTAATTGTCGTCTAACTTCGAGTAAAATTGGTGCGATAATCAGTTCAGAACGAGCTTTTTCGGTGTTGATGTCTATTGCTAATGCTGCGTTTTCTTTTAGCGCTACTTTCAGGATTTCACTAGATTCTACTTCTGATATATCAACAAATAAATCTTGATTTTCTTGGATAGTTAAGTCAAATTGCTTCACAAGTTCCTTCAGTTTGAAGTCGCTATAAGCCATTTTAAATTTTTTGTGATTATTTTCCCAATTCTTGAGAGCGCAAACAAGCTGCTTTGACTGCTTCAATCAGCGCCGATCGAAAACCGTTACTTTCTAATGTCGCAATTCCGGCGATCGTCGTACCGCCGGGACTTGTCACCCGATCCTTCAATTCTGCCGGGTGCATTCCCGTTTCTTGTAGTAGTTTCGCCGTACCAAATACTGTTTGTAGGGCTAATTGGGAGGCGATCGCCCGTGGCAGACCAGCACAAACACCGCCATCTGTCAAGGCTTCGATCAAAATCGCCACATAACCGGGCCCAGAACCCGAAAGCCCAGTCACCGCATCCAGCATACTTTCGGGCACTTCCACGACTTCACCCACAGCCTGAAACATCCGCTTTACCAATTCTAAATGAGCAGGTTGCACGAGTTTTCCAGGGGCGATCGCGCTCATGCCCGCGCCCACTGTCGCCGGAGTGTTTGGCATCACCCGCAGCACTGCCTGCCCCGGGAAAGCCGGTTCGAGCTTACTGAGTGGCACGCCCGCCAAAATTGACACGATTACCGCTTCTGACTTAAAATCAGCCGTTTCTTTATTGTGGTCTTGTGGGCGATCGGCACTCACAGACAATTCCAAAGCTACCGTCTCAAACACTTGCGGTTTAATCGCCAAAAACAGCACTTCTGTAGCAGCAGCAACTTCTAGATTGCTGGCTGTTGTTCCGATCCCGTAGGTTTCCGTCAAAAATTGGCGCCGCTGAAGTTGCGGATCGCTCACCAAGATTTCTGAAGGCAAATAAACTTTTTGGGCAATTAAGCGCGATAACAAAGCTTCTCCCATTACCCCGCCGCCGATCGTACCAAACTTTATCATAGTTATTAGTTATTAGTTATTGGTTATTAGTTATTGGTTATTAGTTATTCATTAATTAGTTGTTTTTTAACTGCCAATTGCAAACCGTCAACTGTCAACTGCTAACTGCCAACAGCCAACAGTCAACAGTCAACAGTCGTACCGCCTACTGAACCGCTTGAGCTTGTTCTGCCGGCCAGACTGTCGGTGCAGGAGCCGCAGCAGCGCGGGGCCGCCCTTGGGCTGGCGGCACTTCGTGAACCACACCAGACTGAGTTCTCACCTGCACACAGCTAGGCGTAAACAAGAAAATACTTTCGCCAATTCGCTCTTGATGACCGTCAAGGGCGTAAGTACCACCCGCCACAAAGTCCACAGCTCTTTGGGCTTGGTCTGGGTCCATCACCGTCAGGTTCAAAACCACAGATTTGCGTTCTTTGAGAGCTCGAATTGCTGCCGGCATCTCTTCAAAAGTGCGCGGCTCCATGACTACTACTTCCGAAATCCCATTCATAGCTCCAGGCATTCCAATCACGTTATTCATTACTAACCCTACTCCCCCGGTTGGTGCAACAACATCCGTACCTGTCGATCCTACTACTGACCGCTCGCGCATTCTGCTATTTTGGCGGCGTTCTTCTGCAGCGGCTGCAGCGGCTGCTGCTGCGTTCGGTTCTGGCTGTTGGTAGACGTTCCCAAAGCGATCGCCTTCGGTTTCGTCATACTCGTAATCGTATTCAGGCTCATTGTTGAAGCCTATAAAATCTTTCATCTTGGAAATAAGGTTCATGATTTACCCTCCATCACGACTTTGCTACCCCGACTATACTCGCGTTGCGGGTTAGCCGCGGGTCGCTAACTACTCTATATTTAACCCAATTTGTGTCGATCGGAATATTTCCATTGCTTATCCGCTCCTAGAGCCGAATAAGGTTTGTCCGACGCGTACCATAGTAGCACCTGCTTGAATTGCCAAATGATAATCTCCCGACATCCCCATCGAGAGCTGCTGCATCTTAATGTGGGGCAAATTTTGCTGCTGGATTTTGTCAGCAAGTTCACGGGTGCTGTTAAATAATTCTAGGATTTGCGAGTCATCTAATCCTAGCGGAGGTATTGTCATCAAACCTTGAATTTTGATATGCTGACATTTGTTGAGTTCTGGAAGGTCGGCAAGCAGTTCTGCGACAGTCCACCCGTATTTGTCCGGGTCTGGCAACATTTTAACTTGCAGGCAGACTTGGGGAGAGCAAGACATTTCCCCCGCCAAGCGCGAGAGCCTCGCGGCTAGTTTTAAGCTGTCGAGAGAGTGAATCCACTGGAAATGCTCTAGGGCCGGGGCTGCTTTGTTGGCTTGCAAGTGGCCGATCAAGTGCCAGTTGATATCCGGCAAATCTTGCAGTTGGCTTTGTTTTTCGGCAGTCTCTTGAACCTTACTCTCGCCAAAATCCCGGATGCCGGCATCATAAGCTTCGCGGATAGCATCAGTCGGTACCTGTTTGGTAACGGCAATTAACCGCACTGATTCGGGCAAGTGTTGGCGAATGCTGTTAATTCGAGAGGCAATGGTCATGGGTGTTCAACGCTCTTGACTGGAGGAAAGGAAAATTCAGACAGTTACCAATTACCAAAAAGCTGGGTTTCAAGCCCCTTCTTTAGTGGCCGGATCTAATTCGAGTGTAAAGATAACTTGCGAATCAAGTTTATAGCCACAATTGTCCGTAAACGTGATACAATAATTCCATGATTGTACTAGAGTTTAAGTTAAAAGGCTCATCACAGCAGTATCGGATCATCGACGAAATGATTCGCACAGCTCAGTTTGTCCGAAACAAAGCTCTCAGATACTGGATCGACAATCAGGGAGTTAAATTATCCGACCTGTACAAACAATGCGCCATTATGGCGAAAGAATTTGAATGGGCAGGTAAACTTAATTCGATGGCACGTCAGGCTTCGGCTGAACGTGCTATTTTTGCTATTCAACGTTTCTTCTCTAATTGCAAAGCTAAGAAGCCGGGAAAAAAGGGATATCCGCAATTCAAAAAGTACACTCGTTCCGTTGAGTACAAAACATCAGGCTGGGCGCTTTCCGCTGATAAAAGATGTCTCACATTCACAGACGGTTTTGCTGCTGGGAAGTTTAAGTTAATCGGCAATCGAGATTTGCATTTCTGGGCACCCAAGGAAATCAAGCGAGTCCGAGTAATTCGTCGAGCCGACGGTTACTATGCTCAGTTTTGTATCAATGTGTCACGAACAGAGGAAGTAGTTCCTACTGGCAAAACTATTGGCATAGACGTGGGATTAAACCATTTCTACACCGATAGTAGCGGGGAAACCATGACGAACCCTCGACACTTGCGAAAAAGTGAAAAAGCTTTAAAGCGGTTGCAGAAACAAGTTTCTCGAAAAAAGAAAGGTTCCAGTAATCGCAAGAAAGCAATTAATAAGTTGGGAAGAAAACACTTGAACGTTAGTAGGCAGCGTAAAGACTTCGCCATTAAGACGGCGTTGTACGTAGTGAAATCTAACGATTTTGTAGCCTATGAGAACCTTCAAGTAAGAAATATGGTGAAAAACCATAAACTTGCTAAGTCGATTAGCGATGTAGCGTGGTCACAATTCGCTCAATGGTTGCAATATTTTGGAAAAGTGTACGGTAAAACAGTGATTGCTGTTGCTCCTCAGTATACTTCCCAAAATTGCTCAAGTTGTGGAAATCGTGTTCAGAAATCGCTGTCTGTCAGAAGTCATGTTTGT
>JANPMV010000139.1:0-77494 GCA_031427135.1 Cyanobacteria bacterium VAR_87_metabat_62 | reverse complement strand
CGCGCAAGGTAATGCAATCTACGCCCGTTAATCCCAAAGCTGCGTCACTTTTGTCAGCACCTTCGCGACTCATATCGAAGCGCGATCGCGCTCTACCAGCACCGTGAGAAGCCGATCGCAAAAATCGATCGTTCCCCTCACCAATTAGCAAATAAGACGGCGCACCCATCGAACCCGGTACAATTACAGGCTGACCCGAATGTGCGGGACAAGCGCCCTTGCGAGTCACCCAGCCGGCACCTTCAGCTAGCGTAATATTGTGAGGCAAATCGTAGACTAAGGGAGCTTCGACATCCCCGAAAACTTGCCGCAAACGCAGTCGTAAAAGTTCTGCTAACAGCAAACGGTTGATAAAACCGTAGTTAGCGGCTGTTGCTTCCGCTTGCAGGTAGCTGGTCACAAGTTCGGGAGTTGCCTCCACAGACAGCGGAAACAGCCCGGATTCAGGGTATTTTAGGGTTTTCGGCCAGGCCTCGCGCGATCGATCGCGCCACATTCCGCCGATGTATTTGCCGACATTCCGCGAACCGGAATGAATCATAAAGGCGATTTGTCCCGATCGAACTCCCCAATTATAAGCCGTAGCCTTGTCCAGAACTTCCTCAACCACTTGAATTTCGACAAAGTGATTGCCGCCGCCGATAGTACCTAGCCCGCCATCCCTTACTAAGCCGTCGTTTGGGACTAATTCTGCGGGAGCCCATTTGACATCGCCATTCATGGAACCGCCGAGAAAAGTGCGCTCGCATTCTGTCGCCAACTGCTCGAAATCCGAATTTACCACACTGCCAGTTGCCTTATGCAGCATACCATCCAGCCATCCGGGAATCCCGTGTTGGAACATAGCGCGAGCGGTTTTTGCCGTCATGCTGACATCGCGAGTACCGAAGAAATAATCGCCTTTCATCAATTCGACAAATCGATCGCGCTTTGCTAAGAATTGTGCGATCGACAAATCCGCCACGTGTAACCGCATCCCGCAGTTTATATCAGAACCGACAGCGGCCGGAATCACCATTTTGTCAGTTTGGACGATCGAGCCGATCGCCACTCCCGCATCCCCCGGATGAAAGTCTGGAGTAGCGCAGGTGCGACAAACGCAACCACCTTGAGGATGACGAACATTCGCCAAATTTGCTAACTGTTTCAGGGCCTTTACTTCCACCGGAAAACCCTCTGGGAGCAAGACTTCTGCTATTGGGGCATCGGCATCTTGCCAGTGTTCATTCAAAGAACTCTTGAGAGAAATGGAGTAAACTTTATTGCTGTAACTAACATCAAGACCTTGGCGACACAAAGCTCGCAAAAGCCGGTTCAAGTTTTTTGGCTGCTGCATAAATAGTCTGTTGCGGGCCCCGTAGCAACCCCCACAAATTGAAGAGATGTTGTAGTTAGTAAAAGACTTTGGTTCAGCAGCCGCAATCTTTTTGAAGAAAAGTTGAAGGCAACTTTTCAATTCACTACAAGCATGGCACATCATTACAGCCCTGTCAACTTATACCAATTTTAAAAAGTCTTCTTACTAATGATTGTCTGATCTAATTATCATTGGTTCATTCGTTCTCGCCCCGGTAGTAAACGGCAGTGTCGTTTCCCTACAGACGATAGCTAATAATTTTTACGTAGCACTAATTTTCATAATTAATATTACGTAAGAATTATTAGCCTCAAGCGAGGCTTGCAGAATTTACGAACCTCTTCCCTATGCGGTTTTCTTTTCTAGCTATTAGCCCCTATCAAAACTCGTTTACTGCCTTTTCATGTTAAACATAAATTAGCTGACTAAGAGTTTGGTTCAGTTTTCCCAGAAACCAAAGTTTCTTTGAATTCCCGCCAATAACCCCCCAATTTGGTTTCTCCGAAAGCCATGCGTATTTTCTGAATCATGCTGCTTCTTACAGGTGGCTTTCCGTAGTAAAGAAATTGACTGATGTCCTTAGTCAGACATGGATTCATGAAAGTTTTAATATTTTCGCGAGCCAAATATTTCTCCCGAACTTCCTGCAAATATTCGTCTTGAGCATTTGTGTGAAATACCGTCCAGCTCGGGTCTTCAATCTTACACAAAGTATATTGGTTATGAGTCTGCATATATTCGAGAAATGCTCCTTCTAGCAAAAATCTGCCAAACTTGTTTTCTCCCTCAAACCCTGAAGCAATATATTCACCCGCACATTCTTCCATTGCTGTAATGAAGGTACTGCGCTTCATTAAAGAAAAATTGATCGTGCAGGCTTGAATAAAGTACCAGCCAGGGCAAGCGTCGAAATGTTTGAAGGTTCGATTAAAAGCTCCGCCCACTGCAAAAACTTCATCTCGATCGAGATGATCGATCGCTTCCTCTAACCAACTGTCATGACCTTCTCTGTAAGGTAACGTGTCAATTTTAAACCACAATACATACGGCTTGCTAGCGATTGCTGCCACTGTATACTCCTGAATAAAACATCTCTCCTTGTCATTGTCTTGATGGTGCGGTGCAATGATTTGCAGCTTATCAATTAAACCCTCTTGATACAGTTCCCAATAAACTTTTTGAGTGTCGCTATCGCTGCCACCGTCCACAACAATAACTTCCCCTGGTTTGCCTCCTAAAAACTTAAACCAATCCAGGAGAATCTCTCTATAGGCTAACCCATTGCCAAAATTGGCTGAGACCATCGACACTTCGCTGAGTTTGGTTAACGGCTCGCTCATAATTTATTTTATCCCGACTAAAATTGCTTTTGCTCATCCATTATAAGTTACTCAAATTTTAGAGGATTGTCAATTTTAAATAAAATTATTCCAGTAAAAACACTGATAAATTTACTGTGTGTTTGATTAAATTTGTAACACCAACAGTTCGCGATCCCCTACGGGGGCTACGCCAACGCACTCGGGCTCTGATCTACCGGGTTTTTTAACCTAGAACTTAGATCATTTTAAATTTTAGATTAAATAATTGGAATGACTGACTAGATATGGGTTTTGGTCTTGCCTACAGTTGCATTTAAAAAAAAATGCTAATATATCATGTCCCGTCAATTACTCGCAATAAAATGTGTTTGTAGCGAGTAATACCGTCCTCATAAAATTTGCTCATACGATCGTACCAAGCTGAGGCGCATCTAAATTTTACAGTCAAGTTCGATCGAACTCTTGTGGGGTGGGCGGGAGATCCCCCGACAAATACAACTTAGATGCCCGACAGCTTAACTACAAACGGCAATGAAACATCCAGAAATAAACCGCGTTGCTGCACAAATCCTAAATAAGTTTGTTTGACAGGCGAAAAATGGCCAACTTTTAGCTAGAGAGCGCTTAAAGAAAATACCTCACCGTTGTGACAACCCGACTTTTTTTAGCCAGCAAAGCCGCTTTCAAAAAGAAAGCCGTTTGATTATGCAGCAGTCCCTCCCACCAATTTTTCGTCACAAAAGCCGGAATTATCAGCGTTAAGAACACTCCCGGGCGCTGTGCTTCAAACAAAGTCAAAAAGTGAGTCAAAGCCTCACCAACCGAACGATAAGGCGATTCCAGAATTTCCAAAGGAATGTCAGACTGTAAATCTTGCCAAGCTGCTTGCAATTTTGCGCGATCGGTCAAACCAATGTCAACATGAACTGCCACAACTTCATCCGCAATCAAACGAGCATAATCTAGAGCATCAAAAGTTCCCCGGTGCAACTGTCCGACTAACACGACTGCCGGATGTTTCACCATCTTAACTTTAGGTCTGGGAGGATAAGATATAGGTTCTATTCCCTGAATGCTCAAGCGAGCCGCTACATAGCGATAGTGTCGGCTAATAGCTAAAAATAGACTGACTACGATCGGAATAGTTACTATCACAACCCAAGCTCCCAACAGGAATTTGGTTGCGACAATTACAGTCAAAACACCCGTTGTAGCGATCGCGCCAATACCGTTCATCACAGCACTAGCTTGCCAACCTTTACCTCGCTCTTTCAGCCAGTGAATTATCATCCCCGATTGAGAGAGAGTAAAGGAAGTGAAAACTCCAACTGCATACAGCGGAATGACTGCGCTAGTTTCGCCTCGGAAGATGATAATTAAAACAGCAGCGCAGATACTGAGCAGATTAATGCCATTAGAATAAACCAGTCGATCGCCCAACAGCGACAACTGCCTCGGCAAAAAGCCGTCTCGCGCTAAAAAATAACAAAGTCGCGGAAAATCCGCATAACTCGTATTCGCAGCCAACAGCAAAATTAACAGAGTTGCTGCCTGCAAATAGTAATAAAATATACCGATGCCAAAAATATCTTTTCCTAAGACAGAAAGGAGTGTTTCATTTTCAGTAGGAATCACTTGATAAATATGAGCCAAGTAACTAATTCCCAAAAACATCAATCCCAGAATTACCCCCAAATAAGTCAAAGTCAGCCGAGCATTCTTCCATTCAGGAGGCTTAAAAGCCAACACCCCGTCCGAGATTGCTTCAACTCCAGTCAGAGCAGTACAGCCCGCCGCAAAGGCGCGCGCGATCAGAAATAATCCCAAAGGTTCCTTAGCCGGAATATTTTCTAAGGTCGGCAAAACGTGACCTGTTGCTTGTTGATATAAACCGCAGCCAATCAAGATAAAAATGCCAACAATAAACGCATAGGTGGGAACCATAAATATCTTGCCAGATTCCCGCAATCCCCTCAGATTGGCAAACATGATTAGGACAATAAAAACTAAGCACAGTTCAACTGTGTAGGGATGCAGCGAGGGAACTGCTGAAGTCAAGGCCGCAACGCCAGCCGAAATACTGACAGTTACAGTTAAAATGTAGTCAATCATCAGCGAAGCTGCTGCGATCAAACCGGGATAAGTACCCAAGTTTTCTCGCGCCACAATGTAAGCGCCACCGCCGTTCGGGTATGCTTTAATTGTCTGTCGGTAAGACAGTGCAACGATCGCCAACAGTAAAATAATAATCCCAGAAATAGGCAGCGATAAACTCAAACTGCTGCTCCCGGCTAGTAACAGCACCAGCAAAGTTTCTTGAGTAGCGTAAGCAACAGACGAAAGCGCATCGGAAGCCAGAATAGCTAATCCTGTAGCGTTGCTCAACCGTTCGTGAATAGATGCGCTAGTGGGCAAAGATTTACCCAGCAAAACCCGCTTGAGTCGAGAATAAGTGTACATTGAAACTCAAAATATAGGCGTCCACAATCATAATCCAGACGGGAACAGTTATAACTAATTTTTGGCTTACAAGTTGTAATTATCTCTCGCTTGTTGAGTCAGCTTCAGCTTGTGTTCGAGAGCTTGCCAATTTTGGGTATCGATATCGCTGATGAACTCATCGAGAGTGTCGCGGTAAATAGAGAGCGATCGCAATAATTCCACCCGATTGTACTTTGCCACCATCACTCCCAGCTCGGGATTTCCACCCCCAACGCGGCTCGTGTCCCGAAAACCAGAACTAGCCAAATGTTGGGCTAAATTAACAATATCCCGATCGCCCTCAAGATCGCACGCAGCAACCAGCGTCGCGCTGGCAAAGAGTGGCAAATGAGAAATCCAAGCCACAGCTCGATCGTGCTCTTCGGGCCCACATCGGTAAACCGACGCACCCAGCAACCGCGCCATTTCCTCAACTTTCTCCACCGCCAGCGCCGGCGTCTGAGCCTGCGGCGTCACCACATAAGGTCGGCCCACAAACAAATCCCTTACCGCCGCCTCAATCCCGCTCTCCGCAGTCCCCGCCATCGGATGTCCTCCCACAAAATTCGGCCACAGACAAGACACAGCTTGTACTATGGGTGTTTTTACGGAACCGACATCCGTTACGATAGTATCAATAGAAAGATGGGGTATCAATTCTCGGACGATCGGCTCGATCGACAACAGCGGCGTGCAAATAAAAACCAAATCGGCTGCTGACATCAGAGAAAGGTGTATGCTGGCTTCAGAGACAACACCGCGAGCTTTCGCCCGATCGCAAGTCTGTTGACGACTCGAAACCCCAAAAACATCAAACCCGCGCGATCGTAAATCCAGCCCGATCGAGCCGCCAATTAAACCAAGTCCGACAATACCGATATTCATAGCCATAAAATGGGGATATTTGATACGGTGCCGCCCCCATGACAGTCGAGGAACTCCTGAAAAAATATGCCGCCGGAGAAAGAAACTTTGCCGGAATCAACCTGACTGAGGCCAACCTCAGCGGCGTCAACTTGAGCGGAGCCAACCTCAAGGGTGCGAATCTGAGTGTAGCAAACCTGAGCGGAGCCAACCTCAGCAAAACCAACCTCACGGGTGCCAAACTCAACATCGCCAGACTCAGCGGTGCCCATCTCGGTGGTGCCAACCTCACCGACGCCGACCTCAACGTCGCCTATCTAGTGCGAGTTGACCTCAAAAGAGCCATACTCACACGAGCCAAACTGATCAGAGCCGAGCTAATCCGAGCCGAGCTCAGCGGAGCCGATCTCAGCGGAGCCAACCTCAGCGGAGCCACCCTCACCGAAGCCACCCTGCGAGGAGCCAACCTTGCTCAAGCCAACCTTCGAGGCGCTCACCTCAGCGGCGCGTGCTTGACAGAAGCCAACCTCGAACAAGCCAACCTGCAAGGCGCCGACCTCAGTCGAGCCGACCTCAGCGGCGCGGACTTGCGAGGGACAGAACTGCGACAAGCCAACCTCACTCAAGCGGTACTCAGCGGCGCTGACCTCAGCGGCGTCAATTTGCGCTGGGCCATCCTCAGCGGCTGCAACCTGCGCTGGGCAGACCTCAGCGAAGCCAAATTGAGCGGTGCCGACCTCAGCCGAGCCGACCTCTGCCACGCCAACTTGCTCAATGCCAGTTTAGTTCACGCCGACCTGTCAAATGCCTATCTGATCCACGCCGACTGGATTGGAGCCGACTTGACCGGAGCCACCTTAACCGGAGCCAAACTCCACGCAGTTTCGCGACTCGGCATCAAAACCGAAGGCATGACCTGCAAGTGGGTTGATCTCAGCCCCAACGGCGACCACAGCCAAATTTACTGGTTGAACTCTGGAGGAACCCACGAATTTTTTCACTCGTCCTTGCCCACAGTTCGGATTGTGATTGACTCGCCCTTAGACCAAGGCGCTCATTTTGCCCTAGCTGCAACTTATTACCAAATTGCCCAACAATACCCGACTTTAAGTCAGCCCCCCACGATCGAAGTCAGCTCCAGGCGCACCGTCCTCGCCTTTAAAATGGACAGCGATGATAAATTATTTGCCACCGCTTACGTTGCCATAATTCCTTTTAACGACGCTGCCACAACTCAAAAAAACGTGATAGCTTTGATGAAAATGATTCAATCCCACGATGCAGGCAAACTTAATGTCAAAGAATCCAAACACGTCCAATTATGCAGCAAAGCTCTCAACCAAGCTATCAGCAAAGTAGACCAAATCAAAATTTCAAGTTCTTTTCCAAAAATCGGCGAAAGCATCAATTTTTTTCAAATTCCTACACAGATGATCTTAATTAATTCCCGCGATCAAAAACTCAGCGTATATCACCACCCAGCCTTCGGCAAGCGCCTGATCAAAAAATATGATCCCAACAACTCCAGCGCGGCAAAGTTAGCCGAAAACACAAAATTGGGTCAAGCTAATATCACTAGCATTTTGGATTTTATAAAAGGCTTCCACAATATAGATGTCTAAGCATATTGCATCAAGTTACAAAAAATGCTTATTCTATTTAAAGGTTGGCACAACAAAGCTTTGTTCTGCCTAACATATCAGGGAAAGTCAAAAGCATGGACGCCGAAGAACTCATCGCCAAATATGCAGCAGGAGAAAGAAACTTTACTGCCATCCTCCTTTGCGAGGCCAATCTCAGCAGGATCGATCTCAGCGGGGCTAATTTCAGCGAGGCAATCTTAAGCCTCACCAACATGAGCGGCACCAATCTGTCAAACGCCAACATGAGAAAAGCCAAACTCAATGTTGCTAGACTCAGCGGTGCCAATCTCCACAAAGCCAACCTCAGCGGCGCTATCCTCAACGTCGCTAACTTGATTCGAGCCGACCTCAGCGAAGCTCAACTCGTGGAAGCTACACTGATCCGAGCCGAACTGATCCGAGCCGACCTCAGCGGTGCAAACTTGAGCGGGGCAAACCTCAGCGAAGCAGATTTGAGAGAAGCAACCCTTAGAGAAGCCAATTTAGAGCAAGCCGACCTGAGCGGAACTCACCTCAGAGGCGCTTCCCTGACGGCGGCTAACTTGGAACGGGCTAACTTGCACAGAGCCGACCTCAGCAGGGCAGACTTGCGAGGAGTCAACCTCTGCAATGCTGAACTCAGACAAGCTAATCTGTCTCAAGCCAACCTCAGCGGCGCTGACTTGCGAGGCGCTAATCTCCGGTGGGCTGACCTCAGCGGGGCGAATCTGACGGGTGCTGACCTCGATGAAGCGAGATTGAGCGGGGCCAACTTGTACGGGGCAAATTTGAGTAATGTCAATTTGTTGAACGCTACTCTGGTACACGCGGATTTGACTCAAGCGAATTTGATTCACGCTGATTGGGTAGGGGCAGATTTGACGGGGGCGGCGCTGACGGGGGCAAAAATTTACGCGGTGTCCAGGTTTGACCTGAAAGCAGATGATATAACCTGCGATTGGGTTGACCTGAGTCCTAACGGCGATCGCAGTCACATTCAGCGCTTTACCCCAGAAGAATCTCAACGGTTTTTCAATGCTACACCGCCGACAGTTCAAATTATTGTCGATCGACCCCTAGACCCCGACGCTAACTTTGTCCTCGCTGCTACCTACCGCCAAATAGCCAGTCAATACTCGGGTTTGAGCAATCCTCCGAGCATAGAAGTTAATTCGCGGCGCACGGTCATCTCATTTAGAATAGACGAGGACGAGCAACTATTTCCCACAGCTTTCGTTGCGATTATTCCCTTTAGCGACGCGGCATTTACTCAAAAAAATCTCATTACTCTGATCAAGATGATTCAACCCCAAAGCGGCAATAACCTGGGCGTCAGAGTCTCAAACCTGGTAGTGCAATTGAACGTGAGCCTGACCAAAACAATTAGAAAAATAGGGGAAATAAAAATTCAGCCGATTCGGCTCGATCGCGAATCGGTGTCGAGTTTTTTCCAATCGCCTACTCAAACTGTACTGGCTAACTCCAGCGCCGAAACTTTAATGGTTCACTATCACCCAGACTTTGGCAGAAACTTGACAAATTTGCCGGGAGTCAACAAAACCTCGATTAATCCTGCAATTAAAGCCCAAAGATTCACAACTCCGCCGTTAAATACGGTGATTGAGTTTGTCAAAAGCTTCTATCAGCTCGGTGAGTAAATATAGCAGAAGGAAGAAGGAAGAAGGAAGAAGGAAGAAGGGAAATGCAATTTTCCGCAATGACTTCAGCAATTAATAACCTCCTAATAACCTGGGGGTTGCTATAGGATAAATTAAGTTGAGATAATTTAGACTCATGCCACATAAAAGTTAGCAAATCGCCCTTTCAGTCAGGTAAAAAAAATGCAAGCTGAAGAACTTCTCAAACGATTTGAACTGGTCAAAAGATACGCAGAAGGCGACAGAGATTTCACAGGAATCAACCTGAATGAAGCTAATCTCAGCCGCATCAACCTCAGCCAATCAATTTTAAGGCGGGCTAGCTTATTTATCACCAACATCAGCGGCGCTAATTTGAGCGAATCTGACCTCAGTTTCGCTAACCTGAATGTGGCTAGACTCAGCAGCACAAATCTCTCCCGCGCAATCTTAAACGGGGCGACTCTCAACGTAGCCAACTTAGTGAGAGCCGATTTAAGCGAAGCTCAATTAATCGGAGCATCCCTGATTAGAGGCGAATTAGTCCGCTGCGAACTGGTCAAAACTAACTTCAGCGGTGCTAACCTGACTGAAGCAGATTTAAGAGAGGTAAAACTGACGGAAGCTAACCTGTGCGGTGCAAATCTTTCCGGTGCAAATCTCAGAGGTGCTTCGGCTTCATCAGCTAACTTTACTGAAGCTAACTTGCACGGTGCGGATTTGACGAAAGCAGAACTTAACGGCGTCAATTTGAGTAATGCCGACATGAGACAAGCTTCTTTGCAACAGGTGAATCTCAGCGATGCCAATTTGAGAGGAGCTAACCTCAAATGGGCAGATTTGAGCGGAGCTAATCTCAACGGTGCGGATTTGAGCGATGCTAAATTGAACGGAGCTAACCTCAACGGAGCAGATTTAAAAAATACTAATTTAGCCAATGCTAGTTTGGTTCATGCTGATTTGACAGAAACCAATTTGATTAACGCAGATTGGGTAGGCGCTGATTTCACTGGGGCAACTTTAACAGGGGCAAAACTGTATTTGGTTCCCCGGTTTGGCATCATCGCAGATGATATTACTTGTTCGTGGATTGACATGAGCCCCGCAGGTGATGGCACTCAGATTCAACAATTTAATTCGTCGTCAGAATCGAGAAAATTTTTAAATCACAGGCCTGGATTAGTGCAAATTGTGGTTGACGCACTTTTAGATTACTCAGCAAACAGCACTTTAGCCACAGCTTACAGCGAAATAGCTCAGCATTACGGGGCAATGAGCTGTCCTCCCAATATTGAAGTCGGCTACCGCCAGACAACTATCACTTTTAGATTTGATAGCGACGAGCATTTATTGCCCGCAGCTTTTTTAGCAATTATTCCTTTTGATGACGCCTTAGCAACTCAGAAAAATATTGTGGCTATCTGCAAAAATATTGAAATTCAAGATTTGGAAAATCAACGGAGAGTGCAGTTTTGTAAAGCATTGAATACAGCGAAGGAGAATTTAAATGAGGTGATAAAAATGCTGGAAATAACATTAAATCCCGATCGGCAAACAAAGTTTTTTGAGTCACCTACCCAAACTATTTTAATTAGTTCGGGACAGAAGAGTTTGACGGTGAATTCTCAGGCGAATTTTGGTAAGCGAAGTGGAAATCATCAGGAGAGTAAATTAAGTTTGCCGATCGGTCAAAAAATAGTTGATTTTCTGGCCAGTTTTGATTATGTTGATTGAGGAATGTCAACAGTAAAATCGATTGATTGAGGTAGAAGTCCACAATTCGCTGCTGCGTTTCCTGCGATCGAACTCCGAGCCGCACTGGCCGCATCATTTGACAATGGCGCGTCTCGTGGCGCGGGCTTTGCGTTTGGGGCGCAGCGCTCTGATCCAAACGGGACTCCCCGCAGGAGCTTACCGACAGCGGTATCGAGTCAGTTATTTGATGCCGATTTTAATGTGGCCGCAGCCTGCTATTTTGGTGGCGCCGACACCTCTGCTGGAGCATTTGAGAGCAGTGGAAATTCCCCGATTGCAAGAGTGGCTGCAAACCGAGAAGAGAATCGCCACCTATGACCAAAATACCGATTTCCCAGGACTAATGCTAGCAGATCCGCAATCTTGGCTAGCGTCGCGCTTGGCGACTGATGCGCAATTTCATAGCAAGATTCCGACAATTATCGACGGTGTGGATGACTTGGAAGTTTGGACGCGCCAGCAATTGACGGCGTGTTTGCATCCGGGAGACTGGAATGATTTGATGCTGGCTGTACCCAGTCAAGCCGAAGCAATCTTGCAAGTGCGGGTAATGCTAACGCGGGCTTGCTTTCAGCATCCAGCGAAACCGGATGAGTGTTATTTGCTGGAAACCGCAGAGCAAAATATTTTGAAGGGGCTGTTTGAAACGATCGAACATCCCGCCCAAATTCCGACGGCTTGGGCTAATTTTTGGCAACGGTGGGAAAGCAACGGCAAACTGAGATGGGCACAAATTAATCGGGATGCTGGGTCTTTTTCGCTGTACTGCGCGCCGATACAAGTTGCTGAGGTTTTGAGCAAAATTTGGGACGATCGAGCTGTGGTGTTGATTGGTGGGGCGGTGGATGTGGAACCGAAGGCTCCGATTTTTCGGGAAATGCTGGGACTTCCAGAATTGACTGCGGTGAAGTTTTCGCCCGATCGGCAAAGCGAATTAATTCAACTGTACATTCCCAACTGGCTGCCGCTGCCGAATACACCGGAATTTCAGGGTGTTTTGATTGAAGAAATTCGGACTTTGCTGTTTATGAGCGCGTCGGTGGCGGGTTTAACGGTGCTGATCGTGGGAGATGTACCGCTGAAGGCTAGACTGGCGGCGATTTTGGCTTCTGAGTTCGGTACTCGGGTGCAGGTAGAAAAGACTGATGTGGGAGAGAATGCGATTTTGGTGACTGGGTGGGAGTTTTGGCGCCAACATCAGGGGGAATTGAGCGCGCCGCATTTGCTGGCGATCGCAACTTTGCCACTTCCTTCGATGGAAAATCCTTTGGTGACGGCGCGTGTGGCTTATTACAAAGAGCGACGTAAGGATTGGTTTCGGTTGTATTTGTTGCCGGCGGCGTTGAATGAGTTGCAAAGGGCGATCGCGCCTGTGCGAGAAAGACAGGGCGTAGTGGCGATTTTCGACACCCGGGTGATTCACCGCAGTTATGGACAGCAATTTTTAGCAGCTTTGAGTCCGTTTGCGAGGATTGATTATTTGGATACGACTTGGCTGACGCAGGCTTGAGATCACCTGTTGGCCTATAATTTGGTTAGGTATTGTAATTGAAATTTCATTAGCAAATAAAGATTATGGGCGAATCTAAACGTCGCAAAGAGGCGATCGGGGACAAGTTCGGACAAGAAGAGCGTATCTATCCCTGGCTGCCGATCACGAAAACCCAAAGCGCAGATTTTGTGAAGTGGACAAGTCGCGGAAGCTGGACGGGAATTAGTTTGTTGGTTGGTTGGTGGATTGTCGTGCGGTTTGTGGGCCCAGCGGCGGGCTGGTGGGTGGTTGATTGATTCTAGGCTCGACAAATGCCTCTCTTCTGGGCATTGTGTCGAGTGCAACTGAATTTTTGGGAAAATTTTAGTTGCAAATCAGAACTTAGTATGTTATGTTAACTATCTACGGGCAATTAGCACAGTGGTAGCGCACTTCCTTCACACGGAAGGGGTCACTGGTTCAAATCCAGTATTGCCCATATTTTCGTTCGTCTTTTCTCTGGAAACAAAGTTGTCTCACTAATGAGACTTCAGTCTCACTTGCTAGACTCTAGTCTCACGCATGAAACTAGAACGGGCTAGAACTCTGGTTCATAAAGGGTTCCAACCTCTCTCATATATTCTTCAAATATTTAACAAATCTCAGTGAGAGAGATTTTAAAATTTTGGATTGTCAGAAGTGCTAGAAAAATTACCAGAAGTGATTTTGACTAAAATGTTGCTAACCGCGATCGCTCTTCAGTCTCAAAATCTAAAAAATCTCAGGAGCTTGAGGCTTGTTGATTAAACCAGCGTAATGATCAAAGAGTACCTTTGGATCGTGCCCCGTGATTGCAGCCACTGTAACGGGGTTCATGCCACCCTCTAAGGCGTGCGAACAGAATGAGTGACGAGTATTGCTTGGCTTGCGGTAATCCACGCCAGCAAGCCCTAAGATAATCGTCCACGCTCGCTCTCTAAAATTGTGGGCATCCATCTGTTTCCCCGTCAGTGTGGTGAAAATCAAATCCCGCTCGCCTGCCCCGCTTGGCTTGAATTCTGCCAGTAAGGTTCTGAGGCTGGCGGACAGATAGAATTCCCTACAGCTTCCTGACTTGGCGGTCTTTCGCCTACCGCTAGTTACCTGCTCTGCAATTGTGATTTTGCCGGTACCGAAATCTATATCCTGCCAGCGAATGCCGATCGCCTCGCCGATCCGGCAGCCGGTGCCAAATAAGAATCTAACAAAAATTAGATAATGATTGTAAGTTTTATGAGCCTCAAAACCGCTTACAATTTTAGTAATCTCAATCTTGCTAAATGGCTTTGCGTTCCCGTTTTTCCCACTTTTTCGGCGTGGTAAATTCCGCCAAGGATTCTCGGATACTTGTCCTGATTCTAATAGCCATTCCCAGGCCAACTCAAATGTATCTAGTTTTCTGTTAAAAGTTTCTGTGGCTAGTTTTTTGCAACTCAGCCAGTGGTAAAAACTTTTAATATCTTCTTCTGTTAGACCGTCTGTTTTGGCTTTAAAAAAGTTATTTAAATCGGACTTGAGATAACTTCTAATTTTAAATGTATCTGTATCCCAACTACTCTTTTTGAATTCCAACCAAGTATCGAATAATTCCACAGGAGCCATCTCCAGCAATGGTTTGACGAGTTTTTTATACCTAGATAGCGAGTTATCATAGGTTCCAATTTCTACGTCAGCTTCGATTTGTAGAGCAATTTGCTGAGCTTTTATTCGATTAGTTTTGTTGTCCGCTAATCCAGGATAGAGAGTACGCCGTTGACCTTGGTAAGTCCATTCTAGGCGCAGGCTATCCTTATCCCTTGTTACGCGGACAACAATTTTTTTCATCTTTTGTAGACGTTTCTAAAGTTGCCAGTTTCGGGATTGAAAAAGGCTTTAGCTGTCCCCAAAGCGCCATTTCGCTGTTTTCTTACTATCAGCTCGATTTGTCCTTTATCGGCAGATTCAGGATTATAATAGTCATCCCGGTATAGGCAAATTGCTAAATCAGCATCTTGTTCGATGTCGCCGGAATCTTTCAAATCTGACATCATTGGTCGCTTGTCATTTCGGGCTTCTACGCCTCTATTGATTTGAGCTAAAGCAACGAAAGGAACATCGAATTCCTTGGCGATCGCCTTGCAATGCCCCGCGATCGCTCCGACATCTTGAGCTCGATTGCCGGCATTGCGTTCGCCCAGTAGTTGAATATAATCGAGCACTACCAAACCGATTTTCCCATATTGGGCTTGCACCCGCCTGAGTACGGCTCGCATGGATGCGGGAGTGAGCGAAGTTCCGGGGGTGTCATCGATTATGATTGGCATTTCTGCCAGTTTACCGATCGCCGATGACACCACGTCCCACTCGTTTTCGTGAGGCCCGTTCCACATCAGTCGCTGGGCGTTGATGCCGCTGAGGGAAGCTAAAAATCGCTTAGTTAGCGCCTCCTTTGACATTTCGGCCGAGAAAAACACTACAGGTAGTTTGTATTTGGATGCGACCTGCATTGCTAAGTGCCCCCCAAGCCAGGTCTTGCCCATTGAAGCGCGACCGGCTACCACTATCAGGTCTTTCTTTACTAAGCCGCCGATTAGGTTGTCTAAGTCAGGCAATCCCGAGCTATATCCCGGTGCATAGCCATTCTCAAAATCCATTATCACTTGTGTTAGACAGTCTCCGACCGTCCAGACATCCTGGGTGCGATCGCTGTTGATACTCAGAATCTCATTTTCTGCCGTACTCAAAATTTCTTCGATCGAAATTGTCGGCTCCTGGGCTGCGCGATTTATCCTAAAGCTGGCTTCTATCAATTGGCGGCGTTTGTACTTTTCTTCTATTAGGATTACGTACTGATCGATATTGGTCGCCGAAACTGTCCGCTCTACCACTGAAAAGAGCTTGTGTCTGATGTCTACACCATTAGGTTTTTCGCGCTCCTCCAGGTAACTTGATACGGTCATCAAGTCTACGGGTTTGCCTTGGTCAAAAAGCGCGACGATCGCGCGGTACACGGTTTGATGTGCAGTAATAGAAAAATACTCCGCCCTCAGCGCGTCTGCGACTCTAAAAATCGCTCCACGGTCAATCAAGAGTCCGCCTAGAATCGCTTCTTCGGCTTCGATATTAGATGGCATTGAGTCGGTCATTTTTTGCTTTGAATTAGTTGGCGTAGTTGGCGGAATCTGTCGGCACTTATCCGCTCTGAATTAATCGGAGGCTCGAAGACGATCGGCGTAACAGGCTCGGAATTGGGAATTGGGAATTGGGGATTGGAAATTGGTTGTGACCGAAATTTTTCCCACCATGCCTTGAAGTCGGTCGATTTCTCTACAAACCTGTGAAAGCTGCGGATTTCTTGGTTTTTCAATTTGCGCCACTGCGATCGCACAAAGGCCTCGAAGTCACCTCGGTCACTTAAGGGAATTTGATTCCAGCGCTGCGGTTCTACCTGCGGTTCTACCTGCGGTTCTGTTCCCCACCACATCGAAATCCCTCCGACTGGCTCCCACTGAAACTTAATTCCCTCAGCTTTTTCTAGCTGTATCAATGCTCGATAGAAAGTGCTTTTTGGGATACCAAAATGCGTATAAAAGCTGCGAGGATTTGGAATATTAAATTTATGCCCTTGCTGGCGGTAGATCCTCAGAATTGAATAGATATAGCCGGCTGCGGTTAGCAATCGTGCTTTGTATCTGTTAGTTGCATCTTGGATGAAAACTCGCTCGTGCTGTTCTTGACGTGGGGGTTTAAAAGGAGCTATAATTCTGTTCATGTTAATACGAAAAATTTAAGCTAGTGGCCGCTTCCAGGCGGTTATTTTTTTGTGCAATTCGAGGCGATACGCTGTCACCGTTGGGTAGCACTTCGCACCGCCATTTAGTGGCGCAGCGTTCAGTATTTCTCTCCTTAAATGCTTGCCAGATTGAATTATCTGGAGCTGATAACTCAGTACCACAAGTGTTATTGATGGTAGAAATTTTTACACCAGGAAACATACTTTTCAATTCCTTGGCGGTGCGAATGGAACCAAGTCGGTAGGATGGTTTTTTTTCTTCATTCGACTGGTGACTGTAGGGAGTAAATTCTTGAAGGAGTTCGACAGCTCTGATGTAAAATTTCTTGCCAATCTCGCTGTACCTCTCGCCCCTTTCCTTGATTTGGCAGATGGCAATCCACTCGTCCTTGATGCGAGAATAGCGCTCGATCGCCACGGTTAGCTCGCCGACCTGCACGAGCTTGCCGATCGCGAATTCCGATCGCCAGCCTTCTATCTCCTCAAGCTTGGGGCGGCAATACTGTTGTTCGATCGGGTGATAGCCAAAAAAGCTGGCGCTGATGGAGTCGATCCTCTTCTGCAAGGATTTCAGTTCTTCGAGCCTTGTACTCTCCTGGATTCGCTGGCGGCTGAGAATTTCAAGATGCGGGATGTCGTGGTCAATGTCCCAGACCTTGAGTCGGGATTCGGTGGTGAAAATACGATCGCAAATATCATCTTCTAGCCAGTCGAGTCGCCGATCGGGGGCATCGGCTTCAGCCTTTTTTGCGAGTTGCAGTTGTAGCTGAGCAACTTTTGCTAGCAGGTCGCGACGATCACCCTCTAGTTCGTCCACCTGCTTTTGACCGAGGCGGATGTTTCCAAATTTGCCGAAAACCTCTCTGAATTTGGGAAAGTTATTGCCTAGGTAAAAGATGAGTGTCGCAAACGGTGCTACCTGACTGTTGCCGTCGGCGATGAACTTGATTCGCCCTCGCCACTCGCAGAAGGGAAGAGCCGCCAGTAGTTGATGTCGAGTGGTATCCGGTGCCGCTTTGATAAGTAGGATCGCTTCGGTAGTTTCGTGGGCTAAATGGCTTTGAATCAGTTTCGATACAGCTTCATTGGCTAGGGAAAATGCGGGGTTGAGCCATACTCGCCCAGTCCAAGGCTTAGCCAGTCCGTCATCTTCTTTGTTGTAAAATTTCTCAGCCCTGACTGTCTTGTTGGCCACTTTGCAGCTCATTGGATCTAGGTCGATCGCGCCCATTACTTCGCGAGCGGCTTCAACGATCGGCGAAGGAGTGAAGTGTTCGTCGGATTTCGAGCTCGTTAAAACTTTAAGAGCTTTAGATTTTTTGGTGTCGGAAGAATTAGAAACTGGCTCTGGCACTGGATCGATCACAGCATCGACGACGGATTCGATCGGCTCCTGGGGCTGGACTTTCTTGGCTTCCTGCAAACTCAAAAATGTTTGAATGGCTGCAATCCAAGACTCTCTTTTACGTTTGTCACCCGAGCAAGTAACTCCCAACTCGAAGGCGATTGCCTTAAGCTTGGGAGTTTGCGTATATCCAATTTCGTCAACATAAGAGAGGGGCTGGTTCATGGTTATTACTATTACTGGGTGATAGGCGATCGCACTTCAGGAAATCCGATCGCCAGGTTTTTAGGAGACCTCGATATTTGAGAGGATTTGACCTTCTACTTGGCGGTAGGAATAGCCTTTGACCAATTGATAGAAAATACCAGTTTTGTTGTTGTAAATAATTGGAGGCAGTGGTCGTCCCCAAAGAACTTCTACCCCAACTTTTTCGCCGTCTAGGTCAAGTGTGACTTTGAATTTTGTGCTTCTAGTGTTCATCTTCCACCTCTATTTCACCCTCAAAATCTTCTTCGAGAATGTCGCCTGCTAATTCAGCTAGCGCTTGAGGCGAAAGTTTTTGGACGAATTCGATAGCTTGCTTCATTGGCACGCTGAATTCACCGTGGGCTGGCGCAATTTTAATTAGTTGGTGCGAGGCGTTGATTGAGTGATAGGCAGTCAAGCCGATCGCCATTTTCTCGTGCCAGTTGAATTCCTCTAGTAGCAGGCAGAGTTTGAGTAAATTCTCCCTGTCTGAACTAGCGATGGTTTCCATTTCTTCCTCTAGTGTCGGGGAATCGAAGTCGGGTAGTCCTTGAAAAAATGCTGTGTTTGTCATATTAAAATTCCAGTGTTACGCGAGGGATGTTTTCGCCAGCTTGATCTGACTCTGGGTAGTATTCGTGTAGACCGCTTTCGCCAGGGCAATCATCGTATTCAAAATCGTCGGGCATGATGCCGAGAAGTGCGACGTAGGGCTCTGTGCGGTTTGCTTCTGCGATCGAGTCGGGATGACTATTGATAGTGATGAGATCTGGATTCACGCCGTGGGCTACTAGGAAAGCCGCATACCTTTCCCAACGCTTCTCGGCTTTCTGGAATTTTTCGTTTACTTTCTCAAGTGCCGCCATTTGCCTCGCAAATTTTTGCTTGAGACCGTGCCACTGATCGGGCAAGTCTAGCTCTTGGGCAACTTTGTTGCGGAGCTCGGTCATCCCTTCTTCGGGGTCTTCCCCGGGTTCTAACTGAGCCTCCAGATATACCTTGCAGTTCTCGTAGTTGCCGAGGCTCTTTGTGTATCCAAATCCGATCGTCGTTATTCTCATGGTTTTGAGTGGTTTGCTGGCTAAGGAAGCGATCGCCTGTGACGACGATCGCCGGGGAGAAAAAATCTGTTTGAACGAAAAGAAGTCAGTTGCTGTCTACATGGTTCTCGCCTCCGTGGTTTTGAAATCCCGTCGATCGCCCCCCGGAACAGGGGCTGACTCTGGCGGCTCGACTGCACAGCGAGCCAGCAGTGTCAGTCCGAGCAGGAGGCTTAGGGGTAAGTTTATAGATGATGATGGCGGGCTTGTGATCGGGATTCGCCGCAAGGCTGATCCGTTGAGAGAATAGATGTGGCGGCAGGGTTGAGGCTCAATTCAAGCCCGACCGCTAGTTGTTTAGCTACAAGCAGAATCTACTAGCAGATTCTGCTTGTTATTTGATATTATGGCAAATAGAAGTACAAGTCAACCACTTAAGCCAAGGAAAATAACCGTGTTACGCCAATTAAGGGAAAGAGCTGGGTTAACGAGGGAACAGCTAGTATCTCGACTAGACAATAGGGTGGCCCTACGAACCTTGCAAGATTGGGAAAACTTAGGGAAAGAGCCGGCGATGACTCGTCAGGACTGGCTTGATTTCTGTGGGGCTGTCAATGTGCGATGGGAAGATTTGCCGACCTCGCTTTCTGCTTCCGTCGAAGAGGTTGGTGGGGGATTGCCGGATCTGATACTAAGTCAGGTCTAGAGCATTTAGCAGAATCTGCTAGCAGATTCTGCTAAATGCTGATACTATTTAACTTACCACCGCCGAAACCTCAGAGAGCTAGCAGCCTCTGCTCAAAGACGACCTGCTACGGCGGTGAGTGATTGGGATTAGAAATTGTTCAACAACTGGCGACACCTGCCAGCAGGAAAAGTGGTGTGACTGTGCCGGGAGAGACGGCAAGGAGTGAGTACAGCTCTCAACAACTGGCTGACACTGGAAAGACAGGTGACACCCGGAACAGAACGGGGGCTAGCCTACTGATTGACGGCCTTAATGATTGTCCTAAAAAGTAGGAGCGAGCTGGTTCGATGCCAGTGAGGAGGAGGGCAGCTCCCACATTCCAACGCCGAGAGTGGCTAATCAAGATGGCGTGACAGTCCGGAGAGACGGGCATTTTTTTCAACTGCGAGATGTAAGAAAACGTAATTATGAGGGGATAAATGACAGTCCAAGAATTGATATTTCTGCTTAAAAAATGTAAACCTACGGCTCGTGTAGTGTTTTGCAACGGGAACGATCGAATTGACGAAATTAATTTTGTTGAACACTGCTTGACAGATAGTTCCGCCCTTCTGTACGAGGACGAACCCAGTTGGGATAATGAATCTAGTGATGACCGAGATATTGAGCTTGCCAGTATCTCTACTAATGGAGAGCCTTGTTTTGCCGAGACAACTTACCGAGACCTATGAGGCGATTTCCAATTAAAAAGCTGACCGACTAACGCCGATCAGCTCTGCCACACATCCAGCCACGGGTGTGTGGCATCATCCTTTCTCTAGAAATATTATGTCACAATCCAAGCCCGATCGCCGGATCGATCGGCTCAAGATCCAAGCCTCCGAAATGGGGCTTGCCAAGGATCGAGTCCGCGAATTCGGCCACCTGACCAAAACCGAAACCTGGGAAAAGGCGATCGCTTTTTCCCAGGCAACGACTCCCGAACTCGATCGCTGGAGAGAGATCGAGCCAGTGGATAACGTTATCCACAGCAGTGCCGAAATTCGTCAGCACCAACAGAATTTTCTCGCCTGGATAGACCTCCCTCAACTCATCGCACTTCTTCTAGTTGCGGTGGGATTTTTTGTATTGATCGCGCCAGCCCTGCGGAAAATTCCGAACCCGCTTCCAGTCCGTATCAACATTCAAATCGGAGCATCAAAATAATGGGATTAATGAAGCAATTATTCGGTGGCAGTCAGTCCGCCGATTCGTCAACAGGTGGCGGCTTAGTTCACGATGGCACTCACTCGATCGACAAATCAAAAGTCATGGCTGCTACAGGCCCTGGTGTTGTCAGCCCACAAAACCCCGGTAACTTTTCTAGTATCCGCAGTGTCCCCGTTGTGCCAGCCCCGCGCTACTTCACAGAGGAAGAAGCCGATGCCATGAAGGGTTTAGCGAAGGAGAAGACAGACGGTGCGAGGCAATCTAAACGCGCCTATGAAGCACTGGGGAAGATTGAAGAAGCCGATGCCAAAGTCCACAAACACCACCGCAAGTATGAGGGTGTTGTTGCCGACAACGAGCTGGTAAAAAAGCGCGCCGATGGCAGACTTGGCAAGCACCTTCACTCACAACGCCCCGCCTATGCTCGTTTGGGGATGAGCCTTGACCAAGCTGCGAGTAATGCTGATACCCGTATCGGCGAAATCAGAGCGAAATTGCAGGGGGCGAAATCATGAACGGCAAAGGCGAATTAACCCCCGGCGAATACTTGGCGCTAAATATCTCTGGAAGGATGGATGCGCTAGAAGCCAAAATTGACGCTGCAATCTACCATACCAGCGTAAATATCAGGCTCGACCTTTTGGAAGTCGAGATGATGCTCGAAGAGATTGAAGAGGAAGTAAAACCTCAACAGGGGGCTAAGCAATGACAAAGGCGATCGCAGTTATCAACGATTTTTTGATACTTGCGATTGCCTCCAGCTTTCTATGCTGGATAGCGTCGCTGCATCCGCAAGCTCTAGCTCTAGTTCGAGCCGTGTATATGATTTTTGCCTTGCTGTGGATGCTGAGCTGGGTGCTTGACGATTGGCTGGTGGCACGGCTAAAAATCAACGCAATTACCTTGCAGGGTGTTTTGGTTCTAGGTTTGGCCGCTTCCGTGGTTGGCTTGGGGGTAATGCTATGTCGCTCCTAAAAGTCTCGACCTTGACCTGTTCCGGCTTCATTCTCTGGCTAGCACCACCGTTCATCCTCAGCCGTAAAATCCCGTTGCACAACATGACTACGGGATTAGCCTTGATAGGTAGCTTTGCTTGTTGCTTTGAAGCCCGCAGAGTTGCCCTCAAGCTCAGTCAGGCTCAAGACTTTGAGGCAATGAAGCTGAGAGCCATTAATGATGATGTAGAGGATGAATTGGCTACCAGTGCCTATATCTCTGAGCAACAGCGCCGGATGGAGGCTGAATCCATTCTTAACGCGGGTTCAGGGAACGTCGAACAGCTAGAACGCGCCCTAGCACTGACTCATGGTGGCGATGATGACTGGAGTGAGGAACGTTCCGAGAAGCTAGCTAAGAGCGATGATTCAGAACGCTTGGAACGGATTCTGCAATTACAGGCAAAAGGCTACGGCAAGGCGAAAATCATCCTTGAAATTTGGGGAGCGTCCAAAGGTGGCTCTCAAAAATACAAGGATGCTGAGGCTCAGTACGATCGGATAATTGGAGGCAAAAATGACTAAAATATTTTTTTTCGACTTGGACGGAACACTCCGCGAAACAAAAAGCGGGGCGACTTTTATAAACGATCCAGCGGATCAAAAGCCGATCGATGGTGCTTCGGAAGCCGTTGTTTACTACGCATCTCAAGACTTCATTTGTATCGGCATCACCAATCAAGGAGGGTGTGCAGCGATCGATCCAGATACCGGCAACCCTCGCAAGCCACTCGAAAGTGCGATCGCAGAGCAGCGCATTACTCTGGAATTATTCCCCGATTTGTCCGAAATTTTCTTCTGCCACACATGGGGTGAGTCCTGCTATCAAGTGTCTCGCGGTAACGTGCCTCTGGAATTTGGAGCGCCGATCGGCGGCGATGGGCTTAAAATTTCTTGCCGCAAGCCGGGACACGGGATGTTGCTAATCGCTTCCCAGGCGCTGGCAGATTTGAAGGATTGCTGGATGACGGGTGATCGCCCGGAGGATGAGCAGGCCGCTAAAAATGCCGGGGTAAATTTTATCCCGGCAGAGGTGATGCTGAGTAAATTTAGCGGGACTGGAATGAAAGAGAAATGAAAGAGATTGGTGTTGAGTGCGATCGGGAAACTTTGCTGAAGTTTCTAGCAGTCTAGTCATTCTTTTAAGATCTTGAAAAACCTCGGATAGTGCCGAGGTTTTTTAATGGCGGCATCTAGGGTCGATCGTGGGATTTGAACCCACGACCGTTCGATTACGAAACTAAAACCAATCAATCGCGACAAGCACCGTGCGATTCAAAAGCTGACTACTATCTGTGGGATGCAATCGGCAGATGATATTCCCTGCATCGACATTTACCGAATAATGATATCCACTCAACCCTGCTACTCCTCCCGGCAAAATTCTTGGAACAAATCCGGCGCTTATAGATAAGTTTATGGTAATCAAAGCTGAAACAGACTGGATCTTTGCCGCATCCAAGTTGTGCGTTGTATTTGTTTGCGCACCCTGTTGAGTTGCGGTTGTTAAAGTATAAATACTTCTCTTAAATCGTGGATAGCTGCTATCGCCCTCTGCCTGAGTCAGATAAATTGGATGTGGATCTGACGCCGACACGTGTGCAGCATCTGCTGCTGCAAATTCTGCGTCGCGGGCGATCGCTGCGGGAATATCGGTATCGGTAATTGGCTTCGGAGATCTCCTTACTGGCATGATAATTTTCTGCTAAACGATCGTGAACTCTGTAACATTAGCCGTACCGGTGCCGCCAATACTCATCGCAGAAACAGCCCCTTGCCAGTTGAAATTATCCTCAAAATAATCACCAACTTCCAATCTAATTGATCTAGCGGCTGCGGTAACGGTAGCCCCATATGCGATAACTATCGGGAAAGTACCATCATTTTCAATGCTAAATCCTCGTCTATTACCAGCAGGCCTGTTAGCTAGAACAACCGATGTAGTAATGGCTATTGCAGGCTCTGTCACTGCCGAAGTATTCGGAAAGCTGGTAGTCGCCGATTGTTGGACAAATGCTCTATACAGTGCCATTCTTTTTGTCTAAATTAGTTTGGTGCCACTTAATTGTAATCATTTCCTCAAGTAATGTGGCCATAGTTTTGTCTTCGTCTATTGCCATTCTTTTTAGGATTTTTCTAGTTTCTGTGGAAACATAGAAGCTTAAGCTAACTTTATTTGACATATATCTGGTTTATCATGGAATACTTTTATTCTACAACAATTGCTTTAAAGGTAAAGCTTAGTTAATATATAAATATCAATAATTAATTTATCAAGTATGAATTCAGCCCCCCAAATCAGACTCGCCTTGCTCTTCAAGCAGCGCCTAGACATCTTTGAATCACGAATGTCCGTCCTCGAATTCCAAATCCGCCAATCTGCGGACAATACTGAATTTTCCCAGCAATTTGAGGCGCTGATACTTGAAATGCAAGCTTTAAACTTACCGGAAAATCCACCAATCACTCCTTAATATGGCGATAATCACGGCCGGAATAGGAGCGACTGTCGTCGCCCCGACTGCGGAAGGGCAAGCCTTCCAGCTTTTGCAATGGTGGCAGATGCAAGAAGAAAACCTAACTATTAACCCCTTGGGACAAGAATGGTTCACGGGCGCAAAGAGTACCGACACGAACAACAAATTTTTTGAAGGAACGTGGAAAATTCCTGCAACTTTCACAGCAGCGGCACCATTGACCTTAATCCCTGGAATCATTTATCAGAATTTAGTATTTACTCCAGGAACTACCTCAGGAACCTTTAATGGGGTAACAGCGCCAGCGTATACCTTGCAACTTCTGCTATGGCTGGTAAATAGAGAATCAAACAGTCAATTTAACCCAGACAAATTTGACAATACCACGGCTATATATGATGCTAGGCTGGGCGTGTATGAGGGTAAATTCAAACTGCCTTATATCACCTCCTTATTGCCAAATGGTGGTACGCAAGATGTGGCTAGGGCGTATCTTTTATGAGTGAAGACAGAAAATATACCGGAACAATTCTATTCGCTCCAGCCTTCACCACTGAGCCACAGGTAATTTTGAATTGCGCTCAGATTTACGCAGCGCAAACTAGCTGGATTACGCAATATGCAGCGCTTCCGGCTACTAGAAATCCTCCAGCTATTTTTTATTCTGTTCCAGGTTGGGAGTTTTTTCTGGAGTCTCTGCAAATTAATTATTATGCAGCTAGCCTACCTTCGGCTTCAGCCCCGGAAATCAAGGCAAATTCCTCGCAAGCAGATAAATTGATTGCGGTAAATGCAATTGCTAGGGAATTCAAGAAATTTGAAATTTCTCTTTTACAGCGGGAAAGTGCATCTGCTGCTTGGCAAACTATAGCAATTGAAAATATGCACAATTATGGAAATATCTTTAATTTTATCAATTTAAAAAATCCCTACTTGACTCAGGGAGACGTAGATATTTTCGGGTCGGCAACTCAATTAGCTATTAAATTTCGAGCCAAAGATGAATCAAGGCGAATAGAAATACCTGTAGCTGGCACTGATATCATTTCAGTTCGCGGATGCTGGAGGAGCATCGTAAGCTTATGAAAGGCGCAATTTCTAGTAGCGGTGCTAGTGTAAGTGGCTCTGTTGGCGGTCAGAAAGGAAGTGTCGGAGTTGGGTCTAATGGCACAGTGAATCTAGGAATTGATACTGCTGGAATCAAGCTCGGCGTGACTAATGATTATGGCGGTGCAGGTACGATCGGGTTCGGCGGTCAAAGTATTACCTGGGGCGTTACCGGGGGAAACATTAAGCTTGGTGTTGGGGGCTTTGATGTAGAGGTTCAGGCGCGTGATTGCGTCGTTGTGGAGACCAAAAAGATTGCTGGGATGATTGTTGCAACGCGCACTTATCCCGATCCAGGATGTAAGCAGCCACCGTCATTACCGTCATTACCGTCATTACCTAGCGATGGATCTTTCAAGCCTGGGGAAGTGCCACCGTTCGATCCTAAATGCCTTTACTCTGTCTCTATTCTTTGTTTGGGGCCTGGAACAGAATTCATCGACTGCGTAGGTTACGGATCGAATGAGAGTAGTCGAGGATTTTCTTTTAAATCCCAACGTCCCGCCCCAGGGGTATATGGCGCTTTTGGAAAGCGCACAAAACATCCCTGGCGCAATTATTATGTATACCAAATTGATATAATCCCTGATCCACCTATTGGATTTGTGGAAATCCGACAACTAGGTGGATCTAGGCCTGTTGCTAAAGGGGATTTAATTAAAGGCTCAGGCCCGTTGTACAAAGACGATGCCCCAAAACTCGGGACAAACGTAACAATATATGGCGCGGCTTATTATTCCGATTACTGGACTTCGTATCATGGTCTAAATTCCGCACAAGCTACTGTTTTTTCCGGCAATTTCATGAATCAATGGCCGATGAGAGGGTTCGCAGATTACAGAATCAAGATAGATCAACGGTGCCCTGGGGATTCAGACTGGACGCCTATGATTCCACCAATATTCGGAATGTCACTTCCAAACTTCCCATCCGCAGGAAACAAACCACCTATGCCAGAATCATGTTGTGAATCGCTTAAGGCTGATATTGAAGATATTAAGCAAGTTTTAGCCACTAAAGAAATGTTAGGTAAAAAACTCACCTTCCCGTGGCGATTGCGAATGCCAGGGGGGGAGGGAGATGAAGTAATCACCGATTACCCAAATCTAGCTAGATGCCTAGCGCAAATGATAGATCACCTGGGCATCCACCCACCAAAGCTAAGCATCAAGGATATCAATAATGCCGTAGCCGGAGACCAAGGCATAGAAAATCAGTTTCCCTCTGGCACTCAAGCTTTTGAGGCGCTGATGGCTCAGGTTTGGGATGCCAATGCGGATGTGGATACACTGACTAATTTTCTGTACAGATTATCATGGCTTTCTGTGCAGCAATCAATGAATCTAGCCCGAGTGTCGGGGGACATTCAGTGCATCAAGGATATGTTTGGAGGCGAAACAGAGCCATCTGAATCCTCCATTACTACCCCGTTTAATATTGGGGCCGGTGTTGAAGAAAAAACACCAACAAAAGGCAAAGGATTTGGTAAAAAGCCGGGTGCTATTGACCAATCAATTGAAGCAAATACGGAATTATCCACGGAAAAGTTATTACCGTCTTTCTTGAAAATTCGAGAAAATCCTATCGTAGTGCAAGCTTTTACCGGGAATAAAGATGTTTTTGATTTTTTAGCAATAATAGTCCTGAAATTAGAAAAATTGGAAAACCGATGAGCAAACAACAGAAAGATATTTCCTACAATCAGAATCAAACATCATCAGCAGCTACCCATTATGGTGGTGCGGATCAAGGGTGGCTAAGTAAAATAAAGGGAACCTTGAATTGGGCAAGAATACCTCAAGTAGATCCCGGTAAAATAGCTGGGGATATCAAAAACTTGATTATGAGTGGGCTTCGTGGCGACATAATCAAGCAAGTGGCTTCTGCCATAATGGGTGGTATCAAAAATTTGCTGGGGCAAGCGAAAACAGCATTTTCTGGGCAGATTGGTTCGATTCTAAAGGTGAAAGATAAGATTTGGGGGCAATTAAATAATACGGCTGAGGGGCAGGGCTTGGCAATCTTTGGCGCTGTAGCTACAGCGGCAATCGGGGGCGGAGTATTGCTCGGTGCCGGACCCGAGGTAATCACTGGAATGCTCAGGATTAGCCAGCTAGCCTACACTCTCAACCTGAAGGAAACCGACAAACAAATTGATGAGCAAATTGAGGGAAATATTACAAGTTTGTATGCAGTTTCTGGGGAGGCTATGGGTTCTGGGTTGGCTAGTTTCGTAAGCGGGGGAATCTTTAAAATCCCCCGCGTTCAAATCAATATGACAAAAGTTACAATTATGTGGAGAGCTCTTAACGAAGAAGCGCGTACTCAAATGATGAGCCAGTTAAGGAATCTAGCTTCAACCGCCTTTTTTACTGGCCTTCGGGTGATGACCAAGATTTTTTATAGGGATACTAGAAAATGGCTCAAGGATTTAGCAAAGAATGAGCCAAATCATCCATTAATTGCAATGATTCCCGGAGGTGCAAAAACAGTTGCGCTATGGGGAAGTGGCGGCGAGCCCTGGAGCCTTGCTTTGTATATTCAAAAAAAGCTAGAACAACTGCAATCCAATCCGGCATTTAAGAATATTGGAGTATTTCTAGAGAATTTTCTGGAAGGATTTGGAGAAGGAATTCAAGAATTTTTACCTGATTTAGTTCGTCAACCAATTTCATAGTTATAAGTTTATGGCTACACCAAGAGGAAGGGCGACCGGAGCAAGGAGAGCTGGCAAATTGCCTCGGCTTACAGACAGGGGGCGTCAGTTGTCCCCTGCTGATCAAAAAAAGAATATAGATGGATGGATAGATGGAGAATTTGAAGAGGAGTTGAGAATGACTGCATTTCTCGACGTGAATCAGCGCCGCCAAATTAGGTTGGCTACCGGGGTAGGCGATATGCCTACCTTTGTGGATGAATTCAACAACGGGTTTGCGAATACATCTCAACTTTCTTCAGACGAGAAAATAAAGTCGCGATCAGGCGATCGGGCTTTTGGCGAAACTTGGAGCGATCGCCCTCGCCTTAGAAAAATCAGTGTTGAAGCAAGGGTGATTTACAGACCAAAAAGCAATACTTAGATTATGGCTGCAACCAAAACCCCTAAAGGCGACAGCGACCCAACGGATTTCGGGCGATTTGAGCGCGAAATTACTAAAGAGATAAATAAGCGCGAAGCCCCTACCTTTATTGAGGGCAAGGTAATCTCGGCGAATTTAGAGGCTCGCAGTTATTTTGACGTGTACCAGTTAGATTTTGGTCGCCTTGATGATGAACCCCCGCTGGTAATTGCGGGGAACGATGCTCAAATCGCCTTACAAGCCTCTCTCTTGAGGGCATTGGATCAATTACTGGTAGTTCGAGGTCTGGGCCCTTTTAATTTCCAAGTTTGGGCAAAAGAATTCGAGAATGGTTTTGCAAGCTTTTCTGGTTCCTCTGAGCTTAAAAAAATGCGGACTAAAGAAGTCTGGCCGGGTGTCACGAAGGACAAAAGGCCTCGAATAGTTGAACTGGAATCAGCAAATGCTAAAAGTGAATCGTGGGATTTTCGGGTAGTGCAATTTTTCCCCGATCGCTCTGACAAGGAGAATTGGCATATTTTTCCCGGTTCTTACCGCGAAATAGCTCAGCAAATCGTTAATTGGTGGAATCAGAAAGAAGGTGGCGGTGGCGGTGGAGTGTCATCTCGGCTTACTTCTGATATTTCTCAATTATCAAAACATCCCTATATTTCGCTTTACTTCAGGGAGATTCCTGCGAGCGGTCGAACTGGTACACCGCTGGAATCAGAAATTAGTTTTCGATTGATGGATCAGATTGAATACGAAGGTTTGATGCCCGATAAATCTATAATTTCGATTGCGGACATCAAACGGTATGCAAAAGCGGTGGAGAGGATTTTTAACTCCACACCAGAGAAGCCTTACATCATAAAGCGAGGTAGAGGAAGTTACACTTACAACAACTGGCCGCTGGGATACAAATTGTGGCTGTTGGCTAACTCCGCTTCTGAAGCGGAACGAGTATTCAAAGATGTTCTAAAAATTCAATCCCACACTTTTGATGAAATTTATATGGGAATAGGAGCTAGTCGGAATCCTGCAAAAGCTTTTCCAATAGTGCAGCCGAAGAAAAAAGTGTTGAACGAAGATAAGGCATTGCCAAATCGCAGGCAGACGGGGGATATTACTTTTCGATGGGCTAAATTAGTATTACCAATGTGCAAAGAATCACTAATTTTGTGCTCGCGAGAAGCTAGAATGAGAGTTGATGAAAGATTAAAATAAATGAAAATTAAGCAGGATACAGAAACGGGAAAGTTATTAGTTTATCTTGATAGCCACGAAAAACTAGATAATTTTGCTGATATTGCAGAGGATTATGTAGAGAGCTTGGCTGATGTTATTTCTGATACCATCGGGCCGGAAGTAGTGCGTTTAAATAAAAATCAGGATCGGTTAATTTCTATCGTAAGGCAACAACAATCAGTAATTAACAGTCTAATAAAATCAGTTAGTTATTTAATGGACGAAGAAGAGCTTAAATATTGCTTAGACGCACAAAGTAAACTAAACAAAGAATTGGTAAATGAATTTAATAAGCTTCAACAGATATTAAAAGCAAAATAATTCTAGTTACTTTACCGCTTGCAACCTCTGTTCGGAGAGTTTTTGATAGGTTGGCTGTTTGTACTTTTTGAATAGAATGGTAGCTTGCTGGAAGTCTGCTTTAGCTTTGGTTTTATCCCCTATCCTTTCGTAGGCGTCACCGCGGTTTAGGTGGGCAATGGCATCGTTAGGCGGGAGGATGCCAATTTTAATAGTTCCATCAAAACAGTCAATCGCAGATTCTAGTTTTCCAAGCTGTATATAACTTTGGCCGATTTTGAAGTTTAATTCCGCTGATTTCTGAATTAACGAACGATTTTCTTCTCGAAAATCTTCCACATTTCCGGTGTAATCTTCCATATTTTCTGCACGACCATTTGCAATTTCTTCGTTCAGGGCTGCGGCACTAGCCTCGTTATATTTTCTAATGGCTTCCTTGTGCTTACCTGCTTTTGCTAATTTATCCGCGTTTACTTCCAAGCTCTGTGAGTTTTCAGAAATCTTGGAAGCCTGATTTTTAGTCAAAGCGTCTGCGTAACAAGTTTTTTCCCAGCCAGTCTCGATCGGGGAGTTGGAAGAAATTTTGCTAGGCGTCGGCAATGTTGACATAATTGGTAAGGCTACACACCCGTGACAGGTCAAAAGTGCGATCGCGGTTACAGAAATTATTTTGGGGAGTTTCGGCATAAATTTCGGCACTTGGTTTCTCACATTCCCCCAACTTTATCAGAAATCTCTCTAATCAAGCTAATTTCCGAACATGAGTTACAAAGACCTAGAAGCAGAATTTTTGAAATTTTTTGGCTTGTCGCGTTGCCTCAGTCGGTCTTGTTCCCTTTTTTGAGTATATTTTTTTTGGTTGGGCAAGGCAGAAACTTTTGGCAAATCACAGCTTCTCAAAAAAACTTTACAAAGGATTATGAGTGTTGAGTGCGATCTCGGAACATTTAAGTCTTCCGTCAAGACGTGCAAGGCTTACAACCCTTGCTCTGTAAGTGTTACAGCTCTTGACAAAGCCAAAGATGACACTTAGGCTGAAGAAAAGAAGGAGGTAGCAAAAATGCCAGCTTTAAACAAGTACAACAGTCGAGATCCGGTAACTGTGTCACTAGCACCAGGTCTGATTTACGCCTTTGAAACAAATGTAGACACGGAAGAAAGAGTTGCTCTGGGGCATACTCCAATTACTGGCGCTTACCCTCCCGGATCTTTTATCGGCGCCAACAGTCCCAAGCCCAGAAGGGCGAGGCGACTTAGTGCTACAGGATGGAATTCTAGTTTTTGTGCCGAGACCCCCACAATTATTACTGCCTTAAAAGCCGCAGGCTGGCAAGTTGGCCGCCCCCCAAAAAAGCGCGCTATTATCCCCTCTACCCTACTTTCGGCTCGTGTAGTCACCGTTTTTGTGCAAATTGCCGGCATAAAATATGCCTGGAATATGCCACGAGAAACGTTCACAAAAATTACCCAGGCAATTTTAACTCTACTAGGGGTTGAAGTCGCGACAAACGCCGACACAGATACCTTGGTATGGGGATCTACAATTCCAAAGCCGGCCAGAGCTCAGTTTATTTTGACAACTGGTGGCACTGGTACACCAATCGACGGTCAGGATACTTTAAGTACATTTGTCACCCCAAGCATCGAAGACTCCTTACCTGCGGGATGGAAAATTATCAAACCCCGCGTACTTTTCCAATAAAGTTTTAATTAACTTACTTTGGTTGATAATTCTTAACTAACTAACAATCCTTAAAGGAGGCAAAGTGCTAACCGATTTAGAAAAAGAGGCCGTACAATCAGTAACTATTGACTTAGAAAAGACGCCGGAATTTGAGTCCTGGAAAGCGGCAAAGTTAGAGGAATGCGTCAGATATCTAAAGTTAAGTTTTGGCTTGGAGATGCCTGTTGAAAAATTGGTATTTCATCTGGTGCATTTAGGGTACCCAGATCCAATTGGTCAATTACGCACCCACGCTCGGATTTGGGGTTACAATTACAAGATCGATGAGGAAATTGTAATTAATCCGGCAACGAATCAGCCAATGAGTTACGTTGTTTGGCAGGCGCTAGATATTCCGGTAGTCTCTAACCCGTCACTTGAATCTGATGAAGATACTTCGGATGCAGATTTTGATACTGAGTCTACAGGAGCGGCGTAAATCACAGTAACTACTGGGAATACATTTTTCCGAGGATTGTTGATTTAGAGGAAATAAAATGTGGGAGCCACTAGGAACAGTAACCCCCAATTTTGATCTGTGGCTACCATTTCCCATCCAAGAGACTGGAGCCGGAACGGTTTTTCGGCTTCAATTTATCTCTGATGGCAACATTGAAAATGTGTTTAGTCGAATTTGGTTTAGGCGGGTATGGAGCCCGGGAACCTTCCGAGACAAAGAAGTCGAGCCATCTCAGAGGATTTACCCTCAGAAACATTCGCTCATAATTTGGCTGCCAATCCCCCCGCCATTGCTAGATGCTGGAATTGCACCTTATGCCTACGAAATCCGCAAGGAATACAGATACAAGGGTAAATATGGTGAGCCTAATTTCTATATATCTTTGGATGTGCTTGTATGAACTTAATCAACAATTTAATTAAACTAGATATTGCAATCTTAGTTGCAATTGCAGGGCTAGCTATTAGTGTATGGCAGCACTTCAGGGAATTTGAGAAAGAGCAAATTGCTAGAGAGAAGCAAAAAATTCAAGAAATCAAAGATGCCTCTAAACGAGATGCACGCATAGAGGGAAAAATAGATTTTTTCGGAGAGCGACTAGACAGAATTGAGATGTGGATTTCAGCTAATTCAGGACTCCGAGGAGAGCAGTAAATGGCTTACAAATTTGCAATTGTCAGCATTTCTACAGCGTTTGTCGCCAGCGCAATATCTGTAGTAATTCTTGGATTATTGAATCAAGAAATTCAAGAAAGGCATCTAGACTTAGTAATGGGAAGCATGGCAGTTCTTAGCGCACTAATAGTTTCGCCACCTAAATATTGAATTATGATTGACCTCGCCACCAGTGAAAGAATTCTCGACTACTGCAAGAAGAGAAGCTACCCGATCGCCAATTTCAACATCATCTACATTGAGGGTCTCAATATCAACGGCCAGCTCAACGGAGACGAACCTAACCAATTTAATGATGTGCGAGCAGTTTTCAACCGAGAAAAGTGCCTAGATTGCTGGCAAGCGACGTGCGAACCTGGGAGTTGGTACACCGATTACCCAATGAATCCCGAGGGTGCATTTCGGATTGCCTTTGGCTTCCACGAGAAGGCCTGGGAAATCGGGCTGCACGGGAATAGCGATCCACATCAATCGCTTATCCAAACTGGAGAGGTGCGGGGATACCGCGATCGCAACGGGGATATGATCCGCAGTGGCGATCGACAAGTAAGTGGCTATTTCGGAATTAATCACCATTGGGGGTATGATATGCCCCCGACCGACATCGGGCAGGCTTCCGCTGGATGCTTGGTTGGCAGAAGCCGACACGGACACCGAGAGTTTATGGGGTTTTGCATAAATTCTGGCTTGAAGCTCTTTTCTACGATCGTGCTTCCCGGTAACGAGATATCTTGAAGTGAAAACTCAGGAATCGAACCTGAGAGCAGGGCTCTTGACCCTGGATCGGTAGCCGAGATTCATCTCCCGGTATCCCCTAGGCGACGTTTTGTCGATACTAGCACCAGCTCTTTCTTTTTCATACTACAGTAGTTTGGCGAACTGGGGCAGCACCGGCGGCGGGGTACTCCCGGTGAAAGTTTGTGTAAGAACTAGCTACTTTTCTAGAAGATATCGATCGATTCAGTCACGGCAGAATAGGGGTTTTGGGCATTGCGCTAGAAAAAGTGCTAGAATTTAGTAGCGTCTTATCTAGAATAGCTTTACTCAATCAGGCTTCCAGTCATTTTTAAACTTCCTTCACACGGAAGGGGTCACTGGTTCAAATCCAGTATTGCCCATTAAAAATTTTAAGGTCACTCATCTAGGCGATCGCAGGAATAGAGGTAACTTTACGATGCAAATAATTCTGAAATCAGAACAAGAAAACTTACTAGCACAAAAAATTGACATCAGCCGGAAACTTAAGAATAGTTATCAGCCAGATCCGAATAGACAAGCTTTAGCTGAAAGTTTTAGCAACTTATGTGAAGAAACCCACGCTTTACACGCCGATCGTCCTTTAACTGATGAAGAAATTGCTGAAGAAATTGCAGCTTATCGGAGAGGAGAATGAGAAACAAACTGGAAATAAAGAGTAATTGACGTTTAGCTTAAACTTCAACATATTCGCAAATAGAGACAGGTTCGGGAATCGGAAAAGCATCCTCTTGTAGTCCTTCAATATGAAATGCGATCGCCTCTTTAATTAAATTTCTCACCTCTTCTAAACTTTCAGCCACAGCTACACATCCAGGTAAATCGGGAACATATGCACCGTAGCTAGTTTCACATTTTTCAATTACAACAGCATAACGCATTAATCTTCCTCCTTAATAATTAATTAGACAATTTCAAAACAGCCCAAAACTGCCCTAGCTTGCGGGCTGATATCAATTCCGGCTGCGCCGGAATGATATAGAGGAGACGGCAGTGCCGTGTCCCTACGCTAGATTATTTGTAGGTACACGGCACTGCCGTCTCCTGATTTTGGGTAAGATTAATTCCGATGCAACCGGAATTGATATGGGACGCGATCGCCCAAAACCCCTTTACACATACTACACATATGCTACAATATTATTGTAACTCGTGCCCCCGCCGGAGGTTTCCTGATGGCAAATGCCAATATTCCGCAAAATTTCAACTTGATCGTACCCGCAGGAACCCAAATTGTTACCAAAATTGAGGTCAAAAATCCTGCAACTAACGAATCTTGGAAACAGGGATTAGTAGGTGTGATCGTTGAATCGCCTACGGACAATTCCCACGCATATCTAGTCAAGCTCCCAGACGGAACAACAATTAGTTTGCGGCGGCACGAACTTAGCATTCGCAAGCAGTTTCAGAGCGAAGGATTGGATTCGGGAGGAGATTTCTTGGCAGAATACAACCTCTATGATTCTGTTATTTATCGCTGCATTGTCGGTTCGAGAGCTTACGGCCTTGATAACGAACAATCCGATACAGATATGCGCGGGATTTATCAGCCGCCGGCAATGCTTCATTGGTCGCTTTATGGCATTCCAGAACAATTGGAAAACAAGGAAAATCAAGAATGCTATTGGGAATTGCAAAAGTTTCTGATTTTGGCGCTAAAAGCTAATCCAAATGTGTTGGAATGTTTGTACACGCCTTTGGTAGAAACAATTTCTCCTGTAGCACAAGAATTGCTGGAAATTCGGGAAATCTTTCTGTCTCAGTTGGTTTATCAAACTTACAATAGCTACGTTTTATCTCAATTTAAAAAAATGGAGCAAGACTTGCGGAATACTGGGGACGTTCGCTCGAAGCACGCGATGCACTTGATTCGGTTGTTGCTGTCGGGAATTACGGTGCTGAAGGAGGGTTTTGTGCCTGTGAGAGTGCAGGATTATCGATCGCAATTACTGTCTATCCGCAACGAGGAAATGTCCTGGGATGAGGTGAATCGGTGGCGGTTGGATTTGCATCGAGAGTTCGATCGCGCTTTTGCAGCAACTTCGTTACCAGAACGCCCTAATTACGAGAAAGCCAATCAGTTTTTGATTAAAGCGCGCCGAAGTGCGATCGAAATCGGCGATTGAAATTGGGGCAACCACGGGGGGATTGCCCCTACCGCACCAACAAAGTCAGAGCACAGGGGGACTCAAGAAAAACATGATAGAATATATTTCTAATTTAGCCAAAATTATTTCGGTTCGACCTTATCCGTTGCTGTTTGCGACTATCAGCGGTTCGCATTTATACGGCTTCCCTTCCCCAGATTCTGACTTTGATTTGCGGGGAGTTCATATTTTGCCATTACCCGAAGTAGTCGGATTGATTACAGGAGAAGAAACTATCGAAGTTTCTGAGATTCGCGATGAATTGGAACTGGATTTAGTGACTCACGATATTAAGAAGTTTTTTGATTTGCTATTGCGGCGCAACGGTTATGTTCTCGAACAACTGTATTCGCCACTAATAGTTTACACTACTCCCGAACACGAGGAATTAAAAGCCATTGCCTCTACTTGTATTACGAAGCATCACAGCCATCACTATCTCGGTTTTGCTCAAAATCAATGGAAATTGTTTGAGAAAGAACACCCGCGCCGGGTGAAACCTTTGCTGTATGTTTTTCGGGTGTTGTTGACTGGGATTCATTTGATGCAAACTGGGAGAATTGAGGCGAATTTGGTGAAGCTTAACGATAAATTTCAGTTGTCGTACATTCCCGATTTGATTGCGAGAAAGCTGGGCGGTGATGAAAAATCGATGCTGGAAGATGCTGATGTCGAGTTTTATGGACAAGAGTGCGATCGGCTAATTAAGCTATTGGAAGAAGCAAGTATTGCAAGTCATTTGCCGTCAAATTCTGATGCCAAAGTTGCACTGAATGAACTATTGATTAAGGTGAGAATGGCATCTATAGCAGTTGATTGTTGACATCAAATCCGTTTGCATCGGAATGATATAAACAGAGGAGACGGCAGTGCCGTGTCCCTACCGCGATCAATTGTAGGGAAACGGCACTGCCGTCTCCTCTATATGATTCCGGCGCAGCCGGAATTGATATGATTAGTGGGGGGTTTTGTGAAGAAGATTTTTTTACCGCAGAGGGCGCAGAGGGCGCAGAGAAAGAGAAGAAAGAGAAGTCATTTAAACTTATTTTTTGTATCTGCGTGGCGTGTACGCCCATACGCCTCCATATTTGCGGGGAATAATCCGAGTTTGACTGGAACCGATAATGACTAAGGTTCTCATGTCTGCGTTTTCGGGTTGGAATTCGCCGAGGGTGCAAACGCGCACGGATTGGCCTGGCCTCCCGAGGTTTCGCCCCAGGATGACGGGGGTTTTAGCGTCGCGAATTTGCAGCAAAAGCTCGATCGCCCTTCCCAATTGCCACTTCCGCTGTGTGGATATCGGGTTGTAAAATGCGATCGCGAAATCTGCGATCGCCGCTGCCGCAATCCGCTGTTCTATGACCTCCCAGGGCTTGAGAATGTCGGAAAGTGAAATCGCGCAAAAATCGTGTCCGAGGGGTGCTCCGATCGCAGCAGCGGCCGCCTGCATGGCTGAAATGCCCGGTGCTACGCGGATGTCGATGCCTTGCCATTCGGGTTTGGCGTCAAAGTCGATCGCCTCAAATACCGCCGCCGCCATCGCAAAAATCCCCGGATCTCCCGACGAAACAACGGCGACAGATTTTCCCGATGCTGCTAAATCTAAGGCAAAACGGGCGCGATCGATCTCTTCGCGGTTGTCGGAATCGTGGCGCTGTTGGCCTTCCCGCAAGCTTCCGGCTAAGTCGAGATAAAACTTGTAACCCACCCAATCCGTGGCTTCCCGCAAAATTTCCTTGACTTCTGGGGACATCCACTGCGCGCCGCCCGGGCCCGTACCGACGATCGCCAGTTTACCGCGACTAACTCCGATCGCGCTTGCATTTATCGGTTCGGTAGCAAGGGCGATCGCACAATTGAGTGCTAAAGTGCGATCGTACTTGACTAACTGACTGTTTGCACCCGCTGCTGTCAGCGCGATTTGTGCGGCCTGATTTTCGTTGAATTCAATTGCGTCTAATTCGACAAGTTCGGATTGATTGAAAAAACGAACTGGGACTTGAAAATATTGTGAAACTGCTTCTAATACCGGATTTCCCATCTCATGTTTTAATGCAAAAACTCCAGCAATTGAAGCTGCGGCTAAACCTGCATTTTCCAAGACTTCCCGTACAAATGAAACTGCTATTTCCGGCTCGATATGCGATAGTTTTGTGAGTGCAAATGCCACAATTTGCGGATGATAAACTAAACAGTTTGGCGTTGGTACAATTGCTTTTTCGGTGACGCGGATGGTTAATTTGGCATCGGGGGCGATCGGCAAATAGCTCTCGGAAAGCCAGCTAGCTGAGCCTTCTAGGCGTACTTTCGCCCCGGCGAGCAAATTTGAAATAAAAGTTTTGGCATCGTCTGGATTCGCTAAATAATAGCCTTGGGGAGGACTCAGCAGCGCGGTGCGAAAGCGGATATCTCCGGTTGTGGTAATTGCAGGCTGCACGCCGAGGGCTGCGGCAATTTCTCTGGCTAAGTCGTTCACTCCGTGCAATCCGCCTAACAGGGGTACGACGGCGCTTCCGTCTTCTGCTACTGCTAAAACAGGGGGTTCGGCGCGTTTGTCTGACAGCATTGGGGCGAGGGTGCGGATCAGAATTCCGGCGGCGCAAATCGCGATAATTGGGGTTTCTGCTGCGAACAATTCCCGCAATGTTTCGCCGAAGTTGCTAAATGTGATGTCTGTGTCGGAAGTGCGATCGGCTAAACCGTAAATCTGAGAACCGGGGAAGAGTGCCGAGATTTTTTTGGCGATCGGCTGGCTGTTTTGACCTAAGATAACTATTGCAGGAGGAACTGGATTCACGGTTATAATTATGACTGCGCTTGGATTGATTCGATCATTTTAATCTGTTCTTACTTAAATAATACTTTTTTGACGAACCGATTTTATCGTGAAAGGTGCGAAGGAGGAAAATCAAGAAATTTATTTGTATCATTTTAGGTGGTAATTTGGGTTGCCGATCGCCCAATTGCAACTACAAACCTGATAAGCTGATGCTTGTATAATCAGTAAAACTTACGGACCATCCTCAGAAACCCAGGTTTTTAGGGCAACTTTTAGTAAAAGCAACCAACAAAATCAAAATTAGCTGCGCTTTAGAATGAGAAAATTTTTAGGATTAATGGTGTTGGGGATGATATTGGCGATCGCCTCTGTAGCTGTGGCTGCTCAACCTTTGTTTGTCGCTTATCCTCCCGCCAACCACAAAACTACAGCCGATCGCATCTTTTTGATCGGTACAGCCCCCCCAGCGGGACAAGTATCGGTAAATGGCAGCCAAATTTCGCGCACCGCAGCGGGCCATTTCGCCCCGACTTTTCCGCTGCAACTCGGCGAAAATGTATTTAGCTTGCGTTACCAAAATCAGCAAGTCAAAATTCAGGTGACGCGCCAGTCGAATCAGCCGGAAGTCCCCGCTGGATTGGCTTTTGCGAAAGATTCCCTGACGCCGAAAGTTGATGTGGCGAGTTTACCGGGGGAATATATCTGCTTTGGGGCGATCGCACCTGCGAATGCGGCAGTTTCGGTAAAATTGGCAGGCGTTACTATTCCTTTAAAAGCGCGATCGCAAGTCGAACTCCCAGACAACAAATCCGTACTTTTAGGGGAAAACTCCCCAATTAAAAAAGGTGGCAGCGAGCAGTATCAAGGCTGCGCTAAAACCCCCCCCACCCCCCCCTTACCAAGGGGGGCGATGAGTCTAACTCCTCCCTAGAAAAAGCGCAAAAAGTTGATTTAGGCGTGCCATTGTTTGAGCTAACTATGAATAATCAAACAATCAGTCAAGAGGGAACTGGCAAAATTTCGATTCTATCTCCGGCGGAGTTGGAAGTAGCAGAAGTGACAGCAGAACCTGGTGTTGCCAGAACCGGGGCAAGTACCGATTTCTCTCGGATGACACCGCTGCCGAAGGGAACACGAGCCACAATTACCGGGCGCGAGGGAGAATGGATTCGCCTCGATTACGGTGCTTGGATCAGAGCATCAGAAGTGCGAATTGTCAAGGATGCAGTGCCAGTGCGATCGATTATTCGCAGCGCGCGATCGCGCCAAGTTTCCGGCTGGACAGAAGTTTTATTTCCCTTAGAAATACCAGTCCCAGTCACCGTCCAAGAAGGAGAAAAAACTTTCAATTTAACACTGTACAATACTACCGCTCAAACTGATATTATTCGGCTCGATGATGACCCGGTAATTTCACGTTTGGCGTGGCAACAAATATCGCCGCTGCAAGTACAATACACTTTCAATCTCAAATCTGCTCAGCAGTGGGGTTATAAGTTGAGATACGATGGCACAACTTTAGTGCTGTCTTTAAAACACCCGCCTGCAAATACAAGTACGGTGCCGAATTCGCAAGCAAAACCGCTGTCAGGAATTAAGATTCTGATCGATGCGGGACACGGCGGGCCGCAGGATTCGGGAGGTGTCGGGCCGACGGGCTACCGCGAGAAAACAGTCGCTTTAATTGTGTCGAAATTGGTGCAGGAAGAGTTGGTAAATCGCGGTGCAAATGTGGTAATGACGCGGGTGGAAGATGTCGATTTGGATTTGCCGCCGAGGGTGGAGATGATTCAAAAAGAAGAACCCGCGATCGCAATTTCACTGCACTACAACGCTTTACCAGATAACGGCGATGCGATTAATACTAAAGGCGTTGGTGCTTTTTGGTTTCACCCGCAAGCGCACAGTTTGGGAATGTTTTTGCACAATTATTTAGTTGCTAAATTGAACCGTCCGTCCTATGGTGTATTCTGGAACAACCTAGCGATGACTCGTCCTGCGGTTGCTCCATCTGTTTTAATGGAATTGGGATTTATGATTAATCCCGAAGAGTTTGAATGGATTGTGAATCCGACAGAACAGAAAAAGCTAGCAGAGGCGATTGCCCAAGGCATCACCGAATGGTTTGCTTCTGTTCAATAATAGTTTTTGGAACCCAAGGAGATTAATGTAAATGCTGATTTTTACTCAATCCAAAGCCTTCTTCATTGCGGCCGCAGTTGCCAGTTTAAGTTTTTCGCTTTACAGCTTTCCCGTTTTCGGCAAAGAGCAAACTCTTTCACCCGAAAAAGTAGCAGCTTTAAAAGAGCAAACTAAATGCTCTTTTATTAACATCAAAAGTGGTACAGTTAATATTCGCAAAGGCCCTGGCAACCAGCACGCAGTTGTGATTAAGTTGAAAAAAGGAGACGGAGTTAGGGCTGTTGGCAGACAAGGCAATTGGGTAAAAATTGCAGCCAGATTTACTGGCAATACTCCTAATGAAACTTTTACAATCCTTGACGGTTGGGTGAACAATCAATATATCAACGGCTGTTCGGAAGATCAATTTGATATGTGGCGGAAGTAGCAATTTCGTACTGCAATTCTGGGCAAAATGTACGTGGGATTGACGGTTGAATGTAAATTTGGCCTGTAGGGGCATCGCCCGCCCCTACAGCCACATTTCCTGAAAACGGGTTTTACCTATTACCAATTACTAATTACCGCCAGCAACATAATCTCCTTGCTATGAAAATCCCTAATTTTTATAACTTAATTGCCAAAATTGCTGGGAAACTTCCGCTGCGAACTGTTCTGATTGTCCCCTTCGTGGTGCAAATCGTGGGTTTGGTGGGTTTGGTAGGCTATCTTTCGTATAAAAACGGGCAACAGGCAGTTGAAAACTTAGCTTATCAGTTAATAGGTGAAGTAGACGGGCGTGTTGAGGAAAATCTGCAAAATTACCTCGATGTCCCCAAGCACCTTAATCAAAGTAATGCAGCAGCCATTCGTACAAAGATTTTGGACTGGAAAAATTTCTCGGCTTTAGAAAGCTACTTGGCGCAGCAACTACAAATATATCCCACAGTTAATAGTATGGCGATCGCCACTGAGCAAAAAGAATTCCTCGCTGTCGAAAGAGCGTTGGCCAGTGATTCGTTGGTGATCCGAGTTATGGACAAATCTACGGATTACGCCTTTCACCGCTATACTGCCGATCGCCAAGGAAAACGAATTAAGCTCACAAAAGTAAGACGTGACTACGATCCGCACAACGATCCACCTAAAGGCCGTCCCTGGTATCGAGCCGCGCAGGAGGCGGGTAAAGCAATTTGGCTGCCAGTTGTCAGTTTATCGCAGGGAGTCGATCGTCCCCTATTGACGATCGTTAACTTTTTGCCATTTGATGACCCCTATGGCAATTTTCAGGGAGTTTTGGGAGCCACTTTTTATCTGCCTCAGTTTACCATTTTTTTAGATAGTTTGGAAGTGGGACGGACAGGGCAGGTATTCATTATCGATCGTCAAGGGTTACTGATTGCGAGTTCCACAGGCGAGAAACCATTTAAGCAAAAATTGGATTTGGATTATCTAAAAAACTTGAACCCTCAAGACTGGAGATTGCTAGCTCAAAACAGTAAAAATCAACTCACTCAGGCATCCATGAGTTTTCTATCTACTCATGTTAAAAATTTTCCTAATATTCAGCAAAAGCAAAAATTAGACTTTGGCTTTAAGGGCGATCGGTATTTTTTACAGGTGAGCCCCATCTCGGAGAAATCTGAGTTGGATTGGTTGATTGTCGCAGTCGTCCCCGAAGCCGACTTCATGACCCAAATCTATGCCAATACTCGCACGAGTATCCTGCTGTGTATCGCGGCATTAATCGGGTCTACAGGTATTGGCATTCTTACCGCTCGTTGGATTACCAAACCGATTCTGCATTTAAATACTGCTGCTAAAGATATTGCCAAGGGTGAATGGAATAAATCAATAGAAATTGAACGTGCTGATGAAGTGGGAGAGCTGGCAAACTCTTTTAATAATATGGCAGCGCAACTGCAACAGTCTTTTAGCGAACTCCAATCCTTGAATGAAGCCTTAGTGCAGAGTGAAAGTCGGCTCAATCAAATTCTCGAAGCCATGTCGGTAGGGGTATCAGTTCACGATATTACTGGACAACTAATCTACGCCAATCAAACATCCCGGCAGTTACTGGGTATCGAAACTTTACCCGAAGCCCAAACCGAGAAATTGGCAGCGACTTATCGCATTTATCAAGCAGGAACCGAACAGTTATATCCGGCAGAAAATATGCCAGTCGTTCGCTCGTTTAAGGGAGAACGGGTAAGGGTTGATGACATGGAAATTCGTGGGCCTGGTTGGACAGTTCCCTTAGAAGTTTACAGTACGCCGCTGTTTGATAAAAATGCGAATATTGTAGCGGCTATCGCTACTTTTACTGATATCACAGAACGCAAACAAGCTGAGAAACTGTTAGCCAATTACAACCGCACTTTAGAAGCCCAAGTTACAGAACGGATTGCGGAGTTAGCCAGCACTAACGCTCAACTAGAACAGGAAATTTGCGATCGCAAACAAACAGAAATAGCCCTGGCCCGGGCCAAGGAAGCCGCCGAAGCCGCATCTCTTGCTAAAAGCACATTCTTAGCAAATATGAGCCATGAATTGCGGACTCCCCTCAACGGGATTATGGGCTACGCGCAAATCCTGCAACGTGACAAAAACTGCAACTCGCAGCAACGCAAAGATGTTGATATTATCTACCAGTGCAGCGAGCATTTACTGACGCTGATTAACGACATTTTAGGCTTGGCAAAAATTGAAGCCAACCGCGTAGAACTTTACCCAGAAATGTTTAATTTTCCCGCGTTTGTGGCAGGATTGTCAGAAATATTTACTCTCAAAGCACAGCCCAAATTCATTGACTTTATTTACCCCAATTTTGAACTGCTTCCCAAAAGAGTTTATGCCGATGAAAAACGACTGCGCCAAATTTTAATGAACCTGCTTTCCAATGCTGTAAAATTTACGGAAGTGGGTAGCGTTACTTTCAAAGTCGAGGTAATCGGTAATAAATCAGCGGTAATAGCTAATGCAGAGACAGATCCGGAAACACAGATATCTCAAAATACAATAAGTGAAGATATTTTATCGCTCGTTTCAAATCTTCCCACTTCTCAATTCCCAATTACCAATCAGCAATTACCTCTTACCAAAATCCGTTTTCTGATAGAAGATACAGGCTATGGCATCGCAGCAGAACACTTAGAAAGAATATTCTTACCCTTCGAGCAAGTGGGAGATATTTCTCGCCAAACCGAAGGGACTGGGTTGGGATTGGCAATTACTCAGAAGCTGCTTTCTTTAATGGGAAGTGAAATTTTTGTCGAGAGCAACCCGGGAGTTGGTAGCAAATTTTGGTTTGATTTAGACTTGCCAGTTGACTCGGATTTAACGGAGCTAAATCCTGTAAAATCAACGGATACAGCTATTGGTTATCAAGGTGAAAAACAGAAAATATTGGTAATCGATGACAAGTGGGAGAATCGCTCGGTTATCGTTAATTTGCTGGAACCACTTGGCTTTGAACTCGCAGAAGCAGCAGACGGAGAAGCAGGTTTAGAAAAAACTGCTGAATTTCTGCCAGATTTGATTCTCTGTGACTTAGTAATGCCTCGGATGGATGGCTTCGGGCTGATCCGAGAACTGCGCCAATTACCGGAATTTAAAAGTACAATTACCATAGCAGTTTCTGCCAGTGTGTTTGAAGTTGATAGACAAAATTGCTTGGAATCAGGCTACAGCGATTTTATTGCCAAACCGATTAAAGCAGAAGAGTTGCTCGCCAAAATCCAGAATCATTTAAACTTGTGGTGGATTTACGAACAAAAAGACTCTGGGGGAAATTTTACTGCGACTTTACCTCTAGCTTCTAGCCCGCAGGAAATGGCGGTGCCGCCGAGAGAGGAATTGCTGGCGCTGTACAAAGCAGCTCAAGGAGGTTATGTTGAAGATGTTGAGCTGGAAGTCATACGGCTGAAGCAATTAAACCCGGAATATACTGGCTTTGTTGTCAAGGTGCTGGAAATGTCCGAAGATTTTGAGTATCAAGCAATTGTTAAATTTATGGATAGCCATTTATAATCCAAACATAAACTCGATTACAGGTGAGGAATGCAAATGTTATTAAATCACACATATACAATCGCTTCAGATTTTTCACAAAATTTATCTACTTCTGAGGCCTCTATAAAAAATAGCACCAAAAAAAATCAAATTTTGGTAATAGATGATACCACTACAAATCTTAAATTAGTTTCTGATTTTTTGAGAGAATCCGGGTTTGAGGTTCGGGTCGCTAAAAGTGGTTTCCAAGCCCTACAAATTCTGGAGACAATTAAGCCAGACCTCATTTTATTGGATGTCATGATGCCAGAAATGGACGGGTTTGAAACCTGCTGCTGCCTGAAAGACTCGCCGCAGACAAGAGATATCCCAGTAATTTTTATGACAGCGGTTGATGATGCTTCTAATCCAACTTATAAAGTCAAAGGGTTGGAGCTGGGGGCGGTAGATTACATCAGCAAACCGATTCTACTAAAAGAGGTTTTAGCCCGCGTCAAAACTCACCTGCACCTGCGTTATTTAACTCAGCAACTGCAAAAACAAAAAGATTTGCTAGAATCGGTTTTTAATGAATCGGCTGATGCGATTTTTTTAGTCAATACCGAAACAGGTTTGATTGTTGACTGCAATCAGCGTGGAGTCGAACTTTTTGAAGCAGAAAGCAAAGACGAATTGCTTGATATTGAAGGACCGACTCTTCAAGCGAAACCTTTTGAAGATGAAGAATTGAGCGGGATTAGGGACGAGATCGCTCGCAAGGGATTTTGGAGTCGGGAGTTGGAATATGTAACCAAAAAAGGCAAATTGTTTTGGGGAAACTTAGCCGCCAAGCAAATTTATATAGCTGGCGAGAAAATGAATCTCGTTCGCGTTACAGATATTACCGATCGCAAAATTGCAGAAGCGCGAGAACGGCAAAAATCGCAACAGTTAAAAAAGGCATTAAGCGAACTGAAACGCACTCAAGCTCAACTAATTCAAACTGAAAAAATGTCGAGTTTGGGGCGAATGGTAGCGGGTATTGCCCACGAAATTAACAATCCCGTCAGCTTTATCTACGGCAATATTAGCCCGGCCCGCCGCTACTTTCAAGAACTGCTCAATCTAGTTGAACTCTACCAGCGTACTTACCCCGATCCCTCACGGGAAATTGAGGCTTTAGTTGAGGAGCTCGACTTAGATTTTTTGGTAAAAGATTACTCAAAATTGATGAATTCTATGCAGGTTGGAGCCGATCGCATTCGCCAGATTGTCCGATCGCTCAGAAATTTTTCTAGACTGGATGAAAAAGAGCTGAAAGCTGTCGATATCCACGAAGGTATTGACAGCACGCTGATGATTTTGCAGCACCGATTGCAGGTTCAGGCAAATCGCACAGAGATTCAGCTTATCAAAAATTACGCTCAACTGCCTTTAATTACTTGTTATGCGAGTCAGTTGAATCAGGTGTTTATGAATATCTTGAGCAATGCGATCGATGCCTTAGATTTGCAGCCCTCTCCACGGGAAATTACCATCAGTACGTCAATAGTTGCGAAGGATTCGGGCACCCATTCTCAATATGCTGTAATTCGGATTGCTGACAACGGCCCTGGGATGAGTGAAGCGGTGAAAAAAAAGATATTTGACCCATTTTTTACCACAAAACCGATAGGAAGTGGCACGGGATTGGGGTTAGCGATTACTCACGAAATTGTTGTGGAAAAACACAAAGGCTCAATTAATTGTATTTCTAATTTGGGGGAAGGGACGGAGTTTATTGTAGAGGTTCCGGTAAAGATGTAGCTGAAGGAAGAAGGAAGAAATAAAATGCAATAGAATCAATCGTCGTGTTTATTGATTCATTTTCAACCAACCAAAAATTTGTTCTGCGGTTAAATATAGAATGCTACAGAATATCCATATCCGACTTATTAAAGAAGTCGGGGTTCTAACAAAAGATGGAAAAATCACCTAATTTTGTAGAACAATCTGCTGCTTAAACTCAAATACATTTGGGTTTTTCGGATCATAAAAAGCCCGCAACCAATGCACATTGGGAGAGCCAAAAGTTTCAACTCTCGTAAAATTTAGAAGTCTGGGAAGTTGAGTTTCGTCGGTAAAACGGGGTAAAGGTTTATCGATGCGGAAATAGTGAGTGTCGCCGTGCACGAAGACGACTTGACCTGGAAAATTGCGCGTTTCCGCTTCCAAAGCTGCGATAAAATCGTTGTAGCCGCTTCTTCTTTTGTCAGTGGGTTCAAGTTCAAATCCGGGATTTGCTTGGGCGATTAACATGATTCCTTTGCTGTTGTCGCCATGAGCTAAGGCAAAACATTCTTTGATCCAGACTAAATTAGCTTTATTGCGATCGGCATATTCTAAATCGTCCTCGGGAGTGCGGCCCAAATTGTTGTTGCTTCCCACCATATTAATCCCAAAAAACATAACGCCATGATAATTCCAGCGGACATTTTCGCGGTATTTAGCAAATTGGGAGTTTTCGCTTTGACGAGTTAGAGTCAAAGTCCGTTTTCCTTGACTTTGATTTCCCTGACTGAAAACTTCTCGCAATTTAGCGAGTCTTTCCACCGGATTGTAATTGCCTTTGCGGTGACAGTCAGTCCATTCATTGTCACCATAAATTAGAATAAACGGCATCTCAAAGTTTTGAAATAACTGCTTGCGACTGACAAAAGTTGCATCGTCGCAGAGACTGGAACCGCTTTTGATGTCGCCGTCGTGGACGACAAACGCTGAGGGCGATCGATTGATATCTGCAATCAAATTTGGAAACTTTGCTTCTTGTTCTGGGCTATAGGGCAAATCGCCAATTAAAGCAAATTCAAAAGGTTTATCTGCCGAACTTTGAGCGTAACTAAAAGCACCCAAACCGATAACCGAAGCAAAAATTATAAATCCAAAAATCAAATATTTTTTAAACATTCCTTATCCTGCACCCAACCATTAATATCCTAACAAAACTTGCGAACATCTCTGTTTTATTCTCTTCCTCTGTGTTCTCTGCGGTTCAAAAAAAATCCGGCATAAATGGCCATTATTGATGATACCATGAACACCATAAATTACTATAGATAAATTATGAAATTTCGCCCGGTGCTCTCGGTGATAGCTGGATTTTTAATGGCTAGCTGCAATATCCAAAAGCCAGAAAATAACACGCAGCGGACAGAAAGTCAACCGCCAATTGCAGCTGTTCCCGTCAAACCAAAGCCGGAAATCAAAGAAGCAAAATTAATCGCTGTCGGCGACATTATGATGCACAGCACTCAAACGCGATCGGGCTACGATGCAAAACGCCAAACATACAACTTTGACAGCTTTTTCACACCAGTGAAAAATATCCTGTCAAAAGGCGATTGGGTAATCGGAAATCTCGAAACACCTTTAGCGGGCGAAGATGTTGGCGGATATACGGGATATCCGCTATTTAACGCACCGACTCAATTGGCGGATGCTGCTAAAAAAGCCGGATTTAATATCTTGACAACCGCCAACAATCATGCTTTAGACCGGGGAGAAAAAGGCGTAATTAGGACGATCGCCAATTTGGGCGATCGTAAAATAGCCTCAACAGGAACAGCCGCATCAGCCACCGAGGCTTCACGAACTTTAATCAGCACCAAAAACAACATTTCGCTAGCCATTCTCGCCTATACCTACGGTACAAACGGTATTCCGATACCCAAAGGCAAAGATTATTTAGTTTCGCTAATCGACGAGAAGAAGATAGTCAAAGATATTGCCAAAGCCCGCAAACAAGGAGTCGATATTATCGCAATTTCCCTACACTTCGGCGATGAATATCAGCGACAGCCAAACCCGCAACAAAAACAATTAGTGGAAAACCTCTTAAAATCGGGTGCAGACATCATTCTCGGCAGTCATCCCCACGTCGTCCAACCTTACAAAATATTTAAGTTTCCTGGCAAAAACGGCAAAACCAGAAAGGCTGTTGCAATTTATTCGATGGGAAATTTCATTTCCGGTCAAACGCAAGATTATACAGATTTGGGCGTAATTTTTCAAGTAACTATTCGTAAGAAATTCCCCGAAAAAACGGCAGAGATTACTGGGATTAAAGCTCTTCCGACTTGGGTACACCGCTATACTCTAAACAATCAACTAAAATATCGGGTTTTGCCATTAGAACAAACAGTAACTCAGAAAAAAGATTCGCTGTTGGCAGGTTCGGAGTATCCTGTTTTAGAAGCACAATTACAAAAAATGAAGAAGCATCTTGATTCTTTGAACGTTCAGCAGAAATCAAAGTAATTGGGCATTTAGGCATGGGGAGGCAGAGCCTCCAGATATGTATTCCCAGGCAGAGCCTGGGAACAAGGAATTTACTTATCTTCTTCTCTCTCTTCCTTCGCGTCCTTAGCGTCTTCGCGGTTCGTTTAAATTTAACTGACTAATTAACCAAGAAATCGCCCCTTCCACATCAGCAACCCGCTCCACATCGGGAATCGGCGGGCGCTGCACCATCACCACCGGAATTCCCAGTTCCCTCGCGGCGATAATTTTGGCATAAGTAGCAGCGCCGCCGCTGTTTTTGCTAACAACTGTATCGATGCGATATTCTAACAGCAATTCGCGCTCGTTTTCTAAACTAAAAGGGCCTCTATCTAATAGCAATTTACCGTTAGGAATTGGAGTATTTGGTGCAGGAGGGTCGATCGCCCGCATCAAAAACCAAATCGACTCAAAACCAGCAAAAGCAGCCAATTCCTGCCTCCCAATGGTCAGAAATACTCGCTGAGACTGCACTGATAAAGCCGTTGCAGCCTCCGAATGGCTTGCGACTTCCATCCAGCGATCGCCCTCCACCATCTCCCAAGCTGGGCGCACCAGCATCAAATGTGGGATATTGCACTCAGCAGCAGCAATAGCAGCATTGGCAGAAATTTGAGCCGCAAACGGATGAGTTGCATCAATCAACAAGTCGATCGGGCGATCCTCTCCCAGGGCTGCGCTAACGAGCAAAAACTGCGCCAGCCCAGCAGCCCCACCAAACCCGCCAATTCGCACCGTACCCGTTTTTGGGGTCAAAGGCTGTTGAGTGCGTCCTGCTAGCGAAGATACCACCTCAATATCAGCGATTTGAGACGCTCTTGCAGCCAGTTCGGCAGCATCTCCCGTTCCGCCCAAAATTAGCAACCGTTTTTTCACCAAATTACCCCTAACTTATCCAAGCAACACTCACAATTTAGGTTAATAATGTATTCAGTAAAGTTTAAACTACCAACATCTATGATGCGATCGCTCTTGAGATTTTTTACAGTATTAATTGTCACCGGATTAGTTTGCTTCGGAAATATCATGCCCGCAGCAGCACAAGTTGAGACTACAAATATTACCGATCCCCAGCAGGAATTAGGAGAACTGATTCAAAAAGCTTTTGAAGCTACAAACGAAGGCAAATTTCCCGCCGCCGAAAACGTTTGGACTGAGATAATTGAAAAGTTCCCAGAGCAAGCCGCCGCTTGGAGCAACCGAGGCAATTCTAGAGTCAGCCAAAACAAGCTAGAACCAGCAATTTCTGACTACGAAAAAGCAATGGAATTAGCTCCCAATGCTCCCGATCCCTACTTAAATCGCGGCACAGCATTAGAAGGTTTAGGACGCTGGGAAGAAGCGATCGCCGACTACAATCACGTGCTAGAATTAGAGCCAAAAGATCCAGCCGCCTACAACAATCGAGGCAACGCCGAAGCTGGTTTAGGAAAATGGAAAATAGCAATTGCCGACTACAGCAAAGCCTTTGAATTAGCGCCAGAATACGCCTTTGCGCGCGCCAACCACGCCCTCGCACTTTATCAAAATGGACAAACTAAAGAAGCAATTCGCAACATGAAAAACATTGTTCGCAGGTATCCTCAATTTGCCGACATGAGAGCCGCCCTTACCGCCTGTCTTTGGGAAGCCGGAAATCGCGGCGAAGCTGAGAGCAATTGGGTAGCCGCAGTCGGCCTCGATTCCCGTTACAAAGACCTTGATTGGGTTGCAAAAACCCGTCGTTGGCCACCAATTGTAGTTAGCGCTTTGGATAAGTTTTTGAACTTGAAATAAAATTAGACGGCGGTTTCAACCGCCGTCTAATTCCCAAATCCGTGCAGGAGTCAACTCCTCGACATTCCTCAAGACTGATGCAGCACCAGCATTTTTGAGAGCGACAGTATAAGCCTCGCAACGCACAGCATCATCCAAAACGTGAGGTGGCAAAATTCCGATTCCCAGCCAAACTCGATTTGGTTGTACTTCCCGCGCTTTGACAATCGTGTAAATATCAGCAACAGTATCTCCCGCGTAAATTACGGGCAAATTCTTTGCTAAACCGTGCAGGTTTTCTAACTGTTGAATTGCCTCGAAAAGTCCAGTCGGATCGGGTTTTCCCGGTGCATCTTCCATCGCCACCAACACTGGGGAATTTAAACTCAGTTTTCCTGACAAAACATAAGCAGCTTCATCGCGCATCGCGCCGCTAAAAAAGCCCCAAACAATCCCTCCAACTGTTAAATTTTCCAGGTAAGCCGGACTTAACAGCAGCGGTTCCCCGCAAATGTAACCAGTCCAATTTTGATCGTCGGGCCCGCGATAGCGAGTTTGGAAAAAAGTGACTAATTCGTCGTAGCTAAAAGAGAGTTCGTTTCTCGATCGCCCAATCCCCTCAAAATAACGGCAAACCAACTCAAAAGACGCTTCCCAGTCATTATTCCACACTCCCTCAGACTTGAGAGAGTCGATATCCACAGAATCCGGGCGAAAAGCACCCGCCGTGAAATGCTCCACCGCATCTGCAAGCGCCCGCCTGTAGGAACCGGAGACATCCCGCACCACGCCGTCAATATCAAAAACTACAATCGCTCTGTCTACCGTGCTCAATTCCCAACCCGCAGTTAATTTTCTGCATTTTACCTGAGCCAATGCCTAATTTTCCAGTAAAAATGCCAAGAGTGTGCTAAGCTTAGCGATTGTAGAAATTTTTAATAAGTTCGATCAGAACCCCGGAGGTTTGCTTGTCCAAGTTCATCTTAAAAGTTCTCTGGCTAGAAGAGAATGTTGCCCTCGCCGTTGACCAAGTTGTCGGTAAAGGAACTAGCCCGCTGACAGCTTATTTTTTCTGGCCCCGCAAAGATGCGTGGGAAGAACTCAAAAACGAACTCGAAGCCAAACACTGGATTGCTGACAACGATCGCGTCGAAGTCCTCAACCAAGCCACAGAAGTAATCAACTACTGGCAAGAAGAAGGCAGACGGCGCCCGATGACTGAAGCTCAGTCAAAGTTCCCCGAAGTGACTTTTACCGGCAGCAACTAAGCCCAGCTTTAAGTTGCTCCCAGATAAATTGCCTGTTATAAACAACAGGAAAAGGGAGAGAGGGGAGAAGCCGAGAAGATTTGACGCTTTGCTTTTTCCACCTCGCCGCAAAACCTCCAATTTAAATGTGCTAGAGCTTATCAAAATACTAACTCCGATTTTTCGACCTACTCGATTTTTGTAGTTAGTCGATTGAGATTTATCGAAAATAAAGTAGCATCGGAATTAATATTACCCGAAATCAGGACACGGCTTTTGGAGTGTCCCTACAATTAATGTAGCGTAGGGAAACGGCACTGCCGTGTCCTCTATATCAATTCCGGCAGCGCCGGAATTGATATAACAAATAACAAATAACTAACAACTAATAACAAATAATATAACTAATAACTAACAACTAATCACCTCTTCCCGGAAATTATGGGCGCAGAAACGACGATCGACCAAACCGCACAGCTACCGCTGGTAGTAAATCCTGACATTCTCCAGCAAGCTATCCTCTACAAAGTTAATACTCGCGTCAATGCTCGCGGAGAAATGGTTTTTCCCTGCATACCGGGAATGCTCAGTGAGTATCTCAAGTCGATCGAGAAGCTATTCAATACTCTCGACAGACCCCTGCCAGAAGACCGCAAAGATGAGCTCAGCAAGCTTTTAGCCGCTAAGTTAGAGCAAGGCTACCGCACCTCCACAGCATCGGTGCTGATCCTGCAATACGAATCGGTGCAGCCGCCACAAACTGGTTTAGCTTGCAAAGTGATTCTTAGTAGCTCAACCGTTGGAGAACAGTATAAAAACTGGATAGACACCAGAGAACCTCCGCTTTTTGGCTCTCATCCCGATGCAAAATTGATGGCAACGGCTGCTAAATTGGGAAATCCCGATCGCATCCGCATCTTGGACGTGGGGGCTGGTACTGGCCGCAATACCTTGCCACTGGCGAGATTGGGCTATTCTGTAGATGCGATCGAGCTAACCACAGCTTTTGCAGAACAATTAAAAACCGCCGCCACAGCGGAAAACCTTCCCGTCACTGTCACCGAAGGCGATGTCCTCGACCCCTTAATGCGGATGAAACCAGCCCGCTACCAACTTGCAGTTGCCGCCGAAGTCATCTCACATTTTCGAGACAGCGATCAAGTACGGCTGTTTCTAGCTAAAATGTGCGACTTCCTCTGTCCCGGGGGCGTGTTGCTGTTCAGCACTTTTTTAACCATCGGCGACTACCAGCCTAACGACTTGGTGCGACAAGTTGCCCAACTCTCCTGGTCAACTTTATTTACACCCCAAGAACTTGCTACCGCAATGGAAGGGTTGCCCTTAGTCCAAATCTCCGACGAATTGGTGATGGAGTACGAACGTCACCACCTGCCGGCAGGAGCCTGGCCACCGACGCCCTGGTTTCCGAGTTGGGCCACCGGTCGAGATGTCTTCCCGATGGCAAACGGACGCCCGCCTATGGAATTGCGCTGGATTTTGTGCCGCCGCAGTTAAAAAAAAATCAGCTTTTTCTATACAGACACAGCAATCACAAGCTCTGATACAAGACAACAGTTGCATGAGCTTTTGCGATCTCAAAAGCATAAAGCCGACTTGCTGTCAAGATTGTTTTGTCGATACACAAAAATTTACAAAAATATATATTATTATGTAAAGGTAGCAACGCTAGATCGCCCCTGGGTGAAAAACCCTGTTTCTGACTAGATCCTATGTTGGTAAACCTTTGATTTACAGCGAAAAATTAGGTCGATCGGGCAGTAAGTAAAATTCGTTAGCGCAGCCCTCGAAGAGGATCGCCATCTCGAATAAGTGCAACTATAGTTAAGATGAATCAGACAAACCTATTCCCCCAGACAGATGACATTGTAGGGGAATCGGATTATCCAATAAATTAGCTCGCCGACAGGCGACGCTCCTGAGAAACAAATATGCTTTTAACACGTCCACTACAAGCGTTTGGAGCAATCTTCAGGCACAAACCTTCAACAAATAGAGCGATCGACCAAAAAAGCAGTAAAAATTATGGTGAGGGGAATGTTTTTCCCGCTCCAAATCAAGAACTTGACTGGTATATCGAACTGGAAATGCTAATGAGTGATGCAAAATCTTCCTGTACCAATGAAGAGATTACCGCTTGGCTGCGCGGATTGCTGACAATTGCTTGGGCAGACGGCAACTTTGACGAAAACGAGCAAAAAATGATTGCCAATCTAACTCAGGACGGGTTACATCCAGTATCTTTTGAGGCCGGTTTTGAACCTATTTCCCCAGAAGAACTAGCCGCTGTGTTAGGCAAAAGCACCGCCAACGGCGAGAATTTTTTGAGAACAGCCGTAATGGTAGCCTTAGCAGACGGTACGTACTCGCTCTCAGAAGACGAGATACTTTACAAGTTTTGCACAGCTTTGGGTCACAACGTTGAGGCGATCGAATCTCTGCGACACACCATCGAAGACAGCAAGTGCGATCCCCAGGGCCCAAGCAGCCAAATAGTCTTTGATGCAACTGTCGCCCCGCCCACCGGAACTCCCCTTTCCTCTCTGCGGCCTCAACCTCACCACAAAAATGTCCTGCAACCAGTAAAAGACTGGCTCGACGGCTGGGAAGTTCACGATCCCAGAGTCGCACATTTTGTCTGCAAAATGATTCCGTCGCAGTGTCCGTTTGAGCGAGATGTCGTGTTATTCGGCCGCAAAATTGTCCACATTCCGGCGATGTGCCAGATTAACCCACTTTACGAACAGTTGGTGGGGATGCGCTTTCGAGCTCTCTGCTATTTGGCAGATGATTGCAAGGAAGATGTATCGACATATTGTTAGGGGTAATTGGGGAATTGGGAATTGGGAATTGGGAATTGCTAATATCAATTCCGGTTACACTCCTGATGATATAGAGGAAACGGCAGTGCCGTTTCCCTACAATTAATTGCTGTAGGGAAACGACACTGCTGTTTCCTGAGTGTGGGCAACATTAATTCCGATGCTACGGGATTTGATATTATTAGGTAATTCTTACTCATATAAAATCTACTTTGATCGTACCAATTCAAAAAAAGCTACAATCCTCAATCTGATACAAATTATTAAAAGTTATAGACCCAAGAGCCGGACACGGCAGTGCCGTCTCCCTACAGATGCTCGGGTACAATTTCTCGGTCTGCACTACTTTTTAAAATTGATATAACTATATTTTTCCGGCAATTGTAAATGGGCCTCTGCGGACTCAAGGAAAACACGAATATTGTACTTCGATCTGGTATCATAGCTAATGACTAATGACTATTGACTACTGACTAATGACTACTGACTAATATTATGCAATTTATCGATCGAGCAGATGTTCAAGTCGCGGCCGGCAAAGGCGGTGACGGTATGGTAGCTTTTCGCAGAGAAAAGTATATACCAGCGGGCGGGCCAAGTGGTGGCACCGGCGGGCGGGGCGGTTCTGTGTTTCTGGTGGCGGTGGAAAGCCTGCAAACGTTGCTAGATTTTCAGTACAACCGCATTTTTAAAGGCGAAAACGGGAAGAAGGGCGCGCCGAAGAATATGACTGGGGCCTCTGGGGACGATCGTACGATCGAAGTTCCCTGCGGTACAGTAGTTTACGACGCAGAAACTCAGGCAATTTTAGCAGATTTGGTGACGCCCGGACAGACTTTTTGCGTTGCCAAAGGCGGCAAAGGCGGTTTAGGAAACAAGTGTTTTTTGACAAATTCTAACCGTGCTCCAGACTATGCGATGCCGGGAAAAGAAGGAGAACACAAATTTTTGCGGCTGGAATTGAAGCTGTTAGCTGAAGTGGGAATTATTGGCTTGCCAAATGCTGGCAAATCCACGCTAATTTCTGCTTTATCTGCGGCTAGGCCCAAGATAGCAGATTATCCGTTTACAACCTTAGTTCCGAACTTGGGCGTAGTCAGAAAACCCAGTGGCGACGGTACTGTTTTTGCTGATATTCCAGGATTAATTGAAGGGGCTCACGAAGGCGCGGGTTTGGGTTACGAGTTTTTGCGGCACATTGAACGAACTCGGTTGTTGCTGCATTTGGTCGATATCACCGATGAAGATCCGATCGCCGATTACATCATAATTCAAGAAGAATTGAAAGCTTACGGGCGAGGTTTGGGCGATCGGCCGCAGATTTTGGCTTTTAATAAGGTAGATGCGATCGATCTTGAGGATGAGGAAATTGGAAATACGATCGCGCGATTGAAGGAAATCAGTGGTGCTTCGGTGTTGATGATTTCGGCTGTGAGTCGAGTTGGGTTGGATGAATTGATGCAGCAAGTCTGGCAGAAACTCGACGAGATGAACGAGAGTGAAGCGGAGGCGCTGTTAGCAGTCGCAGTGTTGTAGTCAATAGTAAAAGACCTCTCAAAAGTGCCGATCGATCTAAAAACATCTGCAAACCGTCGCTAATAGCAAAAATTAATAGTTATTTTGTTTCCATTCCTTAGCAACTAAAGTACAAAAGCCTCGGTTATTTGCCGGGGCTTTATTATTGTATCCACCTAGAGAATTCAAAAAACAATAGCTCGGACAGTTATATCTAAAACTGTCCGAACTGTTGAAAAAATAAAAAGTTACCGATTGTGTTTAACAAGCCAATCCCTTACTGATCCAATATCACTATAAGTTTGAGGGATTTGTCGGAGTAAACTAGCAGCTTCGGCTAACTGACCTGAAGTTGCCAAAACTTCGATCGCATATTTGTGTTTTAGTCTACTCAAACTCTGTTCACCTGCCTCATCAAGTTTTCCTCCTTGTTTATTCTTTAATTCTTGAAGGATGTTTAGAGGTCTTTTTAGAGTTAATGGATCTTTAGTGCGCTGAAATCTCAGCACAGCGGTTTCTATTTCTGTAATTAATTCTGGTGGAGTTTCTCGAAGTCGTTCAGGATTGACCACTGCTTTATCACTAACAATGCCAGGAACTTGAGAACTAGGATTTGAGGGTGGAGTTGGCTCACGCTTCGTGAAGGAAAACAAACATAATGATACGATGATTGTGACTATGGCACCGATCGCTATAGGGTTAGTCAAAATCTTTAGTATGTTAGATGGACTGGGCGGGTTTGGGCGAGACTCTGGTAGAGGGTGATAATCTCTAGACGGTTCGGGTGTCTGTTGTTTGACTTGCTTTAATAGTTGCGGCTCAGGAACTTCATTTATTGGTCTGGGAGAGCGAGGTGTATCGCTGCCACTAGATATGGGTCTTCCTCCCGTGTTATCGCCGGGTAAAGTTCCACCTGACAATCCTTTACTTCTGTGTTGAGATTGCATACGTCTATACGTATCATGAATCTCTAGGGGAACTGTGTCTCGTTTGTAGTCTTCGTGAAACCAAACTCCAAGTTTACGGGCAGTCAACGTACAAAAGTTGGGTAATCCCGACTGTTTAACTAATGCCTGTAGGGTGATATCATAGGTGACAAGTATAACAACAGCATCAGGATTTTCAGCAGACAACTTATAGGCACAAGCAATAATTTGCCTATCTTTTTGGTTGTCAATAGGAATCTGACGATTATCTTCTAAAGGTTGAATTTGATAACGGCAACCATTTGTTACAAAGTTAAGAAACTCTTTGGCTTTAGCTTGCTCTCTCGGCATCTGTGAATTCCTGACTAATAGGCTAATCTCTGCATAAGTTGCACCTGGTACATAACATTCCCCAAGTGTTTCATTATTACGCCATACTTGAACTCTATCTCTTTCGTTAGCTGACAACAATGCACTCGTGTCAAAAACTAACAAATGTCTACGTTTGGGAGATTCATTATTACGGAATGTATTCGACATCGGGCACTACCTCTAAAGATAAATAAGATACAATAGATTCATTCCAACTCATTTAGAGATGATCTGAATCATAGGCTTTAATGCGTCCAAAACTGATTGCCGATCAAAACACAGGACTGTAACAAGAATAGTGACCACCATTAAAATCAAAAAACCATATACAACCTTTGTATAACGTGTTTTTAATGGAATTAGATATGCCGCAATTAAAAACGTCGGAATAGCTAATAACACATATACAAGTTCTTTGGGAGCTTGAAGCATCCAAAGGATAGAAGCCGGAAATACAAAAAAAAGCAAAACAAAAAAACTGTTTTTCAGGGGTAATTGCTTGTCAATTTCTCCATTTTTAGCACTATTTCGATTTTTTGTTCTAGGCTTTTTAGGGCGATTGTTAAGTCGCCTAAAATTACTTGCGATTCGTCCTACCTGTCGAGAGGATGCTTTAGGCTGTCTCGTTTTTTTATACTTGCCAGAGGACTTGCTAGGCATAGGATAAGTCTTTTCGTAAGGGTGCTTTCCAGAACAGATATAACCACTGATGTTTGATCTAAAAAGCTCGATCAATCAACACAACTTCAATTTAGAATTCAATAAATTAAGCTGCTTCACAGGCTATGATATTCTGGGCATCCCAGCCAAGTCTTGTTTTCATTATGGTAATTTCGAGAACTTTTTGATATTACCTTGAAGATGTCTAATACTCAGGACTGTTTTGATGTCGTAGCACGAAACCCTTGATTTCCCTTTTACAGTTCGATCTCTCACTCTAAAGCTTCTCTACAATTGGCGATCGAAACTTTCCGAAGTATTGATACAGAATTAGGAAATATTATCGAATGTGGTATTATCATAATTTAACCAGATGAGATAGTTAAGCAAATCCACTTTACCGAAGACGTAATCAGCGTCGATTTGATGGATGAGCGAATCATTTTCGATCGCTCACTCTAAAGTTTCTCTACAATTGGCGATCGAAACTTTCCGAAATATTGATACAGAATCAGAAAATATTATCGAATGTGGGTATTATTATAATTTAACCAGATGAGATAGTTAAGCAGATCCACTTTACCGAAGACGTAATCAGCGTCGATTTGATGGATGGGCGAATTATTTTCGTCCCTCTAGTTTGGTATCCCCGATTGCTTAATGCGACACCCGCCAGCGCTAGAAGTGGCTAGTATGCGGCGATGGCTAAGGCATCCATAATACAAAAAAAATCTAGCCACCACAATATCCGATAATTGTGAAGCAATTAACCAGGCCAACAGCATGAGTATTGACCAATTAAACACCGACTACAGCATTGCCGGCCACCTCACCTTCGCCGCCGGAAACGGTGGTTTTCCGATGATTCACATCGATAATGGCCAAGCCAAAGCCTTGATTTCTGTGTATTCTGGCCAAGTGCTCTCCTTCCAACCAGCCACCGAAACCGCAGATGTGATGTTCCTCAGCGACAAAGCGTACTATGCGGAAGGAAAAGCCATCAAAGGCGGTGTACCCATCTGTTGGCCTTGGTTTGGCCCAGATCCCGAAGGCTTGGGGCGCCCAGCCCACGGGTTTGTCCGCAATCGCCTCTGGAATGTCGTCAACACCGCCACAACTCCTGACGGCGCAACCAAAGTCACCCTAGGCCTCAAGGATACCGAGGAAACTAGAGCAATTTGGCCGCAAGCTTTTGAATTGACGATCGCCCTTACGATCGGCACCACTCTCACAGTAGAATTAATTACCCGCAATTTAGGCGACAAAGCATTTCCCCTCACCCAAGCCTTCCACACCTATTTCCTAGTTGGAGACATCAACCGCGTGCAGGTGTTGGGTTTAGAAAACAGCCAATATCTTGATAAAGTTGACGGTGGAGTCGAAAAAACTCAAGTAGGTGCAGTCGTAGCTGTCGGTGAGGTCGATCGCATTTATCTCGATGTTCCCAACGAATTAGTGATTGACGATAGCAGTCTTAATCGCCGCATCCGCATTAAATCCTCTGGTAGCAAATCCGCCGTAGTGTGGAATCCCTGGGTGAAAATCTCTGCAAGTATGGCCGACCTTGACGATACCGATTATCAGCGTTTAATCTGCGTGGAAACGACCAATGCGGCGACGGATATTGTCGAAGTTCCGGCGCAAGGTGAGTTCCGATTGGCTGCAACTTACAGCGTTGAGCGCGACTAAGGAATGAGAGCTTAATCTCAGCGGTGATGGGGCTACAATTTCCATTGTTGGATTAAAAAACTCTGTCACCGTAATGAGGAAGATTTAACCGCACAGATATTGCTATAATGAGATATCAAGATAAGTTATGGAAAAATCAATAGCTAATATCGTTTAAGGTTGGATCGGAATGATTTAACCGCAGAGGGCGCAGAGAACACAGAGTCAGAAAAGAGAGAGATGAATAATTCCAATACCAATGAATTTGATATAATATCCGAATATACGGACTGGCAAAGTACCCAGTGGCAAGATTTTGTATTAACCCAACTTTTCGGCGAAGATGATGAGATTGAATATTCCTTAGAAGATGCTCAAGAAATCTATTTGTAGATGCGCGCCGAGGCTAGAAACCGGGTTTCTTCCTAAATATTTAGTTGAGAATCTGAGATTTTTTACAGAAACCCGGTTTCTTTGGTACTTATGTGTAAGTCCTAATACTCTCAAATGCAATAAATGTAACAATTTTAGATAAAAGTTTGCTGTAAAATAAGGTGTTTCCAAAATATTACCATCAATGATTATGCAAAACTATAACTGGAAAAAACTCCAAAATGGCTCAGATATTCGCGGTATCGCCCTCGAAGGGGTTCCCGATGAAAAAGTTAACCTTACGCCCGAAATTGCGACGATTTTAGGTCAATCTTTTGTCCATTGGCTGGTGGGAAAAGTCCATAAGACGGCAGAAAAGTTGATAATTGCGATCGGGCGCGACAGCCGCCTATCTGGCCCAACTTTAATGCAAGCAGTCATGGATGGCATCGCCTCAGTTGGTTCTACAGTATATGATTTTGACATGGCCTCAACTCCTGCCATGTTTATGAGCACGATTACTCCTGGTTTTGATTGCGATGGTGCGATTATGCTGACTGCTAGCCATTTGCCTTTTAATCGCAATGGCTTAAAGTTTTTCACCGCCAACGGTGGTTTACAAAAAAAAGATATTACGGATATCTTAGCATTAGCAGAAACCAATGAGTTTGAAAAAGCCGCCGTTCCAGGTAGCATTGCAAAACATGATTTTATATCAGTTTATGCTAACCAATTTGTAACTAAGATTCGCGAATCAGTGAATCACCCCGATAATTTTGAGCAGCCACTGAAAGGGTTGAAAATTGTTGTGGATGCGGGGAATGGTGCTGGGGGATTCTATGTGGATAAAGTTCTAAAACCTTTAGGTGCGGACACCACAGGGAGTCAGTTTCTTGAACCCGATGGCACTTTTCCCAATCATGTGCCAAATCCCGAAGATAAACAGGCAATGCAGTCAATTTGTCAAGCGGTAATTGCCAATCAAGCTGATTTTGGGATTATTTTTGATACGGATGTCGATCGCAGTGCTGCCGTCGATCGCACTGGTAAGGAACTCAACCGCAATCGCTTAATTGCGTTGATTTCGGCGATCGTCCTCCAAGATCACCCAGGCTCTACCGTCGTTACGGATTCTATCACATCCGATGGTTTAACTCAATTCATCGAACAGGATTTAAAGGGAATTCACCATCGCTTTAAACGCGGTTATAAAAATGTGATTGATGAGTCGATTCGCCTCAATCAAAGCGGACAGCAATCATGGCTAGCTATTGAAACCTCTGGACATGGGGCTTTGAAGGAAAATTACTTTCTGGATGATGGCGCTTATTTGGTTAGCAAGCTATTGATTGAATTAGCTAAATCAAAACTGGAAAATAAATCATTGCCAGATTTAATTGCGAATTTGCAAGAGCCAGAAGAAAGTGCCGAGTTTCGGATTAAGATTGGTGTGGATGATTTTAGGGTTTTGGGCGATCGCACGATCGAGCAATTACAAGAATTCGTCTCAACCCAACCCGACTGGAAAATCGTTCCCAATAACTACGAAGGTTTGCGGATTTCCTGCACATCAGCTAGCGAATCCGGCTGGTTTCTGTTACGCTTATCGCTGCACGATCCAGTGATGGCTTTGAATGTGGAGTCTAATGTTAAGGGTGGTGTCGATCGAGTATGCGATCGGCTGTTAGCTTTTTTCCACACAACAGAATCCCTTGATTTATCGGCTCTTTTGAAGTAGAAACCCACCCCTAACCCCTCCCAGGAGGGGAACCGGATCGGATCTAGCTCCCCTCTCGAGAGGGGCTGGGGGTGTGTCCTTTAGAGCCCTAACCCCTCCCAGGAGGGGGACTGGATCTAGCTCCCTTCTCGAGAGGGGCTGGGGGTGTGTCCTTTAGATCCCTAGCCCCTCCCAGGAGGGGGACTGGATCTAGCTCCTCGGCTTTTGAGCGGGATTGCAGTGTATCCATTCTGCAAAATCCAAGCCTGAATGACCTCTAAAACACCTTCTACCTCATGCTTTGCATCGTGCTCTGTAAACCGCAAAAATCTCACGCCCAAGGATTCTAACCGAGCTTGTCGTTGCCGATCGCGCTTTTGGGCCTCCTCACTATCATGGGAATATCCATCAATCTCGATCGCCAGCATTAATTGTTTGCAGTAAAAGTCTACAATAAATTCATCGATAGGCCGTTGGCGATCGAAGTCATAGCCCATCATTTGTTTGCCTTTGACGTATTTCCAAAGACTGATTTCGCCGGCAGTCATGTTATTGCGCAACTGGCGCGCAAGTTCCTTAAGTTTGGGGTTGTAGGGGATGATGTGGTATCTCATAAAGTTGAAGATACATAATTGTGATTTATCTTATGATACTCATTTTTTTAAGAAAGGCTACATCCAAAATCCAAACATTAATAATATCCGATCGCATCTGAGCTTTACCGGATCGTGGCACAATGAGTTTCACACTATTCGCAAATCTAATCCAACGAGGAATTTAATTATGTGGCGTGTAACGATTAGCTGTTCGGCCGAGAACTGGGATAATCATTCTAAGGCATTTAAGGCGATCGCCGAAAAATATCCGGGCACGCCTCTCTCTTCCAAAAAGATGAAAGGTGACGGACAACGCATCATGGAATATCAAATTGAAAACGTTAATGACGCAGAGGATTTTATGGAAGAATGCTCGACTTTAACGGGCTTTACCGCCGCTTTTGAATCCCTATAAATCTAGTAGGGCCCGCATTGCGCGCCCTACATATATAGGTTATGCGTCTATAAATTTGACGATTGGTAACTTACCGGACATTATATGAATTGCGAATTCGTCCGTTGTAATCGACTGTGATTCTCCCATTTTGGGAAACAGTAACCACCGTTTCTACTGTATAGACAGACGCACCGGGTTTGTGACCTTGAAAAGTAAATGTCCAAGTACCATTGCCATTTTCAACAAACGGCGATTGCGCTGAAGCACCGTGCATCGCAGCTTCGGCTCGATATTCCCCCAAACCCCCGTTAGCATTTTCTGCTGCTTGACGGGCTAAGTTTTTCGCACGATTGAGTTCGATGTTGTTGGAAATAACTGTAATTTCGTTCAGTTGACTTTCAGAAGAACGAACGGGATTACTGAAGGCGGGGAAGACTCCAACAGCTAAAGTTGAGAACGCTAACAAACAAGCAAGTCGGATGTTTAGTTTCATAATACAAACTCATTTATAGTTTGTAAACTTTACAGGACTTGCACTAACAGGCCCGGAATAGCCTTCAAATTATAGGTTTGTAGTGGGGACTTCAGTCCTCCAAAAATCTGAGGACTTGCATTCCCCACTACGAACCAATTTGATGATGAATCAATCATAGATTTAATTTTTAATTTTCACTTTTGAATCGGCTGGCGTTTCTCCGTCGTTCAAATAGCGGTAACTCATCCGAGAAATATCGCGAATCAATGTTTGAGCCGGCTTTTCCGTTTCCGGCGGATGCTTCACCATCACCGCCACTAAATAACGTTTACCGTTGGGCAAATCCACCATCCCCGCATCCGCTAGCATTGTATTGATGTTGCCGGTTTTGTGAGCAATCACTGCTCCTTCACCCAAACCTTTTGGTAGTAAAGAATCGTTTTGAGTTTGGCGCATGATTTGCAAAATGCGATCGCGCGATTTGACCGAAACCAGATTTCCCCGATCGACCTGCGCTATGATATTAATCAAATCCTTCGGGCTGGTAGTATTAGTCCCCTCCAAATCCGGCAATTTATTGCGGAGAACCGTCGCCCTCAAACCCCAGGCTGCAAAATGCTGATTCAAAACCTCAGCACCTCCCAACAACTCAATCATCATATTTGTCGCCGTATTGTCGCTGACAACAATCATTTTTTTGGCAACTTCCAAAGCCGAATACTTCTTCCCCGGTGCGTCGTCTTGCATTTCCCCAGAACCGCCGGCAATGTGTTCTGACTTCAGTGTCAGCATCTGATCTAACTGCACTTTGCCTTCATCTACTGCTTGGAAAAAAGCTACTAAAATTGGAACTTTAATGGTACTAGCTGAAGCGAAAGGAGCATCGCCGTTAAAATTTAGGTAGCTTCCAGTATCTAAATCAACTACAAATATTCCGGCTGTCAAATTGGGATTTTCTGTTGCTAAAATCTGAACTTGCGTTTTCAGGGCGCCCATTTCTTGATTTAGTTGCAGCGCTTCTGGCGCGGCGGGTGCTGCTGATGCGCTATCGGCTGGGTTCTTTTCCCCAGCGGTTTGTTCTTTTGCCGCTACAGTCGATCGACTCACCGCATTCACCACCGACAGCAGCGTACCGCAAATCACCGCTATCCCAACACCCAAAATCAGCAAGCGAGTCGCGTACACCAACGGCGGCACGCTCCGAGATGCCGATTGTTTGCGGGGTCTAGCGCTCCCTTGCGAGTTCGGTTTGGGGACGGGGCGTTTTTTGACCTGAGCGGGGGTTGAGGCGTCTGTACTGCGAACGGTCGGGGACTGGGAGCGACTTTTGGGACGGGGTGCAGGGGGAGTTGGGGTTGGGAGCTGCGTGTTGGGATTGCTGGCGGGAGAACTCGCACTTTCTAGATCCGACCCGGGAAAATCGAACAAATCGACAGCAGCGAGGCCTTTTTTGCGCGGTTGGCGAGTCTTCGACTGCGGAATTTTGCTGGTTCTGGGTTTTCTGGGGTTAATTGCGGATCTGGGATCGGACAAAAAGTCTTGCGCGCTCAATTCTTCTGGGGAAGGTGCGGGAGAATTGGCTCTAACTCTGGTGCTGCGACTTGGTTTAGCTGGGAATGATGCGGGTTCTGGCGATCGAACTTCCGGGTTGCCGTTTTGCGGTTGAGGAGGGCGGCGGCTTTTGTTACCAGACTGAGTTGAAGAGCCGGACTTAGGCTGCTTTGAGCCGGAGTTGGGAGAGGATATCGAGGATATCACCGATAATATCGATCGTTTGGGAAACCGCTCTGCCACGTCTTACTCCTTCATCACTGTAAATTTCAAGTTTAAGATTTTTCCGCTTGCGGGCCAATCAATTTTAGATTTGAGATTTGAGATAAATCTCAATTCCGGCTGCGCCGGAATGATAAGAGAGGACACGGCAGTGCCGTTTCCCTACCGTGATTTATTGTAGGGACACGGCACTGCCGTGTCCTGATTTCGCATTTGGAAGACCGATCGCACTTGTGGCAACAGTAGCAATAAATCGACCGATTTATTGCTAAAAAATCTCCAATCGGCAATCTCAAATTTCAAATTGCTACCATTCTGGCTTAATGTCACCCGGATTTTCCGGCAACGCCCCATCCAGAGTATCAGAAACTGGCGATCGCACGTAACTTTTGATTCCCCATTCTGTTTGGCGGAGTACGCCCCGCAACATCGCGACTTCATCCACTGTCGGATAAGCCCTGTTGTACAAACGCCGAAATTTTTCCATCCGACTTGCTGCTGTGTGCGGCTGCAAATATCCAATTTTTAGCAGCAGCGTTTCTAGTTGCTGGTAATATCCCTCTAAATTTTCCAAGGGAGCACACTCGTTGAGGGTGCGAGGGGAAGATTGGGAGATTGGGCGATCGACCCGATCGTTTTCTGGTAAGTTATCTGCATCTACAACAGACGGGGCTTTTTGTTCCTGATTGCTTCTATCGGTTAAATCCGTTGCCGAACTTCCATCTTTCATCTTCCTTCTTCCTTCTTCCCGATACAGTTCGTAGCAGCAGATAGCGACAGCTTGGGCGAGATTTAGGGAAGTGTAGGCGTCGCTGGAGGGAATGCGGATCAGGCGCTGAGCGCGGTTTAATTCGGCATTGGTCAAGCCGCAGTCTTCTCGACCGAAAATTAGGGCGCTGGGGGCTTCTAGCAGCCAAGGCAAGGCATCTGCGGGTGCTTCTAGCTTGGTTGGCTGCGATCGACAATCATCTCCTGTAGTTGCGATCGCCCTGACACACCCAACCAAAGCCGCCGCCAAACTCTCGACTACTTTCGCCGTTTCCAATATCTCGGCGGCGCGCACAGCCATCAGTCGCGCTTCTTCCCCCAAATAATCGCACTGGGGATTGACCAAAATCAATTGGTGCAAACCCATATTTTTCATGACACGGGCCACGGAACCGACATTCAATGGCCCTGCGGGTTCGACTAAGACTATTCGGATGTTGGGCATGGGGCATGGGGCATGGGGCATGGGGCATTGGGCTTTGGGCATTGGGCTTTGGGCATTGGGCATTGGGCATTGGGCATTGGCTTATAAAAATCACTAACCATTCCCGATTCCCCATTCCCTATTCCCCTGTACCTTACAGAATTTAGAAACGGTATAGTTAGTAATCTATCGTCAAAATTAACATGGCCAAGCAGCGAGCGAAATCCGATTTACCGACCAAAATGTGCCCGGTGTGCGATCGGCCTTTTACCTGGCGCAAAAAATGGGCCGACTGCTGGGATGAGGTGAAATACTGCTCGGATCGCTGTCGCCGCCGCCGCAATAGCACCGAAAATTAAGAATCTCTTGCCATTTGCCAAACTGAGGCTAAGATTGCAAAGGAAAAATTTTAGGTTAAAAAATATGGCATCGCCACAGATACAACCAAAGCTAGTTATTCACGGCGGTGCCGGCAGTTCTCTACACAGCAAGGGCGGAATTGAGGCGGTACGCAAATCGCTTTACGATGTTTTGGAGGAAGTTTATCCGCTGCTCAAAAACGGTGCAAGTGCCGTGGATGCAGTGGTGCGAGGCTGTCAACTGCTCGAAGATGACCCTCGCTTCAATGCCGGTACGGGTTCTGTGGTGCAGTCGGACGGTCAAATTCGGATGAGCGCTTCGCTGATGGACGGTTTTGAACAGCGTTTCAGTGGGGCGATTAATGTTTCTCGCGTTCAAAACCCGATCAAACTTGCGAAGTTTTTGCAGCGATCGGACGATCGGGTACTCTCAGATTACGGCTCAGCGGAATTGCTGCGAGAACTTCAGTTGCCGATTTACGATCCGATGACGGATTTGCGATTGCACGAGTGGATGGAGGAACGAAAAGGCAATTTTAACAAAGCAATGGCTGGAGTCGTCGCTGAACCGGCCGGAGTGGGAACAATCGGAGTCGTCGCTTTGGATGTCGAGGGACGTTTGGCTGCTGCAACTTCGACTGGCGGCAAGGGTTTTGAGCGCATCGGGCGGGTTAGCGACTCGGCGATGCCGGCGGGGAATTACGCGACTGCGAATGCGGGGGTAAGCTGTACGGGGATTGGCGAACACATTATGGATGAGTGTTTGGCCGCCAAAATTGTGATTCGGGTGACGGATGGTTTTAGTTTGAAAGCTGCTTTTGAGCGTTCTTTTGCGGAAGCTGACGATCGCAAACGCGATTTTGGCGCAATTGGAATTGATGCTAGCGGTGCGATCGCGATCGGCAAAACTAGCGAGGTGATTTTGGGTGCTTTTCACAACGGTATCGAAATGGGCGATACTTTGGAAACGAGCAAGGGAACGCTAATTTTTATGGCTTAAAAAAGGCGAGCGCGATCGGTTGGTTTACTCAGGAAACGGCAGTGCCGTTTCCCTACAAATTCGGTAATGGTTATATCCTCGATCGGGCAATCGATTATTTTAAGGTAGGGAAACGGCACTGCCGTCTCCTCCATCGCCGGTGCAGGCGATGATTATATCTCCAATTCATTGCGATTTTACCCATTACCCGAAATCAGGACACGGCAGTGCCGTTTCCCTACAATTAATCCGGGTGATCCTTACATCTCACGCGCCCGTCGATCGATCATTTTAAGGTAGGGAAACGGCACAGCCGTGTCCTCCATCGCCCGATCGAGCGATGGTTATATCTTAAATCCGCAGTTGCCAAAGTTTCACAGTACCGTTCTCCGCGCCGCTAACGAGAGTTTCGCCCAAAAGCCCGATCGCCAATGCAGAAACAGGACTCGAATGTCCTTCCAAAGCGTGCAGCAATTCCCCGCGAAAATTCCAAATTCTCACATTACCGTCAAAACAACCGACAGCAAAATATTTTCCATCAGGACTAATGACAGCCGCTGAAGTAATCCGAATTCCTGTTTGCAGCGAATGCAATAATTCGCCTGTTTGCAAATTCCACAGTTTGATGATTTTGCCGCCGTGACTGACCAGAATTTGACTATCGGGAGAAATCGCCACATAATTTTCGCTGCCAAAAGTTCGTCGCACTTCTCCTCCCGGAAGTTCCCACATCGTGACTGTGGCGCGACAGAAACCGCTGGCTGCATTTAGCCCGCTGGCTGCTAGCATTCTGCCGTTCGGACTCAGGGCGATCGCACTTATGTCATCGCCTTGATAGCCTGACAAAACTTGCAGCAATTGCCCACTATTCAGGTGTTGAAGGTTGACAGTGCCTCTGGTGGTGCCGATCGCCAAAATTTGCCAATCGGCGCTCACAGCCACCGATTCGTGGCGGTGTACCTCTGCCAAACGCTTCAGCAATTCGCCGTTTTGCAAGTTCCAGAGTTTGACACTCCCCCCGCGCGATCGTGTCAGCAGCGTTTTGCTGGCAGGGCTGAAAGCAACTAGCAAAACCGCCGTTGAATGTCCCGAAATCGTCCGCAACAATTCACCGCTGTGCAAACTCCAAACTTTGACTGTACTGTCGTGGGAGCCGGTTGCGAGGTATTGTCCGTCGGGGCTGATAGCGGCGGATAAAATGCTGTCTGAATGGTGGAGTGTGGTTTTTAAGACTGCGCCGGCTGAGGTTTTTGGCTTTTTATACCCGGCTATTTCCAGCCAGTCGATCGCATCTCTCCAATTTGTCAGAGCATTTCTGGGTCGATTTGTCAATAGTTCTACGTAGCGGTACAAAGTTTTTGACAAATCAACTTCAACGCCTTTAATTTGTTTGCTGAGAAAAACCGCAATTTCGGCGGGGCTGTAGCCGCACAGCAAGCCGCAGAGATGCCGCTTTTCCATTGGTGTCAGCCCTCTTCTGGTGTGGGGGGCGAATTCTTGTTTGGCATTTGCCAAGTCGCTGTAAAGCTTTTGGATGTCCCAGTCGTTGCTGGCCCGTGCAAATGGTTCTTCGGTTGGTTCGGGGGTAGAGAGTGTCATTTGCGGCAGTCGCGATCAGGTTCCTAGTCAAATTCCTAACCAAAATCCTAACATTCGCTGTGCGCGATCGGACTGGATTCACCGCTAATCTATGTTTAACACAGCAAACAGGGAAAAGAGTTGCAGGTATAAAATTCGCCTAAATCTTGACCTTTACAGTTTGCCAAACAACTATACATTAACGGAGAAATAGAAAATGTCTGAAATTGCGATCGCCTTATTTTTTGGACTGGGTTTTCTTTTAGCTACTGTTGGCTATATCTGGGGATTAGTTCAAGCTTTCCAAGAAGAAGTAGTTTGGGGATTACTTTACTGGTTTATTCCATTCGCTGGATTAATCTTTTATATTAAAAAATGGAGCAATAAAAAAATCCGAAAAACATTTTTGATTCAACTAGCTGCATTGCCAATGTTTTTATTAGGAGGCATTATTACTGTGGTAAGTTACGGCGCAGAGTTTGCAAAATTGGCTCAGTCTGGAACCATAACTGTAGAGGGTTCTAGCGAGCAATCGCCCTCTTCTTTTCCTTCAGATTTCAGCATTTCTGCATCACCAAGTCAAGAGCAATCTCCTGCTTCCGAGCAATCTCCTACTTCCGAGGTATCTCCTGCTTCCGAGTCATCTGCTCAACTTTCGCCAGCACCTGTTCCTGAGCCTAATTCTGGTACGGTTGGCGGTCAACAATATGACTTTAAACAATCGATGAAGCTCGGTTATGCCTACTACGGACAGGGAGAATATCAAACAGCTTTAATCAATTTTAACAGAGCTTTGCAGGTACGTCCCGGCGATGCTTATGCCGTCAAGGCTGTTGACAATACCAAAAAGGCGATCGTCCAAGCAAAGGCTAAATAACCCACGTCTGCATTCACTTGAAATTGATTCAACATAAAATCATGAAACAGACATCAGACCAACTAGAATTCAAAGAAATATCTGCATTTTGGATACAGCTATTTACTGGGGGAATCTTTTTACTATTAGGTGTATTTGGAGGTTTGTCTTCTGGCAGTTCTTCCTTTTATCTATTTGCTGTAGTTGGTTTTCTGTCAGTGATATTCGCAGAGATGGAGACCATTACATTTGACAAAAATCTCGGTCATTTGACTATCAAGCGCCATAAACCACTCATCGCCAAAACTAAACTTATCAAACACCTACTTCAAGATATTTTAGCCGTGGAGATACAGCAGATGACGAGTAATAATACCGACAGTGAAAGCAATAGGAATAGCGTGAGTTATACCTATCGTGTCTGTCTGGTGTTGAACTCAGGTAAGCAGCGTGTTCCTCTAACTTCTTCTTCCTTCAGCAGTGATTTGATAAGCAAGGACACAAAAGCTGAAGTCATTAAAAGAGCTGAAGTCATTGCGACATTCTTGAATATTAGGAATTACGGTGTTTACGGCTTTCCCACATACAAATCTAAAAAACCTAAATAGGACAGTATAGAAGAGGAACTTGCCTACTGAAAAACTGCGATCGAAAATGATGCTAATGATGCTGACGCTCACATGAAGTTGGGATTATCTTTGATGCTTCAAGATGCAACGAACAACAAAGAACAAGCAATGGGCTATCTCAAAGAAGCCGGGGTTTTGTTCAAAGCTCAAGGCTATGACGAGGAATGCTGTGCAGGCGAATCAACTTTATGGGGTAGCTTATTGGGGAATGCTGGGATGAAGTTCATATTTAGTCTTGGACGCACTCCTACTAAAGAAACCGGGTTTTTTATAAAAAGACGGGTTACAATCCCCAGATTCGGTAAAAAACCCGGTTTTTGGGTATACATCTAAGTGCTAATTATCCGACATCTAAATTCTATGGTTCGTGAGTGGAGCGTTGCACTGAGCGTAACCGAAGTGTAGAAGCATAGCAAAGTTTGATAAAACTATTATGGGGTAGGTCGGAGAACCCGCCTAAAAATACAATATTATCCAAAACTTTGTAACAATTGTCAATTAATTATACTGGAGCTGATATCTGACATGAAAGTTATTCAAAAAACCGAACATCTTCTAGAGCTTAAAAATGGACTTGATCTGATCGTATTCCTTTCCGTATTTTTTTTCGGATTTGCACTGCCAAGTTTAAGCTTTCTTTTGTTCATACCTTCCACGATCGTCGGTACTGGAGTGGAAAGATTTTCCTGCAAAAAGGTTGAGCGAACGATCGCAACTTGCGAACTAAGCAAGTCAAGTATTATGGGGTTAGCAAAAGGGACATCAACCTTTTTCGAGGGAGTCAAGGGAACTAGAGTTGAGAAAATAACTGATACAGATATGGAGGAAGTATTTCTCGTAACCAACAAAGGCGATCTTCCGCTACCAAGTCTAATTGGTGAAGATGTAAACTTGTTCAACAAATATATACAAACTGCCGTTGGAGAATTCGTTGTAGAAAAAGATAATCGGTTATTAAATTTTCAAACGATGCTTGTTTTGCTCGCTTTTCAACCTTTTAATGTTGTAATAATATATCTTATATTATATTTTGCGATTATTGAAACTTACATTTTTGACAAAAATGTAAATACCTTAATTATTAAAAGAAGGGGAATACTGGTAAATGAAGTAGCCGAAAGATCGCTGGATGAAATTTCTGAAGTCGAATTAGAAACAACAAGAGACAGCGATGGTGATGAATTATACGAGGTGCGTTTGCTGATGAATGGGGGCGATCGCCTATCTTTAGGCAATATTTCCAATCAGAAAGAGCAACTAAAAATAGCTGACTGGATTCGCAGCTACCTCGACGGCCGATCGCACGCTGATCGAGATACTTCAGATCCAGGCGATCGCCCGGCGTGATTTTTTTCTAAACCTGTTTCGCGATCGCTCGACTCATCTCTATGAGCCGTCGATTGTGAAGATTGTGTAAAGCTAGGCTGCGATGTTTAAAGATTGTAAAAACCTGGGTATTTGGGGGGGTAGCTAAACGCGCGATCGCCAAAGTCAATAATTAATTATTGATGGCGAAAATCAATCTTAAACGCAGCCGCAACTAAACTCGCGATACTTGTTGTCTGCAAAACATTTTAGTGTTAGTCTATTAGTAATAAAAGGGTCATGGCATAAGATAACTTCAAATAATATAAGTTAACAATTCGACGGATATCGCGAAAAAAATCTATCTGTAGCATCGTTTTAGGAATCAAAGGGTGAAGTAAATGAAAATAATCAAGCAAACAGCAACTGAACTAATAATTCAGACTCACAGCATATTTGATTTTTGGCTTCCTAGTTGTTTATTAATGGCATTTGGACTGATCGGGCTGATTTTTGACCATGCAGCAACTCTGAACTGCCAACGATTGCAGGCGAAACAAGGAAGTTGCCAGTTGGTGCGATCGAACTTACTGGGATCTAACACCCAAGAAATTCAGCTTGCTGCTTTGCGGGGAGCTAAAGTTGAAAGGTGCGGCTATAAAAGCAGAGTTGTACTTTTGACTTCTGTTGGCAATGTTCCTTTCACTGCTAACTCGACTAACTGGGGACACAAGGACGCTGTTGCTTCTGACATCAATTCTTTTGTTAAAAATGGAAAAGATCGATTGCTGCGCTTAAGTCAAGACGATCGCTGGTTTGGATGGACAGGAGGGATATTGTTGCTCGGAGCAGTCGGAGCGATCGTGTTGGGAAATGATGAAACCTACAGCTTCGATGGAACTTTAAACACCTTGAGTGTTAAACAGCGCGGTTTGTTGCCGCGTAAGGTAATTAAACACTCTCTGTGCGAGATTTATGGGGTGGAAGTCGAGCGAACAAAAGATCGGGATAACGACACTTGGTACGAAGTCAGACTGTTAGTTTCTGGCGGTTCTCGCATATCCCTGCCCCACACTATGAGCCCCTACGAGCAAGTAGAAATCGCTAAAGCGATTAACAACTACCTGCACGCGCGATCGAGCTGAATTTGTGTTTAAATGATATCAATTCCGGTTGTATTCAGATAGGTCGGACACGGCAGTGCCGTGTCCCTACCCAAGATAATATTGTAGGGAAACGGCACTGCCGTCTCCTCGCTTGTCATTCCGGCGCAGCCAGAATTGATATTACACGATCTAAAAAGTGAACAATCGTTCACTTTTCTGGAGTTTTTAACTTCCAACCCGGTTTGACAACTTGCCGCGCTCGCGCAATAACTAAACAATCATCCGGCACATCTTCTGTCACCACAGAACCTGCGGCTACAGTGACATCTTCCGCCAAAGTTATCGGTGCAACTAGCACGCTGTTTGCACCGATTTTGGTGCGATCGCCTATAATCGTTTTGTGCTTCTTCACTCCGTCATAATTGGCGGTAATTGTCCCTGCACCGATGTTGACTTTTTTTCCCAAAGTCGCGTCGCCTAAATAAGACAAGTGAGCGACATTAGTTCGATCGCCTATTTGAGTATTTTTCAATTCTACAAAATTGCCGACGCGGCAGTTCGCACCAATTTCTGCGTGTCCCCGCAAGTGTGCGTAGGGGCCAATTCGCGAATTTTCAGCGACAATACTATCAGAAATTACTGAATAAAGTACAGTTACATTTTCTGCAATTTGACTGTTTTCGATCAAACTGCCGGGGCCGATGCGACTCCCAGAGGCGATCGAAGTTTTTCCCCGCAGATGCGTTTGCGGTTCAATTACCACATCCGGCTGCAACTCTACGGTATCGTCGATCGTAATGCTGTTGGGATCGACGAGCGTCACTCCCGCCGTCATCCACTTATCCTTGACCCGCGTTTGCAAAATATCGTAAGCTGTGGCTAAATGTTTGCGATCGTTAATTCCCAATATTTCTTGATAATCTTCGACATCCACCGCCATTACCGGAGCGAGGAAATTTACCGTATCAGTGAGGTAATATTCTTTTTGGTCATTGTCTGCCTTCAATTCTGGCAATATTTTCTCTAAATCTGGCCAGTGAAAACAGTAAATACCTGCATTAATTCGGTGATTTTGCTTTTGAGCTGTTGTGCAGTCGCGGTCTTCGACAATTTGTTGGACTAAGTTTTGACTATCTGTAAATACTCGCCCGTATCCTTGAGGATTCGGCAAATTAGCTGTCAATATTGTAGCCGAGTTTTGGTGCTGTTTATGAATTGCCATCAATTGTTTAATAGTTGCTGCCCTCAGCAAAGGTACATCCCCATTTAGCACCAGCAAATCTCCTTGAAATCCCTCTAAGTGAGGTAGCAATTGCTGGATGGCGTGACCTGTTCCCAATTGTTCGGTTTGTTCAACAAATTCTAGGGAAGGAAATTGAGGATTGTCCGGTATTTCTTTAGATCCAATCAGGGATTCTTTCACGAGTTCGCCTCGATAACCGACGATGACAATTCGCCGGGAGATTTGAATTTCTTGACAACTTTGGAGGACTCGCTCGACTAGCGATCGACCGCCCAATTCATGTAGAACTTTAGGCAAGTCAGATTTCATGCGCGTGCCGCGTCCAGCCGCTAAAATTGCTATTGCTACCATTGTGCGATCGAGTTATTGGCTATAAAAACTTGAATATTGACTAACTGATGATATCACTCGCTGTCCGTGGATGGTACTGCGATCGCACAATTTTTTAAGGTAAAATCTCAAATCTCGAATCCGGGCGAGCGAGGCTTTTTTCAGCCGGATGTCAGTTTTAGATGCTACACTTACGGTTCTACTCTCAGCGTAGCGGTATCTGGAGGCTAAAAGAAAGGGCTGAAGTCGTCACTACAAACCTGCTAAAAGAAACTCGGGTGTTGCTGCTGCAGGAGTATGATTTGCCTCCGAAACTCGCTAGTAGGGGCAATTCATGAATTGCCCCTACTAGCGAGTTTCACGGATTTACTCGACGAGTGAATCATACCTAAATTCAGCAACGCCAGAAAGGACTTTAGTCTTTTTCCAAGGGATTCGAGGAGGATTGAGAATGATAATTTGCACAACTCAGCTTAAATTTACCGAGATATATTATACTTTTCGTTGAATTTCAGTTATGGTGTTTTCAACTCAAAAAAAAAAATTCTGACTTTTTCTTCATTCCTTCTGCCTTCTACCTTCTGCATTATCAGGTGTCCAGCTATGACAGAGCTTAATTTTCAGGAACTTGCCAAGCAGGGAAATCTCGCCACTGCGATCGCATCTTGGCTCAACAGCCAGTTGCAATCTGAAGGGATCGCAGCCTCCGCGAATCTCGACGGCGACTGTTTGGATGTAATTCTGGAGGCGGAGCAAGTACCGATACAAGATACATTAGTTGATTTTGTCCGCAGTCAACTGACAAATTTGCAGCCGGATGTGATTCACAAAGTGAAGGTTGAAGGCCGAAAAAGCGGTGAAGTTGCTGCTGCTTGGAGTCAGGAGTTTAGTGTGGAAAGCAACACTTTAGAACCACAGAGCGTTGTGGCAGAATCTGTGCCAAATACTGCGGTTGCTAATAGGGACTCGCGCGCCGAAATAGAGAGCAATATTGAGGATGGGTCGGAGAAATCGCCGGAACTTGCGGCATTCGAGAAGCGGCTGCGATCGACTTTTATTGTCGTTGGGCTGGTGACGGGTATGTTGGCGATCGCCGTGGTGGCGTTTGTGGGTAAGATTTTGAACGATCCGACAGCGACTACGGGGAATAATTCAAATGAAACAGCGACAAGCGCAACTGCACCGGATACTTTTCGAGAGGCGGTTAATAGTGCAGTCAAAGCAGCAGAATTAGGGCGATCGGCAAAAACGAAGGAAGATTGGGCTACAGTTGTCGATCGCTGGCAAGAAGCGGTATCGTTGATGAGAAGAGTACCCGTGTCTAGCCCCAACCATCAACTAGCTCAGACAAAAGTGAGCGAGTATCAGAAATATCTGCTTTACGCTCAAGAATCAGCAATAAATCCCCCTGAGCCAACTTCAACTCCCGCCACAGCCGAAAAAGCACCTTCGGAAAAAGCAATTCCTAAGAAATCTAATTCGGAAAAAGAAACTTCGGAAAAAGCAACTCGTAAAAAATCTAATTCGGAAAAAGAAACTTCGGAAAAACCAAATTCTCAGAAATCCACTTCAGAAAAGGCCGAACCGGAGAAAGCAACTCCTTCTCGATAGACGTTAGTTAAAGCACACTTTTGAATATTTATGACAGACAATAATTTGATTGTTTCTCCTGAATGGTTGGCAGCCAATAGCCAAAATCCGCAAGTTGTAATTATAGACTGTCGGTTTTCCCTCGCCGACCCAGAATCGGGACAAAAACAATATCAAGAAAGTCATGTTCCCGCAGCTTTCTATTTAGATTTAAACCGGGATCTAGCGAGTTCGGTTGGTAAACACGGCGGCAGACATCCACTGCCAAATATTGGAGAATTAGGTGATAAATTGAGCGCGATCGGCATTAATTCAACAGAAACTTTAGTCGTCATTTATGACGATTCGCGGCTGGCTTTTGCGGCTCGTTTGTGGTGGCTGTTGCGATATATGGGACACAGCAAAGTTGCTTTGTTAAACGGCGGTTTCAGCGCATGGAAAGCGGCGGGATATCCGGTAACAAATACTTTGCCAAAACCCCGCGAGGGTAAATTTGTAGCCCAATTGCAGCAGGATTTGGCGGTAGATATTGAGGCTGTGAAAGAGCGTAAAGACTTGCCGGGAGCGGTTTTGGTTGATTCGCGAGAGAGCGAGAGATATGCAGGTTTGCGGGAGCCGATCGACCCGATTGCAGGCCACATTCCGGGTGCGGTTAACTATTCTTGGCAAGAGGTGACGGATGAAACTGGAAAAGTGCGATCGACCTCCGAACAAAAACAGCGGTGGACGGAATTAGAAAAAGCGGCAGAAATTATTGTTTATTGTGGTTCCGGGGTGACTGCTTGCGTTAATTTACTGTCTTTAGAAATCGCTGGGATTCCCGATGCTAAACTGTATGTCGGTAGCTGGAGTGACTGGTGCTCTTATCAGTTGTAACTCAAATTAGAGTAGGGGGGGGTGATTGTTATGACCCACAGAGGAAAAAATAAATTAACGAGCAAAAAAAAAGAGGGCAAAAAAAAAAAAAGGGAACCAAAGACCAGGGGGTTTTTTTTTTTGTTTGTTTGATGCA
>JANPMV010000138.1:0-21701 GCA_031427135.1 Cyanobacteria bacterium VAR_87_metabat_62 | reverse complement strand
AAAGCTTTAAAATTAAAACCTGATTTACACGAAGCCTGGAACAATCGGGGCATTGCACTGGGTAAATTAGGAAGGATTGAAGATGCGATCGCCTCCTACGACAAAGCCTTAGAATTCAAACCAGATGATCACGAAGCCTGGCACAATCGGGGCATTGCACTGGGTATTTTAGGTAGGCTTGGAGAGGCGATCGCCTCCTTGGACAAAGCCTTAGAAATCAAACCAGATAAATACGAAGCCTGGATTGGTCGGAGTATAGCAGTCAGCAACGCAGCTAGACATAACCAGGTAGTTTATGAAATTCTACAGGGAGAATTCCCTAAGTCTCCACCAGTAATGAGAACTATTTTAACTCACAACCTCAAACCGCGCGGCTATGAAGGACAAATATTAACGTTAAAAGCAGGCTTAGAGTATTGCCCACAAAATACCCACCCCGAAGGATATGGAAAACTGCATCAAGCACTAGGAAATGCCCACTACAGCCGAGGACAACTCAATTCTCCCAACACCTATTGGAATAAAGCCACCACCAGCTACAAAGAAGCCCTCAAAACTCTAACCAAAGATACTTTCCTGCAACTGCATCTACAAGTATTGCAAAAATTAATCAAAACTTTAGTCAGCCTCAAAGACACCGAAGCAGCCGATAGATTACAGCGAGAGGCTACCGATTTATTGCAACGCAAATTGAAAGAGCAAGACTATTCCCAACTCACCCAACAGCAACTCACCGACAAATTAGTTAGCTTTGAACAATTAACCGTAAATATATTCATCCAATCCGGGCAGTTTACCCAAGCTTTAGCCACAGCAGAAACCGATAAAAACGTCTGCCTATCTTGGCTGCTGGATGCCTTGCCAATTCCCGATTACCAAACAGAAGAGAAAGTCACTCACGCCCAAATTCAGCAACTGATCAATCCCACAACAGCCGCCATTTACTGGCATCTCAGCGACGCATCCCTGACAACATTCATCATTAAATCCGATGGCTTGTTGTCTCCCGAAACCTGTTTGAGCGATTTTCCAGATAAATTTGAAAAATGGGTGAAGGAGTGGAATCAACAATACACCGATTATCAATCTCAGGAGAAAACAAGTCAAGTAAATCATCCTTGGCGTGCGGGAATGGAAAGTAAATTTGCCGGACTCAAGAAAATCCTGAAAAGAGATGTCATCGAACAGCAATTAGAGGGGATTACCGACTTAATTCTGATTCCGCACCGGGACTTGCACCGCTTCCCAATTCATGCTTTGTTTAGTCGGGATTTTGTGGTGAGTTATTTGCCTAGCGCCGCCGTTGGGATTAGTTTGCAACATCGGTTTACCCCCCAAGGGGGGAAAAGAGGGAGTTTGAATCCTGGGGATTTAGCTATCCTCAGTACCGAAAATCCCGACAGCATAATTATTGATAAAAACGGTCAAGAACAAGAACTTGACTCTCTCCTCGCAGCCAAAATCGAATCACAAATTATTTGTCGAATGTTCGACAAATCTACCCCACTCAAAAAAAATGCAGCCACCCTCGATGCAGTGAAAACATTATTGCAACACTCACACAATATTTTTCACTTCACGGGCCACGGCAGCTATAATTTTGATAATCCCCTAGAATCGAATTTATACCTAAGCAACACCAACCGATTAACAGTCAAAGAAATTATCCAACTTGACCTCAGCAAATATGAATTAATCTGCCTTTCCGCTTGCGAAACTGCATTGACAGATAAACAAACAATTCTCGCCGAATATGTGGGATTGACTAGCGGTTTTATGCGGGCCGGAGTTGGCAGCGTTGTTAGTACCCTGTGGCCTGTAGAATCCAATGCGAGTGCGTTATTAATGATTTATTTTTACCAACGGTGGCGAGAAGCCGGCGATTGTCTACCCGTGGCTTTAGCAAATGCTCAAAAATGGCTGCGAGAAGCTACCCGCGAGGATTTAGCCGCCTGGTCTCAAGGGGAAATTGACAAGATTTCCGAAAATAGCGCCGAACTTTCTGTAGATGAAGTTAGCCAGCGCCGATTTTTCAAAAGCATTCGGCAAGAGTTGGCTACAATGGAATTAGATCGACCCTATCAGCATCCTTATTACTGGGCTGCTTTTACTATAACTGGATTATGAACGACACGGAATACGACGATATTTTTCAAGCTTTTACTGTAGCGCTACTCCAACAAACAGAACCTTTGCCTGCTACAGTCCAATCCGAGTGCAATAAAATAGATGAAACTTTGACAATTATCGATATCGAAAGACTGGCGGAATTGCATCCTCCTCTGCTAGCTGCTTATGAAAAAGCTCATGGTTGGTTAGTAATACACAGCGGCCAATTCCGCAAAGGGCCTCGGCCGAATGCTGAATTTGAAAAGAACAATACTACTAACACCGAAATTGATAACAGCGCTAGCGACATCAGCGATTTGACAAATTTGCCCGAAATTCTGACTCAAATCGAGGCAAAAGTCCAGCCGCGCGGCTTTAAAGCATTCCTCGGAAAGATTTTGCAAGCTAAGGACTCTGTGCAAGCAAGTCGGGATACAATCTTATTGTCGATCGCAGATGGTTTTGTCCATGAGTAACGATAATTGGCTAATCTACCCGACTGTCGATTTGTTTGTCTACGATTTAGCAGACGATAGCGGGAAAAATGAGGACAAGATTAGCCAAAATCGCGCACAGTTTTGGCAAAAGATTTATGGCGACAAAATCTCTGCGCCACAATTAGAAAAACTTAAGCAAGCTGAAACAGAAACTGCTGAGTATATCGAGTTACTGGGCGACAAACAAGTAGTAGCATTTGAGTCTCCCCTTGAGGGTTATGCCTATCCGGTCAAAATCCGCGATACTTATGCAGTACAATTTGATTTGTCAGGAAAAATAGAACCCGACGAAGACAAGAGATTTGCGCCGAAAGAAATCGACTGTTTAGAATGGCTGAAACAACAAGTAATCTCCCGCGTGAATCCACCGGCTACAATTGGTCAAAGTTGGCTGGTTTGGGGACAATTGACTGCTGATGACCAAGATGCTTTAGAAACTGCTAAAAATTGCTATAGTAAACTCAATTTAGTTACGAATTCTAAATGGGATAGAGACTTAAAAGCTGAGGGTAAATTTTTACGTGCTGATTTTTACGAACTGTGGTGTCCGCCTGGAGATAGGGGCAAAATCGAGCAAAATTATCACGTCTTAATTTGCTTGTTTCCTTACAATGGCGGTCAAGCAATTGGCGATATTAGCAAGACGGTCGCTAAACTTTATACGCATTTGATGCAATTGTTTTTCTTCCGCAATAAGGTGATTTGGGCTTACACTAAAAGCCGCCCACTTAAGGCTGATTTGGAAGATGCTACGCGCACAATTCAAGACATTGTTCAGCAATTGCCGGAACAGGTGAATGCGCCGAAAGTTGACTTGAAAAAATTGCAGCAAACTTTGGTTAAATCCTTGACAATCTTCTCCGAATATGCTAATTATTTGAGCAGAATAGAACTGCAAGAAAATACAATTAAAATTAATCTTAAAAATTATAAGAGACGGCTGGAAACTATCGGTAAGGACATGGGAAATGATGCCGAAGCTTTTAAGTTTATGGCAAGTTTCAGCGATTTTGCTAAGGAGAAGTATGTTTGGCAAGTGGCGGCGGATAATCGGAGTTTGACTGCGGGTTTGAGGTTGTTGGAAAATGCGATTCAGACGATTGAGGGGATTATTGAGATTGAGAGGGCTAAGAGCGATCGCACTTTGAATGTTACAATCGGCGCTGTAGGTGTGGGAATTGCCACCAGTGGGGTTTACGCCAGTGTTTATGCAGGCCAAATTGCACCTCCGAAAAATCCACTGTCTGCGAATACCGTTTTTTGGTCTAGTATTGGTTGGGGATTTCTATTTGGTGCGTTGGGTGCGATATTCTTGATAATTATTGGCAAGAAATGGCGCTAAAATAGATTAGGGATTAGTCGCGGGGTTGGGCGAAGCATTCGGGTATAGAAATTCGCGTTTTTCCAATTTTATTTTCACCCGAATGCTTCGCCCCTACGTGGTGTTGGAAATTAAGGTTTTTTGTATGGTTTTCGGACAAATATCATCATCATACCAACCAGTCAAAGCTACGGCTAAAGCATCCGCCGCATCATCCGGTTTCGGAATATAACCTAATTCTAACTCCCGCGCCACAGCTTCTTGCACTTCCAATTTATCTGCATTCCCGCGCCCGGTTAAAGCTTTTTTGATTTGCGCTGGGGTAAACTCGAACAGCGGCACTCCACACTGCGCTAATACTAGAATCAAAACTCCCCGCGCTTGCGCTACAAGTATGGTATTTCCCATTTTGTAAAAAAACAGTTTTTCGGCAATTGCCAAATCTGGTTTTATTTGTTCAATTACGGCGTGCAAATCTTCGTAAATTGTTTTGAGTCTCTCTCCCATTTCCTGTTTTGGTGTTGTTTTAATCACCCCGCAATCAATCATGGAAACAGAGTTTTGATCTAGTTTTCCGACAATGTGACAGGAAATTGCGCCGTATCCCAGATTGGCTAAGCCGGGATCTAATCCTAGAATTATCTTTTTCATGGGCGATTAGTCATCAGTTACTATCATTAATTTTTAGTTTTTTCTATACACGCTGATGACTAATTTTAAGCGGCTGAAATAGAGGGGAGGACACGGCTGAAATAGAGGGGAGGACACGGCAGTGCCGTGTCCCTACCCGATATCTTATTTAGGTTTGTAGTAAGGACTTTAGTCCTTGATGAACCTCACTACGAACTGGTTTCTAGGCCGAATACCCGATCGAACACTTTGGTCACTTTAGAACCCGAATCAATTGATTCTAGCGGATCTTTCCGCAATCGGTGGCGCAAACACAGGGTCATCACCCGGCGAATATCGTCCACTGTGACCTCTGTGCGGCATTCTAAGGCGGTCAAAGCTTTCGCGGCCCGGTTTGTGACCAAATCGCCCCGCAGTCCGTCTACGTCCAATTCCGCGCAAACTTGGGAGATTTTTACTCGCAAATCCCGATCGAGCTTTACGGATTTCAGCCTTTCCTGGGCTTCCACCAATTTCTCCTGCATATCATCTTGTTCGTGTTGATATGTCGAGAGAAACTCAGCCGGATTTTGGTCGAAACTCGATCGCTGTTCGACAATTTCTACTCTTAAATTCGGGTCTTTTACAGTCCGAATTTCGGCGTGCATCCCGAATCTATCCAGCAATTGCGGCCGCAATTCTCCTTCTTCTGGGTTGCCGGAACCGATTAGAATAAACTTAGCTGGGTGGCGGATCGAAATGCCTTCGCGTTCAACTGTATTCCAACCGCTGGCGGCGGAGTCAAGCAAAACATCGACTAAATGATCGTCGAGCAAATTGACTTCATCGACGTAAAGAATGCCACGGTTGGCTTTAGCTAAAAGACCGGGTTCAAAAGCTTTTACGCCTTCCGACAAAGCTTTTTCAATGTCGATCGTACCGCAAACTCGGTCTTCGGTCGCGCCCAGAGGTAAATCTACCATTTGGACTTTTTTGCGGGCGATTTTGATGTCAGTTTGAGCTAAAGTGCGATCGCGCACCTCATCACTCATCAAATCTGGATCGCTGGGATGACTGTTAAAAGGATCGTCTGCTACCACCTCAATCTCCGGCAGCAAGTCAGCGAGGGCGCGGATTGTGGTAGATTTGCCAGTACCTCGATCGCCCATAATCATCACGCCACCAATTTTCGGATCGATGACATTCAATAGCAGCGCCAGTTTCATCTCTTCCTGGCCCACAATCGCAGTGAAGGGGAAAACAGCGCGGCGGGCTACGGTAACGGTTGGTAGAGCACCCGCATTCAGGGTATTGCTGGCTTGGGCAGTAGGACTCACAGGATAACTCAAAGTATAATAATTGCTTATTTATTGTAAGGGATAAGGGATTGTCTGGGGCGATCGATTGGGGCGATCGCGGATCGCAAGGTAGCCTCAACATCCAAGCGCAACTCAGCTTTTCTGTATTTGCATAACAGCCTTGGGCAGACAGGATGCCCACCCCAGAGGAGTTTCAAGCAATTAGACTAAGTATTTTAAATGCTGATAGATGGTATGGGAAGGGCGATCGGGCCACCAGAATGTAACGAAATGTAACAATATCCCGGAATCTGCATAAAAGCCTCAAGTCCCTCCAGATAAGTATGTAAGAGCAATTTAAAGCAACTATTTTTCAGGGGTACAAATGACTGAAGTTAACATCGGGGCATTGACAGGCAGCAAAAGCTACACAGGTAGTGTTGGCACTACAAATATCGACAACCTGTACAAATTTACCATCAACAGTCCGGGAAGTTTCAAATTTGCGATCGACGGTTTGAGTGGGAATGCCGACATATCCTTACTAAACCAAGCTGGCGCAATCATCAAAAGTTCTTCCAACAGCGACAAAACTGCCGAAACAATTAGCGCAGAAGGCTTATCGGCAGGGGAGTATACCATCCGAGTGTTGCAAATCAGTGGCGACATCAAATACACCCTGAATTTAGCACAAGTAAGCTCTCCTCAAAAAACTGACGCCGACATCCTTACAGGTGGAAAAGTAGAGACAAAATCTCCTTTAACTGCCGCAATTTTACCAGTTGTCAGCACTTCGGAAAAACCCGCAGTGAGCAGAGATGCAGTCACAGGAACTTTGGTTGTAGAAAATGCTGTCGTAGTAGATAAAGTCGCATCTACTGACAAATCAGTAACAACAGTCCCAGCTACAGCATCTGAAACCGAAAAACCAGTTACAACTACTTCCACAACAACCGAAAAACCTGCAACTATCCCAGCCACAACCACATCCACAACAACCGAAAAACCAGTTACAACTACTTCCACAACATCTGCGGTTTCAGCAACAACCGAAAAACCAGTTACAACCACATCCACAACAACCGAAAAACTAGAAACAACTACTTCCACAACATCTACGGTTTCAGCAACAACCGAAAAACCAGTTACAACTATTTCCACAACATCTGCGGTTTCCACAACAACTGAAAAACCAGTTACAACTACTTCCACAACAACCGAAAAACCAGAAACAACTACTTCCACAACATCTGCGGTTTCAGCAACAACCGAAAAACCAGTTACAACTACTTCCACACCAACTGCGGTTTCCACAACAACCGTAAAACCAGAAGCAACAACTTCCACAACATCTGCGGTTTCCACAACAACCGTAAAACCAACCACATCCACAACGACCGAAAAACCAGTTACAACCACATCCACAACAACTGCGATTTCCACAACCACCGACAAACCAGTTACAACTACTTCCACAACCACCGACAAACCAGTTACAACTACTTCCACAACCACCGACAAACCAGAAACAACAACTTCCACAACATCTGCGGTTTCCACAACAACCGAAAAACCAGTTACAACTGCTTCCACAACAACCGAAAAACCAGTTACAACTGCTTCCACAACAACCGAAAAACCAGAAACAACAACTTCCACAACATCTGCGGTTTCCACAACAACCGAAAAACCTGCAACAACTCTTCCAGCCACAGCATCGACAACAACCGAAAAACCAATTACAACTACTTCCACAACAACTGAAAAACCAGCAACAACTCTCCCCGCAACAACAACCGCTGCTGCAACAACTGCTGCTACAAAAGATCCAATTACAGGCGAAATACTTGCCACTCAAGAGACCAAAACAGCCACTCCTTTAACAGCCGAAAAACCTGTTACGGCTTCTCTCGATGCCAGCAAGCCAGCGGACAAACCAAATACTGCAACCAGCAACGCAGAAGAAACCAAAAAAGAGACTACTACTGTCATACCAACAACTGACACCAAAAAAGAACCAGAACCAACTACTGATAAAAAATTAACATCACCGTTTACATCGGGAATATTTACTGCGGATGCAACTGGTCGAATCAGCATTGATTACCTATTAGATGGCGGACTGTTCAAAGGTGAGTTAGCTGTTTTCAGTTTAGACGACTTAGAAAAACTTCAACCCGGTTCGGAAGCATTTATCAAAGAAGTAGCTTCGCGTTCTTTAAGCAACTCTGTGAAAGGTCATGTAGTCATTAATGATGCTACAGAGGGCGCGCGGTTTTCTGGTTTGTTACCAGAAGGTAATTTTAACGAAGGAGTATACTCAGGAGTTAAGAGTTTCTCAGTTACTGCTGGCGGTAAATATGGGGTGATGTTGGTACCTAATGGTAGTGTAAAATTCGTCTACGATAATCCGACTTTTGGTGGTGATAAACGTCCTTTATTTTCAATGGCAACTGCGAATCCTATTGAGGGATTTAACTTCGGTCAAATTGCCGATATCACGGGAGAAGGTAATACTTTTGTGATGGAGGATATGCGGTTAGATGCAGGGAGTGACAAGGATTACAACGATATCATTTTTCAAGTGCGGGGTGCGACGGCAAAAGCGGCTTTGCTCGATACTGTGATTAACCCGGATAAAGATTGGCGGAAAACTGATTTGGGCAAGGTAGTTATTGCTTATGCGAAACCTTACATTACCCCGGAACCAAAACCAAAGGTAGATGCTGAAGTATCCGACTTACTTGATGATTTGGAAAAGGAAATTCTGAAGCCAGTAACTTCGGATAAAGAGACTCCAAGAACTTCAACGCCGATCGCTACTACCGACAAAGATACTGACGATTCAATCAAAAATGTAATCATTTCGATTCCGCCATCAAACACAGAGGAAAAAGCAAAAGATTCTGTAAGTAATGGTGGCGATTCGACAAAAATTGAGACAAGCGACAAGGTAGATACAAAGCCGATAACTACACCAACTACTGGCAAAGATACTGCGGCGGATTCGACTGAAAAATTACCAGTTGAAAAAACGCCGGTTCCTCCGGTAGTAACTGAGGTGAAAGACAAAGTTACTGAAGTATCGGCGACAGCAACTTTGCCAGTTAAGTCTGCCACTGAGAAGGAAGTTATTACAACGACACCAACTGAGAAGGTAGAGACAAAATCGGAAGTTTTGCCAACGGAAAGTAAGGTGAAAGAGGAATCTAAGCCTGCGGTGGTAACGGAGGTGAAAGATAAGGTTACTGAAGTAGCCGTGACGGGAACTTCGCCAGTCAAGTCTGTTACTGATAAGGAAGTTGTTGCGACAATACCAACTCAGAAGGTAGAGACTAAACTAGAAGTTTTGCCATCGGAAAATAAGGTGAAAGAGGAATCTAAGCCTGTGGTGGTAACTGAGGTAAAAGATAAAGTTACTGAAGTAGCGGTGACGGCAACTTTGCCCGTAAAATCTACTGTTGAGACGGAAGTTGCCGCAACGATACCAATTCAAAAAGTAGAAACTAAACCGGAAGTTTTGCCAACGGAAAGTAAGGTTAAAGATGAAACTTTGCTAGTTGTCAGTACAAATACTGGTAATGATGTCAATGCTGATTGGATTGCACGATTGGAAAGCATTAAACAGCGTTTGAGTAATTTGGGTAGTGTTGATGTTGTTGAGGAGAATGCGATCGATCGCACTTTGATCGCTCGTTTAGAAGTCATGACTGAGAAGTTGAGGGAGCAAACGGGCTCGACTCCTATTTCGGATAATACAGCGGCGTTGATTTCGCGGCTGGAAGATATGGTAGTTAAAGTCACACCACCTGCGATCGAACCTATTCAACCAGTACAGTTTGAGTTTCCTGTCGAAAATCAACCATTAATCGTTATCATCGATACCGATTTTAGTGCCAAAAACCCTGACATTGACTATTCCAAAATTACTTGGGGACGTGACTTTGTAGATGGCGATGTTGACCCCACAGCACCAGCAGATAAAGTCAACGGACACGGCGATCATGTTCTGGGAATTATTGCGGCTAAACCAGATAATGGTATTGGCATTGATGGCATTAATTCTAATGCACCAATTTTAGCAGTTCGGGCGATCGGTTCCGGTAAGTGGGCAGAAGCATTGAAGACTTCTGTCGATAAAATTGTGGCATCGGGACAGCCAAATGGAATTGTTAACCTCAGTCTCGATTTAACTCAAACTAATCCTGACGGTAGCGTCACGACTCGCTATGAATTGACGCCGCCAGAAAGAGAGGCGATCGAATATGCTCGCCAGCGCAATATATTGCTAGTAGTCGCTGCTGGAAATGATGGCGGCGTCATGTCAGCATTAGGTCAAGCTTCTCAGGAATTTGACAACATTATTACTGTCGGTGCGGCCGAACGGGTTAATGATGAAATTGCGCTTTCTAAAGCTTATGACTATGCTGGATATTCCAGTTACGGTCAAGGATTGGATATTGTTGCTGACGGTGGCACCGCAGATAATCCGGTATTATCGACTGTTGGCGACGGGCTTGGTGTTATGGCTGGTACTTCCGTTGCTGGTGCAAAAGTGACGGGTGGTGCATCCCAAGTTTGGGCGGCAAATCCTGATTTAAACTATCGCCAGATTATCGAAATTCTGAAGTCTACAGCTACCGATTTAAAACTGCCAAATTGGGATACAGAAACTGGTGCAGGATTGTTAAATATCTCAGCAGCAGTGAATTTAGCAAAAACAACTGTACCCGAAACATATTACCCGCCTGCTTCCTTAATTCCCGATACTTGGAGCGGTGAAGGTAAGGCTATACCAGGAGAACGAGCAGTTGCGACAGAGTTTTTTGGCAAATACTACGATTGGATTCCTTACACGATTCGTTCTGGGGATACATTGAGTGGAATTGCATCGAGAACAATGGGAAATGGTTCTGCACCTTTTTTCAATTTGATTGCTCAGCAGAACGGCATTGCTAATCCCAACCGCATTATTGGAGGGCGTACAATCTCAGTCCCTCAAGAAGTATCGCCACCCGTTGTACGACCGCAACCCCCCGTACAATCCCAGCCAGTTGCACAACCGATCGCCTCAGCACAACCGCAATCACAACCTCGTTCTGCGGTGACAGAATTTCAGGGTCAATATTATGAATGGGTTTCTTACACGATTCGTTCTGGAGATACATTGAGCGGAATTGCATCGAGAACAATGGGCAACGGTTCTACACCTTATTTCAACTTTATTGCTCAGAAAAATGGCATTTCTAACCCTAATGCAATCCAAGCGGGACGCACAATTTTGATTCCGCGACGGGTATCGGGATTAGCATTGCAAGCGCAACCGCAACCTCAACAGCAACCCCCTACCACACAACCTCCTGTGAGTGTTAATAACAACACTTTGTATTTATCTACGAGTGCGGGACAAGTATTTGCAGTTGACACCGCAACCAACCAACAACGCCTGATTTACCAAGGAATTGCTTTCACAGACTTAGCTGTTTCTCCCGATGGCAGGTTGTACGGCTCTACTTTTGGCGAATTGTACGAGATTAATCCTGCTACCGGTCAAGCCAGAACCATTGGCAACTTTGGCGTCGCAAGAATTAATTCACTAACGTTTTCTCCTGATGGCAGACTTTACGGTGCAGATAGCAACAATGGCAATCTTTATCAGATTTCTCCGCAAACGGCTCAAGTTAGCCAAATCGGTTCTTTAGGCGGGCCAAGCAGCGGGGATATGGTTTTTAATGGTAATGAGATTTTGGCGACTGTCGGCTCTCTTTCTACTGCAAGCGATCGCCTAGTTGCTGTCAATTCCTCCAATGGCAGTACGCGGACAATCGGGGATTTAGGCTACCGCCAAGTTTACGGTTTAGCCCAAGTTAACGGACAGTTAATGGCTTATACTTCCACCGGGCAAAGATTAGCCGTTAATCCGCAAACCGCTGCTGCTACTGTTATTGGCAATGTATCTGGCAGTGGTGAAATCTGGGGTGCAGCAATTAATCCCAGCAATCCGACTCCAACTCCGACTCCGACTCCGACTCCTACTCGCCGCGCCTACACTATCCGTTCGGGGGAAACTTTAAGCGCGATCGCCCAGCGAGAAATGGGCAATGGTAACCGCTGGGTAGAAATTCAGAAAGCAGATGGCAGCACGTTTTCGAGTGATGAAGCGCGTCGCTTGCAAATTGGTCAAGTGGTTTACTTGCCGGTTGGTAGCAGTTCATCGCCTGCTGTACCGCCACCTGCACAACCCGGACAGCAGCGGCAGTACATCATCAAGCCGAATGATACGCTGTGGACTGTTGCTTTCCGGGAATTGGGGAATGGCGATCGGTGGCGGGAAATTAAGAAAGCTGATGGCAGTACGTTTACGGATGCTGAAGCGCGAAATATACAGGTGGGGATGTCGGTTTATTTGCCTGTGAGTCATGGAATTGGGACTGGTAAACCAGTTACGCAGCCGCCTCAAAACAATCCTGCACCAGTTCAATCCGCAGACTTCCGGCGATCGCTTGCTTTTGTGAGTCGCTGGGAAGGGGGGTATGTCAATCACCCTAGCGATCCGGGCGGAGCGACAAATAAAGGTGTCATTCAGAGTACCTACAACGCTTACCGAGCAAGCAAAGGACTACCTGCGCGGGATGTGCGACTGATTGCAGATCAAGAAGTGGAAGATATCTACTTCACAAGGTATTGGAAAGCTTCTGGTAGTGACCAGCTTACCTCCCGCTTGGCAACAGTTAATTTTGACACCGCTGTGAATATGGGAGTGGGCGCTGCAAGTGGGCTTTTACAGCAGGCGCGTCAGTCGGCTAACGGAGATGAAATGAGTGTAGTCCGGCGGTATCTTGACTTGCGAGAGGCTCGGTATCGGGCGATCGTTGCCAATAATCCAAGTATGGGGGTGTTTCTGAATGGCTGGCTGAATCGACTGAACAGTCTACGTGCAGAAGTGGGGGCAACGGGGGGCAGTAGCAATAATAACAATGGCGGTAACAACAATAATGGCGGTAACAACAATAATGGTGGTAACAACAGCAATAATAACAAAAAGCTTGAAGGTGTTTTGCCTGACTTATATCCTGTACCGTACAAAATAGACCAAGATTTTTTGAAGATAGGGCCCGAGCGTTTAGGAGTGTCTTTGAGTTTCTCGCAACCAATTGGAACTTTTGTTCTAAAATTTGAAGAGTTGGAATTTAAGGCTAAGGTTACAGTAGAACAACCAGGACTGGTTCAAGCTTCTTTGGAAAACTTTCGCTTTATAGAAAAATCCCAAAGGCAAGGGTTATTTGATAAGGTGTCTCTGGTCATTGGTAAAGGAGTATCAACTGTTGAAGTTAACAACGGCAATGCTTTACTTGTCTACACTTTGAATGGTTTCAATGAACAGGGACAGATTCAGTTAAAACTAGATCCCATCGCTAAAAAATTTACTTTATCAACAGAGGTAAAACCAAAAGCTCTTAACGGCTTAACAATCAAGTCAGCGGCATCCTATGAAATGACAGGAAGTTACAAATTTACTCCAGGTTTAATATTTGCACCTCAACCTGTTCTAGTTGAAGCACCTAAACCTGCGCTGGAAATAATCAAAGACTTTGTTTTACGAATAGCTGAATCAGGAGCAGATGCTCAAGAGGCAGCTAACAGGTTTTTAAATGAAAATCCAAGGTTAGTAGGAGAAGTAGCCATAGCTACAGGGGTTATCTTGCTTGCTCTTCTTTTCTCCGGTCCTGGAGGATGGACGGTAGGTTTAACACTCATTCCGCGGCTGGTATCTGTTTTATCTACCTTGATAACAGTTGCTCAACTTAGAACATAGAGTTACTAATTCTTAGTGGCTTCGACAGGAGGTAAAAAACGTGTGGTCGATCGCCCTTTCTTTCCCCTTCCGAAAAAAAGTGCGATCGCCCTCTCCCATCCTTCTGTGCCCAAACACTTCTGACAAAACCCAAATAATCTCCGATTTGTAAAGTTTTCTGAAGATTAGGTCGCGTTCCGCATAAAACTAGCGCCTCCCCCCTGATAGATAAGTGACGGTTGGTTTTTGAGTGCAACGGGCTGTCCTGAGTGGGATGGTCTTTAGCACTCGCCAACTGTCAACTTTTAATCCTTCAGAAAAATTACCCTGATGCCTGCATCTATTTTTACCAACAAATTCTCTCCATTCAGCTTGGGTTTAAGTCTGCTAAGTGCGATATCCCTTTCCCTACCCCAATCTGTTCAAGCCGCCAGCCTGAATCTCACCCAACCACGGTGGGATAACGCACCACTAGAATCGCTGACTTCACCAGAAGCAACGCCTACACCTAACAATGACGGAATTTATCTCGATCGTACAATCCCAACATCTGAATTACCAGAAGCAGTTGCCAGTATTGTCTTACAAAATGCTTCTCAAACTTCAGGTTTACCAGTTTCCAACCTGCAAATTGCCAGCGTTCGCCAAGTCACATGGACAGATGGTTGTATGGGACGGAGAGAGCCAAATAGAATGTGTACAATGGCTCTAGTTGATGGTTGGATTGTCACTGTAGGAAGCGGCGAACAAAAATGGGTTTATCACACAACAGGTGCCGGCGGAGCTTTTTTAGCCAACGATCCTAATAATCCCCCTGTTCCCAATCCTCCCCTTGTTGGCGATCCTCCCCCATTACGCCCACCGATTAGCGGTTGTCCTGATGGTGCTCTTAAATGCGATCCTTTGAGACCAGAACTACCCGGTTCATCTCAACAAAATCCCATCATGCCAAATGTAACTCAACCAGGTTTCTGGAGTTTCTTCGATGTTCCGACAGATAGATTTATCGATCCGCCAACAGCTTACGGTTTTCGCTACGAGATGACTTCCGACTCTCTCTTTACTCAAATTCTTGATTTTCCTACTGGTTTTAATACACCTTTCACTGTGTTAGTAAAAGATGTACTTTTGGGTGAATTTACAGTCGGGAATAGCGTCAATTTTAGCAACTATAGCAGGTTGTTGGGCAACTTACTCGTCGGCGGTACTGGTGTTAAAGAATTTAGCGTCACAGGTCTGAATGTCGATCCGACTAATCCCGCTGTATTTCCGCTTAAAGTTGCGTTCAATACACCTAAAGCCAACTTGAATATGCACGCAATGCTGAACGAAGAAGCCGAACCAGTTCCCGAACCTTCAGTGATGTTAGGTTTGTTTGCTTCCGGTTCTTTCCTAGTTGGTGTTGTCCGCAAACGCAAACAAAAATTTTCTCGTTAAGATGAATTTGGGTTTTGCGGAAAAGTGCGATCGCCCTTTTAGAGTCACAAAGTGCGATCGCCTTTTTGGTATAATAGAATTCTCCAATAACACGAATCACCTAAATACAACGGCTCGAAAAATATGAATCAACAAATTCAAACAATTATCACAAAAACTCAGGAATGTATCAAAAAAATATACGGAGAACAATTAGACAAAATTGTTCTTTTTGGCTCCCAAGCTAGAGGTGATGCGACACCAGACTCCGATATTGATATCTTAATTGTTCTCAAAAATCCATTTAACTACTCTCAAGAAAGCGAGAAAATCAGTATTGTCATTGCCGATTTATGTTTAGAATATAATGTGCTGATTAGCTGTGCATTTACCACTTACGAGCAATTTCATCACCATAATAATGCTTTCTTTCGCAACATTCGTCAAGAAGGGTTAGCGATATGACTCCAGAACAACAAAGATTACTGGATAAAGCGAATAGAAGTTTGCAAGCAGCGAGAGAATTGAACAACACAGGTTTTCCTGAATTTGCGACTTCCCGTGCTTACTATTCGATGCTTTATATCGCTTAACTAATGACTACTGACTACCAACTCATAACTAACAACTACCACTGCGGCTCAGAAGCCATCAAAGCAGTAGCATCATCGCTCGGTAATGGCTTAGCAAAAAAATAACCTTGACCGTATTCACAGCCGATCGCCCTTAATTTAGCTAATTGTGCCGCCGTCTCCACACCCTCAGCAATCACATCCATGCCCAAAGCGTGAGCTAGGGCCACAATCGTGCGGACGATCGCCACATTCTCCCCCTCACTTTCGAGTTCCATACGCCCCACAAACGACCGATCGACCTTCAAAGTATCCGTAGGAAACCGACTCAAATAACTCAACGACGAATAACCAGTCCCAAAATCGTCAATTCCTAACTTGACATTTAACGCTTTCATATGCTTTAAAACCGCGATCGCCGACTCCACATCATCCATCACCACACTCTCAGTAATCTCCAACTTCAAACTCTCGGCACTCAAACCCGTTGTTGCCAAAATCGCCTTAATTCGCTCCACCAACTCCGGCTGAGCAAACTGCTTCCCAGATAGATTTACACTCATAATCAAAGGTTGATCGAAATTAAACATTCCCTCCCACAGTCGCAACTGCCGACAAGCCTCCTCCAACACCCACTCACCAAGTGGTACGATCGCCCCAGTCTCCTCCGCCACCGGAATAAACTTGATCGGCGAAATCAAACCCCGTAGCGGGTGCTGCCAGCGTACCAAAGCCTCAAACCCAATAATCTTCCCGCTTGCCAAACACACAAATGGCTGGTAGTGCAGCAAAAACTCGCGACGCTTCAGCGCCATCCGCAAATCCGTCTCCAACTGCAACCTTTCCACCGCCAAATCGTGCATCGAAGCATTAAACACTTGATAGCGTCCCGTGCCCAAAGCCTTCGCCCGGTACATCGCCGTGTGCGCGTCCCGCAGCAAGTGTTCCGGCTGTTCCCGGGCTGCTGCTGCGGGTTCACCGCCTATGGCAATCCCAATACTTGCAGTCACAAATACCTCCTGCCCCTTCAACTCAAAAGGCACAATCAAAGCTTGGTGAATGCGATCGGCCAAATCAACAGCATGGCCAACATCAATATTCCTGACTAAAATCGCAAAATCATCGCCCCCCACCCGCGCCACAGTATCCCGAGAGCCAACAATCGCCCTCAGCCGCAGCACAACGGACATCAGCAGTTCATCTCCCACCAAATGACCCAAAGAATCATTAATTACCTTGAACCTGTCTAAATCGAGAAACAGCACCGCAAACAGATAACTCGGGCGGCCCTTAGTATTGACGATCGCCCGCCCCAAAAACTCGACAAACAAATCCCGGTTCGGCAAACCCGTCAGAGAGTCGTGAAAAGCATCATAAACTTTCCTGTAAGCGCCTACACCGACACCAGTCACCACTAAACCCAAAGCCGGCGACACCAGCGGCACCCACCCACCACCAATAAAAATCGCAAAACTAATTCCAAACAGCCCGATCAACCCCGCACCCCCAACCAATCCCGCCCTCGCCGGGTGCACAATACGCCAAGCCACCGCCCCGCCAACTACCGCCCAAGCACCGTTCCACAAAATTTCTGCCCATTCCGGCCACATCCAAAAGAGCGATCGCCCCTGCAAAACCGCACTTAATATTTGGCTGAGCATTTGCGCGTGCAGCAGCACCCCCGGCATTTTCGGAGTTTGCTTCAGGGCGGGGCTGTAGGGCGTTAGAAACACGTCTCTGGTACTGGCTGCTGTCGTTCCGATCAGCACAATCTTGCCCTTTACCCAACTCGGGTCAATTTCTCCGTTCAACACCTGTCTGATACTGACTTGTCGCGCCACCTGAAGAGCCGATCGATATTTGAGCAGAATTTGGTAGCCTCTGGCGTCGAGATTTGCATAACCGCCGCTGTCAGATTTTAAAGGCACAAATTTTGCTTGGCCCCAGTCGATTTGGTTCGGATTAATCGGGCTATCTTCCGGCTGCACTCTGTCTTTGAGATACAGCAAAGCCACTTGCACAGAAAATGAGAAAGCAGTTTTCTTGTCTGCTTGCGAGACTGACAGCAAATTGCGGCGCACCACACCGTCAGCGTCAAGGACGAAATCGTTAAAACCGACCCGATCGGGCGGCACTCCCGGAGGCGCAGGCACTCCCGGACTTTCAGAATCGCTCAATTTGGCGATCGCCACCACATTTGGTGCTTTCAGTTGAGCTATCAATTCCTGGTGTCCAGGTTGTTGTGGCAAATCGCGGTACAAGTCCAAACCGATGACTTTTGGCTGGTATTTTTGTAATTTTGCCAAGGTTTGAGCGATCGCCCCGTCGGAAATCGGAAATCTCCCCAAAGCTTGAATATCAGCCTCAGAAATTCCCACTACCAGCAGCCGCGGATCGGGGCCGGCATCCGGCTGCAAGCGCACTAACGAGTCAAAACTCCCCAATTCCCAGCTTTGGAGCCCTCCCAACCTGCGAACTCCGATCAGCAGCAGCGTCACAGTCGCACCCGCCAGCATTGCAGGCAAAATTCTGACCCGCCGGCATGAAGACTTACTGAGATCGAGGCGAGTGGCGGCGGACATTACAGAACGAAGATTTTGAGAGAATTTGGCAGTCACGGAAAAAATATATGGGTGCAAATTCGCTTCGCACAAGTCTGTTCCCACAGAATTGAGCTTATTATGAGATTGAGTGTAATTTTTTCAGAAGTTGTGCCGAAACCGAGTTGATTTAAGCTAATTACTCAATGTAGGCAAAGTATTTCTGGGATGGAAAACCGGGTTTCTGAAGATTTGCCAACAAATCCTATCTTTCACTCCTTGTTTCCCCAAATCCCCACAAGCGTTAAAATTTAGTCGATCGAAGTTTCAGGATATTTTTGAAATTATGGCGAATCAACTTCCGATTCCGGTGATTGTTAATGGTGCTGGCGGCAAGATGGGCCGCGAAGTAATTAAGACGATCGCCAATGCTAGTGACATGACCTTATTTGGGGCTGTAGACCGCTCTCCTGAGTGCCTCAACGTCGATGCAGGGGAATTAGCCGGATGCGGCCCGTTAGAAGTTCCAGTGACTGACGACTTGCAAGGAATGCTGGTATTAGCAGCTCAAGAAAAGCAGTTAGGCGTGATGGTAGATTTTACGCACCCTTCGTCAGTTTATGAAAATGTGCGATCGGCTATAGCTTACGGCATTCGTCCGGTAGTCGGCACTACTGGCTTGAGCACTAAGCAAATTGAAAACTTGGCCCAATTCGCTGACAAAGCCAGCATCGGCTGTCTGATTATACCCAATTTCTCGATCGGCATGGTTTTGCTCCAGCAAGCGGCTGTAACGGCATCTCAGTATTTTGAACACGTAGAAATTATCGAGCTGCACCACAATCAAAAAGCCGACGCTCCCAGCGGCACGGCGATTCAAACTGCCCAAATGTTAGCAGAAATGGGAAAAACTTTCAATGTGCCAGAAGTTGAGGAAACTGAAAAATTGACGGGAGCTCGGGGATCTTTAGCAGATGAAGGAATTCGGATTCACAGCATCCGTTTACCTGGTTTAATTGCCCATCAAGAGGTGATTTTTGGGGGCGAGGGTCAAGTTTATACTTTGCGGCACGATACGAGCGATCGCACTTGTTATATGCCCGGAGTATTATTGTCTATACGCAAAATCCTGGAATTGCGATCGCTCGTTTACGGCCTAGAAAAAATACTCTAGGGAATTGGGCATTGTGAATTGCGAATACAGTGTGAGCTTTTAGCTCGCACTACACAATAATTATCAGCAATTACCTGGACACAATCTAACAACAAATAACCAACCAATAACCTGTTACCAATAACCTATTACCTATTATCAATTCTCCATGCCCTATGCCCGATGCCCGATGCCCCATGCCCCCTGCCCAATAACCAATTATGCTAATTTCCCTAACCCGCGAAACCTTCCAAGAACTAATTCCCGCCGTTGCCACGGGAGCACAATACAAATATATCTGGGGAAAACCACCCGATTTCTTGAGGCGAATGTTAATCTCTGCGGTAGCCGTAGTTTTCCTACTAATCATCTACAACTTCGCCGGTTCCGATGTCGGCCCGCTAGTTTTAATTACCGGATTGATTGCAGGTTTGTACTGGCTGTGGGCTCCGATTTTGTGGGCAAGTTTGAAGAATGCAGAATGTCGCAAATATAAGTATTGCGGTTTTTGGCAAGGACGAGTTTTGGATATATACATCACAGATGAAGTCACAAGTCAAGAAGAAACTGTGAATCAAAAAGGACAACTCGTAATTGTAGATAACTTAGAACCGCGAATTAATTTAGAAGTCGGTGACAAAACCGGATTTACGACTACACTCACAGCGCCACTGCAAAAAAATCATCAGGGAATTGTCAGAGGCCAAGCTGCTTTGATGTTAATCATGTCTAATCAAGAAGATTTGGGCAGAATTGCCAAAGTTTCAGATATTTACATTCCCAGCCGCGAAGTGTGGGTGAGTGACTATCCTTTTCTGCGTAAAGACGTGTTTGTGGAAATGAGTCAGCAGATTAAGAAAGGCAGACAGAAAAAAACGGGCGATAATGAAAGTAGAGGTACAAAAAGGCGATCGTCCGCCGATTATTAATCCGACTTAAGCGCGAGTAGTTTTATCCATAAAACCTGGCGGTTGGAAACCGCGTCTACACAAACACTCACGCGCCTGCGCGGGTTGAAGATTTGACCCAATGATTTTTTATTCCCAAATACCATATTCGTCCGCGCAGGCGGACATCGTTTGTGTAGACGTGGTTTCCAACCGCCGGGGCTTCTCGATCAACTATTCCCCTCTTGGCCATAGGCCTGCCAAGCCAAATCCACCAACCCGTTAACGATCGCCACAGCCACCACCGCAGAGCCCTTGCGCCCCTCAATCCGAATATGAGGAATCATCGAATCGTGCAGCCGCGACTTAGCCACATCACCCCCAACAAATCCTGAAGGCGTTCCAATTACCAAAGCCGGACGAATTTCCTCAGCCTCGATCAAATCAACGATCGCCGACAAAGCAGTTTGAGCCTGGCCAACCACAAAAATCCCCTCGGGATAGCGCCTTGCCAAAGTTTCAATCCCCCACGCCGCCCGCGTCTTTTCCTTTTGAGGGCGCGTCAAAGCCTCCATCGAACAATAAACCGGATTCGCAAAGGTACTTTGGATCAGTGGCGTAATTCCCACCTGCACCATCGGCACATCTACCACGATCGTCGTCCGAGCAGCCAAAGCAGCGGCCCCGGCTTGCAAAGCCTGATCGGAAAAACTAATTAAAGACTTGTACTCAAAATCAGCAGTCGCATATATCACACGGCGGACTATTTCGTACTCCGCCGCAGAAAAACCGTGGTCGCCAATTTCGTTATCGATTAATCCCAGACTCTGGGCATCGCTTACGTGCCATTCCATTTGTTGGATAGCTATCGCCTCTGAGTTGTCAGGTATCAGCTTACCAGGTTTTAGTCATTGGTTAACTGTTGACTGATGACGGTTAACTGTTCACTGATATCAAATCCGGTAGCATCAAAATTATTAGTGACCAAAATTAGGAGACGGCAGGGACCGCGTCCGGCCATCGGCGAGGAGGAGATCGCCGAGATCGTGTCCATGTGGACGGGCATCCCGGTCGTCAAGCTGACCGAGGCCGAGACCCAGAAGCTCCTTCGCATGGAGGACGAGCTGCACAAGCGGGTCATCGGCCAGCAGCCCGCCATCGCCGCGGTGTCCCGCGCGATTCGGCGCGCCCGCGCCGGCATCAAGGACCCCAAACGGCCCGCCGGCTCGTTCATCTTCCTTGGCCCCTCCGGCGTCGGCAAGACCGAGCTCGCCCGGACGCTCGCCGAGTTCCTGTTCGGCGACGAGAGCGCGCTCATCCAGATCGACATGTCCGAGTACATGGAGAAGCACTCCGTGTCGCGGCTCGTCGGCTCGCCTCCCGGCTACATCGGGTACGACGAGGGCGGTCAGCTCACCGAGATGGTGCGCCGCAAGCCGTACTCGGTCGTGCTGCTCGACGAGGTCGAGAAGGCTCATCCGGACGTCTTCAACATCCTCCTGCA
>JANPMV010000137.1:0-28139 GCA_031427135.1 Cyanobacteria bacterium VAR_87_metabat_62 | reverse complement strand
GCCCTTTTAACCGCTCGGCTGTCTCTTTTAATAATGCTTTGAGTCCGTCTGTGAGTTCTAACATTGCTAGTATCTTCTTGCTGTATAGATTCTTAATCTATCTTACTCTATCGGAACTATTTATTTTCTGGAAGTCCCTTACCTAATGTTGAGAGCCAACTGAAACGGCTCCAGAAAACGGCGGAAAAAACCAAGAAAGATTTAGAAGATTGCTGCAAAGATATTAGCGACAAACTCAAGAAAAAGAAAAAAGAGGATGACGACAGGTTTCCGGAATTCAAGAACTCTGGGTTGATAGAATGCGACGGTGCGACGATTCCTTACAATTATTCTGGCCCCGGATTAGTGGGATTGCATCAACAGTTGAATGTCATTTTAGGCGTCAACAAAATGGCGCTCAAGAAAATATGTGAATTTGAATCCTCGGTTTCTTTTCCTGACATTTTTGGCGGCGGCACCTATGTTTGCGGTAGTAGTGTATTTAGTTACGATTATTCCGGCGCTGGCTTACTTGGTTTAAGCGACCAAGTTGCAGAGTTAACAGCATTGAACAAAAAAATACTGACTGAGGTTTGCGATGGCGACGATGCTGATATTGCTGGCAGTATCAACTTTCTCGACTGCGACGGCGGCACGCAGGTGCTACTTTACAACGGCGATGGAATTGCAGGCTTGTCTAGTCAAGTAACGGCTCTGACGGAATTGCAAAAACTTGCTTATGCCAAAGCTTGCGAGACTCCTACTTGCTACCCAGTGCAGCCGGGTGACGAGTTCGCAGAGTTTGATGTGCCGCGACAGTTGGTACTCACCTGGGGCGAAAATTATCCCAAGCAATCAGGCAGCCTGTGGCACACGCAGATTCCGAATCCCCGCGAGGATTTGGAATGGTGCCGCGACTTTGATAACTTGATTTATACCAAAGGGAATGTCTACGGCCGCTTGCTGTGGAGTGCTTCCAAAATCAAATCCGGTGTCCGTGCCGTGACAGAGGAAGAAGCGGAAAGGATTCTAGATTTGATTGATGCCTTGTCTATTTCTGAAGGTAAGCTGCGGATAACAAAGGGCGGTGCGGTCAAGCTAAATCCGGCAGTTCGATCCGTGCGCTGTGTCCGCGCTGCGATCGCGGAATTGGACTCGAACGGAGTTGCTGCGACGGTAAAATGCTTTGTCCCGCCGATCGGAGGCTGCTAATCCGCTCAGACTGCACGGGAAAAATGTCCCATTTTTGGGACATTTTTTGGTCAAGGTGAGCCGCGATCGTTACTAACAGCTTTGGAAGTTTTTGCGTTTCCTCTTCCCGGTGGGTTTGAAAAATTTGTTTGGGCGTTGGGTATTGGGGTTTAGGTTTTAACTTTTCTAAAACTCTTGAAATCAAGCATTCAATAAGTAGAAGTTATACTCTAAAGCTCCCCGCAAAAATTTTTCAACCTATAACTTTGTCTTATCTATTTTGCGCCTGGATTCGGCTCCTTCGCCGACGGCACGAGACTAGCCGATGCTCCAGTAAATAGATATTAGGATGAGGTTTCCACCAGTGTTCATGCAAGAATAGCAAGCCATCCTCGGCACCTAAGTCGGCGGGCATTCCCTTCAATTGCGGCAGTTTTTCTAGTAACTGCTTCTTGATTATTGGGGGAACTCCCGATCGCTTTTGTTGCACTGGTGTCGGCTCCATGCGGTAGGAGTTACAAAGGTGGCGGGAAGCAGTCGATTTAGACACCCCCCGATTCTTAGCAATCTCCTCCTGCTTACCGCCGTAGAATTCAAAATCCGATTTACAGTACAGAAAACGGGAACCCCGTGCCAGTACCCGCGCCGGTCGATCGCAGGTGTGAAGGGTTCCCGGCTGCACGATGCGGCTCGGAATTTTTTCAGGGTCTTTACCCTGAGCTTTGATTTTTTCGATTTCCTCCTGGCGTTTGCAGTAGAGTGAAAGCTTTTGTTGATGTTGAGCTTCGATTTCTGTGGCGAATATGTGGAGATTGCTCAAGTCATCTATTTCAATGGCGGCGATCGGGCCTATTTTTTCTAGGCCGGCGATGGCAACAACTTTTTCAAAACTTGTGTAGTAGATGTTTATCTGCTTACCTTCTCTTTTGAAGTCTCGGATAAGACCCGATTCTTTGGCTTCGCGAAGTAATTCGTACACCCGACGTTTGCAGAGATTGAGGATGCGACTTGCTCCCAACAGCGTAAAAGTTCCTATCCCGCAGCCTGTTGGTTTGCCACCGGGACTACTCCAGCGGGATAGATCGAAACGACGCGCCAGCAGCCAGATTCTCATCTGACCACCAAAGTGGGCGTACAATCTGGCGGGGAAGTTAACGGTAGTGGCATACTCGCTATGCCGATTTTCGCAGAGTTCGATCAGCCATTCAGGAGCCGACACCGGGGGAATTTCCAGCGGGTTGTTAATCCAGGTGTAGGGTTTTCCTGTGCTGGGGTGGATGCTTGGTGGCAAAACGCTTTGTGCGTCGATCCAGCGAAACTCTAAGCATTCCTCTTTGCCGTCGTCGCCTGATATTCCGGTTTTTATTTTGCGGGTTTTGACGCGATGCCAGTCTTTCTCTGGTACTGAAAATAGACACTGTTTCCGGCCTTGGCGGCCGCTTGTCCATGCGGTTGTTTCCGAGAAATCCGTGAGGCTATTTTCGCCAGCTAGTTTTTCTAGCAATTTGGCGGCCGAGTCGCCATCAATGTCAATTGCCAACAGCCCATTTCCGAGTTTCAGCCCTATGCCGGTGGCCTTGCCACTTTCTAGCTCGGTGAGAATTTCTAGGCGATCGTACTGCCTAGAATTCCATCCTTTTTGATAGGGGCGCTTGCCTTGTACAGGCACTAGCGGCCAAGGTTCAGGGAGTGATAGTAGAGCTGGGAGGGCTTGGATTTGCATTGTTACAAATCCAAAGCGAAAATATTTTGACCGTTTTCAGAAACCGAAGTTTTTTCTAGTTCCCCATCCTTGAAATAATTCACACAAATACAGGGCATTCCTCCTTGGGAAAAGTCAAGGCTTGATACTTTCCCCAGAATCATCGGCCGCCGTTCGTGATATACGGTTTGCCCGATTCTCAGTTGCTCGTATCTTTCTAAAGTTTCAAGCTTTCTGCGTAAAGCTCCTATGTTTCCGTCGATATTCTGTATTTCTTTTTCCTTTAATTTACCTTCTTTCCTCTTCTCGTAGTCTTCGATGCGACTGAGAGCTATTTCCCTTTCGGTGGCAATCCTTTCTATAATTTTAGATGGTAACTCCGGTTGTACCTCTTGCGCTGTGGTGTCTTCTGGCGCTGAAATTTCGGCGATATTTTCTACTAGAAAGTCGGTGCTTCCAGCAGACGCCAGGGCTGAAACTGTGGAAGCTGCATCTTCTACTAGGAATTCGGCGGTTTGTTCAGACTTCGCAAAGTCGGTTCCTCCTTGGGCTTCTGTAGTGTCCCCTGGTGTTGAAATTTTGGGATAGTGTTCCCAGTATTCTTTGGTTAACTCTGTCGTTTCTTCCACTAACTCCCTACCGTACTTCATCCTTTCGTCATGGTTTCGATAGTTTTCGTCAAATATCTTAGTAGACTCCAGTCCCGAAGCTGTTGAGATTTCTGCTGCATTTTTTACTAAGAAATCGGTAGTTTTAACAGAGTCCAGGCTTGAAGCTATGGAAGCTGCCTTTACCATTGTTTTAATTACTGATTCCGCCTCTACTAATTGCTCCCGCAATCGCTGGTTTTCTAACAATATTTCCGTGTCGGACACTAAGGATTTCGCGACACTCCCTGCAAACCTATGCATCCAATCCTCTATGAATTTGACGGGATTTTTGCTATGTGTATCAGGGGTAATCGTTATGTTGTTCGGCCATGATGTGTTATATATTTTGTTCTCGCGTGCGAAGTAATAGTAATGATTTTCCCCGCTAGTCCAGCTTAAATTTTCTTCCCATTGTGGCGGTTTATTTTCAATGGTTTCTACAGTTATCGCCTCTATATCCTCGTCCTGGATGAGTTCTAATTCTGCATAGGAGATGCTGACTGGTGCCGATTCACTTTCAACCATCACCAGCGCGTGTCGCCCCATTTTCCATGTGTAAATTTCTCCTGTTTTCCCCTCTAGTCCCTTCGCGAAAATCCGAACCTTATCACCCTTATTTGTTGTGTTGTCGCTGGCTGATATCGTAGGTTTTTCAGTGTTATTTAAGATTCTTAAATCAGTAGCATCATAGGGTAGTGAGGTTACTCCATCGTTGTATAATTGGATATAAATTTTGCCTTTTCTATCTACTTTTGTAACAAATCCTCTGTCTTTTTTTAAGTTTTTTGTAACTTCGACTTGGACGCCTTTTTTGAATCCCAGACTTTCGATCGCACTCCTGAAGTCATCCGACCTATGCCCATTAATCTGAAATACAGCAATCTCTAGATGCTTCTTTGTAGCTTTTTCACCCTCTGCTGTGGCCAGCTTCTTGGCATAGTCGATCGCCTTAAGTTTTTCCCCAATATCGGGGAGTTCTTTCAAGGGCCGAAGACAGGCGCTGGGGATATTCAAGCTAACTGGTTCTTCGTACCGCTTAGAAATCTCTGCTTCTAGCTGCGCCACTACTTTCGCATCTTCAATTAAGCGGTAAGCATTCGATGATGATTTGCCGAATTCAGTCTTGCAGTAGCCTTCAAAGGTTCGATAACCGAGTGCTTTGTAGGCTTTTCTATCCCGCGCCTGGATAAGCATTGCTCCCAAGCTGTCAAAGTTATCCTTGATAGCCTGAGTGACTGCCTCCGCTTCTATTCTCCCCATTTCAACGGGGGGCGCTGGTCGATCGACTGTTGCTGTTCTTGCCATGTCGCCTCATTTCTTTGTTGGAAAACTAGGTGATGGGTAATGAGTAATTTGGAGGGAAAGCGATCGCACTTCGCAGAACGATCGCCAGAGAGTGAGAAAGACATCAGGTGTGAAATTGAGCTTGAGTTACTGCATGGGTGTTACCTCGCTGCTAAAATCCCTGCGACCGCTTCCCGGTGGCGACGGTGTGTCGGGGTTGTCCGTCGCTGATTGCCCAATAAAAATCAGGGCTACTGATGCCGCAATGGCACATGACCCGATCAATAAAATCCGCATTTTCACGGAATTACCTTCTAGAAGGCAGAGTTTGTCTACGTGAAAAGACGTAGGTTAACTTGGTTTTGCTGTGGAGTTGCCGGAACCGACCGCTTCTTGTCGCTCACGCTCATCAGGGCTTACAGAGCTAGTTGCCAAAGACGGTTTGCTTGCTGGAAACTCTTATATTTAAGGTAGGCAGGCCGGGATTGTCGTCACGGGCCCACCTACTTATTTTGTGTGCAAATTCATCAAGTCGAGTAGTCGACTTGACTATCTATCATGTATAATAACCTTAAGCTCGAACAAAGTCCACAAGATGAAAAAGAAGTGAGGGAATTCTTAAAGACACTTCGCGATCTACTGGGGTTAACCCAAGATCAGTTAGGAATATTGTTGGGAGTCACTGGCAACACCATCAGCCGATGGGAAACCGGCAAGAGTCAACCGACATTGACGATTCCTCAGTCCCTGAGATTGTTTCTGCTTATAGAGCAGTCTGGGTTGACGAAAAGCGATTTACCGATTGACGACTACACCAAGTCGATGCACCAGTGTACGTCCCGATAGCAATGGACGACGTTAAAAAACCCATAGCAGGAGATTTCCCTTTAACCACCTTTCTTCAAAAAACAGGCTTTTCTTATGAGCGGCTGGCTGGCGCTATCTCCCATGTTTCTGGGCAAGAAGTATCTGCTAGTACACTTCGTAGAAGAGCTAGAGAGGGGAGGGAAGGCTGGGAAAAACTGGCACTTAGTGGAATGCAATGGCTTGCCCTGTGTCAAATCTGTGGAGTTCCACCTGAAAAGCTTCACGAGTTCGTTAAAACTCCTGAAAAGTTTCTGCCTACTGAACAGAACCTTGAAAATTAAATAGTTAAGCCTCCCTGTCTTGGACTTGGAGAGGCTGACGCGATTACTGAAGTTTGGGAGGATAGTGATACCCCTATCACGTCTCTCCCAATGACTGATTCTAAGTTACCTCCCCGAAAAACGCCCTTGAAAGCAATAAGAGAAGAACTTGGTATGACTCAGGTTCAATTCGCTGTTGCGCTAGGCATAGACACGTCCACCGTTAGTCGGTGTGAGCGTGGCTTGAGTGAAATAGCTCTTACCCTCTGGCAAGTTAAATGCTTGTGTATGTTAACCGGGAAAACGTTAGATCAACTCCCTGATCATCTAGGTCGGGAGGCTGACATTGAGGAGCATCGCCTTGTGACTCAAAACCAGGAAGGTCAACTAACTCCTGCACTGTTGCGGAAGCGAGCCAACAAAACTCAAAGGCAAATAGCTGTCGAGTTAGGTATTACTGAGTCTGTTATCAGTAAATGGGAGCGAGGTATTACCGTACCTAGTCCCTCTCTGACTGATACTCCTAAGTATTGCCAGGCGTATGATTGCAGTCTTGAAGAGTTGATTGAAGCGTTTACCAACCTATCCAATAATTAACATTTAGAGGGATTGATGTTACGGGCTATCACTTATGACGCAAGAGCGGGGAAATCAACTAAATCCAGCGCGCCTAAGAAAGCGTATTGGGCTGACCCAGCGACAAGTCGCTCAGGCCCTTGATGTCCGGGAAGCCACCGTTAGTGAATGGGAAAGAGGACTCTCGGCACCACGTTTGCGTCTTGTCAAGCAAATGCTGAATGTCTATCAGTGTAGTCTTGATGAACTTATTGAGGCGTTTGAGTCTGATCGAAGTTAAATGTTTCAACCTCCCCAGTTAGTGTCTGGAGAGGCTGAAATCACAGTCTACTGTTTTGTCTAGCGCTGTTGTCTAGTGCAGGCGAAACGAGTTCAAAAATGTCTGTGCGTTTTGGGGATAAGGGGTTGTTACTCCGATTACGTACATTCGATCGTTTGCGATCATCTTTCGCATTATCATTCCGGGTTCATTGGGTGAACTGTGCCGCAGGTAGACTTCTACTCCAGGTACTCCATTTAGACCGAATCTCCTTTTGCCTACAACAGTGAAACTTTTGAAGTTAAACTTGTCGGCGGCTTGTTCCATGATCGACTGCTTGTCCTGCTCGGTAAAAAACTCAGTGTCTGGCAGGTCTAACTGATAACCAAAAGAGTAAACCTCATCTGCGGTTTTTGCGTAAAAATATCCGTCTGTGTCTGACTTGATCGGCACAGACGGAACCATCACAGAAAACCGCCCTTCCGGGTGCGAAAATTGATTCCAATTATGACCTTGCGGCGCATTCGTAACTATTGGCGGCTGCCTGTGTACTAATACTGGTGCAGCGGTGGTTCTTACCCTTGCCGGTATAATGTACCGCTGATCTCCGATCAGGTGATCTTCCAGATTCCGCGCCATCCGGCTGAGCTGTTCCGGCCGCCCGATGAAGTAGCCCAGTGCTACCCATCCCGCCACTCCCAGCCATTTGCGCCAGTCGATTCGTCGTTTGAAATTCATATTAAAGCCCCGATGTAATTTCTCGACTTTAAGTGATTTCCACGACTCGCGAAACCGCGAAACCACCTAAGTTTCTGTCAAAAGTGTCCCATTTTTGGGACACTTTCTCTAAAACCCTTGCCACTCAAGGGTTTTACTTTCTCGGTGGCGGCAGTTATTTTCGCTCTGGCCGTGGCGAAAATAATCAGGTATCTCCTCGATGCTGAAATCGCAAAAGCTCTGTTTTTTGAGCTTTTGCTCCAATTATTTAGCCTTGCCTGAAAAGAATAATCCATATAAAAATGTCCCATTTTTGGGACATTTTTATTAACCAAGCTTATTGACATTCAAATACTGAGGCTCGCTGCACGCCTCTCCAGTCTTGCCGGGTGACTCCGGCAAGTTTCACGCTCTAACCAAGCATACGGGCGATCGCTCTGGGTAGATCCGGCGATCGCCCTTCCTTCACGGTTAATCATAACCCATGAAAATCAAACTCAAAAAATATGAGCAGGCCTTAGTAATCCTTCCTGGATGCAAGGGCTTGGACAAGTTGGTACTCTACGACAACCTCAAGAATCTTGGCTACCGCTGGGATATTGGCGATCGTTGGGAGCAATTCTGAACTATGAAAGTCAAAACAATCGGCTACGGACGAAGTGCTATTCCCTGCGAATTTATGGATTCCCAACCTTGTGGCGAGACGATTTACAAAGAGGTTTACGTTGAAGACTGGGAAGACGATGCGGAAACTTTCAAAATACTCCGAAAACAGGTGAATTCAGAATTAGGAATTCGAGAGGATCTTGAATCTCTCCAAATACAAAGGAAGTCTCTTCTTGAGGAATTAAAAGCGTTAGATATTTTGATCCGAGATGCGCGATTCCAGTGGGAGCAGATACTAGCATTTCAGGAGAGATTAGGGATTTGTTCTGAAGATCCAATCCCTTTTTAGTCAATGTGGCTATGGACGCCAGGGGGGGGAAATTGGCGACACCTGCCAGCCTGCGAAAAGTGGTGCGACAGCCCAGAGAGAAGGGTTTTGAGATTTTCCATCACTTGCTCGTGCGATCGCACTTATATAACGTGGGTGCGATCGTCTTTTTGCCAGAAAATAACAACCATGAACACTCAACCCACTGTGCTTAATGCCCTAGAATCTCAATTCGGAGATTCCTTTGAAGATGCTAGCTTGTGCCAGAAATTGATATTGATGGAAGCAACAGCTCAATCACTGAGGCTAGATATTGGACTTGACTCAGCGCTTGGAAATCTGGATTATACAGGTGCTAGAGATAAAGACGTTGAAGGCTTGCAGGCACTAGATTTTAGTGACTCAACCGATTTTCAGGATGCCAAGGAAGGCTTGCTAATCATGACCTTCCTTGGATCTGGAATCGTCCAAGATTATTCGGTTTTGGCTGCCGAGGAAAGGTTAGGCAATTAAATTAAAATGCCCCTGCGCTGATATCAACAGCCAGGGGCGGATCACCTTAATAAACCAGGGAAGGTAATATGTCTACAGTAGCAAGAAAAACAGAAAAAGTCTACCTCGATCCAAAAACTTTTCGGGAGCGGACTAAGTGGTCTGTTTACCGGATTCACCGGGAGACAGATATTCCGCTTCAAAGTCTCTACAATTATTTAAAGGATGAATCTGATCCCAAGTACAGAGAGCCAAAACTCTACATAAAAAGGCTTCTGGGAGAAATTTATACTCACCTGTCTCTATGAATAGTTGACGACTCTCTCTATAAAGGAGAGGGTCTTTTTTTTGTGCGAAATTGAATCGATTTAGATGGTATTTAGTCGGTGACTAATAATTAGTCGGTGGCTAGTATCTTGATGGTTTGCTAGCTACTATTCTGAATTTATCGATTCAAATCGATTCAAATCGATTCAAATCGATTCCCCTTAATAGACAAGCTACATGGAACCAAAAAACCAGGATGTGATTGACGTTGAGTCTGAGCAAATCGATTTCACCGAGCCAGAATCGATTGATCGATGGTACTCAGCCTCACAAGTTCAGCTTCTTCTCGATCTAAACAAGGCGGCGTTACAGAAAGTGATCGCCAAGTTGACGAGCATCTATTCCGTTGATATCAAAACTCTGCGGCGTGGTGTCGCTCGTGCTACCGAGTATTCTCAACTCGCCCTGGACGCGATCGAACTACTGAATGCTCAAAAGTTCACCGAGCTCCGCAAGTTAGTAGAAAAGATATCGGTTGCGTCCCCTGTTACCACATCAACGGCGATCGTTTTTGTTGAACAACACAATCAGATTGCTACCACCGCTGCTGCGGCTGCCGATAAAAATTTGTCTCACATTTCTGCCTTGAAAATTGGATTGTTGAACAATTACCGAGAAGTGGGCCGGGCGTGGGGAAAGCAGGCCGCAGCAGAAATACAACTTGGTTTTACAGAGGAAGTTGCAGTAGGCATCAAGAAGCTTCAGGAGTCGTAATTATGGCTTATTACAAAGTCCAAGTCAATCGCCAGTCAAATCCTCCGAAAATCATTGTCGTCAAAGCTTTGCGCCCACAGGAAGCTCTTACTAAAGTCGCGTCTGAATTGCGGGATGAAGGGATTACTGACGCAAGGGCGATCCAAGTAATTGGTCAAGTCGCTAGTTTTAGAGGTTAGAAATTAACGGGGAAAAAGTAATGTATTTACATCAAGGGGAAATCTTCAAGGTGGTCAATCTGTGTTGGTCAAAATCATTGATCCCCAACACAGGGTTTTTGACTCTAAAAGAACACGAAATAGGTATTAAGTTGGCTGATGAAAACGGGCATTTTGCCGTTGCTGAAGCTGCCTCTCTAGGCATTCACGTTTGCTCAGAATGCTACGTGGTCTACGGCAAGATTATCGCTCAATGTAACTGTGAGGTGAAATAGTGTTTTTTTTTGAAAGCAGCAAAACTAAGCAAAGAAGACAGATTCTATGCTGGTTTTAACGAAAGAGGAATTAATCTAATCGATTAAATCGAAGCGAACGAGTTAACGGTAAACCAATTTCGGTTTATCACTACTCGATCGATCGCCCAAATGCTAACTGGAAAGCTCCCAAAAAAGATGACGATTATGATGACGATGACGATGATTGGAATGATGATGATTGGGATCAGAATGATGACGATGAGGATGAGTAACAACAATGTGTGATAAAAACCAGACCCCTTTACAGTTAGGAGACTTTGTTTGCCCTCGGTATTATACGGAAATCCTTGCTACTACCGCGAACGAACAGGCACACGTCTATCAAATTGCTGAAATTAAAAACAACAAAATTGTCGCGAAAAAAGTCTCCAATCCAACCGAGCAAATTGTAGCATCAGAGGATTTTTTCATAAGTCTTGAGTCTAAACAATGACTAAAAAACAATGACTAAAAATCACTCACCCGAATACACAGGCTATATTCGATCGAACATCTGGTACGCTCGATGCGCTACGCGCCCGCAAGCTACGAAAAAATTCCAAAAAGCAACAGGAAACAGATGCGTTTTGTTTCCTTGGCAGAAGTCGAATCACGCACACCATTTGACTTATTGCAATCTTCAGGCTGAAAAGTTTATCAGGGACTGTGTGCCTTTGTCTAAAAAAGCGCACGAGATTATCCACCATCCAGTTTTTTGGAAAAACAAAAGCAACCGAAGTTTTATCAATGGATATCTGAGGTTTATGGCGTCTATTTTGTGGTTGTTCGCAGCAATTTTTGGAGGCAATAAAAAATGGAAGGAGTAGAAATTCTAGACGCGCTTGTCGGGGGCGAACTTGTCGAGTCGGGTGGCTCGATGTTGAGCAAGGTTTACAACCTCAACAGCGATGTTACCAGTTATACGATCGAACAGTGGGCTGAACTCCACGACCGTGCTCAAAAAGCGCAGTGGTTCATCGACAATTTTGAGGAAATTAAAGTAAAGTTTGAAACCGTAATAAATGGGCAGGTAAAATTCCGCGAATTCCAGAGCTGGCTTTACAAAAAGGGCTTCAAGGGAGCTTCCAAAATCAAGGAGGCTGAAGTAAAAGCCTTGCTTGCCGAAAATGACCATGTTGAAGCTGGACTTCAACAAGATTACGAACTACAGAAAGGAAAAGAAGTAGCCACCGAAAGAACCCTCGACTTTAAGCGCGGTGTGGATGCGACTGTTGGAAAATCGATCGCAGCTTACAAAGCCCAGATTGATAGTGAGATTGCAGCATTAGAAAATAATCCAGAGTACGAAGCTGCGATCGAAGAATGGAAAAAGTCTAAGTCGAATGTGTTGGCGTGGGCATCTGCTGCATTAAAAGGTGGCGCTCATGGCTTGCAGCACCCTAAGTTTGCGGGCGGTCAACAAGCTGTGTTGGGCGGTTCTTCAGGGTCGGGTTGGACTTGGGGGAATCAGAAACAACCAGACACAGTTGAATTCAAAATGAGCGAAAATGTAGCGCGATCGGTCAATAATGCAGCTTCTAATTTCGGTCGCGGGCTTGGCAAAATTGGCAGATTCTTTGGAATAGGAAGATAAACCATGAAAAGTGATATTTTCTTAATCGCCGGCTGCTTTTCTTTAGGGATTTTCCTCAGCAATTTCAGCTATTTAATGCCGAGATACTTCTGGCTGTGTACCATCGCCGGTATTGTTATTTCGATCGCTCTCTGCTTCCCCGGCAAAAACGACATATCACGCCGATGGTCGGCACTGGCAGTGTTGGGGGGTCTGCTAATAAATAACTGGGAAATTCTCGGCAAATTAACAGCACTTCAAGCGGGGATTGGCGCAGTCGTGATTTTTGCTACATCTGCCATCGGCATCACAATTCTTGGCTCTGGGGGGAAAAATGCCTAGACCAATGGCGATTGGCAGTTTCATTGGTGGCATTATTTGTCTGGGATTGTCGATCGCTCCAATCCCGACAAAGCAGTTCGCTCTGCTGCGGACTGTAGCGGGCGGGATTGGAACTGGAATGTTTGCGATCGGGTACGGTGTCGCCAAAGCAAACGAGCATCGCGATCGAGAATATGCAGCAGAATTAGCAAAATTCAAGGAAGAGGAAGATTTTCAGCATCAGCAAGATTTGCAGGATCGATTAGCGATTGCTGAAGCTCGAAGAGAAGCGATCGTATTGGAATCTCGCCAAAAAGAAGCATCCCGCGTTGAGGTCTCCGTTGCTGATTATGTGGATGATGTACGGGATGCCTACGTGCTCGTTCAGGATGGCAAAGGTCGGCTCGATCGATGCTTGCTCAATCAGGTTCCCGAACCTGAACCTGAACCTGAACAAGTGGCACTGCCTGAGTGCGAATTAGCTGCAATTGTTGAGGATATTAAGCAGACAAAAGAGTCATTCGCTGCTAAAAAAGCGAAATTACTCAAATTTATCAATGAGCATGAAGGAGGATGGATTGGTAAATGTTTGAAAAAGCCAATCCTAATCTACGGCGCTCAAGGAAGTGGTAAAGGATATTTCGCAGAATTTCTGGCGCTGTGCCGATATTACTTACGGGGGCATCAAATAGTATCGATCGCTGACCCTCACTTTCACCAAAATCACAATAAATGCTGGAGTTTGTTAGTAAAACTGGGAGTCCCTGGATTTGGAGCTAACTACAACTATAAAGAAGTTAATTCGCAGATTCTGGCAATGTATGAGCGATTCACACGTCGTACGTTAGACGACCATCCTGTTACGTCAATTTTCGATGAGGTAACTCGCTATAAATTTGAACCAGACACACAAGAAGCAGCAGAGCAACTTGGCTCCAAACTCTCTAGTGACCCGCGCAAAGCTAACGAATCACCGATCGTAATAGCTCACGCAAGAACGCTGGCAGCATTAGGTGGAGGTGATGGTTTTGCCGATGCTATCAATAGCAATTTCATCATTATTAAACTCAATTCAAATGATGAGCAAGAGCCACTGTGGCGCGGGACTATTTCTGGTATCAAAGACGAAGAAGGTGAGCCGATCGAAAATATGAAAATATCGATCGCACCTGATTGGATTCGATCGAGTTGGGTCTGTGACCTATTTAATTCTGCCCCAGAAACAATTCCAGAAACAATTCCAGCAGCCCCAAATACAGAAACAATTCCAGAAACAGATTCTAGTAAGCTCGATCGAATCTTGGGCATTTCCGAAGAATATTGGAAAGCTGAATCAAACCCTGAAATGCTCGATCGATTGAAGCAACAATGGCTTTTGGAGCTGGGGAATAGCTCAGATAATTTGCCAGATAATGCCCAAGATAAGCTGGATAATTCTGCAAGCGAATTATCTGATTCGGATAACCTTATCTCCAGCGAGATAACTCCAGAACCTTTACACAAAGAGACTTATCCGCTTATCTGGGAGAAAGAAGATTTTGCCAGATTAATGCCAAATGAATCAGAGTCAGAGATTTTTGAGCGCATTTTGGAATTATCTGATAAATACAAAAGTGCTAGCAAAATCATCCAGCAAGGTCTGGGCTTCACTCAAGGAAAAGGAAAGCCAAGAAGTTATTCAGATGTAGGAAAGCCACTCTTTAAGTACATTGTGAGGAAGCATGGCACACCTTCGCTAATAGCCAATTTCAAAGATTATTTGGAGAAAGATTGATATGCAAAAGGCCCGTAAACTTACAGTAACTGAAACGGTTTTTCTGGCTGCCACTCTAACAGCAGCCTCGCTGACAACTCTCGAAGTTGTTCCAAAAACTATCAAATCCATCGGGAAACAATCTGCGATCGTACAAGCGGAAATTAAAAGAAAAAAGCTGATCGATCCGAGGGACGCTTTTAGTATGGGATTTCTTGTTGGTGGCGGTGTTGGAGCATTCGCCACCATAAAATTCATCGCAGCGAAAATCAATGGCTACCCATAGTGAGTCAATAAGTGCCAGTACGCCACAACCGATAACCCTTATGTGGCGGTACTGGGTGGAGCCAACAAGGAGCGCTTTGAAATACTTTTTCTTGACTCTTGACTCTTGACTCTTGACTCTTGACTCTTGACTTTTGAGACACCGTGCAGTAGTCTTTATTCATGCAGGGACAGATCCAAGACGCGCGAACACTTAATCCCGAAGTGTCGCCCTGTCACGGCGGAAGTTGCGGGTTCGAGCCCCGTCTGTCCCGTTCTCTCGAAAGTAGACGTTCTCAAATAGAAGTTTAAGCCTTTGATGGTTTGTTTCATGGATTAAGGAACGGCAACATATGATTGTTACGACCATTAACCCCTCAACGGAAAAAACTACACAACGGGTAGTATTATATCCTGTCACTTGGCAGACTTACGAAAGCTTATTAGCAGAATTGGGAGACAAAAGATCGTCGCTATTTTCATATTCTCAAGGAGTCTTAGAAATTATCATGCCATCAGACTTGCATGAAACTGTTAATTGTTTGCTCAAGCGGATTGTTACAGCTTTGACTGAGGAGTTGGACTTGAAGATTAAGGGATTTGGTTCGACGACTCTCAACCGTGAAGATTTAAAACAAGGTGCAGAACCAGATTCGTGTTTTTATATTCAAAATGTCGATCGCATTCTAGGGAGAAGACTTGACATCTCAACAGATCCTCCCCCAGATTTGGTAATTGAAGTTGATATTACCAGTCCTTCTTCTAATCGATTTCTAGTTTACACGCAGTTAGAAGTTCCTGAAGTATGGCGGTATCGATCGCAAACTGTCCAAATTTATCAATTGCAAAATCGGGAATATATTACCTGCGATCGCAGTCCAACTTTTCCCATCCTTTCTGTAGCAATGCTCAATCAATTTTTGCAGATGGCAGAAACTCAAGATGATAATGCCATAATTCGGTCTTTGCGTCAATGGGTGAGGGAGCAGTTGCGATCGCCCGAAAACGAGCAATAATATTTAACTTAATTTAACTGATTCCTTTGTCCTAGGGGCGATCGACTCAATGGTGTCGGATAATTAACGGTCGCAATATCTGATATGTTAACACTAGGACGATCGGCAAAATTATCGGAATACCAACTAACAGCCCCCATTTCCCAAACTGAATCTTTTGGCCATCGGACTTGAGAAGGGTAATCACAGCAACAATTCCCATCACTACCCAGAGCAATCCGAAACCAATAAAAACTGTATAGCCTGCATCTTGCATATCTTTTGCCCTGGGAAAGTTGATTTTTATTTGGATGTTTTTTGGGTTGACTAGAAACCATCACCCGAGTCCGATTTACCATCTTCTAAACCTCGTCGTTTACCCGACAGCGACTGGGATTTTCGCAATCAAGGCGTTTAGTTCGATCGCCCATAACAGTAGCTAAATTCGGTCTACCCGTCAAAGGTAGTCGCCAATCGGCCCAAATACTGTACAGCCAATTTGCGATCGCCCCAACAATCGGCAATTTAGTCACAGCATAAACCCAGCCCATCCCCAAAATCTCGTAAATCCGGCGGAAAACCTCGACATTTTTCACCGTCGTACCGTCGGGTAACACCGCGTGAATCCGTCCCATTGCCGTTTCATAGTCGATTCCGCCGTGGGCTTTAGGGTTGTAGTTATCCTCCGCAATATCCACAAATGCCACCAAACCTCGGCCCGCATCCCGTTTCTGCAAAAAATTGACTTCTCGCACGCACAGAGGACATTGACCATCGTACAGCAGCTCAATCTGCCAAGAAGGTGAAGGATTAATCTCGACAGATTCAGAAAATTCAGTGTTAGCAGCAGACATAGGTAATTCTCGATCGACTTGCGGGGACAGAAACAGAGGCGCACCAATATTTTACAAGAATTAACAAAATCCAGCAGGCGATCGACCCGGAGTTACTCCTGCTTTGAAAAATAGTCCAAAAGGTGAATTAAGAATCGATCGCCCCAATGCTAGTATCATCAGAATGTCGCCTGCTGGACACTGTAGCTCGATCGCTCGATGCCTCATGATCGAACAATTCGAGGCAAAGCACAATTTTCACTAGGGGCGACAAAATATACTAAAATTTGTGGTCTGAGCAACACCGAAGTCAAGCGCCAGCAAATCGCAACCAATCTAAAAACAAAAATCTACATGAACGTCAGAGTCCGTCTAGCCCCCAGCCCAACCGGAAACCTACACATCGGTACCGCCAGAACCGCCGTATTTAACTGGCTGTTTGCCCGCAACCAAGGTGGCAAATTCATCCTGCGGGTAGAAGACACAGACTTGGAACGTTCCAAAAGCGAATACACCGATAATATTCTCGAAGGATTAACTTGGCTGGGGATGAACTGGGACGAGGGCCCTTCTTTCCAGTCGCAGCGCTTGGAAATTTACCGACAAACTGTCCAAACTCTGCTAGACAAAGGACTCGCCTACCGCTGCTACACCGCGTCGGAAGAACTCGACAAGATGCGGGAAGAGCAAAAAGCCAACAAACAGGCTCCCCGCTACGACAACCGCCACCGCCACCTGACGGAAGAAGAGCGATCAGCCTTTGAAGCCCAAGGGCGACAAGCTGTGATTCGGTTTATCATTGAGGACGATCGTACTATCTCCTGGAACGACACAGTGCGCGACACAGTTACCTGGAAAGGTAGCGACCTCGGCGGGGATATGGTAATTGCGCGGGCATCCACCGGGGGCGACATTGGCCAGCCTCTCTACAATCTCGCCGTAGTCGTGGATGACATTGATATGGGCATCACCCACGTCATCCGGGGGGAAGATCATATTGGTAATACTCCCAAACAAATATTGCTCTACGAAGCTTTGGGCGCGACAATCCCAGAATTTGCTCACACGCCACTGATTTTAAATACCCAAGGGCAAAAACTATCCAAACGGGACGGCGTTACCTCGATTTCTGATTTCAAAGATATGGGCTATCTCCCCGAAGCTTTAGTTAATTACATGACTTTGCTTGGTTGGACTGCGCCGGATTCAACGCAAGAAATATTTACATTGTCGGAAGCTGCGGCAGTATTTAGTTGCGAGCGAGTCAACAAAGCCGGTGCAAAATTTGATTGGGATAAACTCAACTGGCTCAACAGTCAATATCTGCACAAAATGCCAGTGCCACAATTGACAGATTTGCTGATACCTTATTGGCAGAAAGCTGGTTATGAGTTTGACTCGGAGGCAGATCGCCCTTGGCTCGAACAAATAGCTGCTTTAATCGGCCCAAGTCTGGTTCGCTTAACCGATGCTGTGGATATGTGCAAGTTGTTCTTCTCCACCACGGTGGAATACGAAGAAGAAGCACTCGCACAGTTGCAGCAACCAAAGGCAGCAGAGGCTTTACAAGCAGTTCTAGAAGCCCTGGAAAGTCATTCAACACTGGTATCAGCCGAAGCTCAGAAAATCACTAAAAAGCTCAGTAAAGAGAAAAATCTTAACAAAGGGCTGATTATGCGATCGCTCAGAGCGGCTTTGACCGGCGCAATGCACGGCCCCGACCTGATAGAATCTTGGGTAATCCTTCACCAGCGGGGGACGGCTAAAACCCGCTTGCTAGATGCCATTAGCAACTTGAATTTGCCGGCTATTGGTGTCGTGGCCAAAACTCCTATCCCAGAACAATCCCCAGCCGAAATTCCAGCCGAAACTCCCGTAGAGCAGCCAGCACTGGAGGTTTCAACAGTCGAAACACCGACTCTCGAAACAATCGAAACCCCGGTTGTTGAACCATCAGCAGAGGTTTCAGAAGTCGAAAAAGTTGTGCAGGAAACAGTCGAAACGCCGACTGTCAAACCAGCAGTGCAAGTTACAGCAGTCGAAATACCGACTGTTGAACCAGTAGAAGTTACATTAGTCGAAGAACCGGCTCTTTCAACAGTCGAAATATCGGCAGTTGTAACAGCCGCAGCAGCAGTTGAAATACCTGCCGCCAACCAGCAAAAAACTATTGTGAGTGGAGAAATGACTTCATCAAACGAACCAGAAACAACCGTTATCATCACCGAAATTCCTGCCGGGAATGAAGCAGACAGTTCGATCGGTACAACAAAGGTCATAATTACCGAAGAACCGCCAACTCAGGCCGAGCAGATCAAAGAACAAATTATCTCAATTTTGTCTGAGCTTCCGGCTTACATCGGCGCTTTTTACCAGCAGTACAAAAGTCCGCTGACAGTCGTCGGTTTAATTTTAGCTTCGATTATCTCTTTGAAAGTGCTTTTGGGGATAGTAGACGAGCTCAACGACATTCCCTTGCTAGCACCGACATTCGAGCTAATCGGTATTGGATATACCGCGTGGTTTGTCTACCGGTATTTGTTGCGCTCTTCCAACCGCCAACAATTAGGTCAAGAAATTCAAGCCTTGAAAGAACAAGTTTTCGGCAAAAAGCCCTAAATTTTTGCTGGTAAATTGTTGAATCTCGGCCCGACATTGACAAGTTTAAATCTGCTGTCAGTGTCGGGTTTTTTGTTTTTTATAGGTATCGGGTATCGGGCATCGGGCCCATCGAATAACTAATAACTAATAACCAATAACTAATAACTAATAACCAATAACTAAACCCCAGTAGCAGTAAAAGCCGCCCAGTGATAGGGATTAGCAAAAGGATAAGGTTTGCGGTTGCGAATTTGCTGCAAAGAAGCTTCAGCAATCACCCGATAACTTTGAGAAAGCCGATCGAACATTTGCGAAATTTGAGGTTGCAAATCCGCCAGCAACACCTCCAATTCCTCGCCATTCAAATCTCGCAACCACCTTTGAGCATCCGCCAGCGCTAGCGCCACATCTCCCACCTGCAACCGAGGAAACCGCCCGAGATTTTCATAAAACTTGCTAGTGAGCAGCAGCGTCGAAACATCGTTCACCTTCCAAAGACTGCTGACAACACTAGACGTACCAGCATACAACAAACCCGCCGACAAACCGACAAAATCCCCAGCACCGCTGACCGAGCCTGCGGTAATTTCGCAAGCCGATAAAGTAACTAAAAAGTATTGCCGAAAATCCAAATTAAAAATTTCCTCCAAACTCAGAGAATCATTCCTCAAAAACACTGCGGATTTCAACGGCGAAGCCAAATCAAGCAAACTCAAACAAGCAAAGTGAGCGCATTTTTTCTGCTGCAACTGTCCTGTTTGCCAGGGTGAATCCTTATTGTTAGCAGGCAGTGCTGGGGAAAAAGCCTCTTTAATTGCCGGCTTCTGGCGCAAAACTTCTGCACTGGCAAAATACTGGGAAATATTGCCGATTTCAATGTTGCTGTAGAGCGAATTTTTGTTGAAAGTGGGAACTGCCAAAACGTGCTGCAAACGCGGTCTATATCGGCCAATAGCTGCGCTGCGCGCGATTTGTTTCAAGCGCAATAGTTGGCAGCTAGGAGCATAGCGAATTCCTCCAGCAAATCGATCGATCAAATAAGCAGGCGCTGGAACGTCGCCGAAAGCCGAACCTTGAGAAAAATCAGAACCGGTATTGGCCTCCACATTAAAACCGCTGCTCGAACTCCAACCAGACCTAAAACTGCCGCTGCTGTCGGCAAACCCCTCTCTCACCCCCAGAGGTAAAGCGTGGAGCGGCAAAGCGTGCAAAAATCGGTGTGGCACAAAAATCAGCCGATCGCAATTCTCAGGAATCAGCGCCACCACTCGATCGATTTCCAGCAGCGCCGCCAAGCGTTTGAGCCGAGCCGGGAGATGATTTATCCAGCGACCTTTTTGCTCAGAATAAGCGCTGAGGTACTCCGAAGCCCAAGTTTCGGAACCCAAAGCATTTTCCCTCGAACACAGGTGAACGGCGGGATATTGTGCGCTCTTGACCACCACAAAAGCCACCAGCAACTCCCCCAAACTCGCCCAAACCACAGCAGCGCAATTAGCATCAGGCAACAATTCGCGAATTTGCTCGAAAGTGATCGGTTCAACTTTGCGAGCTAGGCTGAAGAAAGGGTCGTTTGGCTGCACCGATCGAGCAATTAACCCATCAAACTGCCGCCACAATTGATTTAAGTGCATGAAGTCCGAGTTCGGCAGCAGAGAACCGCTGTTCAAACCTTGGCTGTCGCCCTCAGAAATCAAGGTAGCGATCGGCTCCGGTTCTCCCTGTTGTCGGTTCCACTGTTCCCCCGCTATTTCCTGTTGCAGCGACTCCAACTCGCTTCGCACTGCTGCGGGAATGTCGCCTTTGGGGGTCAGGTGGCATTTGACAAGCAGTTCTACCAAATTCCGAGTTTTATGTCGTTCGGCGTATTCGAGTGCCTTAGCGCAATATGCGGGCTGGCTTGGGCCGAGTTCTAGGCAAACTTGTATCAGGGATTGATAGAGTCCAGTCCAGGTGCTGGCTAGTTTGACTTTGGGCGAAAGAGCCCGTGAAGCGTAGCTATCCCGTAGGGAATCGCCCAAATCGGCCACATCAACTCCAGCTTCGCTGCGTAAGAATTCCACAGTATCGACAGCAGCAGTAAAAACACCGTAGGCGCGAAGCAACTCGCCTCGTTCTCGGTAAGCTTGACCCAAATAAAATAAAATTTGGGTCCAGCGGTGGGGATAGGTTTCGCGAGTGTAGACTTGGGCAGCACTTTGATAGCAGCCGATCGCACTTTCGAGGTGAGACGAGTTTTCCGTCTCCGTCAGTTCCGAAAAAGCCCTGCCGAGATAAATTTGCAGCATTGCCCAGCGGTTTGCAGTTCTGTGCCTGGTGTAGACTTGTAAAGCATTTTGATAGCAGGCGATCGCGCTTTTGAGATTGCGGTTTTTTTCCCCTTTCAGGTGTTCGCTAAAAGCGCGGCCGAGGTAGGCGTGCAGCATAGCCCAGCGTTCGGGAGTTTTTTGGCGGTTGCAAAAGAGCAAAGCATTTTGATAGCAGACGATCGCCATTTCGATATTTTCAGCTTTTTCCCCTTTCACCCGCAAGCTATAGATCCTGCCGAGGTAAGTTTGGATCGAAGCCCAAGCCTCTGGAAATTTGATGCGAGTGTAGACTTGTAAAGCATCTTGAAAGCAGGCGATCGCCATTTCCACATTTTCCACTCCTTCGCCTTTGATGCGATCGATAAACACCCGGCCCAAATTCCTTTGAGTCGTCGCCCACTGGAGTGGCAAAGCTTCCCGAGTCCGCACTTGCAAAGCTCTCTGATAGCAAGTGACGGCGTATTCGAGATTTTCGGCTCGGTTTCCGCGCAGCAACTCACAGTAAGTATTTGCCAAATTATTTTGAGTCGTGGCCCAGCGCCGAGGAAACGCCTTGCGGTTATAGACTTGCAAAGCATTGTGGTAGCAAACGACTGCCTGTTCTAGATTTTGGGCTTTGTCGCCCCGCCTGCGGCGGCTCAGGGCGCGGCCGAGATTGTTTTGAGTGCTCGCCCACTCTCCCCCGGAAGCCTGACGGTTGCGAACTCGCAGTGCGTTTTGATAGCAGGCGATCGCCTGCTCTAGATTGTCTGCCGAATCTCCTCTGAGGCGCTCGCTGTAAGCGTTTCCCAGATTGTTTTGTAACGTCGCCCACTGTTCCGGGTACTGTTCGGGAGTGCGTACTTGCAGCGCATTTTCAAAACAAGCGATCGCCTGTTCGATATTTTGAGCCTTATCGCCTTTGGGGCGATCGCTGTAAGCGTTGCCCAGATTGTTTTGCATCAGGGCCCACTCTTGGGGGAAATCTTGGCGCGTAAAAACCTTAGCAACTGTTTCGTAACCAGCAATTTCGATTTCCAAGTTATTCGCCTTGCTACCGAGGGGAAACCGCCCAATTTTGTTGCTCAGATTGCCGATTAGGGCTGCAATGTGCCTTGTCTCTGATACTTTGGCAGCAGGGAACACCAAAGTTGCCCAACGGCGCAGCAGTTCTGCGAAATTCTGGTCAAGTTTGTCTAAATTGTTTCTCAGCAGCGAGTACAGGTGCTGCGAATCATTGCTGCGCGCCACTGATTGCAAGACTTCAGCTAAAAAAGTCAGATATGCTAGCCCGGTTGCGGGAAATTTAGAATTGCCCTTTGCCGATTCTAATGGTGCGATCGTCTTTTGGAAAAATTTACCAGCTCTGAGCAAACTTTCTCGCTTCAGTGCCGGCACTTCCAAGTAAAGCGTTTGCACCAACAAGGAGTCGATCAACCTTGAGTCAGTCCTCAAAATCAAATCTATTCCTAAGTCCACAGGATTTTCCAGCAGCGCTCGGAGCATATTAACATCAGTTTCGCGACGCTGTTCGTCCATCGTGCATTCCGCCGAACTATTAACGATAGGATCGCTGCTTCTGTGCAGCAATTAAATCACTTCCTGGTTTAAATTTCAATCTTTAACCGCCAGTACCAGTCTTCGAGGGGGATTAAATAAACCAGGTTTTTCCACCATACACATTGCCACAACGTATTTGCTTAAAAAAACAGGCTTCTGCATAACTCTTAAACTTGACAAACCCGCCCCGACAGACTTGCAGCGGGGCGGGTTTAATTTTACCGGGCATAAATTTTAGACTAACAAACCCGGTTTCTTGGACACTATGGGGTTTGGTAACGAGAAATCACGAAAGAAACCGACTTTAGTCGGAATAGTGCTACAGCTAACACAAATCAAGTCACTACATTTAGTGTAGTGCTTGAGAACGCAGCGCTGCTTCCACTGCTAGCAAAGCTCGATCGACTTCAGCAGAAGTGACAATCAGCGGCGGGACAAACCTCAGCACTTTCGGCCCAGCCGGAACCAACAGCACTCCGGCGGCGATCGCCGATTTGACGATATCGCCCGATGTAAGTTCAATATCAGCTTGCAATTCCATCCCCACAATCAAACCCCAGCCGCGCACCTCCGCAATTAAATGCGGATACATAGCCGCCAACTTGTTGAGCCCTGCTTTCAACTGTGCTCCGCGCTGCTGCACATTTTCCAGCAGATTTTCCTCTTCTAAAGTTTGGCAAACACGCAAAGCTACAGCGCAGGCGAAAGGATTGCCGCCAAAAGTGCTGGCGTGACTTCCCGGTTCAAAGACATCGCAGTTCGACTTGCACAGCATAGCGCCGATCGGGATACCGCCGCCCAACCCTTTGGCAGAAGTAAAGATATCCGGTTCAATACCGAGGTTTTCGTAGCCCCAATACTTGCCACTGCGTCCCATCCCGACTTGCACTTCGTCGAGAATCAGCAAAATGCCTTTTTCGTCGCAAATTTCCCGAATTCGCTGGAAGTAAGCGATATCTCCCGGGCGAACTCCGCCTTCGCCTTGCAGCGCTTCCAGCATAATTGCTGCGACTTGGCGTTCATCTTTGTCGAGTTGTTCGATCGCAAGTTCGATCGCACTGATATCGTTGTAAGGCACATAGTGAAATCCCGGCACCAAAGGACTAAAACCCTTCTGATATTTTGGCTGTCCCGTTGCCGTAATTGTCGCCAAAGTCCGCCCGTGGAAACTCGCCACAGCGGTAATAATTGTCGGATTCGAGATATTTAATTTTTCGTGGGCGTACTTGCGCGCGAGTTTAATTGCCGCTTCATTCGCTTCCGCACCGGAGTTGCAAAAGAAGGCTCTGTCCGCGCAAGAATGGTCTACCAGCCACTTCGCCAGCTCGCCCTGTACGGGGATGTAATAAAGGTTAGAAACGTGGTGCAGCGTCTGAATTTGTTGAGTTACCGCTGCAATCATTGCCGGGTGCGCGTGGCCCAGAGTGCAGGTAGCAATACCCGCCACAAAATCGAGATATTCGCGGCCCTCGGTATCCCAAACGCGGCAGCCGAGGCCCCGTTCTAGGGCGATCGCAAAACGCCCGTAAGTTGTCATTACATAGCTGTCGAAGCTCTCAGAACTGAAGGAACTGGCTTCTGCTTGCACGCTTGGTTCTTTTAGTAAGGTTTCTGGACTCACGAATCGCTCCTTAACAAATAATATGCAGACCTCGATTGTACGGCAAAAATTCAGCTTCGCGGTGCAGCTTGTTACTTTTGTCATAAAATCGTAACAGTAACAGCAATTAACCCCTCACAAATCTACTGATGAGTTATTACATTTCTCCTAACTTTCTCGATAAAGTCGCGGTGCATATCACTAAAAACTTTTTAAATTTGCCTGGGGTAAGAGTTCCCCTAATTTTGGGAATTCACGGCCGCAAAGGAGAAGGCAAAACTTTTCAAGCCGAACTGGTTTTTCGGCGGATGGGCTTTGAACCGGTGATGATATCTGGCGGGGAATTGGAAAGTCCAGATGCGGGAGATCCGGCGCGTTTAATTCGCTTGCGCTACCGGGAAGCTGCGGAGCAAATTCGAGTGCGGGGCGAGATGTGCGCCATCTTTATTAACGATTTGGATGCCGGGGCTGGCAGGTTCGATACTACTACTCAATATACCGTAAATACTCAGATGGTGAATGCCACTCTGATGAATATTGCTGATAATCCAACTAACGTGCAGTTACCGGGAAGTTATGACAGCACGCCGCTGCACCGAGTGCCGATTATTGTCACCGGAAATGACTTTTCTACGCTGTACGCGCCGCTGATCCGCGACGGGCGGATGGAAAAGTTTTATTGGGAACCGAGCCGCGATGATAAAGTTGGGATTGTCGGCGGGATTTTTGAGTCGGACAATTTGTCAAAAGCCGAGATTGTCGGGTTGGTTGATAATTTTCCCGATCAGGCGATCGACTTTTTTAGCGCTTTGCGATCGCGCATTTACGACGAACAAATCCGCGAATTCATTCACCAAGTAGGAATTGAGCGAGTTTCCAAGCGTTTGGTAAACACTCTGGAAGCACCGCCAGATTTCCCCAACCCCAACTTCAGCCTCGCTCATTTATTAGAAATGGGCATTTCAATGGTAGGTCAACAAAAGCGGGTTCAGGAAATGCGCTTAGTAGATGAATACAACCAATCGCGCCTGTTCAACGTTCCCGGAACCGTCAACGTTCCTGCTGCTGCGCCCACGCAAAGTCAATTAAATGACCCGAGCTCGAAATATTATAAGGCTTATGTCGAGCCAACTTCTGAAGTTAGTAACGATCGAGCAGCGCGACTGAGTTCCGAGGTTTTGGCACAAGTGCAGCAGTTGTTAGCCCGCGGCTGCAAAATTGGCATGGAATATGCAGACAATCGCCGATTTAAGACTGGTTCTTGGCAAAGTTGCGCGACAATTAAAACTGCACAGGAAAAAGAAGTCGTTGCATCTTTAGAAACTTGTTTGGCGGAACACGGCGGCGAATACGTGCGGCTGATTGGTATCGATCCAAAAGTTAAGCGCCGGGTAGTTGAAACCATTATTCAGCGGCCCAAATAGAAGGCCCTATGCAAATTGGTTTGTAGTGACGACTAAAGTCCTCCTAAAACTAGGACTCTTCGTCATCACTACAAACCCGAGAAACGGTTATTTTACAAAAGTAGATAGGATGATTTCAATTAACGGGGTAGTGCTAAAGAGGAAAGGATGAGAGAATAAAATTGAGCTCATTCTATAAGTTTGCTGATGTCTAATACTCTGCCTGCCTGTCTCAGTTGTCAGTCTGAAAGATGTGGTCAAAAACGGTCGAACTAGACATGATAAGCAGAACTACAAATGTCGTGACTGTGGACGGCTGTTTGTAAAAAACCCGCAGTGGCGAATGATTTCAGAGGAAACCAAAGGTATCATTGACTGCTTGTTACTAGAGAAATTGCCCCTAGCTGGCATTGCTCGTGAAGAGCAGATTTCACAATTTTGGGTAATGCAATACGTCAATCAGAAAGGATCTCTGGAACTTACGGTGATATTTTTACCTAATCAGAAAAGCAAGCTAATACGCGCTCTCGAAAGTTGTCAAAGTTAGAAAAGCCATATCCTTGTCGCATAATCAACTTGATTCGATTCTTTATGCCTTCCATGACTCCACTTGTTGTACGATTAACAAAGTAGTTACAAATTTCATCAAAATGATTGATACAGCGGTTCCCGCTGTATAATGGTATAGTAAGTAATAACAAAATAGTAAGGATTCAGGTCTTTGATTGGGGAATAATAGAAGGCATGAAAAAGTTACAAGAATGGGCAGATATAGCATCACGGAAAAAAGCCATTGCACTTTTACCCTGAAACCGACAAGTCTGAATCACAGATAACAAATCAGCAGTTTGTTCAAACCGAGACATTGACCGGCAGCCCCCAGATACCTTACATTCTGTAGTTTAGACTAACCAAAGATGAGAACGGTGGCAAAAGAAGAACTAGAGCCACCGCGCCAGGAGAGAATGAGGGTGAAAAATAAAACCTATCCACTCCTTAAATGAACAGTGAACGATTAAAGGACTTTCGTCAAGCAGCATATGATTTATTAGTGAAAGCTCTCCTATGCAACATTCGAGCTGATGGATGCAGTGATGACCACAAGAAATGCGTCGTGTTTAGCGGAATTTTCGCTCAATCCATTATTCAAGCGTCAATGGCCAAGTATCTATGAAGCATTACAAGACACAAGGCCAGACCGGAAAAAACTGATGCTGCTGTATCTGAAGCAATTACAGTCTGGAGCACCCCCAACCCAACACATATTAGTAGCAATCGACCACACTGCATGGGGAAGACGAGATGCCAAAACATTAAAAGACAGAACCCATGAATATCAGAAGGGCTCCATAGTTGGACTTTCTGTACAGTACAATTGCCTGGATACCTGAAGCTCATGGAAGTTGGGCATTACCCCTACTCCATGAACGAATTAGTAGTGGGTCTTCACCCATACTTCAAGCAGCTTCCCAACTCAAACTTGTCTGTGAACAGAGCGTCAATCCAGTTTTAGCAGTCTTAGACCGAGAATATGGCAATGCAAGTTGGGTACTGGCGCTAACGCAAGCTTCCATCCCTGCTGATTGTTTAATGAGAGTCCGAAAAAATGCCTGCTTGTGGTCAGCACCACCAGCATATAGTGGTCGCGGTAGACCGCGAAAACACGGGCAAAAAATAAGGCTGAATGACCCAACCACATGGCTTCAAGAGGATACTGAGATTGAAATTGAGGAACATCCAGATTTGGGAAAAGTCCGAGTCAGACAATGGCTTAACTTACATTTTTATCGTGCGGCCGAACATCCAATCAATTTAATTCTGATCGAAAGAATGAAGCCCATGTCAAATGGTCAGCCATTTCCACCCTTATGGTTGGCTTGGGTGGGAGAACGAACTCTACCATTAGAAACTGTTTGGTTTAAGTATTTACGACGTTTTGGAGTGGATCATTGGTATAGATTTGTCAAGCAACGATTGCATTGGACTTTGCCTAACTTGAGAACTCCCGAACAATCCGAACGGTGGAGTGATTTAATGCCATTGATGAGTTGGCAACTCTGGCTAGCTAGGGACTTAGTGGTCGAGAATGTATTACCTTGGCAATCTGCTACGATTAATTTTACCCCTGGACGTGTTGCTCAATCAATGTTTTCGCTTTTAGTTGACATTGGTACTCCCGCAAAAATGCCTAAACAGAGGGGAAAATCCCCCGGCTGGGAAAAAGGAAGGGTACGGACGGTAGCACCGCGATATCCCACTGTGAAAAAACGGGTTTCGCGACGTAAAAAGTCTTCAAGATTAGTTATTTAATCTGATCCCTCTTGAGTTTTTGAGTAACAGCTTGCCGGATATTCAAAGGCGGCTACTTTTGGCTGCAATCATTTTTTAGTCTAAACTACAGTAAGTAGTTTAAGCAGTAATGCTGAGACAATTGCTTTAGCTATTCGCAGTCATTGGGGTATTGAAAATAGCTTACATTGGACACTCGATGTTACATTTTCCGAAGATAAAAGCCGGATTCGGAAACAGAACTCTCCTGAAA
>JANPMV010000136.1:0-69294 GCA_031427135.1 Cyanobacteria bacterium VAR_87_metabat_62 | reverse complement strand
TGTCCCGTCCCCTTCCTTTCTTGCCCCCCCCGCGCCACTGCCGTCTCCTCTATGTCATTCCGGCGCAGCCGGAATTGATATGACAAGTAGCGATTTCAATCGCCGAATTATCTTAACTGTTAATCACCCTTCCAACGCGGCCAACAGACATAGCAACAAAGCCTCCGTCCACTCGACTACAGCACCGTAAGTATCGCCTGTGTGGCCACCCAAACGGTGGTTAAACCAGGCTCCGGCAAAAATTCCGATCGCACTTCCCCCCAAAGCCATCCCCACCGCCAACAGCCACCGATCGCCCTCCATCACAACTTGCAGCACGCTCAAACTCAGCAGCAACAGCACTCCTGGGATAAAATCAAAAGGAGAATAAATCGATTCTTTGTGAAAAGCTCCCTTACCCTCGGCCCGCAGATACGGATAGCGGGCGATCGCCACCAGTTGCGCCCACCTCCCCCAACCTGCCACACCCATCAAAGCCAGCCACCGATAGTTATTCAAGTCCGAGAGAGCGGTAGTTTTCAGCAGGACGATCGCGATCGCAGCCATCGCCCCAAAAGCCCCTGTAACGCTGTCCCGCATGACTTCCAGCCTCCGCACCGGGTCGGGTACAGCCAGCCCGTCCGCCGCGTCCATTGCCCCGTCTAGGTGCAGCCCGCCAGTCACGGCGATGCCCAAGACTACCACCAAGGCCGATCGAGTCAGAGCAGGCATTCCCAACAACTGCAACCCAACATCCGCCACTCCCAGCATCCCCCCAATCAATAGCCCGATCGCCGGTGCCAAGCGAGCAATGCCCCGAAACTCCAAAGTCCAAGACATCGGCACCGGCAAACAAGTATAAAAAGCGACTGCGGCTGCTATGGCAGCGCCTTGATTCCTGAAAAAGTCGATCGTAGAGCGAACCAATTTATCATCCACCATAAGATAGAAAGTTTTTCATCTTGCATACAGTTGTGAATTCATTAGCGTGTGCCAGAATTGGAGCTGTAACACCCTAGTCTTTTGGAGCGGCCATTCCTCCTGTCGAAGATATTTTCTCCCGAAAACCTCTGTCGGCAGCGATCCCGAAGCTCCCTATCTAAAATGGCTAAACTCAAGATCCGCGTTTCCCGTATCCAGAATTCTAGCTAACTCCCTAATTTCCTAGACGGGAACATACCACAACAGAGGCTTTTACTCCATGAGTGACCAATTAAATAACAGGGTAGTTGCTCCTTGCATCATCGATACAGGCATTGTCGTCAACAAAATCGACATCAAAAGATTGCTGTTTAATTTAGGACGTGTCCGCTACCTTCACATCCAAGATGGCAAGATTTACAGCGAAGGGGAAGGTTATGTGCTCGAAGTTTTCGCGAACCCCCACCGTTCTACCCTAATTGCCAACCATTCGCTTTATTTGAACGTCTATAGTTTTGATTACCTGGAACTAAAAAAGTCCCCGGTAGAGGGTGCTTATTTTGACCTGATCCAAGACGGACGGCAGTTGCGGTTAATTCCCCTGTCCAATAGTTTGCAAGAGCAAGTCGCGCGGAATTTAAATGCGGCGGCTTTGGATGCAGTTGTCGATCAGGTACTCTCAGGCAACTGGGATCTGCAATTGGATGAGGATGATTCCCCGTTTTAATCGTCAGTCATTAGTCAGATCAATTCCGGTTGCACCGTCAGGTGACTGTTGACTGTTGACTGTTGACTGTTGACTCTCAATCAAAAAACTGACGGGGTAATTGACTGTTAACTGTTGACTCGGTTTTACAATTCCGATGCTACCGGATTTGATATCAACGGTGGTGAGTTTTTTGTCTCAATCTCAACAACAATAGATTAGATCACACGGACGGCCGAGTAGCGGTTAACGAGCATCGGGACTAATGACTGAGGACAAGGCGAAATTTTCTTTTAAATGTCAGGCTAATTGTAGCCATACCCAAGCGCGTGCAGGGGTTTTTGTTACTCCCCACGGTGTTGTCGAAACGCCCAAGTTTATGCCAGTGGGGACTCTGGCTAATGTCAAAACTTTGACGCCAGCCCATCTAGAGGCGGCGGGGTCTCAAATGATTTTGGCAAATACTTATCACTTGCACTTGCAGCCCGGGGAAGCGATTGTTGCGGGCGCGGGTGGATTGCACAAATTTATGGCCTGGCCTGGCCCAATACTGACGGATTCCGGTGGCTTTCAGGTATTTAGCTTGAGCCAAGCGCGGACTATTTCTGAGGATGGGGTGATTTTTCGTTCTCCTCGCGACGGCCGGATGATTAATTTGACGCCGGAAAAATCGATCGAGATTCAGAATGAGTTGGGCGCTGATGTGATTATGGCTTTTGACGAGTGTCCCCCTTACCCGGCGACGCGGGAGGAGGTGGAGGCGGCGACAGACAGAACTTACCGCTGGCTAAAACGCTGTATTCAAGCTCACTCGCGCCCGGATCAGGTTTTGTTCGGCATCGTCCAGGGGGGTGTTTTCCCCGATTTGCGATCGCGCGCAGCAAACCAGTTAGTAGATTTAGATTTACCAGGTTATGCGATCGGCGGCGTTAGTGTCGGGGAATCGGGAGATTTGATTGCAGAAATTGTGAAAGTGACTGCGCCTTTGTTGCCGGCCAATAAGCCCCGTTATTTGATGGGGATTGGGACTTATCGGGAAATGGCGTTGGCTGTGGCGAGTGGGGTAGATATGTTTGACTGCGTGATTCCAACTCGGCTGGGCCGCCACGGGACGGCTTTTGTGCGTGGGGAACGCTGGAATTTGAAAAATGCTCGGTTTCGGGAGGATTTTGCTCCGCTGGATGAGTCTTGTCCTTGTTATACCTGCCAAAAATTCAGTCGGGCTTATTTGGCCCACTTGGCCCGGGCTAACGAAGCACTGGGGTATACTTTGCTGGCGCTTCACAATGTGACGGAGTTGATTCGCTTTACTGGGAGGATGCGGGAGGCGATTCTTGCCGATCGATTTACTGAAGAGTTTGCCCACTGGCTTGCACCGAGTGTCGATCGAACATGAGTTCCTTGGGTGAAGATATGCGACAATTATGAAAATTGTGTTGGATAGGTAGGTTGATTCATGGAAGCTGCATTACTCTTAGCAAAACTGCCCGAAGCTTATTCGATTTTTGAGCCTTTGGTTAATGTTTTGCCGGTGATTCCGGTGTTTTTCTTGCTGCTGGCTTTTGTTTGGCAAGCGGCTGTCGGGTTCAGATAAGTCTGATTTCATTAAAAGCAGGGACAATTTATGAATTGCCCCTGCTTTTAGCTATTAAGTTTTGTTTCGTTCTTCTTTCTGCCTTCAGCTACCGCCCATCGCCTTTTGGAATGCCGGTCTTTCTGAGATCCGCTTCATGTAATCTACAACGGCTGGATAAGGACTGAGGTCTAGCTTCAGCATGAGCGGAATGTAGTTTAAAATTGAGCCAACTGCTGCGTCGGCCACACCGAATTCATCGCCCATTAAAAACGGCTGTTTCTCAAAGATTCTATTTAGGGGTGTTAACAATTTGGGAGTTTCGCGATCGCGACTGGCTTCGACAAAAATTCCCGGGCCCAGAGTGGCGTTAGCAAACATTACCCACTGCACGATTTGAGCTTGTTGCTCCAAACTTCCGGGCATTTTACCATATTTTTGAGCTAAATAAAGCAGAATTGCGCCGGATTCCCAAAGTTTAAAATCTCCGTCAACAATTGCGGGTACTTTGCCGATCGGGTTAATTTCGAGATACTCTGGCTGCAAGTGTGCCCCTGCTTGCATATCTAATGTGACGAATTCGTAGGGAACCGCTATTTCTTCGAGATACCACTTGACAATTGAGGCCCGGCTGCGGGCACCGCCGTAAAGTTTCAGCACGGAATTTTTATCCTTTAACGCAATATTGCTGTTATAGCATTTTTTGGGAATTGGAAATTGGGAATTGGAACCACCAGAGACTGCTGATGTTACTGTTCGACTAATGAGTGATGACTAATCGCTAATGACTAATGACCCATAACTAATGGCACTTCTGTTAAGTGCAGAAACAAGATTCTGCTGCCAATAAAAATCAAAATTGCACCGCCCAAAATCTCAATTTTATTTGCAAACAAATTGCCGCACTTGTGACCGATAAACACGCCTGCAAAAGCTAAAAAGAAAGTAATAAATCCGATCGCAGTCACCGCAGGAGCAATAGAATCTTTCAGCACAGCAAATCCGATGCCAACTGCGAGGGCATCGATACTCGTCGCCACCGACAGCGTTATCAAAGTCCCCGTATCTAACGGATTGAACTTTTTCTTGCATTCTTCACTTTGCAGCGATTCGTAAATCATTCTACCGCCAATGAAACTCAAAAGCCCAAAAGCTATCCAATGGTCGATCGGTGTTATCAAAAAACTAAAACTAAGACCGAAAAACCATCCTATTACGGGCATCAAAGCTTGAAAGCCGCCGAAAAACAAGGCGATTTTTAAAGCTTTGTTGACCTTCATGTGCTTGATTGCTAAACCGCTAGAAACAGCAACAGCAAAAGCATCTGCTGCTAGTCCCAAGGAAAGTAAGACGGTAGTGGCTGCATCCATTTTTGTAAACTATTAGATGTTATAGGTAAAGTATTCCTGTTGACTGTTCTACTTTACACTAAACTTTGCTCACATTACGTTTTTATCATAATAAATTCATTTTCTAATCACATTTGTTTCACAATTGGCTGGTTGAAAAAATCCTCGCTTAGCTGTATTATATGAAAGACTATTTATCAAGTAGCAGAATTGACGATGCCGCAATCTAGACCGTATCAGCCATTGCTGCTCAGGTTACTACACGGGTTGAACGCTGCGATCGCCCTGTTAGCAATTTTGACCGCTTTTTTGGTGTACAACACCTATGACGGGCGGTTGGGAAAAGTGCCGGTGGCTCGGATTGCAGATATTATCGGGATTCACGGCACTTTTGGCAAGATGTTGCTGTTAGGAGTAATGCCAGCTTTTGCATTGTACAGTTTCCACGCAGGTCAAAAACGATTGGTGCAGCCGGATTCTTTTGGCAAGCTAACCCAGTTGGGAAAACCGATTTGGTGGTACAGTTTGCACCGGATTGTGAATACTTTGATGTTGCTAGCACTGACTTTTTCGATCGCTTCTGGCAGTATGGTTAAGGAAGAATGGCTGCCGGCTGGGGAATTAACGCAGCTTTGGTATTATTTGCACGCATCAGGTTGGGTGGTATTGGTGTTTTGTCTGGCAATGCACTTGTTGATGAGTGCGAAGGTGGGGGGTTTGCCGCTAATTTTGTCGATGTTTGATGCTGCGTACCACCCGAAGGATTCGCCGGCTGGTTGGTGGCAAAAAATTCGCTCTTTGGTCGATCGCTCTTAATTGAAAAATGAACAGAAATATTCTATTAATTGTTGCTGAAGTCTTGGTTATGGGAGGTTGGTTGTTTGCTGTGGTCGCACCTTTATTATTCCCCTAATCTTATGATATCAAGTTTGGTCAAAAAATTATCATCCAATACGCTTGGGTTAACACTAGACCTCTTGCGAAAGTGCGGTCGTTCCAGGTAAAATGAAAGAAAAAATTAGCTTAATAATATGAATTACGAACAATTACAAAAGTTAGCCCCCAAAGACTTCAAACGCTACTGTGGAGTACATCAAGAGACATTCAAAGAGATGGTAAAAATAGTCAAAGCAGAAAAAATACTTCAAAAAAAATCAGGAAGACCAAGTAAATTGTGCCCAGAAGACCAAATCTTAATGACATTATCCTATTTGCGAGAATATCCTACTTTTTTTCATCTGGGAATTAAATGGGGTATTAATGAATCAAATGCTTATCGAATTGTAATTAGAACTGAGAAAGCTTTAATAAATTCAGGTTTATTTAATTTGCCTGGCAAAAAAGTTCTTTATCAAAGTCAAATTCAGGAGATAGAAACTGTAGCGGTGGATGTGTCAGAGCATGAAATAGAGCGTCCCCAAAAAAAGCAAAAGAAATATTATAGTGGCAAGCAAAAATATCATACGATAAAATCGCAAGTTTTAGCCAACACAAAAAGTACCGAAATAATATGTACAGCTTTTAGTAACGGGAAAACGCATGATTTTAATTTGTTTAAAAAAAGCAAGATCGGGATGAATAAAGAACTTGAACTTTTAGGTGATAAAGGTTATAAAGGAATCAAAAAGATTCATGCTAATAGTAGAACACCGCTCAAAAAAATAAAAAATAAAAAACTGAGTCAAGCTGAAAAAGTTTTAAATCGGCAACTAGCAAAATCCAGAATTATTATTGAAAATATACATCGAAGTTTAAATATATTTAGAATACTTTCATCAAGATATCGGAATCGAAGAAGACGCTTCGGATTAAGATTTAATTTGATTGCTGGTATTTATAATTATGAACTTTCTTTGAAGACAAATTAGCGCTCGCCTGAGACTTTCGCAAGAGGTCTAATAATTGCGGGGATTTTTGATTTTTTGCCCGCTGGCCGGCTCACTTTGTTAAACTGGAATATAATTTTACCATGTTTTTGACAAATTAAAACATTTCATCCACAACTTAAGATTTTTGTCAACAGTGGTTAACATTTTATGTGAATCATGTAAGGTGCTTATGTTGCACCCTACGTTAATATGTTTGGTGTTTTTTTATTAAATTTTAAAAGTTTTGAGTTACAGGTACATAGCTCTTGTAGGGACATGGCCAAAGCCCATAGGTGTTAACTTAAGCTCAAACCCAGTCAGAGACTATTGTTTGACTATTAAATCTAGATCCCCCCTAGCCCCCCTTAAGAAGGGGGGGACAGGAATCTTCTCAAAGTCCCCCTTCCCCCTTGGGGGGGCTAGGGGGGGTGGGGATTTAGGGGGATCTAGACTTAGCGTAAAAACGAGATTTATCAAGGGTTTTAGGCTTAAGTTGACACTAATGGACAGTGCCGTGTCCCTACGGCTGGCTTACTTGAAAACCGCTATAATAGACTTCTCTCCAAAAGCAAGTTTTGAACAGGCAGGATGCAGTTCCACCATAATTATCCCAGAGGTATAATGAACGAAAAACTTGTTAAATCTTTAATTAACAGCTCGAAAATCAAAACTATTTTCGGTGCTTAATTGCCGCAGTTGGGCGATTTACTTAAAGAACCTTGTGAGTATGTTCGTGCTGTTTCACATTATCTTCAGTGCGAATGACGCGCTCGGAGTTGAGGACTCTTTTGCGTTCTAAGGAGTAAGTAAAGTCATTGCGAACTGTTCCCAAGGGGATGTGGACTTGAGCTTCAGGGCGGATTTTGTAAGTGCGGGCTGCGGCGATCGCCCGAAAGCCGAATTCTTCGCTAAACTGAGCTTCGGTGGGGAATTCTGGCAATCTTTTAGGTGATTCGCCATCGAGCACTGCTCCCAAAGTTGTCCCCCAAGCCATTTTATAGGATGTGGGAATTCCCTTGACAATTGCTTCCAAAGCTGCTGAGGGGATAGCCTCTATTACTTGCACTTCAAAAACTTCGCCTTCTTCTTTGATGAAGCAGGTGGCCACACCCACTGCTATGTAGTCGTCGGTGCAGAGTTCGGGAGCGTTGGGATAAACTGTTGCAGTCGTCATAAAATTCTTGTGAGTAGGAGTTGAAAACAGAGAGCGAAAAATCAAGGAATTTGAGATTTTAGAGTTTAGATTTTTCCCACGGATTTTTCTGGTGATTTTACCTGAAAAATCTCAAATCTGCTGTTCTAATATCTCAAATTTTGGGGTTAAGCTCAAAGGAGCCGATCGCGCCAGCGAGTCGATCGTACCACACTAAGGTAGATGGCGGATGATTCGGCAAGGATTCCCCGCCGCCACGACGTTTGCGGGAATATCTTTGACAACAACACTGCCTGCGCCGATCGTGCTATTGTTGCCAATAGTGACTCCGGGGCAAACGATACTGCCGCCACCAATCCAAACATTATTGCCAATATTAATCTCAGCGGCGAGTTCGCGGCCAGAAAGTCTAATTTCCGGTTCTGTGGGGTGAGAAGCCGTGTAAATTTGCACGTTGGGCCCGCACAGCAAATTTTCGCCGATGTTAACTCGATTGCAGTCAAGAATCACGCAGCCAAAATTCATGTACAGTCCGTTTGCAGCATAAATATTGCTGCCGTAGTCGCAGTAAAAAGGTGGCTCGATTTCAACTTTCGGGCCGAGGGCGCCGAACAATTCTGTGAGAATTTCCAACCGTTTCTCGGGTTCGTCTTCGTGGGTAGAATTGTAGGTTTTGGCGAGGCGGCGGGCTCGCTGGCGCTCTAAAATCAATTGCTCGTCGCTAGCTAAATATAATTCACCGGCGAGCATTTTTTGTTTTTCGGTTTTTTCCATAGTTTTTTATCAGGTAAGACTTGGCTGTTGATATCAAATCCGGTAGCATCGGAATTAATATAACCCGAAATCAGGACACGGCGAGTGCCTTTGTCCCTACAATAAATCTGGCGTAGGGAAACGGCATTGCCGTGTCCTCTATATCATTCCAGCACAGCCGGAATTGATATCAAGAGTCTGATGTGAACACATACATTTATGTATCGGGCTTGGACTGCAAACAAACGGCTAAATCTAGATTGGTTAATTGCTCAAAAGCTCGATCGATCGATCCTTTTCCCCGCAGAAAGCCCGTATTCGCAGCGGGGCAGATATATTGCAAAGTGGAGGACGAAAATCGATCGATAATAGACTTGACGCTGTTAATTTGCCTGGGCCAGTGAAAAGTTTTTGCCGTTCTGTGCGGTACTGGGGCGGCTTCTCGGTTGGGGAGCAAGTGTCTGCCGGAAAACAGCACTCCGTCGTTGCTACTATCATAAAGGCAAGAGGAACCCGGAGAGTGGCCGGGAGTCCAAAATGCGTAAGTTTGATCGCTCACAGCAAATTCTCGTTCAAAAACCGTTAGCTTCAATCCAGGGAGCAAATAAGCTTCCTGCTCTTGAATCAGGATATCGCACCCCGTGGCTTCCTGAATCTCCCGCGCCTTGGCGATCGCGCCACGGTGGGTGAGAAACAGCAGTCGCACGCCACGCTCCCGCAAAAAGGTTTGGTTAATCTCATCCCAAGCGGGACAATCCACCAGAATGTTAGTTTGGTTTTCTACAATGAAATAAGCTGTCGCACCCAGCGTTTCCCGGTTAGGTGGGAAAGCCAAAATATTCTCTAGCACGGGCTTGGGTTGTTTGGAGACTGAATTCTGTTGTTTCAAGGAAGTATTGAGAAGGACTCGAATAAATATTATGTTCTTTTTATTGTTGTTTGTATTGGGACTGATTTCGTACTACTTGTTGCAGACTAGCATCAGTCGCATCACACGAACTCCGGTGTGGCTGCTGTGGCTGGTCATTATGGCCCCAGCGCTGATTTGGAGTGGTTGGGTTTTAGTGAACCGCGCTACCAAAACAGTACCGCCAGACTGGCTGATCGTACCTTTTTTGGTTTGCCCTGTTTTGTATTGGTTCCTGGTACAGTTGGGGCGCAAGGAAATTACCAGCAAAACGGATGATGGGGTAGCAGGCGCTGCGATCGAACCAGCAGAACCAAAACCGCCCGTGCGCCCGATCGATGCAGCCGAAGAAGCGAGTTTGCGCGATTGTTTTCCTTGGTCAATTTTCTGTTTGCGGGATTTGGAATTTCGACCGCAGGCTGTAATTTGTCGCGGACAGTTGCGGACGAACCCGGAGGCGGCTTATCAGGCGATTCGGGAGAATGTCCAGAGGCATTTTGGCGATCGCTTTTTAGTGATATTTCAAAATAGCTTGAGCGATCAACCTTTTTTTGCCATAGTTCCCAATCCCAGCCACGAATCAGGGGAAATTCCGGTCAAAACCGAATCTCTAACCAGGCCATTTTTTGCATTAGCCTTGGTGCTGATTACGGTGTTTACGACTACGCTTGTGGGAGCTCGCATGGCCGGAGTGACTGAAAAAGCTTTGCAGGCCAACCCGTTAGTATTGCTCCAGGGTTTGCCTTACTCGCTTTCTCTAATTACATTTTTGGGAATTCACGAATCCGGTCACTATTTAGCTGCTCAATTCTACAAAATTCGCACGACTTTGCCTTATTTTATTCCGATTCCTTTTTTCTTGGGAACTTTTGGCGCTTTCATTCAAATGCGGAGTCCAATTCCGAACCGCCGAGCTTTATTTGATATCAGTATTGCGGGCCCGCTGGCGGGTTTGGTTGCGACAGTGCCGTTGTTGATTTGGGGTTTGGATCATTCGACTATTGTACCGCTGTCTGACAAGTCGGGAATGTTAAATTTTGACTCTTTTAGCCCGAAATTTTCGGTGTTGATGACTTTGCTGAGCAAGTTAACTTTGGGCGGTGCTTTGAATGCGGAAACTGCGATTAATTTGCATCCGGTAGCGGTGGCTGGTTATTTGGGTTTGATCGTGACGGCGTTTAATTTGATGCCGGTGGGACAATTCGATGGCGGGCACATCGTACACGCGATGTTCGGCCAGCGTGCGAGTATGGCGATCGGGCAATTTGCTAGAGTTTGTATGCTGCTGCTGGCTTTTTTGGAACAGGGCTTGATGCTGTGGGCAATTATTTTGTTTCTGACGCCATTGAATGACGAACCGGCGTTGAATGATGTCAGCGAATTGGATAATCGCCGGGATTTTTTGGGGTTGGTGGCGATCGGGCTTTTGTTAATTATTTTGTTACCAGCGCCCAAGGTATTGGTTCAGTGGTTAAATGTTTAGAAGGAAGTTCGGAAGAAGGAAGAAGGAAGAAGGAAGAAGTCGGAGGGAAGTCGGAGGGAAGTCGGATTGAGTTATTTAGGAGAGAAGATCGATGTAAAAAAGGAAGAAGGAAAAAAAGAGAGGTTCACAATTTCTGTAAGGGTTGCTATATTAGTCCTGGACGCATGGGGATCGTAAACCAGGTTTCTTCCTAGATACTTCTCTACCAAACCAAGATTTATCACAGAAACCAGGTTGATGAGGCAATACGGTTCACTTAAGACAGATCCCCCCTGTCCCCCCCTTAAAAAAGGGGGGGGACAGGGGGGGTGAAAGTCCCCCTTCTTAAGGGGGATTTAGGGGGATCTCCGGCGCCTAAATAGTGTTAAGTGAACCGTATTGGTTGATGAGGTGTAAATCCTATATAAAAGCGAGTTTAGGATTTCTCAACTCACTTTCTATCTCAACGTGATGTTTGTTTCCACCGACTTCTTATGTGAGAAATATGTCTTACAAATCCTTTACTTTCCAACAATTAAACGATCGGTTTGGATTGGAGCCGTCACTCAGTCCAATTTGGAGTGCCAAGGTTATTCCTTTAGAACCATCCGAATGGCTGTGGAGAACTCTCGAAATTAGTTCTAACACTGCTGTGAAAACTGAAAAAGAACGTTCGGAACGGATTATTTCTCCTATTTTGTTAGAATGTAGAGAAAGGAACAACAGACAATTTTCTCTCTTTTCCGGTTGGTCATTTGATGTAGATATTTCTCGGGGATTGAATGGAGAATGCGACTTTCTACTGTCTTGCGTACCGTTTGATTTTGAAATTAAAGTCCCCGTTTTTGCATTGAGAGAAACCAGAGGCCCAGAAATAGAATCTTGTTTGCCGCAGTGTGCCGCACAAATGGTGGCTACTCAGCTATTTAACGAACGCGAACAAAATTCAATACCTGCGGTATTTGGCTGCGTAACTACTGGCGTTGTCTGGCGGTTTCTTAAATTAGAAGGAAATAATTTAATTATTGATGATGATGTTTATTGTCTTGATAATGTTCCGATGATTTTAGGGGCTTTGCAAACAATCGTTAACTTATACCAATAATCTAATAACTATAATAGGTTTGTAGTGAGGACTTTTGTCGGCATCAATATCTACTGATGAATCAACTGCACGTTTATGTTAAAGATGAACTTTACGTTAAATTAGCCAGGAAGTTGGGCGCGAGATTTCTGCTTATTTTTGATCGCTCAGACTTCTCATAATAACGGCATAGTTTCCGAACTGTCAGCCTGTCACGGAAGTTGGGTGGATTTTTGTATTGGCGTGTTGAATTTGGAGTACGATCGCCCTTTATACTCAGCCTTTAAATCCTTAGCGGAAAATTGTGACTGGATTTACCCGTTTGAGAAAATGTGCTGTGTGTGCGATCGCCCGATCCAACTTCATTTTGACAGCGAATATTTGCTCCACGCTTTATGTCAACCGGCAGTTGAGTTTTGGGACAAGTTCAGCGTATACTCTTATCGTGGTGTGCAGCTACCGGCAACAATCGGTCAAGTTCCGCCACAGTCTTGGGAAGCTTCATGGCTGTTAACAGAACATAATGCCGAAGTGCGGCGAGTTTTGATTCAGGCGATCGGCTATCCGAGAATTTGTCAAAAATTGCAAGCAACAGAATAGGATACTTGGCAAGAATATACTTTGTGGAAAATGGAGAATAATATTGACATAGAGCCAATTTATTTGTTAAAAATGACTTGCCCAAGTACGGGACACGTTCACGCTGTGAGAGTACCGCCAAAAGTGCGATCCAATAGCTGCAAGCTTCGCTAACGGCGAAAGAAGCTATTGGCTGGGTAAATCGGGGAATAGATCCAGGAGACTTTGCAGTGCAAACGTGAACCTATCTACTCTATTTTTTTCTGGATTAGTACAAGAGATCGGATAATCTACTCAAATCATAAATTAGCTATGAATATTTTTGTACTCTCTTCACGGGCTTTATGGTCGAGCGTTTCCTGGGATCCAGTTTATGAATTAGAAAATATTGTGGTACGAACCTGCAACGCACAACTTTTGGTACCATCTGGCCGCGATGTAATCCAGTGGTCATCCACACTTTATGCGCTACCCAGGCGAATAGTCCGTAAAGCTGTTAAGTCTACTACAGGTTTATATAACTTACCACTTTTACCTGAATTGTCGGACAAACCCAATGTTTTACTGATAATTGGGATATCAGGAATCGATCTGGAACTACTCTCAAGTATACCTAAGTGGAGGGAGCGTTTTGATGTTGTCATCGCTTATATTTTCGATTCTTGGGAACCGAAAATTTATTCAAAAAATGTCTATCATTTAGATCATTTATTCGTTGCACTTCCAGAAATTATAGATGAACTGAAACAAAATTTTGGTATACCAGTATCGCTGATCCCTTTTGCTGCTGATGTTCTGGCTCAGGGTTCCTGTCAACTAAAGCGTTCAATAGATTTAACAAGCTTCGGGCGGATACCCTCACAGTATGACACTGTGTTTTGCAATAAATTCAATCAACCTGGTTCCGAACAAATTTACTATAAATCTACGCCAAGAGCAGCAGAGGACTTTCCGAAATTGCCTTACGAAATGCGTAAAGACGAGCCAGATACTCTGCTGTTATTTCACATTCTCAGACATAGCAAACTCACTTTGGCATTTGACACGCTGTATCCTGGTATGCGTCGGTTTCCTTACTCGTTTGTTACACTGCGTTGGTTTTATGGTACTGCGACTGGCGGTGCGGTAGTTGGGAAGCGCCCAACGACACATTTAATGGATGAGTTGATGAATTGGGAAGATGCTACTATTGAGTTGCCTGATGACCCGCAAAAAAGTGTTGAATTGATTAATGAACTTTTACAGGACGAGGTGAGGCTTAATTCTATATACAAACGCAACTATGTTGAGAGTTTAGCCCGTCACGATTGGAGACATCGGATTCAAAGTATGCTGGAAGCTGTGAAAATTCCCCTACCGCAGGGACTGGTGGAAGAATTATCACAGATGAAGATGATTCATGAAAAAATGGTCAGCCGATTTTAGATTTTAGATTATGGATTGTGGATTGGAGAATTACTCCCGTCCTGATTCTGCGAAGGAATGAATCTGGGGGGCCCGGGACTAAATTGCTTGCTTGCAATGCCAGAGCTGATTGGAGAGAAATAAAAGTGATAGATTTGAATGGGATTCCGATCGACTTTGCCGTCGATTTATTTACCGCGCTAATTGGCAATACTTTGTTCGCGCCCTCCAGCGGAACGGAGTAGAGATGACTTAGTTTTTTCTATTGTTAGAAGCAACTTAATCATTTGAAAACCCAGCCAGTCTTTATACGGAATTTTACATCGATTCGTATTGATAAACAAGAAGTCACAGGTATCCATGTCAGGGAACAGGTATGAAAAGGGGATGCAGATAAAACCCAATTTTTTTAACCTGTTGGTAATTTTGTTAACTTCCTCAGTGCTAATAGAACCTGGCACAAAATCGTGAAACTCTATAGTGATCTGCTTAACATTGCAGAGCGTGGCATCGCTAGTTGAGTTAAAAACGGCTTCTTCAGCACCTTCAATATCTATCTTCAACAAATCTACTAACTCGATTCTCTGGTTGTTCAGAAAAGTTTCTAAAGTGATACCATCTACTAATATCTCTCCCTGAAGGCCGTAGACACTAGCAGCTTCCTGACTAATACTGTTACATTCTCGATTATCTGAAGTATATATTTTTAATGGCTCGTTTCGGTCTGATATAGCATAATTAAACTTTTTAACTAAGCCATTTTCTGGTAGCTGAGAATACACAGAAGGAACTGCTTCTATGGCGTAACAGCTACAATTGAATTCGCGAGTTATCGCTTCGCTAAATTGACCGACATTGGCGCCTAAATCGAGCACTAAAGAGTCAGAGCCGAGGATTTTAGAATAAATAGTATGAGTTTTGAGATTGCTCAATCCTGAATGCTTTTGCCAGAAATCGATAGAGTTGACTAATAAATTATAAAGTGTCATGAGTAGCGGAATAAATTATGGTTAATACTGACATTAAAAACCACGTGTGCCGACTTAGTGAGGAAAATTAATTAATTGTAACAATACTTTGGTAAGATGTACCCTGGCAGCTAAATCCAAATAATTCAAATCGACATGAGCCAGCATCTAGACCGCATTGCGCCTCACGGCGGCATCCTGGTCAACCGCATTGCCACATTAGACCAAAGACAAGAATTTTTCGACAAAGCAGAGTCCCTGCCACGAGTCCAGTTGTCGGATCGATCGATCTCCGACCTGCAAATGATCGCGATCGGCGCCCTGAGTCCCCTCAAAGGGTTCATGAACGAAGCTGATTATCGATCGGTCGTTAAAGAAATGCGCCTCGGGAACGGTCTCCCTTGGTCGGTTCCGATTACGCTCAGTGTCAGCGAAGCAGTCGCCGACACCCTCACAGAAGGCAGTTTAGTACGCCTCGACTCCCCGGCGGGTGAATTTGTCGGTATATTGGAACTCTCCGAAAAATACCGCTACAGCAAAGAAGCAGAAGCCATCAACGTCTACCGCACCGACGATCTCAAACACCCGGGCGTCCAAGTAGTAGACAAAGCTGGCCCAGTTAACCTCGCAGGAGAGGTTTGGCTGCTGGAACGCGAACTAGATGTCCGGTTTCCTCAATACCAAATTGACCCAGCGAAATCGAGACTGCTGTTCAAAGAAAAAGGATGGAAAACCATAGTCGGTTTCCAAACTCGAAACCCGATCCACCGGGCCCACGAATATATCCAAAAATGCGCCTTAGAAACAGTAGACGGCTTGTTCCTGCACCCGCTAGTGGGGACGACTAAAGATGACGATATCCCCGCTGACGTGCGGATGCGCTGCTACGAAATTCTGCTAGAAAAATACTATCCAAAAGAACGGGTAATTTTGGCAATTAATCCGGCGGCGATGCGTTACGCGGGGCCGCGAGAAGCAATTTTTCACGCTTTAATCCGCAAAAACTACGGCTGCACTCACTTTATCGTAGGGCGCGATCACGCTGGAGTTGGCGATTATTACGGGACTTTCGATGCCCAACACATTTTTGACGAATTTGAGCCGGGAGAATTGGGAATTGTGCCGATGAAATTCGAGCACGCTTTCTATTGTACGCTGACGGAACAAATGGCTACAACTAAGACAAGCCCCAGCACTCCCGAACAGCGGGTGCATTTGTCTGGAACCAAAGTTCGGGAAATGCTGCGGGCTGGAAAATTGCCGCCGCCGCAGTTTTCTCGGCCGGAAGTCGCCGCAGAATTGGCTAAAGCCATGAATATTTTCAGTTACGAGATTTAAGTCTTGAACCTTGGTGTTGGAGGAATTCTGAATAGTTTTGAATTTTGAGTTTTAAGTTTTAAATGTAAAATTTTAAACTTAAGACTCAAAAATTGAAATTTTAAAAATCTTAAAAGTAAACACTGACAATTCAATGAAATTATCTAAAATTATTGAGGTATATTCAACTTAATAGAAGTTATTAAAAAAAACGTTTGCTCTGTTATTGCTAGTGGTAATGTGTGCAATGTATACCATACATATAGAGTGTTTGTGATCGCGAACTGTAAAATAAGACTTACACAAAAAGTAATTTGAGACACTACAGCGGTACGGTCTGCTTCGGTGCACCTATATACCAAGGTTCTGCGTCCAGGACTGTTAAAATTTCCAACATAAAATCCAAAGCTATTTAAAAATGGGACTGAAGCGGCGGGAATTTTTGCAGCAAGCTGGTCGGGTGCTGGCCGCCATCGGCATCGGCGACGCTTTGTGGCTGCGGTTGGGCGATCGCTACCTCCAAGCCTTAGCCCAGCCGACAGCCCGCAAATTGGCTTTGTTGGTTGGCATTGACAAATATTCAGACTCGCCCCTGCGTGGCTGCGTCACGGATGTGGAATTGCAGAGGGAACTACTGATCTATCGGTTTGGATTTGCGCCGTCGGACATTGTGACTTTGACTGACGCTCAAGCTACGAGGGAAAATATCGAGACGGCTTTTGTGACTCACTTGAGCGAACAAGCAAAACCCGGTGATGCGGTAGTTTTTCACTTTAGCGGCTGTGGTAGCCAAGTTAGTTCGATCGAGTCTCCTGACATAATCCAAAACAGTTTCGTGCCGGCGGATGATGTTTTGCCAATGTTAGGAAACCGGGCGGTAAACGATATTTTAGAGGAAACGCTGCTGCTGTTGGTTCGATCGCTCGCGACAGAAAATGCGATCGCCATCCTCGACACCAGCTACACCTATCCGGGTTTTTCCAAAAACGGCAACTTTCGCATTCGCTCCCGTCCCCGTCCCACAGTCGGCCAGCCAAGCCTCGCAGAATTAACGTTTGCCCAAGGTCTGAAATCCCGCTCAAATCTCCGTACCGAGGCCGTCATACTTGCCGCCGCGGCTAATTCCCAATTCGTCGCCGAACAAGAGTGGAACGGATTTAGTGCAGGTTTGTTTACCTACGCCCTGACTCAAACTCTGTGGTGGGCAACTCCCGCTAGCAGTTTCAGCGTCAGTTTCAGTCGCGCCGCCGGTACAGTCGAGCAAGTGGCGGGGTTGTCGCAGCAACCGCAAATTCGCCCGGACAATTTAACAGCAACAGCGGCGGTGAATTTGGGAAATTTAATTGGGAATTCCCCTGCTGATGGTGCTGTGACGGCGGTGGAAGAGGGCGGCAAAACTGTGCAGTTGTGGCTGGGTGGGTTGTCGCCGGGGGTTTTGGAGTCGGCAGGGGGTTCTGTGTTTGCGGTGGATGCTGCGGAGGGCGCGAGGCTTTTGCTGCGGGGACGCACGGGCCTTTCTGCTAAAGCTCAAGTTTTAGATAAGCCCGATCGAACTTTCGACCAATTAACAGTCGGCCTCCTGGTGAGGGAAGAAATTCGGGTATTGCCGCGAAACATCGGTTTGACAGTAGCTTTGGACTCTGGTTTGGAACGGATCGAGCGGGTGGATGCTACAAGTGGCTTCGCGACTGTGCCTCAAGTTTCAGCGGTAGGGAGCGACCAACCGGCTGATTATCGGTTCGGTAGAGTCCCGGAAACGACTTTAGCCAAAAGTGTCTCGGCTGCGCCTGCTTTGTCTCAAACCCGTTACGGTTTGTTTTCTTTAGGTCAAATTCCGATTCCCGATACTCAGGGCGACGGGGGAGAAGCTATTAAGGTGGCGGTGCAGCGGTTGACTCCGCAGTTAAAAGCGTTCTTGGCGGCGAAGTTGCTGCGACTGACTGTGAATGAGGGGTCTTCGCGCCTGAAGGTGCGGGCGGTGCTGGCAACTCTGGCGCCGCAAGCGCGGATTGTGGCGCAGCGGGAGCCTGTAGCTATAGCCGTGAAGCGTAGCTATCCCGTAGGGAATCGCACTTACCGCCTCGAACCCCTGAGTACGAAAACCGAGAAATCGGCAAATATCGATCTATTAAGTGTGAAAATTGGCAGCCGAATTCATTACAGATTGTATAACGAGAGCGATCGCCCGGTTTACTTTACGGTGTTTTGCTCGGACAGTGCCGGACGGCTGTCAGTGTTCGGTGAAGGCAAAGACTTTGCCAGGGAGATGTCGCGGGCGATCGCTCCGGGGGAGAATTTGAGCGTGCCCGCGGCTGGGGCTGTTGGGTTGGCGGTATCGGGGGCGATCGGGCTGACGGAAACTTTGATTGTATTTAGTGACAGTCCGTTCGATCGAACTCTGGCTGCGATCGAAGCCGAAATGCAGCCAACCAGGGATACTTTGCCCGTGGCGTTGTCGAATCCTTTAACTGTGGCGCGGGCTGTGTTGGAAGATTTGCACGCAGCTAGCATTCCCGAGGTACAGAAGGTGGGGATATCGACGGATGATTTAGCTTTGGATGTGAGTGTTTGGGCGACTCTGAGTTTTGTTTATCGGGTAATTGGGAATGGGTAATTGGGAATTGGGAATCGGGCATTGGGTTGGCAGACAAACAGTCAACAGTCAACCGTCAACTGTTAACTGACTGATAAACCTTTTCCACCATTGTAGCCAAACGTTTCATCGCAGTTTCAATCTCATCATTTGTCGCAGTCAAACTAATCCGCAAACACTCCTGTTTGTGCCGCCAATCTTCCCGCAAACCAGGGAAGAAAGAACTTCCAGGTACGAGAATAACGCCGACTTGCTTCAATTGCTGATAAAATTCCCAATCTGTCATTGGCAAATCTTTCAGCCACAACCACGCAAAAATAGCTCCTTCGCCACGATGTAAAAACCACGGCAAATCCTGCGGCATTGCTTGTTCTAAAGTTGTTTCAACTACATCAAATTTACTTTGATAATAAGGCCGAATTACATTGAGACCAATATCAGCCAGAGCGCCGGAATTAATCGCCCGCGCCGCGATCGCCTGTCCGTATCTCGGCGAATGAATGCACATATTGGTCTGAAACGATTCTAAAACTTGAATAATCTGTTCATCGCCGATCGCAATTCCGATTCTTTCACCCGGTAATCCGGCTTTGGACAAACTCATACAGTGGATAATATTGCCACCAAAAATCGGTGTCATCTCAGTAAAATTCAGGGCCGGGAAGGGAGGGCCATAGGCGGAATCAACGAAAACTGGTACGTCAAAAGCACTCGCCATTGCTGCAATTTTCTTCACTTCATCATCAGTGAGGACGTTTCCCGTGGGATTGCAGGGACGAGAAAAGATGACGCAACCGGTGGTTTGGTCGATCGACAGTTGGCTGAAATCCGGGCGATATTTGAACCTGTGGGCGGCTGCATCAATATCGAGGGTGGGTTTGCAAGCAACTACGGCTTCGGGAATCAAGCTCACGCCGCCGTAACCGGTGTAATCCGGGCTTAAGGGCAAAACAATATTTTTGAGCTGTTTGCTGGTAGTGTAGCCGCCGAAAGCATTGGCTGCGTAAAAATAGATCGATTGACTCCCGGGAGTAATCAGGATGTTGCGATCGGTCAAATTCAGTCCGTAACGCCGGTTAAAATCCTCCCGCACCGCATCAATCAACGGTTGATAGCCTTGACTCGAACCATAGCGACAAACCACCTCGCCATATTCCGCACTCGCCAAAAGTTCCGCAGTACAATCGCGCCACAACTGCTCGACTTGGGGCAAAATCACCGGATTGCCGGCGCTCAAATTAATAAACTCCTGCCCGCTGCCGGCTTTGAGAGTTTCAATAATATCTTTCATAATTGCCCGAACTCCCGTGAGGTGGGACATTTGAGCGCCAAATTGAGTCAGGGCAGGATTCATAGCAAATGCAGCGACAATCATAGAAGTTTACAGTTTACCCATGATAACCTTGTTTGCTTGTTTGTATAGTTGCAGATAAGCTGCTGTGCACCTAATTTGACAGTCAGTTATTGTGAAACGGGCTCTCCTAACCCGTCTCTGTATTCAATAATTTAGATGCGTAGCAGCTTATTGTCAGCAATTAACATACATTCCTATTTTTAATAGAATTCGCTATAATCAACTCATATTTATTGAATCGAGCCGTAAAAAAAATTATAGAGATGACACACTTTCCGCTCTCCGAATACGAACAACTCACCGATCCAAAAGCTCGAACAGTATACGACGAAATCTTGACCGAACTGGGGTTTGGCATCGTACCCAACCTCTTCAAGTCAATGGCAGGCAACCCAGACTTATTAGAAGCAAACTGGAAAAAGTTCCGGGCGACAATCCTGCAAGGAGACGTACCCCGCACCCTCAAAGAAATGATCGGCGTCGCCATTTCGCAAGCAAATAATAGCGAGTACGCCTTAAAAGTCCACCTCCACGGGCTCTCAGCTTTGGGAATCAGCGAAGAAGTGCTGCGACTGCTGGTTTCAGACTTTGCCAACTGTCCTTTGCCCGAGCGCGAAAAAGCCGTAATTACCTTTGGTTTGCTGGCCGCCACCAACCCCCAGGCTCTTACAGCAACTCACTACCAAAATCTGCGGGATTTAGGACTAGACGATGCAGAAATCTTTGAATTGATTGCGACGGCCGATTTGTTTAGCAGTGTCAACAGATATACTGATGCTATTGACCTCGAAATAGATGCGTTGTAATCTATATCTCACCTCCCTAATATGGGCAATCGACTAGAAGATCAAAACCGCGACGAACTTCTGCTAACAGCCCGCAGTTTATTAGCAGAAGCTCAGTCCCTTTCCACAAGAATTGCCGCAGTCAATGAAATTGCTACCGCAATCAACAGCACCCTCGATATCGATTTAATTTTTCGAGTAGTAGGCAAACAAGCCAAATGGCTGCTAGATTTTGAACACTGTAGCATTTGTCTGCACAGCACTAACTCTTGCACCACACTGTTTGGCAAAGCCATCAATGTAGATATTGCCAGCCTCCCAGAAAATGGCCCTATAAAAAAAGCCTTCAAAACAGTACAACCCCAACTAATTCATGAAGGATTTGCTGCTGGTGTTTTGTCCAGCTACGCCTCTCAAATTATCATTCCTTTGGCAAGCGAAGGTAAGGTTTTGGGGACAATTATTTTTGCCACAACCAAGGCGCATTCTTACAACCAAGAAGATGTGCGGATCGGTTATCTTTTAGCTTTGCAAGTATCCTCAGCCATTCGCAATGCTGAACGCTTCCAAGAGATCAATAGACTCTATTCCGAACTTGATGCCGAAAAGGACAAATCAGATAAGCTACTTTTGAATGTGCTCCCGGTTGAAATTGCCAACGAACTCAAAATTAACGGCAAAGTAGAACCTGTTCATTATGACGAAGTATCGGTTTTATTTACCGATTTTAAAGGCTTTACTCAGTTAGCAGAAACAATGACACCACGAGAGTTAGTAGACGAACTCGACTTTTGTTTTTCTTATTTCGATCGGGTGGTGGATAAATACGGGTTGGAAAAATTGAAAACCATTGGCGACAGCTATATGTGTGCGTCAGGAATTCCTCAAGCCAGCCCAACACACGCCATTGACGCGGTGTTGGCTGCCCTAGAAATTCTCCAGTTCATGGAACTGCGAAAAAAGCATAAAGTTGATGAAAATACTCCTTATTGGGATATCCGCATCGGCATTCATTCCGGCCCCTTGCTAGCTGGAGTAATTGGCAATAAAAAGTTTTCCTATGATGTGTGGGGAGATACAGTTAATACCGCGTCTCGGATGGAATCTTCTGGGATACCGGGAAATGTCAATATCTCCCAGGCAACATTTGAATTAGTCAAACATTTTTTTGAATGCGAACACCGAGGCAAAATTTCTGCTAAAAATAAGGGCGAACTGGATATGTATTTAGTTCGCGGTCTTAAATGAGTTCATTGTGGCAGACTTAGATTAAAATAATACAGTTGTTGAGTTTATTTTTAATTTTTTATGCAAATTTGGCAAGCCGATTTTTACCGCCGCCCTCTCCAAGACGAAGCTGGCAAACCATTATGGGAACTTTTGATTTGCGACGCGGCGCGAACTTTTGAATTTAGCGCTGTTTGCAGCCAGTCGCAAGCTAATTCTACTTGGGTGGCGCACCAGTTTCAGCAAGCTCAAACTCAGAGTTTGCCAGAATTAATTCAAGTATTTCGACCTCAATCTCTCAGTTTAATTCAAGCTGCGGGCAAGGTTTTGGGCATCGAAGTAGAAGCAACTCGGCGCACTGCGGCTCTGAAATTGTTGCTGCAACAACGGGCAAAAGAATATTCGAGTTTGCCGAATTATACAGGAGAAGCTTACAGTCCGATCGCCCTTGAGTCACCTCCACCCGTCCCCTTACCCGAAAACCTCTGGGGCGATGGCTGGCGTTTTGCTTCCCTACCCGCAGGCGACATCGAAGAAGTTTTCCAAGGGCGTCCCGTGCCAATATTGTCCATGCCAGAATTGCTGTTACCGCTGAACTTGGGCCTGGCCTCAACAGTACCCGTACCGGGAGTTGTGATTGACGGCGGACGACAGTCGATGCGCTTGGCTAGGTGGCTTCAGGATGCCAAACCTTTTGCTTTGAATTATATCGCTGGTGCTCCCGACGGATTGATTTTGGAAGCTGGATTAGCCGATCGGTGGGTGGTGGCTACTTTTGAAGATAGCGAGGTGAAGGCGGCGGCGAAAATTTACCAACAGCGGAAACAATTAAGTCAAGGATTGCATTTTTTGTTGGTGCAGCCCGATGATACTGGTATGACTTATACAGGCTTTTGGCTGCTGAATTTCGATCGATAAAGTGTAAATAATAGATTTGTGATGTCGATCGATCGCCCGAACCGCAAACAAAAAAATACCGCCAGAACTGTGTTCAAGCAGATGCAGACTCAAGCATAAATTTTCAAACTCTATCTATTCCACAATTAAAATCAATCCGTTTTGGATGCCCTGACACACTCGGTTGATGTGAGAATGATCCTTTTGGTCGAGCCCGTCTAGGACTGCTGACTTGAGCAGCCGTCTGTCGAGGGGGGTAATTTGGCGGAAAGCAAAGATGCGCTGGACGATCGCCTCCACAGAGATTTTGGGGACGTTAGCAGAACTGACTGTCATGGTCTTAACACCCTAAAAATAGATATCAGAACCCTGTACTTTTATTTTTGAAGATTGTGTAAAGAATAGTTGTGATTCAAATCACAGTTTGTTAGTGACAATATAGTGTATGGCGGGTAACTATTGTCATGAAATATTCAATTATCTTGACCGCAACTTAACAATGGCCCGATAGAATCACTCTTGTGACATCACTCCGACTATCAGGTGCGGAGCTTCTAAGAATCACTTCTTAGACTTCCTAGTTACTCCCTTGCGGGATTTCGACTTTGACCTAGATTGAGACATTTCAATCTCCGGTAAACCGTCTGCATAGGCATTTTGAATTCCCGACTGCCCATCGGTACATTGCAATTCTATTCCCCTATTTCTGATAACTTGAGCACTAGCAACATCCCGATCCGTTGTATAGCCACAATTAGAACAAGAATGAACTCTAACACTCAAATCTTTTCTCACGGGAGCGCCACACTCAGGACACTCCTGCGAAGTCCCCCTGGCGTTCACCTCACCAAAGAATTTCCCGCGCTTCCAACACACATACTTGGTGATATTTCGGAACTGTCCAAATCCGGCATCAAGCATTTGTTTCCCAAGCATTCCTTTAGCAAGGATTCGGTAATCCAAGTCTTCCATGAAAACCATATCGGCAGCATCACAAAGGATATGAGCTTGTTTAAAGTGGAAGTCCTTACGGGTGTTGTCAATTGTGTGGTGGATTCTAGCAACCTTGATGCGTAGTTTTTCGTAGTTTTTAGACCGTTTCTGTTTTCGATAAAGTCTGCGTTGCAGCAATTTCAGCTTGCGTTGCATGACTTTTAAGAATTTAGGCGATTTTACGATTAACCCGTCACTGGTTGCTAGAAACTTAGAAAGTCCAACGTCTACTCCAATTGGATGACCGTGTGGGCTGGGATCAGGGACATTGACATCACATTGGATGTTAATAGATGCGTACCATTTATCAGCTTTGTTGATTATCCTTACTTGTTTCACCACAAAGCCATTGGGGATTGGGCGATGCAAAGTAATTGGTATTAGCCCCAACTTTGGCAAGGTAATATGTACCCCAGCAACCGGATTTTTTTGAAATTGTGGGAACAACAAAGATTTGAATTGCCCAAACTTCTTGAATCGTGGGAATCCGTGTCCAATTTTTTGAAATCCTTCCCATGCTCGGTATAATTGCTTGAGCGCTTGCTGCAACACTTGGCTTGGTACTTCACTCAATCGTGGAAATACTTTTTTAGCACTTGGTAGAGCATTAAGCTGTTTTACTTCGCTAGGGAAAGGACGATCGGCAGGTATGATGTACTCATGACTGATAGAACATCTGTCAACCATACATGAACGACTATTGTACCAGTCTTTGATTTCTCGCAGCCCATAGTTATATGCGACGCGACAAGTATCCATCCACTCTTTCAACAAATGTTCTTGAGTGGTGCTTGGGTAGACTCGGTAGCGGTAGTTCATGGTTAACATTACACTATCAATAGCACATTTAGTGATAAGTGTGCCTCCAGTAAATATAGAGCCGTCCAAGAAAGACGGGGTGTTAAACCCCATCTTTTGATAAAGTTCAGATTAAGGATAAAAATGGCACAAGCAAAAATCGGAATTATCGGCGGCAGCGGTTTGTATAAAATGGCAGCCCTCAAGGATATTGAAGAGGTGAAAATTGATACACCTTTCGGTTCGCCGTCGGATGCCGCAATTGTGGGAACATTGGACGGTACGCCCGTAGCATTTCTGGCAAGACACGGCCGCAACCACACTTTTTTGCCCTCAGAAGTACCGTATCGGGCAAATATTTATGCAATGAAGAGTTTGGGAGTTGAGTATTTAATCTCAGCGTCGGCGGTTGGTTCCTTGAAAGCAGAGGCGAAACCTTTAGATATGGTAGTGCCGGATCAGTTTATCGATCGCACAAAAAATCGAGTTTCTACCTTTTTTGGATCAGGAATAGTCGCCCACATCACATTCGGCGACCCGGTTTGCGGCGAATTGGCTAAAATATTGGCAAGTGCGATCGAATCCTTGAACCTCCCCGACGTTACCCTGCACCGGGGCGGCACCTACGTCTGCATGGAAGGCCCCGCATTTTCCACAAAAGCAGAATCCCACCTTTACCGCAGTTGGGGGGCGACAGTCATCGGAATGACAAATTTGCCCGAAGCAAAATTAGCCAGAGAAGCAGAAATTGCCTACGCAACTTTAGCATTAGTCACCGATTATGACTGCTGGCACGAAGATCACGACAGCGTAACCGTAGAAATGGTAGTTGCCAACTTGCACCGCAATGCCGAAAATGCTCAAAAAGTTATTCAAGAAACAGTCCGCAGACTAACTGACAATCCCCCCGTATCTGAGGCACATTCTGCTTTAAAATATGCAATCCTGACTCAACTTGACAAAGTGCCGGCCGCAACTAAGGAGAAAATGGGCTTGTTATTGCAGAAGTATTTGTAAAACGAACCGCGAAGACGCGAAAAACACGAAGCAAGAACTGCATCGCTTCTTTCCCCCTTGGGGGGGCAGGGGGGGTTCTTCCTTCGTGTACTTAGCGCCTTCGCGGTTCATTTAATCTTACGACCTATGAGTTATCCTATCGTTTACGGTTGTTTCTGGATTAACCAATCAACTGCTTGAAGGCTTCGTGTTCGCGAATCTTCTCCAAATCAGCTTCAGTTTTTGCCAACTCTTTACACAAATTAGGATTGAGATTGAGGGCGCGTTTTAAATTTTCAATTGCTAATTCAATTTTACCTTGTAGCGCATAACATCGAGCTTTATTGTACCAAATCCTGTAAAAATCAGGTCTAATTTTAGCAGCATTGTCGTAGGAATCAATCGCCGCTTCGTATTTTTGCAACTTGGAGAGTGCAACGCCTCGATTGTTCCAAGCATCGGTATAATCATTTTTGATTTGTAGGGCTTGATTGTAAGAAATTACCGCTTGTTCGTACTCCTGCATTTTGGAAAAGGCAACGCCTCGGTTGTTCCAAGCGTCGGCATAATCGGGTTTGGCTTGAATTGCTTGTTCGTAACAGCCGATCGCCTCTGGGTACTTCTGCAACTCCAACAATACCACACCTCGGTTGTTCCAAGCGTCGGGATAATTCGGGCGAATTGTGGTAGCTTGTTCGTAAGAGGCGATCGCCTCTGGATACCGCTGCAATCTGGTGAGCACAACTCCCCGGTTGTTCCAAGTATCGGCTAAATCCGGCTGAATTTGCAGGGCGCAATCGTAAGCTGCGATCGCATCTTCATAGCGGTTTTCAAAGAAACAAGCATCTCCTTGTTTGGCATAGTCGCTCGCCGTTAATAACTGTTGATAATTACCGTAGTTAACCGGAGCAAATTCTTGAATTTGGGCATCGGGCAATAACAAATCTGTTTCTACATCCGCTGGGTGATTTTGGTGTTGAATTTCACCTAAGATACTTTCAGCATCGGAAATTAATAGTTTTAATTGAGAGATTGTATCGTAATGGAGACTTTCAATTTCTTGGCGAGCCACAGTTGTCTGCTTGGACAATTTGCCCAACAGAAACCAAACACCCACTCCGGCTGCTGTCGGAAACAAAGTTAAGCCAATGATAATCCCGTTCAGCAGCAGGGCCGTGCGGCCGAAAGCAATGTCAACTTCTTCTTGAACTCGATCGCGAATTTCGTCTTTCAGTTGCTGTTGTTGCAATTGCTGCTCAACCAAAAGTGTCCCAGTCTTCGGTTCCGATGCAGAAACGCTACTGATGCAGACTAGAATAGTCGAAAGGGCGATCGAGCTAATACTTGTTCTAAAAATACTTGACAAACGCATTGCCTTAGTGATACGCACCTGATTTGCGATTTTCATCTTTCAAGAAATGCTGGTAAAGATGATCCCAGACTAGCTTATTTGTTCAAAAACTCTTGAATACAGGATATCTGTTGTGCAGTCCCCTCCGATCAAATTGCTGACGCAAGAATTGCTAGACGAAGTTGCAGCTTCCTCCCGCAGCAATCCCCGCCAGCGACAAAACTATAATTTCCATGATTTGTCAGAAAAGGTGCAGCGGTTTGTCAACGTGCTGCAACCGGGGACTTACGTCCGCCCTCACCGACACCTGCGCCCGCCCACAGTTAACGGTTTTGAGTTTTTTGTGGTGATTCAAGGAGAAGTCGGTATTGTTATTTTGAACGAAAACGGTCAAATCCTGCGATCGTTGCGAGTCAGCGCTGCCGGGCCCACTCGCGCTGTGGAACTTCCAGAGGGCACTATTCACACGTTAGTAGCTTTGGCACCGGATACTGTGATTTTGGAGTTTAAGGAAGGGCCTTATGAGGTGGGGGCGGATAAGGATTTTTTGGCCGGTTTTCCGGCTGAGGGAAGTGCGGCGGCTGGGGAATTAGTTTTGATTTGGGAAGCGGAATTTAACAGTTGACGGTTGACTATGGGCTGATGAATCTAATTGTTGTCATGCGACTGTATAAATCTGGGGCGGTGCGAATGATTTTTCTGAGAAGTTCATCTGTAACCCAAAAAACGAGGGGAAAAGAAAACTTTTTGCTTAATTCGCTGCATACTAGGTTGGTAGAAATCAGCAATCGGTCGATCGGCTCCACTGATTCCAAACCAAGGATCATTAAAGCTGGAGGCTGTTCGCCGTCTACTTCTGCGGCGATTGTCGTGTAGAGAGTTGTCACCGATGCGGGTAAAAACAGTTGCCGCGGTTTCTGGGGACAAGTTGCTTCGAGTCGATCGACTATTTCCTGCCGCAAAGCCAGCGAGTTGCAGTTGACTAAAACGAAAGAAGAATAACCTTGGGAAAGACGGAGCGCCCGCATTAAAGTTGAGAATGACCGATCGTTATATTTAGCTGAGTCGTTTGCCGCTGTATTTTGTGAGCTTTTATCGACAAGCATAAAGTGCAGATATTTTATCTTGTTTTAGAGATTGTCTAGATTAACTGATATTTCTAAAGAAAATCTGAAGGTGACACAATTCTTTTTTTCTTAAAAATATCCTGGATATTATAGCAGTGTTTTAAATTAATATCAATAGGGCGATGGCGTTCCGCCCCGCAAGCTACGACTCATTCAGCTTCACCAGCTTCCCGGCCACCTGCGGCGGTAAAACCCAAGTATCAAATGTAGTTAAACATACAACAAAATCACCGAGTCTTCAAAGCCAGGGGCAAAGTAAACCAAAAAATTGCCCCAGCACCCGGACTGCTAATCACCCCAATTTCCCCGCCGTGAGCGGCAATAATTTGCCGGCAAAGATACAAGCCCAAACCCAAACCGACCGAGTGTCGGGATTGATAACCCCTAACGTAAAGGTCAAAAAGATGTTCGCACTGTTCCGGCAATATTCCCACCCCGTCATCTTCAACTGTACAGTAAATCATGCTACTTGGGGAATGGGGAATTGGGAATGGGGAATTGGGAATGGGGAATGGGGAATGGGGAATTGGGAATTTATCGATATCCTGTTTTGCTTCGCTTTGATTTATGCTAATTTTTTCCGCATGAATGACTTTAGCTGAAACCGTTAAATTTAGTCCGGGTAGATTGTGCTTTAAAGCATTAGCAATTAAATTAGAAAATACGCGCCACAACTGAGTAGTATCAGCATTCACGGCGGGCAAATCATCGGAAATCAAATTTTTGAAAGTAGCTTTAGCCTCGTTCATTAAAGGTTCCAAATCAGTCGCTACTGCTGCAACTACCGCCTTCAATTCAATCCGATCGCAGTGCAGAACCAAACCGCGCACTTCCCCGGCGTGAACTTCCAACAGCGAATTTATCAACCGCAATTGCTGTTCGCTACCTTGAATCATCCGTTCCAAAATAGAGCGGGGAATTGCGATCGAGTCCCCAGTTTTTGTCTGCCAATTTTTCAACACCATTAACATTCCCGCCACCGGGTTTCGCAAGTCGTGAGAAAGAGCGTGAATAAACAGCCGCAGCGATTCTTGCGCTTGTTTGCGCTGCGTGATATCCTCAATTGAACCCTCATAATAAAGCACAGCGCCGCTGCTGTGCCGTACCGCCCGCGCTTTCTCGGAAATCCAGACAATACTACCGTCCGAGCGGTAAATTTGCGACTCAAAATCCGAGACAGTGCCACTTTTCTCGATCGATCGCAAAAACTCCTTTCTCCGAACCGGATCGACGTACAACTGCTGCTGAATATCAGTAAACTTTGTCGTCACTTCTTCCGGGGAATCGCAGCCATAAATCCGGGCTAAAGCTGGATTTGCCGTAATGTAGCGGCCATCGGGAGTGCTTTGAAAAATTCCCTCGCCGGCATTCTCAAAAATGCTACGGTACTTCGCCTCCGCCACCTCCAACTGCTGGTAAGCAGATGCCAACTCGCGCTTGGTATTAAACTCTGTCCGTTGCAGACATTCGTACCAATAAACCGACAAATCGCAGATCAAACAAAACCAAAATAAATACAAGTAAAACCCGCTCAGTCTAAAAGCAGTATACCTAGCAAAACTCAAATTTAAAACCAAATTTATGCTGACGTGGCAGAACAAAACGCCGAGTTGAGAAATCAGGTGGAGGCGCCACCGGACGGGCATCAGCGTAGCTTGGGTGAGAAATGCTAAACTCCAAGTTAAAATCGGTAAGTCCCCGACTTTTGCTACGGCTAATCCAAGTTGTACAAGGACTGTCAATGACCACGAAAAACCCAAAAACAACCAACCCGGATAGCGCTGTCCGATCGCGGTTTTTTGCAGCACGAAACAAGTCAGCAAACTCAATTCTACAGCAGCGCTGGTGTACAAATAAATAATCTTAAATTCCCGGGGAGCGAATACTGCTTCGCCTAGAAGATAGACAATGATTGAGAAGGCAAAAAAGATGGCAATTCCCACAGCAGGGCGCAGCCGGTCTCGGAGGAAGCGATCGCGCCACACCTCGTAAACCGTCGCCTGAACTGATTTTGGATTGCCTAAGTAGGTCATATAGCAGAAGGAAGAAGGAAGAAGGAATAAGGAAGAAGGAATATTGAACCGCGAAGACGCGAAGGACACGAAGGAAGAAGGAATAAGGAAGAAGGAATAAGGAAGAAGGAATAAGGAAGAAGTGTCTGGCGGTTGCTATACTATTTTAGATTTTAGATTGGGGAAGAGCGATCGTCCGAGTTGACAGTAGGTAGCGAAAACCAGAAAGTCGAGCCGCTTCCCGGAGTGCTTTCGACACCAATGAAGCCGCCGTGAGCTTTGATAATTTGCTTGGAGAGGTACAGTCCCAAACCCAGCCCTGTTAATTGTCGGCTATTCGGGTCTTGAACGTAAAGTTCAAACAGAGATTCCTGCTGTTTGGCGCTGATTCCCACTCCATTGTCTGTTACACTACAGCGAACCACTTTTACGGTAACTCTGGGCTGTTTGCTGCCGGTACTGCCAATTTGACCCTGATAGCGGGGCAGTTTGCAACTGCCGTCGAGGTTAAATTTGGCGCGGATTTCCTGATTTTTCTGGGTGGTGTCGAGCTGAGCCGGACGATCGCCCGACTCAGAGGAGAGGTTAGCGATTGTACAGCGGGCGATCGGAGTATTTTGGGATGTTAAAACCTGGGAATTTTGTTCGTAAATTAGCGCTGATTCAAGTTCAATTACCTCGGCTTTAAAAGTTATATTAACTCCCGGATGATTGTGTTTTATAGCATTAATCAGCAGATTTTCCAGCACGCGCTGCAAGTGTTGGCTGTCGGCATTGACTCTGGGCAAATCTGCTGGTATTTCAAACGTCAAAGTTGCTTGATTTTTTACCAGCATTGGTTCTAAATCGGCAACAATTGCTGAAGTTAAAGACTGCAATTGCAGCGGTACAGTATTCAGGAAAATACCTTGAACCTCGCTAGCGTGAGCGTCGAGTAGGGCATTAACCATAGTCAACTGATGTTCGCTGGCTTGAACGATCCGCTGCAAAATCGATCGAGAAACCGCAATATTTTGTAGACAGTCAGAGGGCGATTTGTTGAGCAAATTTTTCAGCAGTATTAACATTCCCATCACAGGAGTGCGGAGATTGTGAGAAACTGCGTGCAAAAATAAATCTTTCAAGCGGTTGCTTTCTTCTAGTTCGTGCATTTTTTGCTGTAGTTGGCGGGTGCGTTCCTCGACTTGAGATTCTAAGTTAGTATTAAGGGCTTTTACCTGCTGCAAAAGTTGGGCACAAGAGAGAGCGATCGCCACTTGGGTAGCGAGTTTTTCCAACAAATCAATTTCAAATTCCTGCCACTGGCGGGGCCCGGAACACTGGTTGACGGCCAAGATCCCGAATAATTCACCCCCGAGGACGATCGGCACATTTAACGTCGCTCGAATTTGATAGTCCCTGTATAATTGGGCAACTGTATCGCCACCTTGCAAGGTAGCAGTATCGGACACAGCTCGCACGCGGTTGTTAGCATAAAAAGTTTTCTGGTTTTCGAGGTGACTTTCGTCAGCGAGTACCCACCCGAGAATAGAACAGCATTGGGCACCGACAGACTCAGCCACAATTTTACCGTACATCGGTCTAGCAAGATATTCCCCGCCCGCTTCCATAATGCCGATGAAAGCGCGGTCTGCCTTGAAAAATTGTCGGACTTCGGCAACAGTAGTATTGAGAATTTCTTCGAGGTCGAGGGAATGGCGAATCCGCAGTGCCATTTCTGAGAGCAGGCGATCGCGATCGGAAGATGCTCGCAAAGCTGCTTCCGCGCGGTACCGTTCGGTCACATCTTGAACTGTGGCGGCGATCGTATTTGAGTTAATTGCCGACTGTTCGCAGACAGTTCGCACGCAGCCGTCGCTGAGGACGATCCGGTAGTTAATGCAATAGGGTTTGCGCTCAAACATTGCTTGACACTGCGATCGAGCTACCAATTCCCGGTCTTCTGGATGTACCGCCTGCAAAAAAACTTCTGCTGTCGGTTTGACAGTTCCCGGAACCAAACCCAAGAGCCGATAAAGCTCGTCCGACCACTGTAATTCTATATTGGGTGTCAGGTGTTCGGGCAATTTCTGAAAGTTCTCAGTTGCTTCGATCGCAGTGCAATTTAAATCCCAATTACCCAACTGAGCAATCCGCTGGGCGTTGGCCAGACTAGCTTCGCGATCGCGCAACATCGCGGCAGTCCGACGCACTTCCACTAGGGCTTGCTGACGTTCTGCGACGGCGGCGGCCAACATCAGGGCGACAAGGGCGATCGTACCGATAAAAGCTTGTAAAAATAAAACCGCCTGTTTGAGATTATCGCTTTTGGCCAAAAACGGGCCCTCCCCGTGCACCGTTCCCAAAATCGCGATGTAAGAGACGATCGAATAAGCAAAAATCGCTCCCGACGGCTGAAACCGCAAAGCTGCCCAAACTATCAAAGGAAAAGGCAGATACTCCAGCGGATACAGAGTGCTCGCCTCCTGTGTTTTCGAGCAAAAAACCAGCCAGCTAACGCTCAGCAAAAGAGTCAGCCAGAGAGCTATTTCTGAATAATTAACAATTAAAAATAGAAGATTATAGCGATTTTTAGTTGCCGGAGATGTTCGCGGGTAATTTGTAATTTGTAATTTGTAATTTGTAATTTGTAATTGGGATTTTTCCCAGTTAAAAAATGCTCTAAAAATTGAAATAATCAGAGGTTTTATTTCAAATCTTACACCATTGTCAAGAACAGGCAAGATGCCTGTTCCACAAGAAAATTCATCTCTTGTGGAACAGGCATCTTGCCTGTTTCTAAACAAGTAATCGAGAATGATGCAAACTCTCAGTTTTATGGGAAATTTAAAACTGGCAACGGCGTGGTTCAAAGTCAGCAGCACCGGTGTCACAATCAAAATTCCCATCCCGTCTCCCAGCCAGGTAGTCCACCAGTTGCGAGAGAAATTGCTCCACTGAGCCCAACCAAAAATGCACGTACCCAAGTTGCCAAGGGTAGAACCGAGGAAAGTAGACCCGATGACAGCGCCCACCACCAAAGCCAAAACATCTCGCAATCGATCGAGCTTCGTCGAAAATCCGCTCCGCCTCAGCGCCGATTCCCCCACTAAAGCTTGCACGGTGACGCTAAAGGCTGATGTAACTATGACGGCGGAGGGTAGACCCCCAGTAGTGTTTAACAGCACCGAACCGAGGGCAATGAAGGGCCACATCTGCCGTCCTTGCAACAACATTGCCGCCAAGGCAATACCGGCGGGCGGCCACACGGGGGAGGCTTCCGCTTTCACCAGTCCCAATATCGACACTGCGAGTTTTCCGGTAACAAAGTAGGCCAGGGCCAAGATGCCGGCGTGCAGAAGCAGTCGAGTGCGGCGGTTGAGCAGTTTCATGTTTAGGTGCGATCGAATCCTCCATTGCTAGTCTTTAATTTAGGCGGTTTTGGGGCGATCGAACTTCCTGCTGTTGAATCACCTGACTGGGGGAGTGGGAAGTTGACAGTTGACGGTTGACGGTTGACGGTTGACGGTTGACAGTTGACAGTTGACGGTTGACAGTTGACAGTTGACTGTTGTCATCGCAAGCCCCATGCCCACTTCTTAAAATCCAAAACCCCGCTTACCATCCGGCTTAGTAGTCAGCCAATTTGTCTTCGCGGTTGCGAGTTGTTCCTCACTAACTGTAGCGTCAGTCAGATTCGCGCCGCACAAATTCGCCCCCCGCAAATTCGCCTTGGTCAAATAAGCACCCGTCAAGTCAGCACCTCGAAAATCTGCGCCTTCAAAATTGGCAGTGCTGCAATAAGCTTCAGTCAAATTTGCTCCTCGCAAATTCGCCTTAATTAACCTCGCGTGGCCCAAATTCGCCCCCGACAAATCCGCTGCTTGCAAATTTGCCTTCACAAACCTAGCCTGATAAAAATTACCCCCCGCCAACAGCGCTTTTTGCAGTTGCAAACCAGACAGTTCGCAGTCAGCAAAATCGCGCTTGCCTTTAAAATATGCCGCTCGCAAGCTTTTGGTGTCCCACTTAACAACAGATTTCGTTCCCCTTGGCGCTGCTAAATTGCCATTAGAAAGTGCGGCAGTTCCGAAAGTTCTGCCGGACTCAGCCAGACTGCGGGCAACTCTGGGCTGCATCCCCGTGTTTTCGTACTGGGTGAATGAAGTTCTAGTGCGGGTACTTTGCTTTGTCTCGCGCAAATCTTGATCGGTTCTAGTCTGGGGCGAGGGCCACGAAGTAGCCTCACCGTTAAATATCGTCGGTTCTTCAACTGTGCGGGTAGAGGCGTTGAATTGAGTTGCCAAGCCGTCGCAAAGGTCTGCGTCTTCAAATTCGCCATTGAGAGCTTTGACGACATCTGCTGCCGATTGAAAGCGGTGACTGACGATCGGCTTCAGCATCTTATCAAGAATCCGCACAAAATTTGGGCTCACCTGAACATGGGGCTGCCAAACAATTTCGCCGGTTACTGCATCGAAATCTAAATCCTTGGGCGACTTTCCTGTCAGCAAGTACAAGCAAGTCATGCCCAAGGCGTAGATATCGCTGGCAAATATCGGCCGCAGCGCCATTTGTTCCGGGGGAGCAAAACTAAAGGTGCCGACTGAAAATTTCGTGTTAGCGCTTTGGTCAGCGGGGTCTAATAATATTGTTTGGCTAACTTGGTCTTTTACCGCTCCGAAGTCAATCAGAACTAAGTGGCTGTCTTGAACTCGGCGAATAATATTGGCGGGTTTGATGTCTCTGTGAATTACTCCTTGGCTGTGGATGTATTGCACTACTGACAGAATTTCTAATAGAAAATTTTTAACGTCTGATTCGTTGAAACGCCCTGATTGTTTGACTTCTTGTTTCAAAGTCGAGCCTTTAACATACTCTTGAACTAAGTAAAATTGCTGTTCGGTTTCAAAATAGTCTAGCAGCCTAGGTACTTGCGGGTGGTCGCCCAGTTGGCCGAGGGTTTTCGCCTCTCGCTTGAATAATTCCCGCGCCATTTCTAAAACTCGCGGCGACGAACTACTGGGTCGCAGTTGCTTGACCACGCAACTCGGTTGACCGGGCAAAGAGATGTCTTTTGCCAGAAATGTAGCTCCAAAACCTCCTTGTCCTAACGGTTCAATGACTTGGTAGCGAGCGCGCAGCAATAACCGCGCACCGCACGCTTGACACTGGATAATAGAGTCAGCAGGGTTTTGAGGATGTGGACAGCCCGGATTTACGCAGTAGCTCATATTGATTGAGAGTGCCTATATTTTTCTAATCTTGCCATCGCAAGGGCGACACAAACTCCGTTACTGCTTCTGCTAGAATACTTATCTATCAGTTGCCGACGGGCCGTGCGTCCGATCGCGAATTGGAATTGCACCTAAGTCTATTGGGCCGATATCTTTTCCCTATTTTGATTATGTCGCTGCTGTGAGTTTTTTCGGTTGATTATCCTTGAAGATAGTTTAAAGACTTGCTAAAGTTATCCTTTTTTGTGTAAAGTCTTTCTAAACTTAGCTGCTTTTTGCGCTGTTAGATGTCTCTAGCATACCTCATTATCTGAATGAGAATGTTACTCATCCCTCAGCAGTCATCAACATGAGTGGCAGATCGCTTATTTGTGCTTGTCTATACCACCATACTCTTGACAAAATTCAATGAGTGTGGTACTAAGAGCTGTCCCAAATAAATTCTGGGACAGCGAGCGTGAAAGCGCGCCGGCGCAGACTAATGACTAATAGCTACCGAGCACTGACAACTAACTACTGACTCTCATTATGCGTATTTCTCTAAACTGGCTGCGGGAACTGGTGGATGTGACTCAGACCCCGGAAGAATTAGCCGAAACTCTGACAATGGCCGGATTTGAAGTCGAAGAGATCGAAGACCGCCGCCCGTGGGCCGATGGTGTGCTTTTGGGTAAAATAGTCGCGATCGAACAACATCCGAATGCAGACAAGTTGCGAGTTTGTCAAGTGGATGTTGGCAAACCAGAACCATTGAATATTGTTTGCGGCGCACCCAACGCGAGGGCGGACATTTACGTCCCTGTTGCGGTTGTCGGAACTTTTTTATCGACTATTGATTTAAAGATTAAACCGGCAAAATTGCGGGGCGTTCCTTCCGAAGGCATGATTTGTTCCTTAGCAGAATTGGGACTGTCCAAAGAATCGGCAGGCATTCACATTTTCGAGCTGGAAAATCCAGAATTGGGCAGTGATATTCGCCCGCTTTTAGGTTTGGATGATGTCATCTTAGACTTGACAGCAACGGCGAATCGTGCTGATGCTTTGAGCATGGTTGGTGTGGCGCGAGAAGTGGCGGCGCTGACTGGGGGGAGTTTGAGAATTCCCGCAACTAATGATGTGGCGATTCATGACCAAGAAAGTCCTAATTTGTCAGTAGAAATATCCGAGTCTGAAGGATGTCCAATTTACACCGGGACAGCCATTGCAGGAGTCAAAATTGCACCTTCTCCGGCTTGGTTACAGCAGCGGTTGCAGGCGGCGGGAGTGCGGCCGATTAATAATGTAGTTGATGTGACTAATTACATCTTATTGGAATGGGGCCAGCCGCTGCACGCTTTCGATCGCGATCGGCTACAATCTTTCACCGGCACTACCGATATCAACATCGGTGTCCGGTTTGCCGCGCCCGGTGAATCCTTCAAAACATTAGACGGACAAAACCGCAATTTGCAACCGCAAAATCTGCTAATTACTGCTAGCGACAAACCCGTAGCCTTGGCTGGCGTAATGGGCGGCGAATCAACGGAAGTTCACGACGGCACCCAAAATTTAATCTTAGAAGCAGCGATTTTTGACCAGGCAACGATTCGCCGTTCTGCCCGCGCTCAAGGCCTGCGGAGCGAGTCTTCGATCCGCTACGAACGGGGAGTGAATCATGCAGCCTTGACGACGGCTTGCAACCGCGCTGTAGCCATAATTTTGGAGTTGGCTGGAGGCGCTGCGACGGTGCAGAAAACGGCGAATTCGGGTGGGGACGATTTGAGTTTTTCGCGATCGCTCGAATTGCGTTTAGACCGCGTAAATCTGGTTTTAGGCAAATTGAAAAGAGGCGAAACAGGTGGTTCTGAATATCTGGAACCGGAAGAGGTGAAAAACATCCTCACAGCCTTGGGCTGCGAAGTTGTTCCGACTGAAAAAGAACGGGTGTTTGCGATAACTGTTCCGCCTTACCGCTACCGCGATTTAGAAAGGGAAATTGACTTAATTGAAGAAGTGGCGCGACTCCACGGTTACGACAATTTCTGCGAGACTTTGCCTAGCAAAACCGAACCCGGTTATCTGTCACCAGAATATGCAGCAATTCGGAATGTGCGATCGGCTTTTCGGGCGGCCGGTTTGACGGAGTTGATGCACTATTCCTTGGTGAAAACTGAGGGAGACAATCAGGTGGTGTTGGCGAATCCGCTGTTTGTCGAGTATTCGGCTTTGCGGACTGAAATGCTGTCGGGTTTGATCGATGCTTTCGGGTACAATTTGGAGCAGGGAAACGGCGCGCTCAACGGTTTTGAAGTCGGCCGCATTTTCTGGAAAGACGGGGATGCCATGCACGAAGCAGATGCAGTTGCGGGGATTATTGGTGGCGACCCGACTGTATGGAAATGGCAGCAATCTGGGCGCGATCGACCTTTGAGTTGGTTTGAAGCCAAAGGTATTTTGGAAAGCGTGTTTCAACAGTTGGGTTTAGGAGTGGAATATGCAAGCGATGCTTCTAATTCCCGCTTGCATCCTGGCCGCACGGCTGCGCTATCGTTAAACGGGAAACATTTGGGAATCTTTGGACAATTGCACCCACAATTGCAGCAAGAAAAGGATTTACCGGAACAAGTTTACGTGTTTCAATTAGACTTGGGATTGCTGGTAGCTAGTTTGGATGAATCCCAGAATTCGACTCGCAAGTTTACAGCTTATTCCAGTTTCCCTGCTTCCGACAGAGACATTGCATTTTTCGCACCAGTGGAAGTTGCGGTGGCTGAAATGGCTGGGGCGATGAAAAAGGCTGGTGGTAGCTTGCTAGATTCCGTGGAATTGTTCGACGAATACCGTGGTGACAACGTGCCGGCGGGCCAACGTAGTTTAGCATTTCGGTTGATTTATCGATCGGGCGATCGGACATTAAGCGAAACCGATGTCGAACCAGCCCAACAAAAAGTGCGCGACGTTTTAGTCGAGAAATTCGGCGTTAGTTTGAGAAGCTAATTGTAGGGTGCGTCGCCTGCGAAAAATTCCTAAAAAAGATCCACAATCTCATAGCGACGCACCCTACGGCTAAATTTGCTGCAAAGACTAAGAAACCGGGTTTCTTCCCAAATTTATCCCTCTCAACTAATATATTCAGAGAAACCCGGTTTCCGCGACCAACCGATTGCTAGACTAAAAAAATCAATAATTTAAAGGCCGCAACATATCCCGAACCGCAAAAGAAATATCAGGAAATTGCAAAGGAGAAATACTCGGATCATCCCCAAGAACTGCTATACTTTGATAACCATCCTGACTCGGTTCTCGAAACACGTGGAGTTGCCGATTATTAACATCCAAAACCCAGTAATCAGCAATTCCTGACTGAGCATAAATTGTCGCTTTTATCCCTAAATCAGTTCTCAGCGTAGTATCAGCAACCTCAATAATCAGATAAACTTCAGACGGAGTTGGATGACGGTCTTCATAGTAAAGTGGATCTGTTACAACTACAGCAATATCAGGTTCCGGTTCTGAGTAATTATTTAACCTAACTGGATCTTGCAGTCGCACCAAAACTCGATTTCCCAAACGATTTTCGAGTAACTTCTCTGTGCGTTTCACTCCTGCACCATGTGCTGTTCCTTTTGCGGCCATCTTAACTATCTGTCCTCCCAGTAACTCTACTCGTTCATCTTCATCAAGAATCCCAATTTCTGCCATTAGGTGATATTCTTGAACCGTCAACAGGCGAATGTCTAATAAAGTCATAGCTTGCTCCTCTATGAATTTAGTAATATTCTAATATTATAAGCATAAAATGCACCATGTTTCCCTACAGACCATCCAAAAAACCCCTCTCTTTCCCCTCTTCCTCTGCGCTCTCTGCGCCCTCTGCGGTTAAAAAATCTTATCTTAAAAAATTGCATCAAATCCACCTAATCTTATTGTACAATAACCTTAAAACAAATTCATTCAAGGCTCAAGACTGTGACCAAATATGTGATGTGGGGAAGTTACTGCGAAAATGTCCTCGAAAAACGTGCTCCGTTTCGAGACGCTCATTTGGCTGGATTGGCTAAGCAGAAGGAATCGGGTATATTAAGTACGATCGGGCCAACGAAAGATTTAACAAAAGTTTTTGCAATTTACGAAGCAGAAGATGAGGCGACTGTGAGACAATTGGTGGAAGCCGATCCTTATTGGGTAAATCAGGTTTGGACTGAATACGACGTGAAAGAATGGATTCAAGCTTTTTGAACCTCTATTGAACTTAAGAAGTATGGAGCGAGTTAGGACAAAAATAAATTTACTTGACTAATAAATCAATGTCGGCTATCATAGCCTAATTGCATAAGTTATCCAGCGGTGCGAGGAGGTTGCAGAGTGAATACCCTAAGAACGGCAGACGGGGATTTGGTTGCGGTTGACTGTAGTGACTTATTAGACAAGATTCTCGAAGTTTTAGAGAAGCCGCAGACTCAGAATCCATTTAAAATACATGGTAATGGCGATCGGCTAATCATCGACATTGACAGCATAGCCGAAGCAGTCGCAGGTTTGGGAGTAGAAAATCCTTTAGGTGCTTCCGAACGCGGTGCTCGTACCGCCACAGTCAACTTTACTCCCGGCTTCAAAGAACGTTTTCCTAGTCAAATCACCAAAATCAAAAATAGTTTAAAATCTCGACTGGAATCTGCAATTAAGCAACAAAATCAACAGCTTGACATCGAACAATTTGTTGCTAACTTAATTACAGATTTGGAAAAATTTAAAAGTACCTACGCCAAGTTAGACTTTAGCTATCCCTTTGGCACCTATTCAGGGTTACAAAAGCAGCGCTTGAGTATCACAAAAAATCCTAGCAGCAAAGAACTACTGAAATTTCACAAACTAACTATCACCGTTGGTAAAACCAGCACATTTAATACCGAACTAAAACAAGGCTTAGGAAATTATATCAAATCTCAGTTTGCTAGCGCTAGTGAGGACGATCGCGAAGACTTAGATTTCATTCTTCAAGATTTAGAAGAAGATCCTAAATCAGACTTTTACAAACTCAAAGAAATTGTAGATACCGAAACTATTGGCAAACTCAAAAAGCAAGCACAGATATGTTATCTAGAATTTCTGCAAGACAATATCAGCACAAGCAATAACCCATCAGATGCCGAGGGTATAATTTATTTAAAAGTCCTAATTCAGCGTCTCAAACAGATTGATGAGTATATAGTCAAAAATGCCGACGGCGATTACTTGGTTAATTATGCCGACACTGACTTGAACTATGCAGATGCTTTTGCTCGTGCTGAAGCCTTTGATATGTTGCCAATTATCCCCAAAATAGAAGGATATTTGGGAGAAACCAAAGACGAAAACAAAGGAGATATTCAGTTTGTTTTTGGACTCAAGCTCAAGTTTAATAACCCAGTGCAAGCCTATGGCGGCAAAACAGTCTTTGAGTATTATCTCAATCTACTTGATCCAGAAAGTGAGGAACATAAAGCCGAACTTAATAATCCTGTTAGGAAAGAAATTTTTGCTAGAAAGCTATTGAAGTTAGTATTTTTGTACTACTTTGTTTTTGCTGGAAAAGACACGTCAGCAAAAGATTATACAGTTAATTCAGACTTAGAATACGATCCAATTCCAGTATTTGAGGAAAAAGTATTAAAAATATTCAAAGGTTCTGATGAAGCAGCAAAGCAAAAACTTTTGCGAGGGATCAAAAAAGGTTTTGAACAATATAATATTGCGTCTAAAATAGACAGTCTCAAGAATCTTCTGCAAAAGATTCTGAAACAAAAGCATTTACCGAAAGAATTTCCGCTTCACATTTCGGTCAGAAAAAACATTTTAGAAAATAGTATGAAAACTATTTCTACAAACTCTACATTCTTTAAGCCTGAGCTACGAACCAAGCCCAAAGAAGTATTAAAATATATAGCTATTGGTCAAGCAAAGGCTACTGAAAATTCCCTGTGTACTCTGACAGCTAAAATTGAAATTAGTGATGTTCATTATTTTGCTACCGATGACCTGCAAAGCTTCAGTATGGAATATGATGTCACAGGTGTGAAAGCTCTGCCAGTGCTGCTGAGACCAAATGAGCAGCAGTGTACGACAGTATACAATCGGTTTTATCAACAGCGCAAGCTAATCGAATTTACCTACAGTCTAGCCAGCAATAAATGGGATGCAAAAAAAAGTTTTGTATATCGGTTTACCTTTGATTTACTTGCCTATACTTGCCTCAAGTTGTTGTTGGAAAAACAGAGTAGATTATTCGTTCCCATACTGCGCCTGCAACTGAGCAATCAACAGTCAGATTCAACCGTAGAAGAGTTCATGCGTTCTTTATCTAAAAGGTTATCCCATTTACTTAATGAAGAACATCGCTCTAATTCTCAGGGTGTTGATATCAGGAATATAGACTACAAAGCTCCCAATGTAATGAGTTCTTTGTATTCTGTGTTGCCTAAAAAGTTTACTTTTGCTAACCAGTCAGATGCTCCAAAAGAACTGGACAAACTCGCTATAGTTATAGTTTCCAGTCGCGAGAGCGATGCTAGGTGGAATAGCGACCAACAACTGTCAAATTTGCAGGGAGAAATTGTCGGAGTAATTCGTCAAAAAGATGGTTCTGTCAGGCTACAATTGCTCAAAACCTTCTCAGAAACCTATGAACATGAACAGATGTTTAAAGAACCGACTGTAGTGCGAGATGAAATAGGAAAAGTTTACAAATTGGGATTCAGGCATTTTCTCTACATAGCCAAAGCTCCCTATTCTAGTACCTTGCACATGACACAAAAAGAGGATGCTTTATTTTTCATGTCGAAAGATGTGATTAAATATTTTAAAGAAAACTACAGCGACATCAAAATTTACCCGATGTTTTTTGATAAATACTATGCAGTCAAATTATCAGAAAGATTGGGAGTAAATTCTTTGTACATTCAGGATACTCTGGAGTTGACAGCTTTAGTAAAAGACCCCAGTAAGCGCTCTATTGTATTTTTTAACCTGTTTAATGGATTGGTAGTCGGCTCAGAGGCGGAACGCAATTATCGAGGTGTAATTTCCTATGCTACTTTGTTGAATATCTATAAAGATATACTGGACGATAGACATATTTATCAGGGATTGATTGATGATACTCAATTAAAAAGTGACATTTTGCAGTATTTGACTTTGTTCCACTTTTCTCGCTACGAAAAAGCAAGTGGTAAAAACGCTCAAATTAGTTTTAAATTAGATCCTTACGAAAACCTGATAGGAGATCAATCTGTCGGTAAACTATCTCTGTACAAGCATATGGGAGGAATTGCGGAGTTTAATGCCTTGGCGTTTTTGACGAAAGTTAAAGAAGTTTTAAATACACCAATAGGAGGCGGGCAGTCATGAAATCTAAAATAGCAGAAGATTTAGGGCGTTTGTTTGAAGTTGGGTTTAATATTGGGATTCTTGCTTGTATTAAAGAGAAGCAAATTAAGCATAAGTTTGGAAACTTGTACCTTCAGGAATTGCAGGAGTTGAAATTCCCGAAAATGCTGAGAAAAATCACCGATAAAGTAACCAGTCCTCTGGAAAGGAAGATGGCTGAAAAGTGGAGTGTATTTTTCTTACAAAAAGGCTTTCTATCAGGTTTAAACTTTTTTCGAGAATACCTCGAATCTACAGGTTGGAACGACTCAAATAAACTACGACGTTTGGAAATTTTGTATTACCAATCCTGTTTTTGCGATGAAAGCAGTATTGGCACTTATACTAAAGGTTATGAACAGTGGTGTGGAGAAGTTCTATCTCAATTTGACCAAATTGAAAATATTGCTCAATATATTGGGCGTTACGAAGGGAAAGGCGAGTTTTTGAGAGCTGATACTTTAATATTATTGCGATATGGCGGTAGGCAATTTAGGATTCTGTGTGTGGATTTGTCGGTGTTCTCGATGAGGACATCTGAGGATGTTACTGATCTAAACTATTTAGAGATTATCAGGCGTTCGTTGAGACGAGATATTAACTATTTGCGATCGAAAAGTGTGTTTTCTCAACTTCGCATTGATACTGAAAGTTGTGAGGTTGAGTTTTCGGAAGATTTGAAGGGTTATTTTACTGCTTTTAAGTATGATGATAAGGAGAGTGCTAAGTTAATTCAAGCTGGCGGTTATGCTTATAGTTTTTATGAATTTCTCCGAGAAACGGGGATACTTTCTGATGATTCGCCACTAATATTTAATGCGGTGGGATATAGCGATCGCGGAATTAGCGCAATGTCAGTTCGTCCTGAAAATTTAGATATTTTGAGAACTTGTAACTTGATTTATAAGCATGATTCGAGTCCTAAAGAAATCGCGGATGCTCGCAAGTTAGTTTTAAATAAAATCAAGCGGAGTGCTTACCACAGCTTCGATCGCGGCAAAAAGTTTGTTGACGATATATTAGCAATGTCGCCAGATAAAATCAATTTTGTGCCCCACACAGAGCGACTTGAGGGTTTTGTCAATTCCGTGGGAATTGTGCCGGATGAATTGATGCAGCAGTTGGGATTGAGCGGAAGTTTTAGTTTGCGGGATGCTCATGCTCAACTGATTGAAAAAGCTCTAGAATCTGCTGCTACTTATATCTTTTTGACTGGTAATCCGGGGATTGGGAAGACAACTGCGATCGCCAATTTCCTGAAAAATCACATTAATGATGGATTTCTATTCTTTTATGTCAGTCCCAGGAAGCAGGTAAATCTGGATATTATCGACAAGTTCAAAAAACCTGGTACTGATGATTTATGGCATGATAAAATATTTGCAATCAATACTTACAGCGACTTAATTAAAGATAGCGGTCATAAATGTACTGTGCAGTATCTCTCGAATCAGCGTCATGGAGAGTTTCCCTTGCAGACTGTTAAGTTTCAAGATAGCAGAGAAACTAAGCGTCAAAATAGGCGATCGGACCGACTCAAGAGAGAAACAGAAAATGTGATTCAAGATGGTGGACGGAATACTAAGGGCGTACTTAACAGCATTTGTGAAGCAATTTCTACCCTGATTGATACTAAAGATTTCAACAACATTGTCGCGACTGTTTCCATCCAAGCTTTAAAGAAAACTGATGGGGGGGATACGTTAAAACATTTTGAAAAGATTTTTAGGAATGCTTACAATACAAAGCTAGGTGAAGTGCTTCCCGATCGCATGAAAGACATCTCCAGTCGCATCAAGCATTTGTTTATCATGATCGATGAGATTACGGGAGACGAAGGAGGTGTCGAATTCTTAAACGGCATCAATGATATCCTAATCAAGTATGGATTAAAAAATAATGCTCATGGGTTTAACACAAAAGTGATTGTTGCAGATGCTTCTATCGTTGACAAAACTGTAATTAATCAACACTTAAGCGATACCTCTGCGGAACCAGATAAAATCTATTTTCGGAAAGCTAAAAATCCAGGTTTACCTCTGTCAATCGAGCATTTTAAGTTTAAGGAAACTGACGCGACTGTGATCAATACTAACTCATATCCTGCGAAAAGTTTAAGCATTACATACAAAGTTTTCATTGAATCTTGTAAATTTAATGAAGATGCTTTACTAGATCGAGAGACTGATTTAACCAAAACAATACAAAGTGAAATTTTACAGGATATAGAAACTCTGTTAAAACGCTCCGATGTTGAACAATTGATAGTTTATATTCAGGATAAACAAAGATTGGGCGATTTGATTAACAAGATTAGAGAACATCGAGGTGAGTTTGAAAAGGGAAGCGATTATATAGAAATACACGCTAATATTGGTGAGGAGGAAAAAGAGTTAGTTCAAAAATGGAAAAAAGATACAAAAGTAGTATTTATGACTGCTTCAGGTAGTCGCGGGCTATCTTTTCCCAAGGCTAAACACATTTTGGTTGAGATTCCGAGGTTTGAAATAGAGAAAAACCTGATGGAATTGATTCAGGTGATTTATCGGGGGCGCGGAAAGGATGAGATTGATAATCAGGACAAAGAATTAATTTTCTATTTAGGCGATCGGGTAGTGTATTTTGAAGATAATAAAGAGATATCGATACAGGAAAGTAAACTGAGTCTTTTAAATATTCTGTTGGTTTTGAAAGCATCTATAATGACGCGAATTTATGGTTGCGGGCAAATTGGTTCCGATAAGTTTATCATCATACCTATCGGTGGTAAGTCTGTCTTTGCTGCTGGTGAAACATTCTCATCCCAAATGAAAAACTTAATCGATAAGTTGAAGAGCGAGCACAGGAAGAATAGGAGCGATCGGCGTTTACCACAGGTCTATGATAGTCTAGAAGATTTACTCGGTCAAGCTGATTTGACATTAAGAAATAATGTTGAGTCTATTGGTAAATCGCAGACTTCGTATCTTTCGCAGCGAGAATTTTTTAACAATGAATTTTCCCAGTTAGTAAGTGAAGGTTTCGAGAAGTTATTGAACCTCGATCACCTTGAACTTGGCTACATGAGTGGCGGTTTGTTAGTTGTACCGATTGCATCGCAAACTTTGGAGGAAACCTATATTATGCCTCTGGCAAAGATAGCCCAAAATGTTAACAGTGAACTTTGGCATAATATGCAGATAATTAGTTATGGTAGTGCTTATTCAGAGAGTTTGCAATTTGCGATTAAAGATGCGATGGAGTTAGTAAAAGAACTGACAAACTCTGTTGACAAAACACAAAGATTTGAGCAAAGCAGCCAGCGAAAGGATCGGTATTATGCCTTGCCATTGTTTGCGTTTATTGCTGGGGAAGTATTCAGCGAATATTTTGCTAGTAACCCGGAAGAACAGAAATATCAAGATTTTAGAAATATCTTGACTCAATATATTCAGGCGCTGTATCCTGTTGGTAATGTTTTGCCTATAGGAGATAAATATCAAGATTTCCCGTTTGTTGTGTTTAGAAGTTATAGTTTAGAACAGATTAGGGAAAAGATTTTTACTGATAAGTATCTTTTGAGTTCCAATGAGTTGAATGTACTCAATTTGGTTTTGTCTAAGGAAATGTGAAATCGGGGGTTGACAGTATGAACGTTTTAAGATTAGATGATAGCGATTTAGTAACGGTAGATTATGGCGATTTGCTGGACAAGATTTTAGAAGTTTTGCAGGAAAATAACCCGTTTAGCATTTCGGGCGATCGCAAACGTTTGCTAATAGATATTGACACACTTGCTCATCAAGTCGCTACTTGCAAAGAAGTACAAAATCCTTTGGGTAATTGTGAAAATCAAGCAGATTCTGCTACGGTGAACTTTCTTCCGGAAGTTGAGGTGCGCTTTCGTAGTCAAGTTAAGGAAATTGAGGCTTGTTTGCGCCAACAATTACAATCTACTTTGGGAAATAATGTTACAATTGACAAATTTGTAGTTGGTTTAATTAGTCCGCTAGAGTCTTTTAAAGGTAAGGGAACTCAGTTAGGTTTAAAGTATGATTTTGATAACTGCTATGAAAATTTGCAGAAACAGAAGCTAAGTTTGGAATCTTTAGATTCTGATTGTGATTCGTTGCTGAAGTTTCATAAAGTAACTCTTTCTGTCCGCAATGTAGATATTTTTCAAGAAGAGTTGAAAGCAGGTTTAAAGAGTTATATTGCTGAAAATACTCAGAATAAAGATAAGAATGAAGAACTTAATTTATTGCTTGATGAAATGCTGCAAAATGAAACTTCTGATTTTCACCGACTGGTGAGAGTTGTGGATCGGGAAACTCTCGGACAATTGAAGAAAGAAGCTAAAATTACTTACTTGGAATATCTTTTAGAAAATATTGATTCAACTACAGAAAATATGCGCGGTTTGATTTATCTCCAAGATTTAATCCGCCGTCTGAGGTTAATAGAAGGATATATCAGCGATATCAATAAAGCTGATGGCGATTACTTGGTTAACTATCAGGAAACTTCGGTTAATTACAGAGATATGTTTTCGCGATCGGAAGCTTTTGATTATTTGCCCGTCGTTCCGATTATAGCAGGTAGTCTGGGAGAAACTACGGATGATGCTGGGGGCGATCGCCAATTTATTTTTGGCCTTAAACTCAAGTTTGGCAATCCTGTACAATCCCGTGGAGGCGATCGCGTATTCGACTACTATCTTAACTTGTTAAATCCCGACAGCGAGGAACATCTCGCCGCCTGGGAAGAACCAGCTAGTCATGAAACTTTCTTCCGCAAGGTATTAAAAACAGCATTTTTGTATCACTTTGTCTTTGCGTCATCTCAAAATCCGCTAGCAGCCGATTACAACCCAGAATCAGAACTAGAATACGATCCGATCGCAGGATTTGAGCGAGTAGTTTTGCCGATATTACAAAGTTCTAACGAAGAGCATAAAAAGCTGCTTTTACGAAATTTTTTCAAGCGTTTTCAAGAAATTAATGTTACCTATAAAATCAACTGTCTCAAGCAATTACTGCAAAAATCAATCTTAGATAAAACTATTTTATCACCTCGAACAGAATCACGGCAGATTGCGATCAAAAGAGGTCTGCTTGAAAATATAGATCGTATTTTGACAACCGGAAAATTTTTCAAAGAAGTTGTGGCGCGCAATCCAAAGGAAACACTTCAATATATTTCGGTGGAAAAATCGAATCTCAGCACAAGAGCAATTTGTCAATTACCAGTCAATATTCAGATTGAAGATGTTCGCTATTTTCCAACTGATGAATCCCAAAGTTTCAGCATGGAATACAATATCACAGGTGTCCAGGCTTTACCAGTGTTTTGGATTCCTAAAGCCGATCGCTCTAGGGATGTTTTTTATAAAAGTTTTCAGCATAAATCCGTAGTTTTTCCCTACAATAACCGACGCTTAGACAGCAAGGAAGGCTTGAAACGACAAGCAACGTTTGTTTACAAATTTGCTATTTCGCTGATGTCATATGTTTCCCTGGGAATCTTGTTACAAAAATCACCAAACAATTTATTTGTGCCGATGGTAAGGCTTCACGAAGGCTACCACGAAAATCCTTCACCTTCGGAAAAGTTTATGGCATATCTTTCTAAAGTATTATCTCACATTTTGAGCGAAAAACATCGATCGAATTCCCAAGGATTTCGCATTCTGGGTGATAAGTATCATTTGACAGCCAAAAATGGCTTGAGTTCCCTATATTCAATACTTCCTAAAAAGTTTCGATTTAACAATGTACAGTTATCTCCAGAATTGGATAATTTAGCGATTATTGCAGTATCCACTAGGGATAGCGATGGGAAAAATGGTGGGAGGCGCGATCGCCGAAAAACCTGTTTGTTTGGCGAAGTCACTGGAATTAGGCATCAAGAAGATGGTACTATTCAGGTGGGAATGCTGAAAACTTTCTCGGAAAACTACAGCCTTCAGCGTCTTTATACTCAGCCATTAATTCTCGCAGATATTGTCAGTCAGTTATATAATCGAGGCTATCGAAATTTTTTATATATGTCTCAAGCACCTTATATGAGTACGCTACATATTACTCAAAATGATGAAGATGATAAATTGTTTTTTATGTCGAAAGATATCATCCGAGTTTTGAAAGCAGAACGGGAAGATGTTAGAATTTATCCGGTATTTTTTGATAAATACTATGTCCATAGTCCCAAACAACATAGGGGAGAATCTTTTTATATTCAAGATACAGCGGAGCTTTCCGAGTTGTTTGCGGATACGAGCAAGCAAGCTGCTGTGTTTTTGAATTTGTTTAACGGGATTAAAGTGGAGCAAGGGGATAAGAACTTTTATAGTGGAGTGATTTCTTATTCGACGCTGTTGAATATTTATGAAGGTATTCTAGACGATGGAGATATTCGCCAAGGTTTGATTTATGATGGTATAATGAAAGATACTTTGCTGCACTATTTGACAATATTTCACTTTTCTCGGTACGAAGCTCGTCAAAAAATCAGTCTCAAGTTAGATCCGTTCGATCGCATTATTGGCAATGACTCAGTTGGTGTTTTATCTGAATTCAGTCATGGGGGAGGTAGTGCTACTTTTAATTCGCTGGCTTTTTTAAATAAGGTAAGAGAAATATTGAGCGTAACTGAGACTGTATAATAATCAATAAACAAAACACTCACTTAAACAAACATGACAGTCAAAGTAGGAGACATCGCACCGGATTTCACCTTAACCTCGCAAACTGGCTCATCCGTCAGCCTCAAGGATTTTAAAGGCAAAAAAAATGTCATCGTCTACTTTTATCCCAAAGACGACACGCCCGGATGCACAGCGGAAGCTTGCGCTTTTCGTGATAGTTATGAAGTGTTCAAAGACGCAGGTGCAGAAGTAATTGGGATTAGCGATGATTCGCAGCAGTCTCACGAGAAATTTGCCACCAAGTATCAGTTACCTTTTATTCTTTTGAGCGATACTGGTAATAAAGTGCGCCAATTATACGGTGTTCCTGCTACACTGTGGATTATGCCTGGTAGAGTTACTTATGCGATCGACAAACAAGGCGTTGTCAAGCATATTTTTGACTCGATGCTGGATTTTAAGGCCCACGTTTCAGAGTCTCTGAAAACTTTGGAAGGTATTAAAAATTAGATATGATTGGATCGGAATGATTTAACCGCTCTTGGCGCAGAGGAAGAGAAGAGAGATGAATGGTTCTGATGCCAGCGCATTCGATATCATATCAATTCCGGTTGCATCCGAATAATATAGAGGACACGGCAGTGCCGTGTCCTGATTGTGCGATCGCAATTCACAATTAGCAATTATCTAACCTTTCGCAGCAACTGATTTTTCGGGTACAGCGCTTTCGGCAGTTTTGCCATTTTTGCTATTACCGTTGCCGTTGGCATTTCGTGGTTGGATAACTCCATAGCCGCCGTGAGTCTTGCGTTCGTAGAGCACGTTAATTTCGCCTGTTTCCGCATTACGGAACATATAGAAATCGTGATCGATAATCTGTAATTGTTCCAAAGCTTCTTGCACACTCATCGCAGGCATGGCAAAATACTTTGTCCTGACTACCTCGGCTGGAAGTTCGGGAGTTCGATCGCCAATCAAGTCGGCAACAACAGGAAGTTCCTCCACCACAGCAACCGTTTTGGCGCTGCTAGTGGTTTTATTGTCGTGGCGTTTTTCCTTAAATTTCCGCAGTTGACGGGCTATTTTGTCGGCAACTAAATCGATGCTGGCATAAAGGCTTTCCGTGCTTTCTTCAGCCCGAATCACGCTGCCATTAGCATAGATAGTCACCTCAGCAGTCTGCTTAGGATTGATCCTGGGGTTACGAGCCACCGATAGATGGATATCCACCTCTGTCGTCAAAGTTTGAAAATGGCTGACAGCCTTTTCAATCTTTTGATTGACGTACTCGCGAATTGCATCGGTGATTTCTATATTTTTACCCTGGATAACAAGCTTCATAGAGCTCCCTCCCTTCTGTAACGTGGGTATGTTTCATACAATAGCACTATGTATTCTACAAAACACTTATTTTCAAAGTTTTTTTTAAGTGTTGACAATTCTTAATTTTAACTGCGTCAATATTCAGTACAAACACTCTTGATTTTTTTATGCTTTTACCTTCTTTTTCTCAACATCTCAATTCTCCATCTTGCTTGCTTCTCGATTGGGGACAAGTGCCCTACTCCCAAGCTTGGGAGATCCAGCAACAACTGGTACGAGAGCGCCGGGAAAATCCAGATTTGCCGGATGTGCTGATTTTGCTGGAACATCCGCCTGTATACACTTTGGGACAGGGCGCGAAGTTGGAATTTCTGAAATTCGATCGCGAAACTGGGCCGGAATTGCACCGAGTTGAGCGGGGCGGTGAGGTGACTTACCATTGTCCTGGTCAATTGGTGGGCTATCCGATTTTAAATTTGCGCCGCCACCAGCAGGATTTGCACTGGTATTTGCGACAGTTGGAGGAGGTGCTGCTGAGGGTGCTGGATATTTTGGGTTTGAACGGGGAACGGGTTGCGGGGATGACTGGGGTTTGGGTGGATGGGTGTAAGGTGGGGGCGATCGGCATTAAAGTCAGCCGCTGGATTACGATGCACGGTTTTGCCTTAAATGTGTGCCCGAATCTCGAAGGTTTTGGGCAAATTGTGCCTTGCGGGATTCCAGATAAGCCTGTGGGGAGTTTGGAACAGTTTATTCCAGGAATTGAGGTCGATCGAGTTAGGGCGATCGTTGTGGCTGAGTTTGCAGAAGTGTTTGGGGTGGAAATAGTGCGATCGGAACTAATACAACAGAGTCGGCGGTTGAAACCTATCCTACACAAACTTTCGTCCGAGCAGAGGGGGACTAAAAAATGAACGGGATATTAAAGCCGGATTTGATATTATTCATTTTTCCGCCCGTCGGGCATTGTGGTGCCGGTCATACTTGCTCGATCGACACTAGCGCCATCTATATTGGCATTGCGGAGGTTCGCGCCTGAAAGATTGGCATCTCTGAGGTCGGAAAATCGCAGGTCTGCACCGTCTAGATTTGTCCCGGTTAAGTTGGCTTTTCTGAGGTTGGTGTTGCTGATTCTGGCTCCTATTAATTCGGCTCCGCTTAAGTCTGTGCGAGCGAGATTGGTGTTGACAAAATCTGATATCTCAAAGCGACTACCGCTGAGGTTGGCATCTGATAAATCTGCTCCTGTGACGATCGCATTTTTTAAGCGAATGTTAACTAATTTTACGCCTCGGAGGTCGCAGCGGGCGCAGGTTTGGGTTAGCAGGAGGGTTTCGACGTTGGCGTTGATTAGGTCAATTTCTTGCTGGGAGATCTTTTCGGCGAATTCGGGGGAGACGTAGCCGAGTTTTTTGGGATCGTCTGCTTTTGGTTGGGGTGTTTGGATTGGCGGTGTTTGAATTTGGGGTTGAGGTGTTGTTGGTTGAGGTGTTTGGGGTTCGGGTGTTTGGGGTTGGGGTGTTTGCCCGATCGCACTTAGTTGTAGCCCCAGCTTCGGCAATTCGACAGTGGCGGCAAAAATTAGCAGGGCGATCGACAATATTGTGATTTTTTTCATAGATAAATAACTTCTTGCTTCCAAGAATACCATTTACAGCAAATTCTCTGTAAAGATGGTACACTCAATCGAGTATATTAAGCCAAAAATAAAACATTCCTGATTTAAGCCAAAAGTGTTACGGTATGCGATTGAAAATAATTAACCTATGCCTTACAGTAAATTCACCCTCAGCAAAGCTGTAGAGGATTTCAATCTGACGATCGTTGAAGGCGCGCGTTTTTTACCAGAAATTGCGCCAGTCACTCCTAGTCTTTTGCTTCAGGATACTCTGAAAGAAACGATTCCCTGGGCGATCGCGGTAAGTAGCGAAAAAGCTCGTTCTGAAGGGATTATCAATCCTGTATTGCTGGAAGTCAAACGGCAACTCCAAGGGCAGATCAGCGTTTTTTCAGGCGAAGAATTTAATGTAGAACCGGAGGCTGAACTCACAGGCTATGTGGACTTTCTTCTGAGTCGTTCCCCGGAGCAACTATTTATTAAAGCCCCTGCGGTCGTATTAGTAGAAGCCAAGAAAGAAGACCTAAAACCGGCTTTAGGGCAATGCCTTGCAGAAATGGTGGCAGCTCAACGTTTTAACCAACAAAAGCAACAGCCGATAGCGACGATTTACGGAACCGTAACTAGCGGTACTGTTTGGCGGTTTCTTAAACTAGAAGAGCAATGCGCGTTCATTGATCTTACAGATTATCCACTACCTCCGGTTGAACAAATCTTGGGCTTTCTGGTTTGGATGATGACTGAAAATTATTAGATAGAGCAGATATAGCAATCCTAAATCATTTGTGAATTTCTTACTCCCTCCCCTTACTAAGGGGAGGGTTGGGGTGGGGTAAAACTATTTACGAATCATTATAGGATTGCTATATTGAAGGAAAAATACCCTTCGACCCTTCGACTACGCTCAGGGAGCGATCACTAAAACGTCTTGGCGGTTGCTATATTAGGATAAGCTAAATAGAGCTAAATTTAGATAAAAAACTTCGGAACCGTCAGGTGCGCGAATTAACTTTTCTATTACCGAAGGCAGTTGCTGTTGGCGGTACAGTTCTGGAATTTCGCAGAAACTTTCTTCGGATATTTCCAAAATTTTTGGCATATCAGGAATGGCAATCCCCAACCGATCGCTCTGATTGAAGCTGCAAACAATCAGGTAGTTGCAATCAGCAATGCTCCGACTGCTGGGAAATATTTTGGATAAATTAATCAGGGTAATCAGTTCTTCTTGGTGCCGCACTAAACTTTGACCGCTATCTAAAAAACCGTAGGGATTAAAATCTTTAACAACGCGCTGCACCCTTTCAATAGGAACCGCATAATAAACGTTCCCCAGTTCAAAGGAAACAAGTTTTCGAGGAGGCGTTCTGGCAGTGCCTTGTTTCTTGCTGCGAAAGCGGCGATTGTAATTGGCGTGAGTCATCGGATTTAAGATTTGGGATTTTAGATTATTTTTGAATTTGAGATTTTGGATTATTTAATGTTTAATTAATTTGGGGATGGCTTCTAAAAGTTGGGCTTCGCTGTAGGGTTTGGTGAAATATTGATTTGCGCCTAATTCCATTGCCATTTGCCGATGTTTTTCGCCGCTGCGGGATGTCAGCATGGCTACGGGAATATTAGCAAATCGCTGGGTCGATCGCATCGATCGCAAAAACTCAAATCCATCCATCCGGGGCATTTCTATATCCACGATTGCCAAACTGCAATCGAGACCATTTTGCAGCTTTTCGAGGGCATCCACGCCGTCTTTAGCCTGCACCACTCGGTAACGAGCCCTAGTCAGCATCAGAGAAAGCAATTGCCGAATTGTATAGGAATCATCTACTACCAAAATCTGCGGCGCCTGACTCGAAGTTGGTGCTAAATGCGCTACTTTATCGGAAATAGGGGCGATCGAACTATTTGTCAAAGGTTGACCCACCAAATCGTCTACATCCAAAATTGTCACAACTTTGCCATCCCCCAAAATCGTACTCCCCAAAACGCCGCGAGGCTTGGATAGAGGCGGTGGCAAGGGTTTTACCACAATTTCCTGCTGACCGATCAAGCGTTCCACGGCCACCGCCAGCATTCCTTCGCTAGAAGCCAAAACCAGCACTGGAATGTGATCCTGGGTCAAAGGATCGGGAGAAGGCGCGTCCGGCCCCAAAACGCTGTATTCGAGCAAATCTTGCAGCCGCACCAACCGAATAAATTCGTCGCGCCACCACAGCATCGGCTGATTGCCGGCAGTGTGGACTTGCGAGGCTTTAATGTGGAGAATTTCTTCGACTGCATCTAGTGGAACTGCTATTTTATTACGATCGGTCTTCACCATCAAAGCCTCAGTAATCGACAGCAACAGTGGCAGTTTGATGATAAAACTCGTACCTTTTCCCAGGCGAGAATCGACCTTCACAGTTCCGCGCACAGTCCGCAAATTTGTTCGCACCACATCGAGTCCGACTCCCCGCCCCGAAAGGTCGCTGACCCCTTCTGCGGTGCTGAAACCAGGCCAAAACAGAAAATCGTAGAGTTCCGCAATCGAAAACTCTTGAGCTTGTTCCTCTGTAGCTAAACCTTTTTTGACAACTTTGTGACGAATGATTTCTGGGTCAATGCCTTTGCCATCATCGGCGATCGTAATAATAGTTTGACCGCCTTGGTGGCGGGCTTCTATTTCAATTTGACCGCTGGCGGGCTTGCCATTTGCTTGCCGAACTTCGGGCATTTCAATGCCGTGGTCGAAAGCATTTCTGACTAAGTGTACTAAGGGGTCGCGCAAGGCGTCGAGCAAACTTTCGTCAATTTTGGTATCGCGTCCTACTAACAGTAAGTTGACATCTTTATCGTAGGTGAGGCACATATCCCGAAGTGCCCGGGGTAAGTGATCGACGGCGCGGCTGAAACTGACGACTCGCAACTGCATGACGCGGCTGCGTAGTTGTTCGGTAATGCGGCGCAGTTGGTCGGTACTGCGCTCGAATTTCATCGCTAAAATGTCTAATTTGGTGGCAGATTGAGAAATTGTTTCGGCAGTTTCGATTACTTCTGCCGCTGTCGAGTGAAACTCTGTATAACGATCCATCTCTAAGATATCAAAGTGAGAATGGGCGATCGAGGTTTTGGTGTGAGTAATTGGAAATTCTTGGTCTAATTCCGTAAGTTTTCCGATTCCTGGGTGGTTATTTCCCCCTCTCCAGTCTGCAAAACTCAGTCTGTCGTATTCTTCTCGCAACTGGCCGCCGAATTGGTTCAAATCTACGATGCTGCGGCGAATGCGCTTGACTTCGCCACGCAGTTCGGATTCTTGAAGTTCCAAATTTGTCCGGTTAATCACTAATTCTCCGACGAGATTCACTAATTCGGTTAAGCGTTCTAAGTCTACGCGGATTGTTGGTCTTTGTGGATTGGAGATTGGGAGAGTGGGAGTCGGAGAGATTGGGAGAATGGGAGTGGGGGAGGTTGGGGGAGTGGGAGTGGGAGTGAGGGAAATTTCGAGTTCGATCGCCCTTCCTTCCAATAGCTGACTTCGTGCGGTTTGCAAGTTTTGGGCGATCGACCAACCCTCGGACTGTAACCGTTCTAAAGTCAAGTCCTTTGAGTCGATCAAATCTCTCAGGGGTTCGGCGACTTTCCCAAAATCCGGCAATTGCAGCATTCCAGCCAAGCCGGAGAGTTGGTAATAAACCTGGTTGAGGGCGGTGACGGTTTTTGGCAAATCTGCCGCTTGAGCTTGGGAAAGCTCGGTTTCTAGGCGATTGAAGACGGGCGGCAATTCGTGTTCAAAAATCAGTTTCAGGGTTTCCGGGGCTGCCGATTGGCTGACTGTGGGGACTGGTGGCAGTTCTGGCTTGCCGTACTGATGCTCGAACTGAGCGTGAATTTGGGCGATCGCCTCCAAGTTTGACCTTTGATCGGGAGTGCTGACATCCGAGTGTTGAATTGCTTCGGTCGCAATCTTTTTGAGAATGTCCACCCCTTGCAACAAAACAGTTACAGTGGTCGGTTCCAGAGCCGACAAGTCCGTGCGATCGCGCAAAATGACAAAACAGTCCTCCAGCGTATGAGCCGCCGCCGACACGTTTTGAAAGCCCAACATCGAACCCGCACCTTTAATCGAGTGAGCCGCCCGAAACATTTCTTTAACTGCCGCTTGTCGCTCTTTCAAGTCGGCGGCTTCCATCCCCAACAAGTTTGTCTCCATTGATTGGAGAAACTCTTGGGTTTCTGCGGTAAAAGCATCTATTAATTCGTTTAAATCATCATCATTCATAAGTAGGTATAGCAGTTGACAGTTGACAGTTGACTGTTGACTGTTGACAGTTGGTTCTTAACAGTGAGACTGTTTATGATGGCGGGTTTGAGGATATATTCATGAGTTCCTGAATGTCAATACCGATGTGGCGGTTGCTATAAGTGCAAATAAAGTTTGCCCGCTCGTCACAGAATGTGTATTGCTATCATAACCGCAAGCGATTGCTTTCATAGATGTTGACTGTTGACTGTTGACTGTTGACTGTTGACTGTCAACATCACCTGACGGTGTAACCGGAAATGAGATCACTTAAAAACTCCAGACTAAGGATGCTAAATATCGAGTCGAATTAACGCGGCAGTGTTTACGAGACTTGGGGGTATAATGCGAGATAATTTTAACTGTCTGTACTTACTGATATCAAATCCTCTCTTCATCCGAATAGTAAATTTGAGTTCACTGTTCACTGTTCACTGTCAACCGTCAACCGTCAACATCACCTGACGGTGTAACCGGAAATGATATAATGCGCGATCGCGGGCTTCTCTAACCTGAGAGAGAAGCAAGACCGATGCAGAAATACGTCCTAAGAGTTTTGCGATCGCCCCTAGCGTCAGGTAGGATTTTTGTTAACTATTGCGCTCCGCTCTGGAGAAAAAATTTATGTCAGATATGTCCGGTCAAGACCCCTCGGAAATTAAAATGGCGACGGTTGATGAAGAACAAAAAGGCGCAACGTTTAGCGGTACGGTCATCCTTGCTATCGATATCGAGGCTGGGGAAGTCGTTTTCTTCAGAGACTTTTTGATTGAAGATTATAAAGGCGAACTTACCGCTTATCTGGCAACAGATGGTAATATAACGAAAAGCATTGATTTAGGCGAACTTAAGCATAAGAGCGGCAGCTTTAAGCTGCCAATTCCGCTGGGGACGGATACATCACCCTACAATACACTCGTGCTGCGCGACGAAAAAAGCAAGAAAAAAATTGTGACGATCGAGCTGTAAAATTTGCAATTTAGCTCGTAGTTGGGCCAAGTTCGTTAGCGCAGCCCCCGTAGGGGGGCTGCGCCAACGAAGAGGATCGCCCTTTTTTTCCTGAAGTACGCGCGAGCGAAGCTATCCCGTAGGGAATCGCTCTTAAATTAAGGTGCATCATCTTCGATCGAACAGTCCAGTTGTAAATGTGATGCACCCTAATTTTTAAAATGGAATCGGATCGTAATCGGGATTGTCAGCTTCGTTAGACGAACCCGACGGGCGATCGGACTCAGAATTTGAAGACTGATTCGAGTTCCAGTCAGAGCCAGACGTGCGGTTAGCGCTGCCTGGAGCGGTGTTAGGGCTGCGGCCTCGGGAGTTCATGGGAACCACATTGCTCGGCACATTAGTCGGCGCGCTGTCGCGAATTTGAGCTGGTTCCGGGGCGGTTCGAGTTGCCGGAGTGGCATTCATTGCATCGGCGCTGACACTGTAAATCCTTTGAGCTGTCAGTTCAGCGCGCTTTTCTTTAATACCATCTCTTTCCATCGTATTCATACCCAGCCGGCCTTCAATAATCACCCGATCGCCCTCGCGATATTTCTCGTGAATTTCTTGAGCTAAATTTCCCCATCCGATCACCTTCAAATGTTCGGGCGGATCTTCAGGTTTTGGGCCTGGAAATTGCACCAGCATTTCAGCGATTGGAACTTGATTGTCTGGAGTATAACGGAGTTGCGGTTGTTGAATTATTTCCGCCATCAAAATGCAGCTATTCATAACTTAAAAGTGAATTGGGAATTGGGAATTGGGAATTGGGAATAAGTAATTAATGAAAACAGTCAACTGTTAACAGTTAACAGTTAACAGTTAACAGTCAACAGTTAACCATTCCCAAATTTATCTTGGCGAACGGCCGCCTCGGTTTGAGTGACAAAATCGTGAACGAGGGCGCGGTACTCCTTCAAAGTTTCCGATACCCAATCTCGATCCTCGCTGTTGGCGAAGATATGAACGGTCGGTTCGCTAGCATCGGGCAAAACTAATAACCAATTGTCGTCGCTGTAGTTAAAAATCTTCACTCCATCTATTAATTCTAAACGATCGGGCGAATGAGTTTCTACTAAATGCCGCATCAGCGAACCCTTGACCGTCCAAGGACAGCGGACGCTGTAACTGCGGTGGGTGACGCGGGGAAGTTCGGCTTTGATCTGTCCGAGCGATCGTTCCTGAATCGTCATCATTTCTATCACTTTAGCAATGCAGAACATTCCGTCAAAGCCCGGATGCAACTGCGGGAAAATAAAACCCATATTGCCGCTACCGCCCAAAACCACATTCGGATTCCTGTTAGCTGCTTCCATCAAAGCAGTTGGGTTCGCCTTAGTGCGGATTACCTTGCTTTGATAGCGACGGGCGATCGCCTCCACCGCAGAAGACGCATTCACCGGCACTACCACTGTACCTCTGGGATGAGAAGTCAGCATCAAATTTACCATCAGCGCGGTCAGCATTTCCCCGCGAATCGCTATTCCCGATTCATCTACCAAAATGAGCTGTTCGCCGTTGGCCGACACTTGTACCCCAAAATTAGCGCTGAGTGCTTTCACCACCCGGCCGAGTTGGTCGAGCAAATATTCGCGTTCGCCGTTGCTCAAAGAAGTCTGCTTGAGACTAGCATTCAGCACCACCGCATCGCAGCCGAACTTGGCGAGCATTTGCGGCAAAATTGCTCCAGAAACTGCGTAAACGTAATCGATTACAACCTTAGAATTGCTGTAGCGGATTGCTTCAACATTCATTTGTCGCTCAAAAATGCGGTTGTAAACATCAAGAGCTTGGTTAAAGTAGGACATCTCTCCAATTTCAGGAATTAGAGCTCGCCGCAAATCTTCCTTAAAATAAGCGCCCTCGATTTTTTTCTCAGCAGCTTTAGTAATATTGATGCCTTTGATATCGAAGAATTCAATTAAAATGTGGTCGGAACGATCGGGCGAAATGCGAACGTGAATGCCACCAGCGATCGACAGTGTAGACGAAACCGTGCGCGCGATCGGAATTGCGGTAGATTCCAAATTGACCACATTAATTCCCACCGACATCAAACCCGCAATCAAAGACCTCGAAACCATCCGCGAAATGCTTCGCTGGTCACGAGAAACCGATACCGAAGTCCCTGATTTCAAAGTCGAGCCGTAAGCCGCGCCCAATTTCACGGCAAATTCCGGCGTAATATCCACATTTGCGAGTCCTTGAACGCCGCGCTGACCGAACAAATTGCGCTTGGCTTGTTCTCCCCAGATTAAATTTTGATTTAACAGAGCGCCGGATTCAATATTTTTGCTCGGCCAGACGCGCACGCTAGGGCCGACTTGCGCTTCTTCTCCGACGATCGACATGGAACCCACGACAGCACCTTCGAGGACGTGGGCGCGCCTGTCTACGCGGGTGCTGCGGCAAATCACGCAGGCTCTGAGGTGAGCGTCTTCGCCGATAATTGCTCCATTCCAGACGATGGGACGTTTGAGGTTGGCGTCGGCCCCGACTGTGACGTTATCTCCGATGACCGTACCGGCATCGATTTTAACTCGGGCTCCAATCCGGCAATTGCTGCCGATCATCGCCGGTGTTTCGACGATCGCGCTATCGTCAATAAAAGTATTCTGACCTACCCAAAGTCCCGATCGAACTTCGTTGTAGTAGGTCAAATCCAGTTTGACCTTTCCCCGCAGCGCGTCGTACTGAGCTTCCCGGTAAATATCCAACTGACCGACATCGCACCAGTAACCCTCAGCTATGTAACCGTACATCGGCTCGTTTTTTTCCAACAACAGGGGAAACAAGTCTTTCGAGAAGTCGCACTCCTGATTTGTCGGGAGGTAATCCAAGACTTCGGGTTCTAAAATATAAATGCCGGTATTGATCGTATCGGAGAAAATTTCGCTGCTAGAAGGCTTTTCCAGAAAGCGGCTGATCCGGTGATTTTCCTCGGTAATCACGACCCCGAATTCCATCGGATTGGGAACGCGAGTTAAAATTAAGGTGGCTTTGGATTGCTTGCTGCGGTGAAATTCGATCGCTGCGGTCAAGTCGAAGTCGGTGATGCTGTCGCCGCTGATCACTAAAAAAGTTCGATCGAGCAATTCAGCAATATTTTTGACACAGCCAGCCGTACCCAGCGGTTGGTCTTCTTCCACAGCGTAAGTCATCTGAACGCCAAAGTCTGCCCCGTCCGTAAAATATTCGCGCATGACATCGGGAAGGTAATGCAGCGTAGCAATAATTTCCGTAATGTCATGTCTTTTTAGTAAATTGATAATGTGTTCTGCGATCGGGCGATTCAGAATAGGAACCATCGGTTTGGGCAAATCGCACGTCAGGGGTCTGAGCCTCGTTCCTGACCCCCCAGCCATTAGCACTGCACGCATAAAATCCTCCTTGCTTAGAAACCTCTCTACCGTTATTGTCCGCTAGAAAAAGTTTGCCTGCTGTAACTTGCGGGGCACTAACTATCAGTGTTAATTATCTTTGAGTAATTCCGCGTCTGTGAATCCAAGGGAAGCGAGGTCGTCCCCAACAGCCACCGATTTCATTGGAATTGCTACAGGTAGCAGTGCGCTTTCGCGTCTGATAAATGATAGATTAAGAGCAGCGATGCAGGCTCGCTGACTCAAAATCCAATCACTCGCTTAGGGGGTTTATTTCATGGAACCGTTAATTGGATTGGTGTTGCTGGTGACATACGGTGGCGGTATTTGGAAATTTTGGAATGGTTTCGATCGCACTAACTTCGACAGAAGCTTTGCAAATCGCCTGAAGCTGTCGCTGCTGTGGCCGGCGTTAATTTTTAATAAGCCTTACCGCCAAAACTTTACAAAAGCTCTCAAAGCCTCTAAAAGGTAATTCAAGAATGTCTAAAAAGTCCGATCGCCTAGCTTCTAGTCCAGAGCCAACTTGGTTTGCTAAGGACAAATCAGATACTTGGCCACGTTTAGTCTCCCCAGTTGCTGCTCGGTTCGATCGCGAATATCGAGGAGAAGCTTTCGCCTTACCCGAAGAAGTCGAAGCAATGCCGATTTTCCTGGAATCAGTCGCAGGAACCCTCCAAGCAAAAACAGTTTCTCCCTTCTGGAAACTTGCCAAACCCCAAAAAAATCAGCGCTGTTTAGATATAGGCTGTGGAGTCAGCTTTCTGATCTATCCTTGGCGGGACTGGGAAGCCCTTTTTTACGGTCAAGAAATCAGCAGCGCCGCCAGAGATGCCTTAAACGCTCGCGGCCCTCAACTCAATTCCAAGCTATTTAAAGGCGTAGAATTAGCCCCGGCTCACCGCTTAAATTACGAAGAGGATCAATTTGACTTGTGCATCGCCACAGGCTTTAGCTGCTATTTTCCCCTAGATTATTGGGCGATTGTCATGGCAGAAGTGAAGCGAGTTTTAAAACCCGGTGGTCACTTTGTTTTTGATGTCCTGAATCCCAATGCTCCTCTAGCAGAAGATTGGGCAATTTTGGAAACTTATCGAGCAGGCGAAGTATTTTTAGAGACAATAGAAGATTGGGAAAAAATGATTAAAGAGGCTGGTGCTAAAGTAGTAAAAAAACAAAGTGGCGACTTATTCCAAATGTATAAAGTTCAATACATTTGAGAGGGAATTGGGAATTGGGAATTGGGAATTGGGAATTGGGACTTGGGAATTGGGAATTTATGAGAGCAAGTCCAGTCCAATCAAATTAGGTTCGTATTGAGGACTTTAGTCCTAAAAATTCCGAGTCTAGGGAACTAAGAACAATCTCAGTATCAGTTAAGAAAATTCTGGGTGAATCTCTATTTGGCAAGGGCGAAGCATTTCGGCAGACAATTTATTAGTGAGAACCAGAGATTTACTGCCGAAATGCTTCGCCCCTACGAATATATTTGCAAAAATGAGAGGCACCCAAAAAAATAGGGTAATCTCAAATTCGGTGGCATCAGAATTAATATTACCCACAATCAGGACACGGCAGTGCCGTTTCCCTACAATTAATGGCTCTCCTGATTTTGAGGTGATAACCAAACCACATATCCTTACTCCGAGGGCATTACAGAATCGTGAACAGTTGTGCTTGATACCGTATACACCATAAACCCAGGAGAGCCCAATTAATCAGGCGAGATAGTTAAATCTCTCGCGAATGCTCATGATTATTTTGGGGTAGGGAAACGGCATTGCCGTATCCTGCGTTACTGAAGCAAGCAGATGTGATATTACCAATTACCAATTCCCAATTCCCAATTCCCAATTAATTTTCGGTAGCAGGAGAAGGCGACACTTCCGGGATGGGAGATGGCGCAGCTTCAGGAGAAGGCGAGACTTCCGGGGCGGGAGATGGGGCAGCTTCAGGAGAAGGTGACACTTCCGGGGCCGGAGATGGCGCAGGTTGTTCCGGCTGCGGGGGCTGTTCGGCGGCGGGCTTAGGTTGAGGCTGCGGGGATTGTTCGGCTGCTGGCTTCGGTTGAGGTGAGGGCGACGGTTTGGGGGCTGGTTTTGGTGCTGGTGAGGGTTGGGCCCCGGGCTTTGGTTTGTCTGAGGCGGCCGGTGGCTTCTCAAACTGCGGTTTCACTTCCGCAGGCGCTGGAGAGGTGGGCTGTGTTGGTCTGGGCTCTGTGGGGGGTACCGCTGGCGGCTGCTGACCTGCTGGGTTGGGTCTGGTAGGCCCGGTGGATGGAATGCCACTGCAAACTTTTTCGTCGTATTTAAACGCGACAGCCAACTGGTAAAGTTTGTGCGTACTTGCTGCTGAAAATGTTTGATTAGGGTTAATAATCGCAGTTTTTGCTGCATTGTCCAGAATACTGTAACCTGTGGGGACGATCGGCTGAGGCTCGGCCCTGAGCAAGCCTTGAGGGTTGACAACTGCTCCAAAAACTGCTACTCCTTCGAGTTTTTGCGAGCAAGCTGCTGCGGGATAAGCAACATTCACAGGAGTCGGCCCGGTCATTTCTAAGTCGGGATAAGCTTTTTTGAATCTCTCAAACAAAGCAACATAGGTATTTGCTGCAGCAAGCTGTGTCTCCCTGTTGCTGGATATGTTTGAACCTGGTTGTCCGGGCTGTCCTAGCTGTTGCTGTCCTGCTTCAAATTGTTGCCTCCTGATTCTTTCTTCGGGAGTTTCTGCGATCAGATTCCGTTTATTCGGATCTTTTTGAGTCAATTTTGGTACTCCATCTGCCGAAGTCCTCGGGCCAATTGGGAATTCCGGGCTATATACAGGAGCTCCGTCTGGGAATAGCGGCAGTCCACCTCTACTGGCGATGGTTCTTTTGAGCGTTTCTGCTTCATCTTCGGAGGGCCCACCAGGAAGCTGGGGTTCTCCAGTGAATGATGATGGTGGTGGCGGGATGTTGCGATCGAAGTTACCGGGTAATGGCGGGAAAATCTGAATGCCACCGGGAGGGGCTGGCGGGATGAAAGTGGGTGTTTTCAGAGACGGGGTTGGGAGAGTTGAGGATGGAGTTCTCGGAGGCGGCGGGCCTGATGTGGCTGTTAATGGCGGGAGAGGGGCAGGAGGGAGAGGGGAAAAGAATCCAGGAGGGGGCATTCCCGGCGGCAGGGCGGGTAGATTGATGGCACCAGGTGCGGGGGGTAAAGGCGGTGCTAAGTTGGGCGATGGCAGAAGGGGAACTGGTGCGATCGAAAACGGCGTATTGGACGCTCGCGGGGGTATTGTTTGTGGTAGGCGGGCGGCTTCTGTGGGAGTTAGTTCTACCAGGCCGACGGAACCGGGCAGATTTTTTGAGGAATTGCCACCGTAGATTATGCTTGAGAGCGTCGGGGCGCTTACTCCGAGCACTCCGTGAAGGCCGACAGAAGCTAAAGCTGCCCACCAAAAAGGCTGGCGCAGCGGTTCGGAAAGGGCGTTGGCTAGGGAGGAAGAGTCAGTCATGACAAGATCGGGAATTGGTAATTGGTTATGGGTTATTAGTTATGGGTTATGGGTTATTTGTTACCGATATTTTTTTATGGAGAGCGATGAAAAGTCAAAAATTGGCAATTTAAAGGTATAAGTATAACACGAGCGCACTCAAAATTGCCCGATCGCCAAGAAGGCCACTAAAATACCGTCCTTTCCTCGTTAGCAAACTGTATGAGTTCATTAAACAGGGATTATTGGTGCGATCGACCATCGTTTCCAATTCGGTTACGAAAAGCAATTTGGACGGATGGCTAAAAAGCTTAGTGCATAAGTCTTCTTCCCTCTTCCTTCTTACCAGCGATAGCGGTAAGTTTTAAAAGGAGCTCCCTCAATGCTGAGCAAGTCTATCGGATAAATTGGAGCGCCACTTGCCATATATTGAAACATTTCCCGAACTTCCTCACCCCGCAGCGACAACTGGTCTAACTCTTTGAGAGAATACCAACCAGCACACAAAGTATACTCATCCGGCTTGCTCTTGGGCGGCGTTTTATCTTCAGGGCGGGCCACAAAAATGACTCGCAGGCGCACATTGCCCCTAGGCATCACCGTGTGCTCTACCCTGAGAATTCCTTCAACGACGACTGAAATGCCCGCTTCCTCCACGGTATTGCGGACAGCAGCTTCGAGCAAAGTCTCTCCTTTTTCCACTCGCCCTGCTGGGAGATACCACTGCTGATTGTACTTGCGCTCTTGTACCAGTAGAAAACGGTCTTCTAAATGAACGACAACTAGGGTAAAATACAATGTCGGAATCGGCTCGCGAGCCATAGAAGTAGATATTCCCCAAGCAAAAGGTTTAACCAGCGGCAGATGTTAGCAATCCAAAAGATGCTTCGGCAAGCGTCTTTAGAACTGGAAAAATAGATCGTAGCACCCCGATCGCAAAATCTAAAATCTAAAATCTAAAATCTAAAATTGACAATGCCATTACCCACCGTTATTTTACCAGGATATTTTGCTGCTGCTTCCGATTATCGGGAATTAGAAAAATCTCTTGTTGATCTAGGTTTCCCAACTGTAACAGTATCTCTGAGCAAGGGAGATTGGTTGCCGACTTTTGGCGGGCGGTCGATGGTGCCTATTTTGCGACAGCTCGATCGGACTGTCAAACAAATGTTACAGCAATATGGCGTCTCTCAGATTAATCTTGTCGGTCATTCCGCCGGCGGCTGGATTTCTCGCATCTATTTGGGCGAACAGCCTTACACCATTCACGGCGACGTGCTTAAAGGCGCAGGTTTGTGGAATGCTCACCCTTCGATCCGCACTCTCATCACTTTAGGCACGCCGCACGTCTCTGTTGAGCGCTGGACGCGCAAAAACCTAGATTTCGTCAAAATTCACTATCCGGGGGCTTTTCACCCGCAGGTGCGCTACGTGTGCGTTGCGGGGAAGTCTGTTTTTGGCAAGCGCGGTTTTGGGACTTGGCTGGCTTATAAAAGTTACGAGTTGACTGTGGGGAAGGGCGAAACTTGGGGCGATGGAATTACGCCTGTAGAAGCTGCTGTTTTGGACGGGGCGGAAAATTTGGTGTTGGATGGGGTTTGGCATTCGCCTCGCTCTCCGGGAAAGTGGTACGGTTCGCCGGATGTTTTGCCGGCTTGGGTTGGGTATTTGGATTGAAAACGAACCGCGAAGACGCGAAGGGCGCGAAGGAAGAAGAAGAAGAAGAAAAAGAAGAAGAAAAAGAAGAAGATAAAAGTCATGAGTTATAGGGTGCGTCGCCGCTCTTAAGTCCCTAAAAAAATCGACAATCGATGAGCGACGCACCAAACCAAGAGTGATTAGTCATTGCTGGGAGGAAGCTTGAGAGTTATTCCAGATTTCTATTAATTCTTTTCTCCGCAAGCCATCAACCAAAAACTCATCATGGATCGATTATCGCCCGCAGCGACAAATTCATCCCGCGAAACCAAATAACTCTCTATTTCTGAGTCGGAAATCAACCCTTGTTTAACCATTTGTAAAATCGGCCCGGAGTCTAGCAAAGGTTCAAATGCTTCAATGCCGATGATATCGCTGTGACTGACAACCGCTTCTAAATCAACGCTACCAAACCCAGCTTCTTTCAGAATGCGGCACAGATTTCGCCCAACGCATAAATCGCCGCCCCGAGAGGCCATCACCTGTTTGAATTTCTCCCTGACAATCTGAACTGACCAAGGTGGATTTGTCAGCCAAAAGAGATCCGCATCGCTATCGATAATCACCAGTTTACCACCAGGTTTTAAGATGCGGAATATTTCTCGGGCTGCTGCGACGGGATCGGGGAGGTGGACGAATAGCAAACGGGCGATCGCAAAGTCGAATGTATTATCCTCTAAACCAGTATCTGCGATCGATGCTTGAATGCGATTTACTCGATCGCCTCCTTTGTCCTTCAAATATCCTACAGCTTTTTCGTGCAGTACCGGGTCAATTTCTACGGCTGTTACCGAACTGTTTGGCAGTAATCCTAACAGTTTTTCGGTGAAAAATCCCGGCCCGCTACCCGCTTCCAAAACATTCATCCCGTCTGTTAAACCGAACCACTTTAAAGTGCGCGCTTCCTTTTCCCAACTGAGGATAACTTGAGCTTTTAACCGCTGGATTTCTGCCTCAAATTCTAGATTGTACGTGCTGGCTTTATATGAACCTTCTGCTTGCATAAAATCATCCTTATTTTTGCTTCGACACGTAGATTATAATAATCTAGCAAGTCTAAATTATTTGTGAACCAGATTTTTTTTTAAAGGAACCGCGAAGACCGCGAAGGAAGAGAATAGAAGTGTTTTTTCGACTGATTCAGGATTGCTATAGATATGCAATATAACTATCATAACTGCACTTTAGCGCAATTCTCGTTGCCGACATCCACAGTCCTATTTTGCGGACAGATGCAGGACGGAATCCAGATAATTCCTCTATTGTAAGAAGAGGACGGATTACTTAAACTGACGATGTTGTGCGCCAACGATTGAACTATGCCCCAGACTTTACCTCAACCGGAGAAACGAACATTTTTAGTCGTCGATGACCATGCGATGGTGTTAGGCGGCACGCTTGACATTCTGATGAAGGAGTATCCACAGGCCGATATTCTGACGGCTTCAACGGCTCAGGAAGCCCTTCAGCAAGTAGTACAGACGACCCCCGATCTCGTAATTGTGGATTTGGTGATGCCAGAGGCGATCGGCGAAACTGCTCAGGCCAATTCAGGACTACAGTTACTCAAAACGCTGATGGAGCAGTATCCGAGTCTGAATATTGTAGTGCAGAGCGCTCATGTTCGGACGTTGGTCTGGTTGAAACCGTCGATCGACAATCATATGGGCGGATTCACAGTTGTTGATAAAAGCCAGCCGATTAGAGACTTGCTGGCAATGGTCGATTGGGCGCTGCACGAGCGGATTTATACACCCAGAGAAATCCGCAATGGGCTGCAACTCAAACCCGCTTGGATGCAGGTGTTGCAATTCGCTTTTCAAGATAGCTTACAGGACACTGCGATCGCCAAACGGATGATTGTTTCTGAACGCACTGTGCAATAACTGGGAAAAGATTCGAGATGTGTTAGAGGTGCAGGGCGAACCTGACAAAAATCTGCGGATTCAAACGGAAGTGCGGGCTAGGGAAGCAGGACTAATTGATTGATTGTTGACTGTTGACTGTTGACTGTTGACTGTTTGGAGATTTGAATGATACCGATGCAAGGGTCAATTAGATGAAGCCCGATCGATCGCAAGCAGTGAAAACAGATATTTCAACTTGGTGGCGCGGAGCTCTTCCAGGGTTGATGGTGATTGTCGCTGTGATTGTGGCTAGATTGACGGGTGCGCTTCAGTTTTTGGAGTTGGTTGCGTTCGATCGATTTTTGCTGCTGCGCCCTCCTGAGCCAATGGATGAACGGATTGCGATCGTCGGCATTACGGAGGAAGATATTCAACGCGCCAGAACTTATCCGATTCCCGATCGCGCAATTGCCGATTTACTCAAACGATTGCAGGCTTATCAACCGATCGCGATCGGGTTAGATATTGTCCGCGATATTCCGGTTGAACCAGGTAATGCGGAACTAACATCGGTGTTTCGCAGCAGCAAAAATGCGATCGGAGTGGAGATTGCTTTGCCCGATCGCAATGGCTTTATCGTCGCACCTCCGCCCGCGCTACCACCCGAACAGGTTGGCTTTGCAGATTTTGTCCTCGATGCGGATGGCTACCAGCGCCGCAGTTTATTGGGCACTGGCACTCACAACTCCCAGCAAGAATACCGTTTTTCCTTCGCCCTCGGGCTGGCAGAGCTCTATTTAGCAACCCGAGGAATTAAGTCAGGCGATGGAATTCGCGATCGGGAGGCGATGCGATTTGGCAGCATTGAATTGACCAGAGTTCGGCCCAATTCTGGCGGATATGTGGGGGCGGATGCGGGCGGGAACCAGATTTTGCTGAAGGCGATCGACAAGTGATTCGGGTGGTGGATAATGGCAGGGGGAAACTGTCTGATGCAGAACCGGCAATCCAAGATTTAAACGCTAACATTCAATCTTCAGGATTAGGAACGCAGTTAGCAAACAATTTAGCCAAACAATTAGGTGGAACGTTTCGGCGCTATCAAAATGTACCGAAAGGGACAGTGTGCGAGTTAAGTTGGTCAGCCAAACGGCGCTGGTTTTGGTGATTGGTTCCTCAGAGTTAGCATCCGAATTATTAGTAGAAATTAGGAGACGGCAGTGGCGGGTGCCAAACCCCAAATTGTATGGTCACCGCACAGACGTGTACACTTAAATTGAGATTCAGTTAATAAAAAATGTTTGA
>JANPMV010000135.1:0-11576 GCA_031427135.1 Cyanobacteria bacterium VAR_87_metabat_62 | reverse complement strand
CCGGCTGCGCCGGATTTATATAGTGGTGCGGGCAGGGCGGTGTCCCTACAATTATTGGGTTGGGACCGGGCACTGCCGTCTCCTGATTTCGGGTAATATTAATGGCGATGTTAACTCAAAGTTCTAAAGGAGCAACGGCGCTCAATAATTCTTCTAGGATAAATCTGAGTAAAGATTGAGTTGCTAATACTAAGCCCAATCTGGATTGAGCGAGTTTTGGTGTTTCTATTTTAACTTCGCCCCAAATTCGACATTGACTGTAAAAAGTCTGAAATGCCACACTCAAACTATTGGCTAATTTTAGATAATTGATATCAATTCCGGTTGCACCGGAATGATAGAGAAGACGGCAGTGCCGTGTCCCTACAATGTTATTTTGGGTATTGATATCAATTCCGGTTGCACCGGAATGATAGAGGAGACGGCAGTGCCGTGTCCCTACAATGTTATTTTGGGTAGGGACTGGTTTGTGTTGGGTGCAATTCCCAAAAATAGGTGCTAAGTTATCCAGCACTGTTATTAGTTGCGAAATTAAACTGCGTTCTGCTGGATGTACTAACCGCAGCTGATCGCCCTTGTCGAGCCAAGGAATGGGATTTGGGGCCGTCAGAGACCAAATTTGGGGTGCTGTAGCGACATCGGGCTGTGCGATCGAAATTAGGCGATCGCGGTGGGCCATTCGCACCAGGGAACAGCAGCGCGCGTGGCTGTACTGAATCGGAAACAGTCGATCGGCATCCACAACAGCAGATAATATCGGAGATTCTGGAACTGGGAGCTTCGTTTGAGCTAAACGCTGCAACCAGAAGCCTAAACCAGCATCAGTGAGTTCCAGCTCGATAAATCCCGACGGCGCAACTTTAACGGCGAAATTTGGGGAGCACAGCGGTTCGAGAGTTTCGGCTAACTGTGCCGCGATCGCCTGCGGTGTCTGCTGCCAAGTTTTAGCCAATTTCAGGGCGATCGCCGACACGTACGACACCCGCGCGCGATTTTTGCTCCGATTCAACGGAAATACTGCCCCATTCTCAAGAACAGGCATCTTGCCTGTTCCACAATCAAATTCAGTCTTTGTGGAACAGGCAAGATGCCTGTTGCTGATGCTGTGGAACCTTGAAAGCAAGAAACACTTGACTGAAACTTCGGGGCACTGGGAAATATTTTGTGTATCCATATTGGCCGATCCTGCGGTAACTGCGATGATCGAGTGTTACCACTTGCATTGTTCTTGTACGTTAAACTGCTGATGTCACAGAAGGTCGATCGACTTTTTGGGGTGGGACTACATCGAAATAATCGGCTTTACAGCGATTTTTGGGCTAAATATACAAAATTTAAGACAAAGTGTTTGCTGAACTCTACCATTTTGATGTATTTTTTGCTACATTGAATTTTCCGGTAAAACTGAGAAGAGTCAGCACAGTTAAGCAGCGTGCAAGCTCGATCGGGGTTGGTTGTCTCACTTTGTATCGCACTACTGGCAGAAGCTGTTTTTCTCACCGATCAAATATATCCCAGAGCCTCACCTATGCAATCAACTTCCACACCTCTAGAAACTATCGATCGACCGTTTATCACTTGGCAGCGAATTATCGACTGGGCCCAGGAACATTACCGCTGCCGGACTTTTAGCAAAGACGAGCGGATTCCCGCTAGACCCGGACTGCTATATTTAGTCCAGAAAGGTGCTGTGCGACTGGTAGGCAGCGCTCAAGTTAGCGCCGCGACGAAATCGTCAAAATCTGCCGACAAAACTACAGAAGAAGCTTTTTTGGGCTTCGTCGGCGCAGGTCAGCCCTTTGAACTGGTTGCTCAGTCTCCGTTTACCCTCCAAGCTTACGCCCACGCCGATCAAACTCACGTAGTGTGGATGTACTGGCACGACTTAGATAACTGGCCTCACTTCCGCAGAGAAATTTTGGATGCGTTTCGCTACCAGCACCAGCGGAAACTCCTCTGGCTAAGCACTTTGGGACAGCGCCGGACGATCGATCGACTGCTGGGATTTCTCACTTTGCTGATCGAAGAGTTCGGCGAACCCTACGTAGGTGAGGCAGAACCGGATGTGGTTCGGGGCTATCGGCTACCCTGGACTTTGACTCACGCTCAAATTGGCAGTGCGATCGGCTCAACGCGGGTGACGGTGACGCGGCTGATGGGCAAATTGCGATCGAAGGGTTTGATTAATACTGAGGATGACAATTTAATCTGTTTGCCTGCTAAAGCTACTCCCCAAAAAACCAAAAATCAAAAGCAGGAAATAGAAGATTCCCTTGACGACGAAGAAGATTCCCTCGACGACGAAGATTCCCTCGACGAAGATTATCTTGACGAAGATTCTCTCGAATAACCTGTATGAAATCCTGCGGGCGATCGCCAAAAAACAGCCCATAGCTATTAGTTTTCGGCTGTCACGGTGTCCGTTACTCGATAGTGTAATATGAATTGTGTAAACTTTCTATGTTCTCTCTCTTGTGCGACTAACAATGACCGATGATCAGCAAAAAGCTCCAATTCCGAACAATCACAAACGAATAGTATTCTGCGACTTTGACGGCACTATAACCATTGAAGAAACTTTTGTGGCAATGCTCAAGCATTTCGCACCGGAACTATCGTCTCAACTGATGCCTGAAATATATGCTAGAAGGCTGAGTTTGCGATCGGGAGTGCGGCAGTTACTAGAGTCTATTCCCTCGGAACGTTACGGGGAAATTGTGGAATTTTCTAGGGGACAACTGATGCGGCCGGGATTGGTAGAATTGCTGGATTTTTTGGACTCTCAAAGCGTAGATTTTGTGATAGTTTCTGGCGGGCTGCAGATCATGGTAGAAGCAGTGATGGGCGATTTGGTACACCGGGCGATCGCCCTGTACGCTGTGGAATTGGACGCGACAGGCCCTTGTTTACAAGTAAATGCGGAATTTGAAGGGGATACAGAATTGGTGTCTAAGGTGCGGGTGATGGGGCTGCACTCGGCCCAGGAACAGGTGGCGATCGGAGATTCGCTGACGGATTTTAACATGGCTTTGCAGGCTTCGTCTGTGTTTGCGCGCGATCGGCTTGCGGAGTATCTAGACGAACAACAAAAGCCTTATACTAAATGGGATAATTTTTTTGACGTGTTGGAAAACTTGTCCCAAAAATGGAATTGAAACTATCGCCTTTTTCAGGTAATACAGCATATGACCTGTGTATGTGGTACATATAATCTGATGGCAAGTAGGGTGCGTCGCCATCTATAATCTGCAAGTTAGATCCAAGATATCGCAGCGACGCACCCTACGGATTAACTACTACTGTACAGCGTACATTTAGATAGCTAGCGCAATAACTATTAACGTAAAAAGTAGATAAAAAGCTGAGGATTTAGAAAGAATGAGTGGCGATTTGAGAACAGATTTAATTGCAGCAGCAAAACATTTTTACGCTCGCGGTTGGATGGTTGGAACTGCTGGTAATCTTTCAGCGCGCTTGCCAGACGGCAGTTTTTGGATTACTGCTAGCGGCCGCGCGAAAGGGCAGTTAACTCAAGCAGATTTTATCAGAATGAACTTAGACGGCGGTATTGTCGAGCAACCTGCTCCCGACAGTCGCCCTTCCGCCGAAACCAGCATTCATTTAGCAGTTTATAATTGTTTTCCAGACGCTAAAGCTTGCTATCACGTTCACTCGATCGAGGCAAATTTAGTTTCTCGGCTGGTAGCAGGAGATGCAGTGCCTTTACCTGCGATCGAAATGCTCAAAGGTTTGGGGGTGTGGGAGGAAAACCCGCAGGTGGCGATACCCCTATTTCCAAATTATTTGGAAGTGCCTAAAATAGCCAAGGAAATTTGTCAATTCTTCGCCAACTCTTCGCCCTCTGTACCCGCTTTGTTAATTCGCGATCACGGCATCACAGTCTGGGCCGACTCAACCGCCGCCGCCTACAATTATGTAGAAATTGTAGAATACATTTTTCGCTACACGATCGCAGCCCGCCAATTAAATTTAGATTTGAAATGTTAGATTAGGACAGTCTTGGACGCAGCAGAGGTAGGGACACGGCAGTGCCTATTAGTGTCAACTTAAGCCTGAAACCCTTGAGAAATCTCGTTTATATCCGAGTCCAGATCCCCCTAAATCCCCACCCCCCCTAGCCCCCCCAAGGGGGAAGGGGGACTTTCACCCCCCCTTTCCCCCCCTTCTTAAGGGGGGCTAGGGGGGATCTGGCCTTAATCGTTAAACAGCAGTCTGTGACTGGGTTTGATGTTAAGTTGACACGAAGAAGGGCAGTGCCGTGTCCCAACAGCACTCGTGAGTCAAACCACTTTTGCGTCCCGCAATCTAGAAAACAAGCAAACATCGAAAAGAGGCAACAATTATGGCTAAATATACTAGGATTTTATCCATAGATGGAGGCGGAATTAGAGGGATTATCCCCGCGCAAGTTGGAGTTAGCATTGAGTCAAAGCTGCAACAAAAAAGTGGCAACCCAGATGCGAGAATAGCTGACTATTTTGATTTAATCGCCGGCACAAGTGCGGGAGGAATTTTAACTTGCATCTATTTATATCCCGATGCCAAAAATCCCAGTAGACCTCGGTGGTCTGCCCAAGATGCTGTGAATTTTTCGATCAAAAGCGGCCGTGATGTTTTTCAGAGTTCATTTTGGCAAACACTCAAATCTCTAGACGGTTTGGTAGATGAGAAATATCCGAGCGATCGGTTAGAAAAATTCCTTTTGGAAAACTTTCAAGATGTCAAACTCAGCGAACTGCTGAAACCTTGTTTAATTTCCAGTTACGATGTCGAAAGGAGAAAAGCTCACTTTTTTGATCAAATAGATGCTAAAAAATATCCAGCAGCCGACTATTTTATCAGAGATATCGCCCGAGCTACATCTGCTGCTCCCTCTTACTTTGAAATTCCCCAAATCTTCTCTTTAACAAAGGAATCTTACGCCTTAGTTGATGGCGGAGTATTCGCCAACAATCCGGCACTTTGTGCCTATGCAGAAGCTAGAAGTAAATTAAGAATTCCCGACGATCGCCCGGACAGAGGCCCAACGGCAAAAGATATGGTAATTTTATCGCTGGGCACGGGGAAAGCTCAGAAAAAATTCCCCTACGAAGAAGTGAAAAACTGGGGTCAAGTTGAGTGGGTTGAGCCTTTGATTAATATCATGATGACAGGAGTTTCTGAAACTGTAAACTATCAAATGATCCAAATTTTTGATGCGATTGAAAGACCAAATCAATATTTGAGAATTAGTCCAGATTTGAGCGGCGAACTACCGCTGCCGATTGATGATGCCTCGGAAGAGAAAATATCGGAACTGGTGAGAATTGGTAAGGATCAAGCCGAAAAATATGATGAACAGTTGGATAAGTTGATCGACTTGTTGCTTGCTCAGTAGTCAGTCATATTGTAGGGTGGGTTGGCGCGGCGATTAAGTTAATTCACCAATAAATAAATCTTAAACCGCGCCTAACCCACCAACCGCAGGGCCGTCAGACTGAAAATATATGTTGACAAATCGTGCAATAATTGCTGTACAATTGGCGAAATCTCTATTTAGCAATCCTTTGTCCTGTTTGTAATTAATCGCGAGCCGTCAGTAATTGGTTAAAAAATACCAAGAAAAGCGCGATCGACATTTAGATGAAACCTTCAATAACAGGTGGTTTCAGCGGTTTTTAGTGACGCTATTCCTGGGCGGTCAAGTGCTGCTGCGCGTACTAATCGGCAAAGTTGACCGCCGCAAAATCATGGAACATTTAGTCACAGTAGGGCTGGATTCTTTGCGATCCGTGCTGCTAATCGCCTTTTTTGCCGGGATGATTTTTACCGTTCAATCCGCCAGAGAATTGATTCGGTATGGGGCAGTTGGGGCAGTTGGAGGTGCTTTTGCTGTGGCATTTTGTCGCGAATTAGCACCAGTTTTAACGGCTGGTGTGGTGGCGGGACAAGTAGGTTCGGCCTTTGCCGCAGAGATAGGAGAAATGCAGGTGACGGAACAAATAGACGCCCTGTATATGTTGAGAACAAATCCAGTTGATTATTTAGTAGTGCCGAGGGTGATAGCTTGCTGCATCATGCTGCCGATTTTAACGATTTTTTCGGTAGCAGTGGGGATTTTGGGCGGGCTGTTTGTGGCGGTTTATTTTTACGAGTTGGAACCGTCGGTATTTTTGGAATCGGTGCGGACTTTTTTGGGGCCTTGGGATTTAGTAACTGTGGCGATTAAGAGTTTTATTTTTGGGTTGATAATTGCCCTTGTCGGTTGCGGCTGGGGGTTGACGACGGCGGGCGGAGGGAAAGGAGTAGGTCAAGCTGCAACGGCGGCGGTAGTAACTTCTTGGGTGTTTATTTTTGTGGTGGATTTCTTTTTATCGCTGTTGATGTTTCACGAGTTGGGGATTACTAGAAGTTGATCGTCTTGGCGATGATAGCAGGAGTCAGGAGTAGAATGCTTAGCGTTGCTGCTGCAGGAGTATGATTGGCCTCCGAAACTCGCTGAGTAGGGGCAATTCATGAATTGCCCCTACTCAGCGAGTTTCAGGGATTGCTATAGCGAGTGAATCATACCTAAATTCAGCAACGCCGAATGCTTAAATATTAAGGGTTTGAGCAATCATCAACGCCCGGCGCCGCCAAGGCGATTGCTATAAAATCAACATGAAGATTTTTTTAAACCGCAGATGAACGCAAATATCTGCGGTTAAAATTGCATCAGCGTTCATCCGTGTTCATCCGCTAATATCTGCGGTTAAAAACTCTCAACTTGAGATTTTAGATTGGAGAAAGGAGGGCGATACACTCGAATTGCTTTAATTGGCACTTTTCCGTCTGTTTCAGGAATAATTTCGAGGATGTGTTTGGAATTGGTCAAATTTTGAGCCAATGTTGTCGGATACTCGCGGCTTGAATCTACAATTTGTGGCGTAACGTATGAATCAACAAACATTGGCCGCACTTGCCACGTAATCTCAAAGCCTTTTGGTGTTAGCTGTTTGGAATAGTCATAGGAATTTTTCAGCCACCAGTTTTTTGGTTCAATCACAACGCGCCCAGAATTTGAGACAAATAATTGCTCATTTGTACCGCTGCCGTCATAACCTGTTTTAGAACCTATAACGTCAAATTTAAACTTGCTAGCGTCGCTGTTAATTTCCGTAATTACGGCTTTCCAATCTTCGACGATTAGCGGTTTTTGACTGGATATTTGGATGATTGCGGGCCAACCGACACCAACAGCAACGCTGGGTCTGGTAATGCTGTAAAGTTCAGGAAATTCTGAGGGTTTTTTGCCGTCTATGGTAATATTACCAGAAGCGGCGCTGCCGTTGAAGGTGCGATCGGCGATCGCATCTACTCTATTTCCTTCAAACTCTAAAACCAACTTACCATCTTGCCACTTAACATCGCTGCCAACTGTATAGGTTTTGACTAAATCCTGCGGCGCTTGAGGAAAATTTGGGTTATATCGTAGGTGCGGTTTGATCAGAGCACCTAGCAGAAAATTTCCCCAATTATTCAAGTGAATGCTATCACTCAATAACTGTTTTGGCTGCAAGCGATTGTCTTTCAAATACCGCATCCAAGGTTCCCGAATTTCGGCGATTTCGCAGCCGTATTTATCTGCCAACTCAGGCAGCCATTTAGTAGAATGAGTGTTGTGCCATTCGTATCTTTTGACTGAATCTGGATCGTCGTTGCTGCCTGTCGGCATCCAGTCGATGTGGTCTGAATGCAAGAGTATTTCGCTGGTAGTGCGGCGACGGACATTGGCAATTATCGCTTCGTAATCTTCATCGCCCCCGTAAACATGAAAGATGAGTAAATCGGGATAAAAAGGATACAAATCGTGTTCGCTGGGACGAATTAAAAGCGGTGCAGCAAATCCTCCGATCGCCCGATTTTCAATAATCAAATCTGCATTTGGAAATCGCTGTTTCAAATCCTTCGCTACATCTTTCCACCAATCTTGCTCAGTGATGGATTGACCGTAGAATAGGATGCGTACTTGGTGGCGTTCTGTGGGAGTGCTGGTCGCAAGTAACCCCATTGTCCTTTGAATTCTCGCTCCAAACTTAGCATTATTTGCAATAGCAGCGGGCGGGGGAAATGGCGTTTCGGCAGCTAGTTTTTTGATGGCCGGAACTAACAGAAAGATCAGACATAAAAAAAACAGCCACAAGTAGCGATAAATCTTTAATTTTCTGCTATTTCCGTGCCGTTTTGTCATTGTTTTATTTTTCCGTTCTGTAAAAACTACTCATAACTATCAAGATTAGCTGTAGGGTGCTTATTGCACCTTACGAGAGCTTTCGGTTGCAGGGCGGGCGCACCTGTGCGAGTAGCTGTAGTTTAGCCTGTATGGAAATATATTACCAAATTGAGGGGGACAAAAAGTGATATAATGCCAGCTAATTAATTGCAGGAGATCGATCGCACATCAAATGGATTACAAAACAGCCCGCAGTTTTCTGATTGACCAAGGAACCGCCCTCGAAACCAAGAAAAATCCTGACGCTTTCCTGATGCGTCTCAAACAAGGTCAGCCGCCCGTACCCGGACAGGTGACATCGATTTTATTAGCTTTAAAAATATTGTTTGAAGGCTTGCAAGAATCTCCAATGCTCGATCGGCAATTAATCTCGGCACTCCATTTACTCTCGGTAGAAAGTTTGCTGCAATTTGAAGCAGGAATCCGCAAAGGAGTTTCTTGGCCGCCGCTGCTGAAAGAAGACTTAACTCGAATTGCGATCGCCGTCAAGAATATCTTTTCCGGCGTCTGGCAATAATGAGCTCAGTCAACTCTCATGTTTAACCAGAAAAATTGTCAAACTCTACTCGCGAAAGCTTTCCAGCGATGCCAAAAGAGCCGGCAGTCCCGCCAACGAGGCAGATACCAAAGCTTCGTCTTTGTAAACTCGCGATCGAACAGTGCGGATACTCTCAGACGCAGAGGTGGTAGAGCCTCGCAGTTCCGAGTTTCCGGTTTCAACCCGCCCTAAATTTTTTGTTCTTCGCGTCAGCCCAAACATAGCAGTATCCTCCGTTTATCCTTAGATATGCGCCCGCCAAATTTCTCAGGGCTTGACTCAATACTTCTATTATCACTCATATCCGTAAAAGAGATGAAACGATGAAAGAATTATTCACCATAGGCAGGGATCAAGTAAAACTGCATAAGAATTGTTATTAAATTGTTACGAGCCCGTTCTGTTTAAGCCGTTAGCGAAGCCCTCGAAGAGGATCGCCCGCAGTGACACAGACACCAGCCACTAAAACCGCCGATTTCACAGGAGGAACTCGTATCAATGATGCTAACTCTTAGTGCAGCAACAGTTCTAGCTCAAATCAGACCGACTGTCCAAAGCTTGCCGGATGGAGACTACCGCTACCGGGACTCCTTGGCGCTCGATCGACCTTTTCGAGAAATCCAATTTCGCAAACAAGACAGATACATCACCGGCAGCGCAGGGCGACAAACGCACCGGAAAAAGTTACTGTTTTCGGGGAATCCCCCAGCACAACAACATTATTAACATCACGGTAGCGATCGAAATTCCCGTCAAAACAGCACAGCAAACCGAGTGGAAATTAGAGCCGGGAAGCCCAATTAATTTCGACAAGCTTTATCCGCTGCAAGCACGGCCGGGATTAGAATTGTACAAATGTCTGATACCAATTTTTTATGAGGCTGGATAGAATTCCGATCCCCCCTAACCCCCCTTAATAAGGGGGGGACAAGATTCCGATCAAAGTCCCCCTTCCCCCTTGGGGGGCTAGGGGGGGTGGGGATGCGAGGGGGATCGAGATATGTGCAACTTCACCTTAAATTGGTATGACAGCCTTTTTACCAAAATTGAAGGATTAGTTATTAGTTATTAGTTATTAGTTATTTGTTGATCGCTTTGGTTTGTTAATAACCAATAACATTCGTTAACAGTTAACAGTCAACAGTTAACAGTCAACAGTTAACCGTTAACATTCAACCTAAGAACTAGGATTTTCCAATTCTTGCCGCAGCATTTCCCGATAGACTTTCGGCAAACTAGAACTCATAGAATTGTTTTCAATTCCATAGCCCAAACTCGTCCAAGTTCCCGACAGCATCCGCAATACATCAGTTAATTTCTCCTCCCGCAGCATCTGTGAAATATCCGCTTTCCAAAACTTGCGATCGCTCAACCAAGCATGAACCACAGCATCCTGATCTTCCGGTTCAAAACTATAATCTTGCCACCATACAAAATTATTACCAGGCCGCGGGTGATAGCGCTTAGCCTTATCCTTCCAAGTCGTAGTCAAAAATTGATATCTACCAGCAGCCGTAGTACATCTGCCCTTATTTGGGCCGTTAACAATTCTCACGCACCAGTCAGGATGACGGCTCAAATCCAATACATATTTGCCACCGTAAACAACGTGATAAGGTCGAGAAACATTCGACTCGCTAGCAGAAATAGTCCGCATCAAAGCTCGAATGTAAGGATCGCCCGTTTTCATAGCTAGCGGCGGCGATTTGCTAACTTGACTCGCCGACTGTGAAAACTGCTGAAAGTTTCCGCGCAAATTGGCAACCAAAAAAACAGCGCCACTAATCACAACCCCGATCGCAATTAGAAATCCGAGGATTTGAATTTCAGATCGCCTCAACAAACCTTTTTGGCTGCGGTGGAATTTCTCTGTTTCAAATACAGTCATTTCCATGTCCGCAATTTCGGCTAATTTTCGAGCCACCCGCATCCGGCGCACCCGAAAATCGTATTGATATAGCGGCGCGGCTAACAGGGTTAAACTCGATAAAGCCCCCGCCAATTTGATGAGCCAGAAATCGAATTCACCGGCAATTGCCACATTTGTGAGAGTAGATATGTTTGTGAGCAACTGAGCCGGATCGATCGCCCGCGCGGGCCAATAAAAAAGCGCCAGTTGCACCAACAGCGATAGACTAAATGCGAAAAAAATCACTACAACAGCATTCAATCCTTCTCGGAAGTGCGATCGAACACCCGTATGCCGGCGCTTGAACTTGCGCGCCACGCGAAAGCGGCCCGGCAGCATAGTCAGTAAGGGATTTAAGATTTTGACTGCTAAAAAGTGACAAACAAAGAACAAAGGCAACTGAATTAGCCAAGCCGCCAGCAGTAGAGTCAGAAAACCGATATCGTCGCTGACAACGGGAATGCCTTGGCGAAGCACAAAACTAAAACTCTGAGCGAGAGCAAATGCCCTTAACCACGAAATCGGATAGGGGAACCAAGCTGGCCACTTGAGAGTTTTCATGCTGGAAGAGGGAAATTTCAACGGCGAATTACAAAACTATTAAGATTTTGCCAGATTTGGCGATCGAAAAATTTTTGTTGTAGGGTGCGTCATATCAATTCCGGCTGCACCGGATGATATAGAGGAGACGGCATGATATGGAGGACACTCAAGCGTGCCCATAGGTGTCAACAATCGCCTGAAAGCCTTGATAAATGTCGTTTTTACCATAGTCCAGATCCCCCTAAATCCCCCTTAAGAAGGGGGACTTTGACCCCCCCTGTCCCCCCCTTCTTAAGGGGGGCTAGGGGGGATCT
>JANPMV010000134.1:0-42558 GCA_031427135.1 Cyanobacteria bacterium VAR_87_metabat_62 | reverse complement strand
TACTCGTTACCAGGCTCTGCCTGGTAACGCAGATCCGGAGGCTCTGCCTCCATTTTCGCAGGCGAGGCAGAGCCTCGCTGACATCGGTTCCCAGGTAGAGCCTGGGAACCAGTTATTGAAAATGATTTAGGATTGCTATATTGTGGGAATCACCATCTCAGGCGAGCATTCCAGAATCGTATACGATGCTTATTTTAGCCCGTACCTGTGGTGTCAAACCACACAGCCGAACTCCGCGACTGCATCGAAAACGGCATTACAGGCTCGATCGCTAATTGCAATGACGCCGTTGCTTTAGCAAACTTGCTCAAACAGTCGGGAGAAAACTTGAACCTACTTCAAAATATGGGCATGGCAGCTCTGAAACAGGCTCGCAGTCTGACTCACCAACAAATGCACCGACAGCGGTGGCAGCTTTTGTTAATTATGGGAGCAATTAAAAAAGTAGGCGATACCTGCTGTCTGGCGATCGCTCCAGCTTGCCAGATCGGTACAACTTGAGCTAAAAAGTTGTTAAACAAACAACCGTACTTATGTCCCATGCCAGCGAGCCCAATCACCCGTATCCACTGCTGGTTGTCATTGTTAACTACCGAACCTCTAGTTTGACAATTGACTGCTTGCGCTCTCTAGTTAACGAAGTGCAATCGCTTCCCGGTACGCGGGTTGCAGTTGCCGACAATGCTTCAGGCGACAGTTCCGCCGAACAAATAGCAGCCGCCATCGAAGCAGAAGGCTGGAGCGAATGGGCATCCTTCGTACCCCTAGACCGCAACGGCGGATTTGCCTTCGGCAACAACGCCCTCATCCGTCCCGTCCTGGAATCGACCAATCCCCCCCCTTACTTCCTGCTGCTCAACCCAGACACCGTAGTTCGCCCTGGTGCCTTAAAAGCCCTCGTCGATTTCATGGACTCCCACCCCGAAGCAGGAATTGCCGGCAGCCGCTTGGAAGACCCCGACGGCACGCCCCAGGAGTCAGCTTTTCGGTTTCACAACATCTTGACAGAACTCGATTTTGGTTGGCGGACAGGCTTTATATCCAAGTTATTAGCCAACTGGGCCGCAGCGCCTCCCATTTCCCAAGAAATCTGCCAAACTGATTGGGTAGCTGGAGCCAGCATGATCGTTCGTCGCGAAGTATTTGAAAAGATTGGCTTGATGGATGAAGCTTATTTCATGTACTGCGAAGAAATGGACTTTTGCCTGCAAGCGAACAAAGCTGGATGGAGTTGCTGGTATGTACCTGAAAGTCGCGTTGTCCACCTAGTCGGTCAAAGCTCAGGCGTAACTGACACCAAAAAGCCCGCCAAGCGGCTGCCGACCTATTGGTTTGATTCCCGGCGTAGGTACTTTATCAAAAACTACGGCTTGGTTTACACAGTATTAACTGATGTATCCTGGGCTTCGGGTTTTGCAGCCTGGAGGGTGCGCCGCGTACTTCAAGGCAAACCCGATGGCGATCCACCAAAATTACTCAGGGATTTTGTATTGAATAGTGTATTTTTTAAGGGGGGTAAGATTGAAAAATCCAAAAACTTTTAAAGGGAGTTGGTAAATTCGTCAAAGCCAAATAAACCAGGTTAACCTAGGCAAGCAAAATATTTTATGAGGCAGCCCAAAAATTAGTATTCTTGATCGATAAAACCGGGTAGATCCTTCCTCAAAAAGCTGATAAACCAATTAATATCGTGGGCATCGAGCAAGAGAGTAAACAACAAATAGTGTGAATTAGAGCTTATGGTAACTGAGCAAAACTTAATCACCAGTGAAAATCAAGTAGAAACCCCCGCCCTGGGACTGTGGCAGCAAATCCAAGAAGACTGGATTGCTCACGGTCGCGATTGGACAAAACCGGGATTTCGGGCCGTAGCAGTTCAAAGGTTCGGCGTCTGGAGAATGAAAGTTGAACCCAAGCTGCTGCGAGCTCCTTTAAGCATTCTTTATCGATCGCTCTACCGAAAAGTCCGCAACACCTACGGCATAGATTTGCCATACACCGTGAAGCTCGGCCGCCGGGTGGTGATTGAACATCAGAGCGCTATTATCATCCACGGAGAGTGTACGATCGGTGACGACTGCATTATCCGCCAAGGCGTAACCCTGGGGAACCGCTATTTGGAAAAACCACTAGAATCGCCTCAGTTGGGCGATCGGGTTAACGTCGGCGCTGGTGCTAAAATCCTGGGAAAAGTAAACCTGGGAGACGACGTAAATATCGGCGCAAACGCCGTCGTTTTATCAGATGTTCCCGCAGGCAAAACAGCAGTGGGCATCCCCGCCAAGATTCTTCAATCTACCAACAACCACGAAAATGCTTAAATCAACAGTGCAAAAAATCCTCCGCCACCTTGCCATGCGTTACGGCAAGTTCCCCGGTCTCTACACCAAATTCTGCAACCCCAGTTCCGAAGAATACACCGAATTTCTCCGCCGCCACGGCAACTTGTACGCGATCGGCTCTAATTGCACCATCCTGCCGAGCACCGTCTTTACAGATCCCGCCTACGTCCGCATCGGCAACAACGTCCACTTCTCCTCCTGTACCCTGATCGGCCACGACGGCTCGATCGCTATGCTCAACCGAGCTTACAACGTGAAACTAGATTCCGTAGGCAAGATAGATATCGGCGACAACGTATTTATCGGCTACGGGGCGATCGTCCTCCCTAACGTCACCATCAGCTCAAATGCGATCGTCGCAGCCGGTGCCGTCGTCACCAAAGATATCGCCGAGGGCGATATCGTTGCTGGCATCCCCGCCAGACCCATCGGTCGGGTCGAAGACCTAGTGAAAAAATTGCAAGCCCAAACTCAAAATCTGCCTTGGGCCGATTTAATTAACAGTCGTGAGGGTGGGTTCGACCCCGAAATCGAACCCCAGCTCTTACAGTTACGAGTGTCGCACTTCTACGGCAACACATCTACTCCAACGGGGGCATGATCGGTGGCTTTGGCACAACCAACCTTTAACAAATAAGGCTAGGATTTGAGATTTAAAATTTAATTAAAACAAACAGGGATATCAGGCTTAACTTTTTCTGTTCTCTCAAGCAAGTTAACTGTGTGGAGATTCAAGCAATCTCAATACTCGTGTTAGAGAGTCCTCTTAAGGTAAACTTCACAAATAAGCACAATTGTCTACATCATCAAAACACTGCACAAACAATGATTGAGTCAATCACTAAGCCAATCGTTTCTGCTACAGAACCAGACTGGAGTCGCGAAAAACCTAGCAAGTGGTGGGAACCTAGTCGCCAACTGCTTAAATCTCTCCGCAACTATCAAAAGTGGCAGAAGCAGGGTGGAATTACAGGGTATTTTTTATGCCGTTGGAACGTGATCCAGCATCGATTCTGGACTGTTGTAACTGGAACTGACATCCCTTTAAACTGCCAGATAGGAGGGGGACTACTCCTGACTCATCCTAATGGCGTTGTCATTCATCCAAGTGCTTCTATTGGCCCTAACTGTCTGATTTTTCAACAGGTGACAATTGTTGCTGATGTCAAAATCGGCGGTCACGTCGATATCGGTGCCGGAGCAAAAATTATTCGCTCTGTAACTATCGGCGATCATGCTTTGATTGGTGCCAATGCTGTGGTGGTTTGTGACGTGCCACAAGGTGCAACCGCCGTGGGAATACCGGCAAAAATAATAGAAAAAAACCCCCATGAAGTCTAAAAAATCATTTCTAGAAGTCGAAGAAAAATTGTGAAAATAGCTCCACTTTTATTAAAATATTAAAGGAACAGCTCGCAAGTCGAATTCAAGAGGTAAAACTTGAAACAAAGCAGCACGCACCACGAATGTGAGGTTTATCGGCCTGCTGAAACCAACACCCGACAACGAAACTGTGGCGCGGTGGGTTTGACACAATCAACTTTTAATAAATAAAGCTAGGATTTGGGGTTAAAAATTTAAGAAAAGGTGGAGGGTTTCAGTCGCAGAAGCCTCCAAAATCTCAAAATTTTCCTCTCAATTTTTAAGCTGGTTTCAATCTTTCGAGTACCAACTCAGCGCGCCACCGCTCGCTATTTCCCACCTAAATTCCTGGGCCCTATCGCGGGCAGAATCACTCATCCGAAGTCGCAACTCGACACAACCAGCTAGCTGTTGTAAGCCAGTCACTAGCGCTTCTTCATCATAGGGCGAAAAAATTATCCCATCTTTGCCATCTCGGGCAATGCTGCCGCTCCCATAGGCGAAGTTAGAACTGGTAAACCGTTAGCCATCGCTTCATAAGTAACTAACGGACTGCCTTCTTCGAGACTGGGAAAGGCAAAAAAGTCAGCTTCGCGATAAGCAAAGGCAATATCGTTCCATCAATAATTTGGTGTTGGGGAGCGATTCCCAAGTGGCGGTAAGCATCATCAAGAATAGATTTTGCCTGCTTTGTATAGCAGTTGATGCGCTCCCAAAAAATGGGTTTGCTGTCCTGCTTTACTTTCCTAAAGGTTTCGCTCGAAGTGTTAGGCTACAAGTAAGCTGCATCAAAATCCTTGAGGTCTCTGAGGAAACGCTTTTCTGTACAATCTCTAGGTTTATCAGCGCTGCGGTAATACAACCATTTGAGGTATTGGGATATAGCTTCTACAAGATTCTGTCCGCGACATGACGGCTCGCAATTCGGAACAACCATGTGGACTTGAGAGTCGGGGTAATTCCACTGTTCGCAGAGTTAAAAAAATATATGGCTGACTGCCCGATCGTTACAGTAAATTGTGAACAAGGAACTTAACTTCAGCATTTTTGACCAACCTCCACTCAAAATGATTGATGTGGCTTAATACAGTATAAGCTAGAGGCAGTTTAACACCGAAAACCGCAGTTCAATAGAATTTACTATAGCAATCCTAAATCATTTGTGAATTTCTTACTCCCTCCCCTTGGTAAGGGGAGGGTTGGGGTGGGGTAAAAATTTTACGACTCCGGCAAGGATTGCTATATATAAAGATATTGTGAACTTACCTTGAGTGTCAGTAAAATATTAAAAGAGCAACTCGCAAGTAGAATTTAAGAGGTGGAACTTTGAAACAAGTTGGATTAGTCGCGATCGGACGCAATGAAGGGCAGCGCCTCCGCCAATGCCTAGTCTGGGCCACAAACAAAGTTGCTCGCGTCGTCTACGTCGATTCCGGCTCAACAGACGGCAGCTTGGAATTAGCCCGATCGCTCGGAGCTGATACAGTAGAACTCGACCTATCCATACCCTTTACCGCAGCTCGCGCCAGAAACGAAGGTTTTGCCCGCTTACTGGAACTAGCACCAGACATCGAATTTGTCCAATTTGTGGATGGTGACTGCGAATTAGTTGACGGATGGCTCGATCGGGCATACAGCGAACTCGCAGCCAAACCCGACGTAGCAGCAGTGTGCGGGCGCCGACGCGAACGATACCCCACAGCCACCATCTACAACCAACTGTGCGACATTGAGTGGGATACCGCGATCGGCGAAACAAAAGCTTGCGGAGGCGATTCCATGATACGCACAGCAGCATTTCAGCAAGTCGAAGGTTTCAATCCCGCCCTAATCGCCGGTGAAGAACCAGAAATGTGCCTACGGTTGCGCCAAAAAGATTGGAAAATCCTCCGCTTAGACGCAGAAATGACCCTGCACGACGCGCAAATGACCAATTTTACTCAATGGTGGAAACGTGCTCAAAGAGCAGGTTACGCCTACGCCGAGGGCTCCTGGATGCACGGAAGCAAACCCGAGCGCCATTGGGTCAAAGAAACCCAAAGCACCTGGCTGTGGGGATTAGTCTTACCAGTGCTAGCCTGGGCAATGGCATTGCCGACAAAAGGCTGGAGCCTGTTACTATTGACTGGCTACCCATTAGCAACCTATCGCACGTATAACTATTATCTAAAGCATCGAGATATCACAACTAAAGACGCTGCCATTTACGCTTTTTCCTGTATATTAGCTAAATTTCCCCAGCTACAAGGTCAAATCCAGTTTCACCAGCGCCGATTGCTGGGGCAGCAGAGCAAATTGATCGAATACAAAACAACCAAATCTCTTAATTCAGCAAGCTAGTATAACCCACTCAAATTAACTCATAACCAGAGGAAGCAAACAAATGAACAATAAAAAACTCAAAGTTTTACTAATTGTATAACAATGCAATCCAGAGTGGGCATCTGTACCTTTGGGATACAATCTTTTTCAAAAACTCAACAATTTAGTTGATGCAACACTCGTTACCCATATTATAAATAAACCAGCTCTTGAAAAATACCCCGAATACGAAAAAATCTTCTACCTTGAAGAATCAAATTTAAGCAAACAATATTATAAGATAGTCGCCAAGATTACCGCAAACGGGCGAATAAATTGGCCTCTTTATAATGCCTTGAGCTACCCAATCTATGAGGAATTTAATCGGCAAGTCTATCAAAAGTTTCAAGCAAAAATCCTCAACGGAGACTATGACATAGTTCATGCAATTACCCCGATGATGCCGCGGTATCCGTTTAAGGTAGTTAGTGTGTGCCAGCAGACTCCTTTTATTCTAGGGCCTGTGAATGGGGGCATTCCATTTCCACCAGGCTTTCAAGAAACGGCGAAACAAGAATTTGCTCAATTCAACTTTTTGAGAGCAGTTGGTCGAGCATTAATTCCAGGCTATGTAGAAACTTACAAAAAAGCCGACAAAATTTTAGCAGGTTCAACATATACCTTAAATATGCTAAAAGATTGGTTTGCAATCCCTGACCAAAGAATTGATTTGTTTACGAAAATGCCATTTCTGACGAGTTTTTAAATCAGACAAATATCCCAAATAAAGATGCCAGCCACATCAATCTACTGTTTGTGGGAAGATTAGTTCCTTACAAATGCGCCGATATTGTCATAGAGTCTATTGGGAAATTAGACCCTGCAATTCAAAGTAAAATACGCTTAACAATAGTAGGAGACGGCTCCGAAAAAAATAACTTGGAAAGCCGAGTGAAGGATCTAAATTTAGGCGAAATAGTCAGCTTTACAGGATGGGTTAATCAACAAGAAACCCTGGATTATTACAGGAAAGCAGATATTTTTTGTTTCCCTTAGCTCAGAGAGTTTGGTGGAGCAGTGGTAATGGAAGCTATGGCTTGCGGACTGCCCTGCATAGTTGCCAATAACGGCGGTATAGGCGAATACGTGAATGAAGAAACTGGTTTTAAGATCGAGCCAAATTCTAGGGAGTATCTCACCCAGGAATTGACAAATAAAATTAAGCTGTTGATCGAAGACGAGCGACTGCGGGAAAGTATGTCGGCTAAGGCGATCGAAAAAGCCAGAGAATTTGCCTGGGATAAAAAAGCAGAAAAGATCGTTGAAATTTACGAAAAAATTCTCGCCGAGAAAAGTGTTCGTGCATCGGCATAGTATAGTAGATAAATATCTTTAGGTTAACAATTAAAAAGCAGGTGAGAGATCAAGGCAAAAATTGGATACTTTATCCCACAATTTACCGGACAAACACACATTTTTTTTTCGGGATCTACAATTTATTGTAGAACTTGGAATTGAAACAGATTTGGTGTCAACTCAACCGCCCCCCAGAGCCATCGATTCTCACGTATGGGGAGAAGAAGCTAAAAAAAATACTGTTTATCTATTTCCCTTTGCTGCGAAAGATTGGATTAACTCCTTCGTAGAAGTTCTCAAAGCAGGTCCCGCTGTATGGTGGCAGTGCCTCGCAGTTATTGCCAAAGCGAGAGATACATCCTTATCTGAAAAAGTTAAACTCTTAGCAGTGGTTTTGGTTGCTGGGAAACTAGCAGGGTTAACCAGAACAAAAAGTTGGTCGCACATCCACGTTCAGTCCTGTGCCAATACCGCCAATATAGCCTTATTTAACTCAATTATTACAGGCTGTACTTACAGTATGACAATTCTCGGGCCTACTCTAGAAGTGTAGGGGTCAAATCAGGAACAAAAGTGGAAAAATGCTGCTTTTGCGATCGTCATATCTCAACTGCTTCTCAATGATGTCAAAAATAAATTAGCGAACTTTCTTCCTAAACAATTACCTGTTGGTCTAATGGGAGTTAATATAGCAGAAATTAAACGCAGCAGCCCTTACAAGCCTTGGCCAAAAGGAAGTCCGTGCAAAATTTTTGCTGGCGGCCGCCTCAACCCGGTGAAAGGTCACAAATACTTGATTGAGACTGTAGAATTGCTGCGAAATCGGGGATTTGACGTGCGGCTGCAAATTGCAGGCGAGGACGAACAAGGGGGCAGCGGATATCACAAAGAAAAGAGCTAGAAAAAATTATTGAAGATAAATCGATGTCCGAATGCGTGGAGCTACTTGGGGCTGTTTCGGAACAGCGAATTCGCCAAGGTTATCAAGAGGCTCACATTTTTGCTTTGGCAAGTTTGAATGAAGGTGTTTCGGTTGCTGTAATGGAAGCAATGGCGATGCAAGTGCCGGCGGTAGTTACTAATCTAGGCGGAACTTCTGAGCTAGTAGATGACGGCGCGGATGCTATATTAGTCCCATCAGAAAAACCCGAAGCAATGGCAGATGCGATCGCGCGCGTACTTCAAAATCCAGAACTTGCTTTGAGCGTCAGTCACGAATCCCGGAAAAAAATCATCGCCAAATTTAGCCACCGTCGCAGTGCAGAAACTTAGCTTAGTGCTTGGAAGAACTTACATAGAACGAATCAACCCGATTAGACCTCTCCAATAATGATTGTGGAACAGGCAGGATGCCTGTTCAAGACTAGCTTTTCACTCCTATGTCTATTATACATCCCAACAAAAAACGGGTTAACCAGTATTTGGTTAACCCGCCAGCTTAGAAACAGCGCAGATCAATTAGTTTTGCACTACCAGCTTAACGTTGGCGTTTTGCAAACCACGTTGCTTGACTGCTGCCAAGGTCTTGTTCACTGCGTACTTCTGGTTGATCGAGTTAATCAACTCAGTTTGATTGTGCTTTTTGGCGACGCCCCAAAGGTCGGCAATCAGGTCAAAGGAACCGTCGCTATTGCGAGACCAACCAAGGTCATATTCGCCTTCGAGAATCGCCACGATGTCGGAGCGAACACGTTGGCCGTTGTAGCCGCGAACATCAGCTTCTGACTTGACTGAAATGCCCAAGTCGCGCAAAGAAGCCTTCAGGATTTCGGCATCGGTGATTTTTGTACGCAGAGTGCTAAAGTGAGACATTGGATTTCCTCCTAATAAAACTGAGAGAGAAACAACAACGGTCTGGATTTAACGGTGCCGCTGGGCGGCTCTTGAATCGAACTGCTAGCTGTTGCTAGCCTTTGCTCCTGTTTGGACCAGGAGAAAGCTTTTAAAATTCCATTCGCTGGTATTCAGCGACGGAAGATGCAGCGGGCCGTGCGCGCTGTCTCGCCCAATCTCGGAGGGCGCTGACCTGTTCGGTCATGGTTTTAGACAGTGGCAATGTGGATTTAATGGCCGCGATGATGTCTAGCTGCGTAAACTCTCTATCTTGAGCGAAGGCTTCATACATTGCTGCAATTAGCCCTTGCTCAATTTCTGCGCCTGAAAAGCCATCGGAAACGTTGGACAATTGCTCTAAATCGAAGCGAGAGATGTCCAGACGGCGCTTTGACAGGTGAATTTTGAATATATCTTGGCGTTCTTCTTTTGTAGGCAGGTCAACAAAGAAGAGCTCGTCGAATCGTCCTTTCCTCAAGAATTCCCCCGGCAACCGCTCAATGCGGTTGGCTGTTGCCATTACGAAGACTGGGGAAGTTTTTTCTTGCATCCAAGTCAGGAAGGAACCGAAAATTCGGCTGGATGTGCCTCCATCTGAGTCGGACGAACCGGTGCCTCCTGAAAAGGCTTTGTCTAGTTCATCGATGAAGAGGATGGCTGGAGAGATCGATTCTGCGGTTTTCAGGGCGTTACGGAGGTTTGCTTCCGATCGACCTACCATCGAACCATCATAGACTCTACCCATATCTAACCTCAGCAGGGGCAGCCCCCAGAGGCGAGATGTAGTCTTGGCAATCAGCGATTTTCCGCATCCTGGTACGCCAAGAATTAGCATCCCTTTGGGTTGGGGAAGACCGTATTCTCTCGCTCTTTCTGTGAAAGCGTTGGAACGCTGCTTGAGCCACCGTTTCAGCTCTTCTAAACCGCCGACTGCATCTAGGGTTTCGTCTTCTTCGATGAACTCTAGAATGCCGTTGCGCCGAATTAGCTGCTTTTTCTCCGAAAGAACAATGTCTACTTCCTCTTCCGTCAAGCGTCCCTTACAAACTTGGGCTTTGCGATAAACTTTTTCAGCTTCATCCTTGGTTAATCCCAAAGCTGCTTTCAAGAGCTTTTCTCGCCCTTCCGTGGTAATTCGTCGCGCTTTCGTGAGCTCCAACTGGCTAGATAATACTTGGTTTAGTTCCGCCATGTCTGGCAGGGCGAAGTCTAACACTACCACTTCCTTTTCTAGCTCGATCGGAATTTGCTGCAAAGGAGACATCAGTATAATTGTCTTTTGCGTTCCTTTGAAGTTGGCGATCGCATCGCGCAACCACCTCGTTACCGGAGGAGAATCGATAAAAGGATGCAAATCCTTGAAAATGTAGATGCTAGCGTTGCTGTTTGGTTCTCGTTGCCTGATCACCCATTCAATTGCTGCCTCTGGCGAGACGGTGTTGTGCTGGGTAGTGGTTCGAGGTTGACCGTACTCTACAATACCGTGAGTTACAGTCCAGATAAATACTCGTCGCTGTGGTTTGGCTTGAGCTATTGTCGAAATTGCTTGCTCACACCGCTCTTCCTCGGATGTCACGAGGTAGATCAGAGGATATTGAGCTTGGATTAGAATACTGATCTCTTCTTGCATATTCCTCGACCCACTAGAGACGGTGCTATCTTTGCTGAATCTCAATGCTGCCGTTAACCTTACTACTGAAAGTTTCAGTTCTAGGTTTTCGCGGAAGCAAGGCATTTTTAGCAGGGAACCAATTCTTCCTCTCCCGGTTGAGCCGTGCTGGCACTGACGCCCGACACTTGCTTTACCGAAAGATCCTGCTCAACCAATAAGCTCGGCTGACTTGTTACGGATGCCAGTTCTCCATCTCGCATTACTACAGAACTCGTGCATTCGGGACAGTTGTATACCCGATGGGTTTGTCCGTAGGACGATTCTACTTCGTCAACCAGTTCGGGGTTTCCTAGGTAGAATACAATTGCCCTTTCTGCAATTGATGACATCGGTTCTGTTTCTACTGCGGCTTTGATTTTGAGCTGGCGATGCAGTTCAGGTGGAAGATACAGTGTAACTTTTTGCTTTTCTTGCATAGGACTGTGAATTGACTTACCCGGGTATGTATATCAGATTAGCCGCTTAATTCTTTGCTGTCAAGCCTCTATGCTGTTTTAGCGTCATCTTGTAATATTTTGTTACAATTGCTCTGATTTTGGGGCGGTTAACAACGGAAAATAGAGGAATGTAGCTGATGAGGGATCGGGAATTGGGCATCGGGAATTGGGCAATTGCTGAAACCGTTAATAGTTAAGCACCCGACTCCTGACTCCTGACTTTCCCCCCTTGGGGGGGGGTAGGGGGGGGTGACTCCTGGCTTCTGCTATACAAAGGAAAATCAATCAGCGTCTGCCGGTAAACCTCCGGCAATCCCGTGTCAAAGCACCGCCCTTTCACCACACAACCTCTCATTCCCTCAGACTGCCGCAGCTTATCCAAACACGAGGTTAACTGAAATTCGCCTCTTTCTCGAAAATTACCATTAATATGTTCTGCCAAGCAATCAAATATTTTAGGCTCAAGGACGTACATCCCAAAAAATGATAAAAATAGATCGTCTGCCATTCCTGCTACGCTTAAATGCTGCCGCGCATACTCAAGAGTCGGCTTTTCGTAAAGTTGCATCACTGACAAAATAGAATCTTGTTGCTGCCAAACTCCCGCCGCACAACCGTAGTGATGAATTACATCAGATGATGTTACTCTCAAACCAATTACACTTTGCCGCACTTGCGAGTAAACATCCAATAGCTGGCGCGCGCAAGAGCTTTCAGTCGCCGACGCATAAATGTGGTCGCCCAAAAGCAAGAGAAATGGCTCGCTGTTCGCCCATTCTTTAGCACAGAATACCGCGTGTCCGAATCCTTCCTGAATATCTTGAGTGAGAATTGTAACTTTCTGACCTAAATCTTGTAAATATTTGCTATAATCCTGATTCTGGTGAGATAATTTTTGGAAAAGTTCGGGAGACGGGGGACTTTTAAAGAAATCTTCAAAAAAAGTGCGATCGCCCTTTTGGACAATTATACCAACTTCTTCGATTCCCGCGCTCAAAGCTTCTTCCACAATCGCCAAAATTATCGGTTTAGCGCGGCCGTCGCGATCGATAATTGGCAAGAATTCCTTCTTCACAGCCTTAGTAGCGGGAAACATCCGAGTGCCGAAACCGGCGGCCGGAATCACGGCTTTGCGGACTTTGCACTGAGAATTAATTGTCAGTTTCAGACACTCCATCTGGGGGAAATCTCTCTCTATAATATCGATAACCTGCTGTTGACTTTCTGCATTTTTTACGATAAACTGCGCCGTGCCATCTCCTTGAGAACCAACTCCCTTACCGCCCAAAATATAAGACTGAATCGGTTGATACTTCAGGAGTTCGTGCAAAATGGGAGCAGTTAATTGCTCGGGACAAGCCGCGATTAAATATTTATCAAATTCCCTCTGTGCAACTTTCATCAACTCGCCGATTTTGACCGCATCTCCCTGCTGTAAAGCGGAGGCTGCATCTTGCGTAACTTGAGAACTAATTGCACCGAGATATTGCTGCACGTTTTCTTGAACTTCATTCGCAGCAAACGGATAAGCTTGATTTAAGCTGGCCAGAATTTCTTGAGTGTTTTTGCTCTTCCCCAAATCTACGATTACAAAAAACAAATCTTTGGCAACTTTTAGCTCGACAACATCCATGTCCGTGCCGTCAAAAATCATCATAATTGGGCGATTTCCATAGGCACAACCCTGATCCATGCGGCCGCAGCGCGAAGGTGTGGCAATCTCGCCTAGATAAGCCATTTCCATTTCGGCGCGGACGTTCATTTTTAGATCGTACAAGCGATTAAAAGCGCGACTTACTAACACGCAAATTGCGGCACTGGAAGACAAGCCTTTTTGAATTGGCAAATCTGTTAAATAATTGTCTATTTCTAGTCCTTGTACGGGGTAGCGTTCCAGGAATTGAGCGGCGACACCGGCTGCATAACTCAAAAAACTGCCTGTTTTTGCCTCAGCAAGCAGAGCATTTTTTTTCATCGGGAATCCAGCTTCAATTTTTGTGCCGTCATTTAAAGTAGCCCGCAAAATCAAGTGTGTGGGATGCTGCTTAACTTCGGCATAAATTCCTTGATTTGTACTTGCAATCAGAGTGCAGCCTTTTTCTATAGCGGGATTCAGCGGGCGATAACCGGCTGCCCAATCGCTGTGTTCGCCAAACAAACAAAGGCGGCCCGGAATAAAAAGTTTCATCGCATCTATCTAAGGTATCTATATTGCGATTACTTTAACCTGAAATGTCGCAATTTTACCAAAGTTCGATCGTCCTCTGGGTTGATGTAAGTGGCTGAGGAAATTTGTTTTAATAAGTTTAAACAGAAATTTAAGGGAATAATTTCAATGCGTAAGTTAAACATAGGTCTATCTGAAGAGCAACGTTCAGGCGTGATCGAACTGTTGAATCATGACCTGTCAGATGCTTATCTGCTGTTAATCAAAACCAAAAAGTATCACTGGGATGTAGTTGGCCCGCAGTTTCGCTCGCTCCACCAGTTGTGGGAAGAACACTACCAGGCGTTAACAGTAAATATCGATGCTATGGCCGAACGGGTGAGAACTTTAGGTGGCTATCCAATTGGTACTGCTGAGGGTTTTCTGAAGTATGGTTCGATTAAAGAACATATCGGCGATTTGCCTTTGGCTACGGAAATGGTGTCGCGTTTAGTTGACGACCACGAACTGATTATTCGCAATCTCCGCAAACACGTTGAACAGTGCGGTGAAGAGTTTAAGGATGACGGAACCGCAGACTTTTTGACTGGTTTGATGGAACAACACGAACAAATGGCTTGGATGTTGCGATCGTTTATTGAAGGGGAATCGCTTTCGCCAGACGGCCAGCAGCCACAAGCTAAAACTCCTACAGCTTCTCACGCTTAGATTGATTAACTAGAAGGAAGAAGTCCGAGGGAAGTTGGAAGAAGGAAAAATTTGTATTTTTTTACTTAACCTTTTTTCCAGATTCTCGATCGAGCAACCAGGCAAAATTAAGCGACTTCTAGCTTCCTCAAAAACCCGGTTTCTTGAAAAAACCGGGTTTTTCAAGGTAGGGTTTATTTAAAATTTCTATTTTTTAAACTGTTGAATCGCATTCTTTCATAAACTTGGGACGGCAACATTCTGTGAATTTTCATCCTGCTATCAATGGTCGCAAGTGTTGTTTCTTGACTTGATTGTGATGTTTGTTTTAATTCTAAGCCGGATTTAGCGGGCGGTAACACTATAATTTTTAAGAGACTTTCTATTGACAGCAAGTAGAGATTGTGACGCAGCAATGCCATAAATAAATCTTCTTTGAAAGCTCGATACAGCCAAGATAATGTACTGCGGTGGTTGCCACTGCGGTTGCTTTTGACAGCTAAGTAAATGTAAAAATTGCTGCTAGACCAGCGATAAATACTGCTGGGAATTTCGGGATGTTGCTGCCGAATATCTGCCATAATTAATGACTGAGATTTTGCCATTGCTGCAAAGTTGCAAGACATACTGCTGGTAATTTGTCGGTAGCCAACTAAATATTCTGGCACTACTTTAAATTGATATTTTTCAGCGATGCGGAGGTGCAGTTCCCAGTCTTCGCAGCCTTGAGCGTTTTCTGCTTTTAATTTGCAGTTGTAGCCGATTTTTTCAAAACAAAGGCGGCGAATCAGAGATGAGCTGGCATTGCCGATAAAATATTTATAAACTAATGCTGTGTAAACTTTTCCTTCGATGGTGGAGTTGTAAAATCCACCTGTGAGCAAGTCTTGTTCATTTATATCAACTGACCAGGAATAGACAATTCCGACAGACGCTGCTGAGGAATTCAGGCATTTCACTTGTTTTTCGAGGTTTTGCGGATACCAAATATCGTCGGCATCGATGGGAGCAATGTATTCGCCTCTAGATTTTTCTATTGCTAGGTTGCGAGCGGCGGCGACTCCGGCATTTGACTGCTGCAATAAGCTGATTCGGTTATCTTTTCGAGCAAAAAATTTGACTATTTCGGCAGTTTTATCTGTAGAGCCGTCGTCAACTACTAAAATTTCGATGTTTTCATAAGTTTGAGATAATACTGATTCTAATGTTTTAGCTAGGAAAGTTTCAGCGTTGAAAGCTGGTATGATGACTGAGATTAAAGGCTGATTTAAATCGTTTTTGGATATGTTCATTTAATATCAAAATTTGTTTGTGTAAAAGTTTTGGCTCAAAGGGAGCGAGTTAATGGTATGCTAGCAAACTACTCAAGCTCGATCGTACACCGCCGATCTACTTATACATTTTAAAATATATTGCCAAAATTCCTAAAATGTGCATTAATACAGCAGTCGGGATACAGACTTGGTGTATGACTCACTCGCCGATCGGGTCTGTAAGAGAAACTGTATCGGCCCAGTCCTGACAGTAGGTAAGTCTCAGTATAAAAATGTTGTATATTATACTACCTACGTAGTTGTAAGCTCAAAGTTTTCTGCGGTGAAATACTTTCAGACACCATAGCTGGTGGGGCTTTTTCTAAAGTTTACAAAAACAATCGTATATTTAAAGATTTTGTAAAGCTGTTGTCTCGATCGGGTCATTCTCAGCAATATGTGGCGTAGAATGCAGGTACGAACGGGAAAAAATGCAGTCGAAAATGCCAGAAAAAAATTGAGTTGAATAGAAACAGAAATCAGGTTATAAACAAAAAAGTAGAGCTGATTTTACCCTTCGTAAAAGTAGCAGCAGTAAATTCAAGTAATATTGTTTCCATGCAGTTTAAAAGAATTAGGTGATGATTTCTACCGCCAACCCGACTGTATCAGTGATTATCCCAGTCCACAACGGGGGTTCTTACTTCCGCACCTGTTTGTCAAAACTGGCTCAAGCTGTACCAAGACCGATCGAGATTATTGTAGTAGCAGATGGCGAAAGCGATGGTTCTTGGCGTCTGGCTAAAGAATTCGGTGCCAAAGTCATCAGGATTCCCGAATGCGGGGGGCCAGCGCGGGCAAGGAATTTGGGCGCCCAGGCTGCAAAGGGAGATCTTCTATTTTTTGTGGATGCTGATGTGGCAATTTGTCCTGAAGCTGTAGGATATGCGAGCTCGGTGTTCAAAAATAATCCCTACCTAGCTGCTTTAATCGGTTCTTACGATGATGCTCCTGGAGATACCGATTTTCTATCGCAATACAGGAACTTGCTGCACCACTACGTGCACCAAACAGGTAACGAAGAAGCTTCGACTTTTTGGGGCGCTTGCGGAGTGATTCGCCGGGAAATTTTTTTGCAGATGGGCGGATTTAATGAGAGTTACCGCCAAGCTTCGATCGAGGATATTGAGCTGGGCTACCGTTTGAAACAAGCCGGTTATAAAATTCGGCTGTGCAAAACATTGCAGGTGAAGCATTTAAAGCGCTGGCAAGCGATGGGGATGGTGAAAGCTGACTTTTTCTACCGAGCGCTGCCTTGGACAGAACTGATTTGGCGCGATCGCAAATTGAATAACGACCTCAACTTGCAAGTTTCAAACCGCATCAGCGTGATTTTAACTTATGCAGTGCTGCTGGCAGTTTTGGGGACGTGCTGGTCGCTGAGCTGTCTGGTACTGGCTAGCTTGCTGGCAATACCGCTAGTAGCAATTAATGCACCGCTTTACCGATTTTTTAAGCAAAAACACGGTATACTATTTGCCCTGAAAACAATTCCCTGGCACTGGCTTTTCTACTTTTACAGCGGACTGGCATTTGCGATCGGCACGGGTCGCCACTTATCCCAAAAAAAGCCCTTGACTGACAAAGTTAGCTTGCCGATAGCGCTGAATAAATCAAGGCAAATTGTCCTTCAACATCAGGTCGATCAATAGTTTCTCGGGTGTTCAGGGGTGCATATATCAATTTGAGAAGTTATAAATAATTGTATAGTTCGATCAAAAAGCTGGAGGTAGGCTGAGTGAAACATTATCCTGTTGCGATCGTCGGTGCTGGGCCTGCGGGTTTGACGGCAGCCTACGAGCTAGTCAAGCAAGGGATCATCCCTGTTGTACTCGAAAAAGGAGATAAAGTTGGGGGAATAGCTCGCACAGAAACCTACAAAGGCTATCGTTTTGACATTGGTGGGCATCGTTTTTATACGAAAGTTGCTGCGGTAAAGCAGTTGTGGCAAGAGGTACTCGGAAATGATTTTATTAAAGTGCCGCGCTTGTCCAGAATTTATTATCGAGGTCGATTTTTTAATTATCCGATAAGTGCCTTCAATACTCTCTTTAATTTGGGCATAATTGAGAGTACGCTGATTATTTTGAGCTATTTGAAAGTGAGAATCTGGCCGCTTCCTGAAGAAACAACTTTTGAGCAGTGGGTGATTAATCGTTTTGGAGAACGCCTCTACAAAACATTCTTCAAAACTTATACAGAAAAAGTATGGGGAATTCCCTGTTCGGAAATTCAAGCAGATTGGGCGGCGCAGCGGATTAAGGGGCTGTCGCTGACGACGGCGATAATTAATGCTTTGTTTGGTAGCAATGATACTAAAACTTTAATCAAAGAGTTTGATTATCCGGCTTTGGGGCCAGGGATGATGTGGGAAAAGTTCGCGGAAGCTGTGGAAAGTAAAGATGGCAAAGTTTATCTCGATACTAAAGTAATTAGCTTTCAGCGTGAAAGCAATAAAATTACCAGCATTACTGCGGAGCAAAATGGAGAATTAGTTCAATATTCTGCGGATCATTTCGTTACGAGTATGCCGATATCGGCGCTGGTAGCAAGACTTGATCCGCAGCCACCGGAAGAGGTGTTGCACGCGGCGCGATCGCTGAAATATCGGGATTTTTTGATTGTATCGCTAATTGTCGATCGCAAGGACTTGTTTCCCGACAACTGGATTTACATTCACTCTCCTGAAGTTAAGGTGGGACGAATTCAAAATTTTAAGAATTGGAGTGCTGCTTTAGTTCCTGATGCTAGCAAAAGTTGTTTGGGAATGGAATATTTCTGTAGCGTAGGCGACGACATTTGGGAAATGTCGGATGCGGAACTTGTAGAATTAGCAACTCGTGAGTTGGTTGGTTTGGGTTTAGCAAAAACTGGGGATGTTGAGGATGGAGTTGTGATACGGCAACCGAAGGCTTATCCGGTTTATGATGGCGAGTATCGCGGACACTTGCGGGTGCTTGAAGGTTTTTTGAAGGGGATTGAGAATTTGCAGACGATCGGGCGAAATGGTATGCACCGATACAACAATCAAGACCATTCTATGCTGACGGGGTTGCTGGCGGCGAGAAATATTCTGGGGGAAAAGCACGATTTGTGGGATGTGAATACTGAGCGATCGTACTATGAAGACTTTACTGTCGATCGGTCAAAGGAAAAAAAGGATTCGGATTTGATGGCGCAGTCTAGTTGATACAGCTACAGTGAAGCAATGGCATCGCTAACTTTCACCATGAGTGTCATCGGATCGATCGGCGAAACAGTAAACCCGCACTTCTGGTAAAATTGCTTCGCATCTTCGGAGATAGCGTGTACGAGAATTGCCCGTATCCCTGCAATCTCAGCAGCTTGCAAAGTGCGAAGAATTGCATCCCGCAGCAAAGCACGTCCGATACCAAAACCTTGCCAGTTGCGATCGACAGCAAGCCGTCCAATCACCATAACGGGAATCGGATCTGGCATATTGCGCCGAACTTTACCCGTTGCAGAGGTTTGTGCTATTGCTCCCGTTGCAAGACAATAGTATCCAATGACTGTTTGGCGATCGCACACAACATAAGTCCGTGAAGCCCCTTCTGACTCATTTTTCAGGGCGCGACGCTTCAGCCATTCATCTAACTGAGTGTTACCTGAATCAAAGTTCTCAATTTGATGTAACGAATTCAGTTTTTCAGGCGGGCAGAGTTGGTTTAAATCTCGTTCTAATCCCACGGAGATTTGGTTTTTAGTAATGCGTTTAGTTTCTGATTTGGCGTCGGCGGTGCATCCAACAGCGCCAAAAATTGCTTAAATTTAAGTTCATCTAACCCAAAAAAACAGCGGTCTAGAATCACATCTTGAGCTTTTTGGTAAGCTGATTCCAGCATGAATTCCGATCGGCTTTTTCCCTGTAATTGGGCCGCGCGATCTATTAAATCACGTTGATTCAGCTTAGCTCGAATGTTGATTGTGACATCGCGGGTCTGGCTGACTGACCCTTCAGATGCTGATATGTGCATATTTGATTAAAAATAGTTGGAATTAAAGCCAGTAGCTTTACGATACTTATATTCTAAAATTTTGTACACACAATGTCAACACATTTACTGAGATTTTTAAGATCGCCACAATCTGACCATAGTTACCTGGTTCGATCTTTGGGCGCACTTGAGATTCATAGATTTCGTCGCCGCGTCGCGAGCTTGTTGCACCAGTGTATCTTTGAGAGTTGACACAAATTTTTTAAACTTGTGCTAACTCTTGACTACATACTGACTAAAGTGAAAAATATGCAAAAACGCAAGCAACAAACTAACCAACCTATGAACTCTTCCGAAAAATCAGGGGGCAAAAGTCCCACATCCACAAAAATTAACCCAACACAGAATCTCAACACCGGGGGACTGCGGACATTACTCCTCGCCGCCTCAATAGCCTCTCTCTGCGCCAGTTGTCAGAGTCCCCAAACACCCACCGCCACAATCCCTGGCAGCAGTCCCGGAAGCTCTCCCGCAGCCTCTCCTGTCGCCGTTAGCAGCCCCTCAGACCCAAATACCGTCAAAATAGTCTCCATGCTACCGATGACAGGTAGCGCCTTGGGTCAAGCTCAAACAATGGTCAACGGCGTCAAACAAGCCCTTGCCGAAACCGACTCGAAAGCCTGCGACGGCAAAATCAAAATCGAATACGAGATTCTCGATGACGCGACTGCTGCGGCTGGCAAATGGGACCCAAGCCAAGTCACATCCAATGCTAACAAAGTTGCAGCAGATGGTTCGGTAGTTGCTGCGATCGGTCACTACAACTCCGGTGCCGCCAAACTTTCAATTCCCGTACTCAACCAAGCCAATATAGCGATGGTGAGTCCCGCCACCACCTATCCGGGCTTGACAAAACCAGGAAAAGGCGAGCCGAAAGAACCGAACGTTTATTACCCTACAGGTACTCGCAATTTCGCCCGCGTTGTACCCGCAGATGACCTCCAAGGTGCGATCGCCAGCAATTGGGCGAAATCTTTAGGAGTTAAAAAAGTCTACATTCTGGACGATCAAGAACTGTACGGCAAAGGTATTGCTGATGTTTTTGAAGCAACTGCTAAAACTGCGGGAATTGAAGTCATCGGCCGCGAGGGAATTGATATCAAAGCCAGCGATTACAAAGCTTTAATGAATAAGATTAAAGCTTTAAATCCTGATATGATTTACTTTGGCGGCACTACCCAAAGTAATGCCGGACAGATAATTAAAGACATCAGAAATGTCGGAATGACTGCGGACGCAGTTAAAATCATGGGCCCGGATGGCATTAAAGAGCAAGCTTTAATTGATGCCGGAGGCAAAGATGCTGAAGGTGTTTATGCTACTTTTGGCGGCTTGCCTCCAAAAGAATTGACTGGCGAGGGCGCGAAGTGGTATCAAAGCTACAAGGCAAAATATAATGCTGAACCGGAAGCTTATGCAGCTTATGCTTTTGAATCTGCTAAGGTGATTATCGGTGCAATTAATAAGGTCTGCAAAAATGACCGCGCGGCTATTCGCGATGCTGTTATGGCAACGAAAGATTTTAACGGCGTACTTGGCACTTGGAGTTTTGATGCTAATGGTGACACTAGCTTGACTACAATGTCAGGAAATGTTGTTAAAGCTGGCAAGTGGGAATTTGTGAGCCCGCTCAAGATTGAATAATTAGTCATTAGTCATTAGTCATTAACTGGTTCCCCGGCTCTGCCTGGGAACCGATGTCTAGAGGCTCTGCCTCGCTTTTCTAGTAGGAAAACCGTCTCGCTTTTCTAGTAGGAAAATTGGAGGCAGAGCCTCCGGATCTGTTTTACCAGGCAGAGCCTGGGAACGAGTAGAAATGCCCAATTTCCCATTCGCAATAATTATGAAAAACTGGAAAAGTATTCTCTTATATATAGGTGTAGCGTATATAGTTTTGTTGTTAGGCCCGATCGCCGGATTTGACTTACCCAAAATTATTGGTGAAATAGTCCGCAGCCCTGAAGTGCTGATTCAACAATTGTTAGTGGGTTTAGTCAACGGCGCGCTGATTGCAATTATTGCTTTGGGTTACACGATGGTTTACGGCATTATTGAGTTAATCAATTTTGCTCACGGCGATTTGTATATGTTGGGTGCTTTTGCTTCGCTGACTGTATTTGGAGCTTTTGGGATTCAAGACGGCGCACCTTTAGGTATTGCGATACCGGTGATGTTAGTCGCTTTGGTTGTCTGTTCGCTGTTTTGTGCTGGACTGAATATTGTTGTCGAAAAGTATGCTTATCGACCTTTGCGAAATGCTCCTCGTTTGGCTCCGTTAATTTCGGCGATCGGAGTTTCGTTTATATTCCAAAATATGGGATTATTTTGGGGAGGATTGAAAGCTTTTATTCCGGTGATGGGTTCTAACTCGGCTGCTCCGAAAAGTTTCCCAGATTTGTTGCCGCGAATTGACATTCTCAAAGCTATGGGAATTCAAACGAGTATTGTATTTACTACGAAAGATTTAATTGTGTTAGTGGTGGCTGTAGTCTTGATGATTTTGCTTCATGTGTTCGTGCAGTACACTCGTCTGGGGAAGGCGATGCGGGCAACTGCTCAAAGCCGCGATGCTGCTAAAATCATGGGAATTAATGTCGATCAGATTATTGCTCTGACTTTTTTGATTGGCGGCGCTTTGGCTGGTTCGGCGGGAATTTTGGTTGGTTTGTACAATAATACGATCGTGTTTACGATGGGGTTTACGGCGGGTTTGAGGGCTTTTACTGCCGCTGTTTTGGGGGGGATTGGCAATATTGTGGGGGCGATGTTAGGAGGGGTTTTGATTGGGGTGTTGTCGTCTTTGAGCGATCAGTATTTGTCGAGCCGCTGGACTAATGCTTGGGTGTTTGGGGTTTTGGTGGTGATTTTGGCTTTTCGGCCGGGCGGTTTGTTGGGCGAGAATGTTCAGGAAAAGGTTTGAAGTGTAGGGTTGAAAAAATGGCAAAAGACATTTATCATTATAATGTAAGGACTGCTTTAGAAAAGGATGGGTGGACAATTACAGACGATCCTCTGACTCTGCAATTTGGTTCGCGTAGTGTGTTTGTGGATTTGGGAGCTAAAAAGCTACTAGCAGCCGAACGCGAGGGACAAAGAATTGCAGTTGAAATCAAAAGTTTTGTCGGCAAGTCTCTAGTCAGAGATTGGGAAAATGCGATCGGACAATACAGTTTGTACTTAAAAATACTCTCTAAAAGAGAGTCAGATCGCGCCCTATACCTAGCCATTACTGAAGAGATTTATACCAGCTTCTTTCAGGAGGATATCGTGCAAGTCGTACTTGAGGATAGAACAATAAAACTAATCGTTATCGATCCTATTCAGGAGGTTATTACCAGATGGATAAACTAGACGAATACCGCGAATTAATTGTTAAAATCCTGTCGTATTATGCCAGCCTACCCTACAGATACGCCGAGATTAATAACAAAGTCATTGTAAGCGAAGACCGAAATGAGTTTTTATTAATGACTGAAGGCTGGGAGGGGCACAAGCGACTCCACTATTGCCTCATTCACGTTGAAATTCGCAACGGCAAACTCTGGATTCATTATGACGGTATGGAAGACGGCATTACCGATGAATTACTGGAGGGTGGGGTTCCTGAAGATTGCATTGTTTTGGCGTTTCATTCGCCGGAAGTACGCAAACATACCGGATTTGCGATCGCCTAAAAAATCCGCTCCTACGTGGAGGAAACAGAAGATGGCTAAGACAAATAATGCACTGAAGCTCCTTGCAAAAATGACCTCTGAAGATTCTGAAATGGAGGAAATGATTAAGGAATCCTTTTTCAATATTACGCAACGCCCAATTAAATATTCCCTGGTTTCAACCAGCCAAAAACTTCACCTAAAGTCAACTGCATTTCGCCCATAAATTCGGGAACCGGAAGTATATCTGTCGGTTCTTGCAATGAAATTGGCTGCTGCCCTGCGGGATAAGCTAAAATGTTTTTTTCACCTGGATCGATCGACCAACCCATCTGACAACCGGCGTTCAAACAGTGCAAAATATTGTTTGTGACTTTGGTTTGGCTTTGGCCAGGGGACAAAATTTCTATTGTCCAGTCTGGGTGAGTATTAAATGTATTGGCAATTTCGCCGTCAGCGTCTAGGGGAATGCGATTCCAAGCAAAAATCGCGACATCGGGAACGATAGAATATCCACCAAAGGTGCAGCGAAGTTCTAGTAAGGCTAGGGCAATTTGTGGTTTCTGTGCGAGATGATTTGCGACTGTGACGAGTTTACCTTGAATTATGCTGTGTTTTCCTTGCGGCATCGGTTTTTGGACGATCGCACCATTGATGTATTCGCTAGCGGGTTTGGTTTCTGGGAGTTGCAAAAACTCGTCAAGGGTGATAGTTTCTTGAGTAGCTTGTACCATATCGCGATCGCCCGTTTGAAGTGTATTGTGGTAACAGCTCCAGTATATAGCAGTTGACAGTTGACCCTTTAAATCGTTCGCTTTAAATCGAAGCGAACGATTTAAAGCGAACGACTACGCTCAGGGCACCGCAGTTGACAGTTGGTAGGGGCGGTGCCCCCGTGTCCGCCCTCTTAGTTAACAGTTGACAGTTGACAACGAACAGTGAACAGTAGACGGTTAACAGTGAACAGTTGAGGGTTAACTAATAACTAATAACTAATGAATAATGAATAATAAAATAATCAAAGCAATTAAATCAAGTGGTATTTTAGGAGCGATCGCCTCTTTGACAGTCCTCCTATTCGGCGGTTGGAGCGGCACCGTCATCGGCTGGCTGATGGGCACGGCGGCTGGCTTCATGGCTGGTCAAGAACAGAAGGTTTACAACCCGAAAATGGGTGCGAAAATCGGCAGTTTAGCCGGATTGGGATTGGGAGTTTGGCTGTTAGTTGCTAGCGTCCTAGAAGGAGTTATCGTTAGACCTTTTTCTGGTCAATCTGCTGTGGATTTTTCGACTACTTTGCTGTACGGAATTTGCAGTTTGACGATCGCAACTTTAACAGCGACACTAATGGGTGCTTTACAAGGTTTACCAAAGGAACGTCAGCGATTGGCAACTTTGGTAACATTAGCTTTTATTCTTATTCTGTTTCCGTTCATCGATCTTCAAGCTAAAACTGGCTGGATTGCGACTGTAGTACAGATTCAAATCTTTATTATGTTGGCGCTGGGTTTGAATATTACTGTCGGTTTTGCGGGTTTGTTGGATTTGGGATATGCGGCGTTTTTTGCGATCGGCGCTTACACCACGGCTTTGCTATCTTCGGGACAGATAAATATTGCTTGGAACTTTTGGATAGTTTTGCCGATCGCCGCTGGTGTCGCTGGCCTATCGGGCGTCATCCTGGGTATTCCGACACTGCGGCTCAAGGGCGACTATTTGGCAATTGTTACCCTCGGTTTTGGCGAAATTATCCCGGTGGTATTTAGGAATTTAACCGCGATTCGGATCGACGAACCAGTCTCGAAGATTGTGGCTTCGCTGTTGGGTAAACCCGAGTTGGTGCTGTGTCTCGTTGGGTGCGATCGACCTTTCAACCTCACCGGCGGCGAAGCGGGCATAAACCCGATCGGGCGTCCATCTCTCCCCATCATCGGCAGTTTCACCACCGGCAACTACTTTCCCTGGTATTACCTAATTTTACTCTTAGTCGTTTTCGCTTACTTCATGATTTCGAGGCTGCGAGATTCCCGCTTAGGGCGGGCCTGGAATGCCATGCGCGAAGATGAATTAGCAGCGAGTGCGATGGGCATTAACCTCGTCAAAACCAAACTTTCGGCTTTTGCGATGGGAGCAACCTTTTCCGGGTTTGCAGGAGCGTTTTACGCCGCATACATCAGCGCTATTTTTCCCAGCGTCTTCGACTTCTCAGTCTCCGTAATCATCCTGTGCATGGTGATTTTAGGAGGATTGGGGAACATGACAGGCGTCATTTTGGGCGCGATCATTATCATGTCTGCCGATCGGCTATATCTACCCCAACTCGCCCAAGTCCTCAAAGGTTTTCTGAATACTTTTGTACTCCCGAGAATTGCAATTCCCCAGTTGGCAGACTTTCTGGCCACCAGTTTAGACCCAATTCAAATGCGCTTGTTTCTATTCGGTTTAACTCTAGTTGTCATGATGATTGTCCGCCCAGAAGGACTGATTCCCGATAAAATTCATCAAGCTGAATTGCATGATGATGGTGAGGTTAGTAATGAGACTTTAGCAGATGCCAGAAATCAATAGTAATGGGGAAAATGAGCAATGAGTAAGAATGTCACAGGAACTGCTTTTGTTGTCGCCGAATTTAGAGCCGAAGAAAATGAAGAAACTTCGCCTCTTTACACAGATAATGTAGTCAAGATTTGGCTAAACGAGGAAAGCAAAAGAATTGCAGGCGAAATTGCCAAAAACTCTCCGGCTGCTAAAGAAATGATCAAGTTGCGGACTAAATATTTTGATGATGTTTTGTCAAATCAAATTTTAGCAGGCTGCAAGCAAATCGTTATTTTAGGCTCTGGTTTGGATACTCGCGCTGCGAGAATGAATGGAGAATCAGTGGATTATTGGGAAATAGACGATCGCGTCACACTTCAACTAAAAGCAGAAACTCTCAAAGCGAACAAAGTTACAGCCAATGTCCGCTACATTCCCGGCGATTACGTGCAAGATAATTTAATCGCTTTGCTGAGACAGAGTGAATTGGATTTCGAGCAACCTACATACTTTTTGTGGGAAGGTAACACTACCTTACTTGCCAAAAAAGATGTCATATTTGTATTGGAACAAATTCGCGACAATTTTAATGATTTTAAGTTGTCCTTTGATTATATGTCGCAAAAAGTGATTGCGAGAACCACGGGCTACCAAGATATCAATGATTACATCGATAAATATGAAAGTATGTATGCGCCGTGGATTACTGGGTTTGAAAATATTGAAACTTTGGCTGAGGAACTCAAGCTCAAAATTATTGACAACTTCTCAACTGCTGAGTTACACCAACAATACCGCCCTCACCGTTCCCTAGAATCTAATCTTTTAAAGTTCTACTTTGTTTGTACGCTAGAAAATATGTCCTAAAATTTTCCAAATTGATTCGCGTGCGTGAGAACTCGCGAGGGGGACGATCGCATTACTATAAAATATCAGGAAACCAAACCAAAATGTCATTATTAGAAGCACAACAACTTACAATGCGATTCGGCGGCTTGACTGCGGTAAATCAAGTCAGCTTAACATTGGAAAAAGGATCGATCGCCAGTTTGATCGGCCCCAACGGTGCTGGTAAAACCACATTCTTTAATATGCTGACTGGCATCTACAAGCCGAGTGCGGGCCAGTTGGTACTGGAAAATAAAAATATTACCGGTTTACCGCCCGATCGCCTCACAACTTTCGGGATTGCTAGAACCTTTCAAAATATCCGATTGTTCAACAACATGACGGTACTCGATAATGTTTTAGTCGGTAGACATTGCCGCTTAAAAGCTGGTTTGTTGGGTGCAATCCTCCGCCCTCAGACTGTGATTTTGGAGGAACGGGAAGCTAAGAAAAAAGCGTTGAATATGCTAGATTTTGTCGGTTTAGGCGTGAAGAAAGCGCCGGAGTTGGCAAAAAACCTTTCCTACGGCGATCAGCGCAGATTGGAAATTGCGAGGGCTTTGGCATCCGATCCGAAAGTTTTACTTTTGGATGAACCGACGGCGGGGATGAATCCGAACGAAACGGCCGATTTAACTCGCTTTATTTACCGGATTCGCGATGAGTTGGATTTGAGTATTTTGCTAATTGAACACGATATGAAAGTGGTGATGGGAATTAGCGATCGCGTGAGTGTTATGGAGTACGGGACTAAAATTGCGGAAGGCACTCCGGCAGAAGTTCGCGCAAATCCTCGCGTGATTGAGGCATATTTAGGAAAAGAAGAAGATGGCAATTAGTAACGAGTAAGGTGCGCTGCGGCGCACCCTACACGATCGATGCTTTGGATCATGCCTAAACTTTTGATTTAACTTCAGACAATTTATGCTTAAGTTTTCTCCCCTTAGCTAGGAAACCTAAAAACATTGCAGTACCTAATATGGTGCTAGGTTCTGGAACTGCTTCTGCTTCGGAAATTGGTTCCGATTTTGCTAATGCGAGATTATGCTTAACTTCTACTAATCTTAAGTTAGTGGCGCTGTCGAATGTTCGCGAATACACCCCAGCAGTATACAGGAGGCTTTTTGTTGAACTTCCTTCAGCCATAAAATTAAAATTAATTGCTGTGGGATTAAAGCTGTTGCTGCCGGACAAATTCAAATAAATGCCGCTAGAAGAGTCTAAACCGCTGGCAAGTTGAAAAGAGTCTAACAGAATGTTAGTAACAGTGTTAATCAACCAGAAAGATATACTGCCACTCGCGCTGGCGCGTTCGGTTTGGCGGTTGTCAACTGATGTTAAAAGATGTAAAATTGTCTGGAAATTGAATGAAAAAGTTTCTGCTGTATCAATGTCGAAGTCGCCGATGACTGTTGCTTGACTTTGGGCTAAACCGGAATAGTTGCTGCCGCTACCTGCGACTTCACTCTTCGAGAGATTTGCTGCTAGCAATTCGTGACAGTTAGATATAAAAGCTGCATCAGCGTTCGCTTGACTAATAACTGAACCGCTGTTAGCTATTGTCTGAGTGTTAGTGTTAGTAGATGTACTTGTGTCAGTCGGTCTGTGACTGAAGTTGTCAATTGTTACTTCTGCCGCAGAACCTGCTATTATGGCAGCAGTGCTGGGCGCTATACCTACAGTCAAGCTGGTTACTAAAGGAGTTGCTAATAAAAATGCGTTAGCGAAGCCCTCGAAGAGGATCGCTCTGGTACTTTGATTTAATTTCATGGTGAATCTCCTTAAATTTCAAGAATTTTAAGTGCTGTTATTTTTGGAATTTGTAGTGCTTGGTTTCCCTTACGTGTTAATAGTATCTCTTTACTTAGAGTTTTTTGTAAAGCTACCGTGAAGAAATCATTTGTTTGATTAAAATTTCTGTAAAGTTGGCAGCAAAAACTTCTCAAAATATATGGTATTGGAGCTACCGCTGGGTGTTGATTTAAGTAAAAATACTGTATACCTTAAAAAAGGTTAATTTTAAAGAAATGCAATAAAAATTTATAATTAGTCGGGATAATATAACAAAGCACAAAGTAAAAAGAGCAATTATGTTGGAAATCAAAGACATTCACACCTATTACGGAAATATCCACGCCCTCAAAGGAGTATCGCTAACTGTCTCGCAGGGAGAAGTTGTGACATTAATCGGTAGCAACGGGGCGGGGAAAACTACAACTCTCCGCACGATTCAAGGGCTGCTGCGTCCGCGCCAAGGTACTATATTATTTGAAGGAAAGCCTTTGGAATCGCTGTCTACGGAGGCGATCGTCCGTTTGGGGATTTCTCAAAGTCCAGAAGGGCGGTTGATTTTTCCGCGCATGACGGTGCAAGAAAACCTGGAAATGGGTGCTTATCTCCGCAACGATACTCTCGGTATCAAGTCGGATATGGAAAAAGCTTTAAATTTATTTCCGCGTTTGCGAGAAAGAATTAGTCAAAAAGGGGGAACTCTCAGCGGCGGGGAACAGCAAATGCTCTCGATCGCCCGCGCTTTGATGTCCCGCCCCCGTCTGTTATTGTTGGATGAACCGAGTATGGGTTTGGCGCCGATGTTAGTCAGTCAAATTTTTGCGATCGTCCGCGATATTAATGCCCAAGGTACAACTATTTTACTGGTGGAACAAAACGCCCGCATGGCTTTAAGTGTAGCTCACCGCGGCTATGTCATCCAAACTGGTCAAGTTGTAGTTGCCGGTACTGCTAGCGATTTGCAGTCAAATGAAACTGTTCGCAAAGCGTATCTAGGTGAAAGTTAAATATGGGGATTGGGGATTGGGCATTGGGAATTGGGCATTGGGAATTGGTTATTGAAACTGACAACTAACAACCAAAAACCCACAAATAACAAATAATATCGTTTCCGGTTGCATCGGTATTGTTCAAACAGTCAACAGTCAACAGTCAACAGTCAACAGTTATGAGGAGTGCAACCGGAATTGATCTAACAAATTACCCGATTTGCGATCGCAACTTCCCGGTTTCCAATTCAATTTCAAAAGCCGCCCGCACCTTTTCCCACTCGGCTTGAGCTCTCAACAGTCGATCGCGCGCCACACTAGCATCAAAAACGTGTTCCCCTCCAGACTCAACAGCCACGCGACCCATATACTCTAACTCCTTGCAAACTTCAGAAAAAGACACGGCTCCTAAATTGGCGCTGCTCGACTTCAGCGTGTGAGAAGCCAGCTTCAAACTATCAGCATCGCCGAGAAAAATAGCGTCCTTCATTGTTTCTAAATGCTGCGGTGCGTCTAACAAATATATTTTAATCAACTCACCCAAAAAATCCGGATCTTCCTCATCGTCTAGCTCGCGGAGATTGTGCAAAACATGAAAATCAATCGGCGAATCTACTCCCGGTTGAAAGCTGGAATATGCAGTAGCCACACTGTCAGATTTGTCAGCAATATCGGGATTTTTTAGCTCAGTAACGGGCTCTAATTGATCCCGATGCAGGGGTTGGCACTGCGAGAGGGCGATCGCCAATTCTTCGCGGCGCACCGGCTTAGTAATATAATCGTCCATACCTGCTTCCAGACACTTTTCGCGATCGCCCTGCATCGCATTAGCAGTCATCGCAATAATTCTCGGCTTCTTGTGAGCGGGCCAATCCCGACAAAGGCGTCGCGTCGCTTCCAACCCATCCATCTGGGGCATTTGCACGTCCATCAGCACAACATCATAGGATTGCCGCTTGCAGGCCTCCAAAACCTCCAACCCATTAGCCGCGATATCCGCCCGATATCCAATCCTGTCGAGCAAATGTGTAGCGACTTTTTGATTCACCACATTGTCCTCGGCCAGCAAAATCCGAATCTGACGAGAATTAGCTGCATCCCGTCCCGCAGAATTGCTCGCAACTTGCCTCAAAACCGCAGGCGTTCGCTGTACGCGGTGCTGTTCTTGAGAATTTTCAAAATACTTCAATCCCGAAGTCAAAGTCGCCACATTTGAAACTTCTCCCCTGCCGCTTTTGCCGGCAACATATCCAAAAACTTGCAGCAACACGTTATAAAACTGCGACTGTTTTAGAGGCTTAGTTAAAAAAGCCGAAAAATGTACTTCTGTAGTTTCAAGTTTTTTCCAAACTTCCGCCTTGCTCAAATAAGTAAACAGCACCAAAGGCAGCGGAACTTTCCGATAGCCTTTAACTTTGATGACATTCGGATTTAACCCGTCCCCCCTAGACAAATTGCTCAGCTCAAATTTCCGAATCTCCACAGCCAAAGCCACACCGTCCATATCTGGTAGATTCATCGCCAAAATAGCCAAATCGATCGGCGAGTTTTCTTTGATGATTTCCAAAGCCTCAGCACCCGAAGTTACAGCCACGGGTATCATTCCCCAAGACTGGGCCTGCCGGATCAAAACTTGCCGGTTAATGGCATGATTCTCGACAATTAACAAACGCTTACCATTCGCAAATTCCGGCAGTTTTTCCTCACCCAGGCTCTCCGTCGCTTCAGCAATCACCGTAAAATAAAAAATCGAACCCGAACCCGAGATCGACGGCCCAGCAAATCCCGCAGGCGGCATTCCAGCGGTACTTTGTCCGATCGCCGAAACAGCAGGCCCAGACTTAGAAATTCCCGGAGAAACCTGACTGACCACCCACATTTTACCCCCCATTAAATCGCTCAAACGCTGGCTGATAGCCAGTCCCAAACCCGTCCCCCCGTAATGTCGCGTTGTTGAAGCATCCACCTGCGAAAAAGCTTTAAACAGGCGATCGATCCGGTCTGGCGGAATGCCAATTCCCGTATCTTGGACAGCAAATTGAATCTCGTATTTTCGGCTATCTGCCAACTGCTTAATTGCTAGCGGTTGCGGATCTAGAATATTAGTTATTTCCGGCGAACTTTTAGCAGCTAAGACCTCAATTTTCTTAGCCGTACAGCAGACGACTATTTCTCCCGATTCTGTAAACTTAACGGCATTTCCCAGCAAATTTACCAAAATTTGGCGCAGCCTAGTGACATCTCCTAAAATATTTTTCGGAACAGAATCGTCTATAAAATAAGCCAGTTCTAAACCTTTTTCCGACGCTCTCGGAGCCAGCAACTCCAGAGATTCTTCTATACAGTTTTGCAGCTCGAAGGGGCTGCGTTCCAAATCCATTTTTCCCGATTCAATCTTAGAAAAGTCGAGGATATCGTTAATAATAGTCAGCAAAGCATCGCCGCTGGTGCGAATTGTCTCCACAAAATCCCGCTGTTCTGGAGTTAGTTCCATATCCAGCAGCAAACCAGTCATCCCGATGACCGCATTCATCGGAGTGCGGATTTCGTGACTCATCGTGGCTAAAAATTCGCTCTTAGCTCTGTTAGCAACTTCCGCCGCTTGTCGTGCTTGATCCAAAGCTTCATTTTGGTCTGCCAACTGTCGCTGTCGCTGAACTTCCGTTTCTAAAAGTTGTGCTTGAGCTAAGGTAATTCCGACTTGAGCGGCAACATCTTCTAACAGTTCAATTTCGTCGGGAGTCCACTGGCGAGTTGCGTCGCACTGGTGTAAAGTAATAATTCCATTCGGTTTTCCTTGATAGGAAGTGCGAACCGCCAACATAGATTTTAATCCGATGTGGCGGCACATCGGCAGGGAAGATTCGAGCAAAGGATCGGCAAACACATCGGGAGATGCCAGGGCTATATCTTCAGCGAGTAGTTTTTCTGTGTAGGGGTTGTAAGTGACAGAAAGTTCTAAATCTAAAGCCGATTCGTGACCTGGTTCTAAGTATTCCGCGACGCAAGGAAGGTGGGGATAAGGTTGGGAAAGATAGGTGTGAATTGTACAGCGATTGACGCCGAATACGCGGCCGATTTGGGTGGCGGTAGTCTGAAAAATTTCTTGAGTATCTAAGGTCGATCGCACTTTTTGAGTGATTTGTTTCAGCAGCAAAACGCGCTGGTACTGCCGCTGCAAAGTTCGCTCTCGCTCTTCCCGGGCAATTTCAGTACCGATATAATTGCCCATCAACTTTAAAATTTCAAAATTCAGCGGTTTCAAAGCAGATTTAGCGGTGCGGGAAGTAAAGCTCAAAGTGCCAAAAACTCGCCCTTGCACCATTACCCGCGTGCCGACAAAGGCCTCCAATCGGCGCACGGCGTAAGCGGGGTGATGCCGCCACTGAGTAGTGCCCGCTGATTCGATAGAAATAGGTTCGATCGATCGCAAAACTTCTCGCTCAAAGGTTCTGCTCAAAGCAAAACCGTCTCCTTTAGCAAATCCGAAGGGAAAATCGGACGGTACATAAGCCGCCATCACTTCGTAGCGATCGCCCAAAACCCTGCCCAACAGCCCGATATCCATCCCAAACTGACTGCAACCCATTGCCAGAAACCGGGCTGTTCGCTCGTCAAAAGAGCCTTCGGAGCCCACCATTACCTCGTAGAGCGATCGAATTGCCCGCTCGCTTTCCCGTAGTTCCTCAACTCCTTCGACGCGGTTGCAGACATCGTGCAAAGTCCCTAAAATTCCCGCTATTTCACCTTGGGAATTCAGCCGGACTTGAGCAAATATTTCAACGGAAATAAATCCCGAATTACTGTTAATTCCAAGTTCGTTTTTGCCCGACTCCGACTTGTACTTAAATCGCAGTTCTCGCCGATAAAATTCCGACTTTCCCGACAACAAAGACTCCAATAAATTTGCACACTGCGGGATCTGAGATGGATGTACCCAATCCAAAAAATTAGTTTGCAAACTTTCGGAAACCGAAAAACCCGTAATTTCTGTCCAAGCGCGATTGAGAAATGTCCAAACCCCCGCCCTATCCATCTGAAAAATTACTGTTGCTTTCAAAGAATCAAATACTTGGAATTGCTCGCGATCGTAATCGCGGTTGTTGAGTTCTAACTGCTTGTTTGGAGTAATATCTGTATGAGTTCCGACCAAGCGCAGCGGTTTACCCGCTGCGCTTCGCAAAACTTGACCCCGGTTCAGCACCCAGACAGTGCTGCCGTCTTTGCAGTACATCCGGTATTCTGCTGCAAAATCCGCTGTATGAAGGGCGAAGTGATCTTCTAAAGCTGCCTTTACCGAGTCAATGTCATCTTGGTGGATGCGACTCCACCATTCCGATCGACGATTCGAGATTTCCCCTTCTTGGTAGCCCAGCATTTTTTGCCACCGCGCCGAATAAAAAAATTCATCTGTTTCGAGATTCCAATCCCAAATCCCCTGATTGTTGACTGCTGCGGGGATATTTTGGCGCTGCACCAAACTGTGAGGAGAAATTTCAGCAGCGAGGTGGCGATTGGCTGCGGGAATCTGTATTTCTGCCGAGAGTTTTTTGTATTGCGCGTTGCTAGATTCTAGCTGGCGCTGCAAAGCGATCAAGCCAGAATGCAGAGATTTTGAATCCAGCGCTTGTAAAAGGATAGTTTGAGGATTGACAATCCCGATCGGGTGACTGTTTTCGTTGATGACTAATAAAGGCAACTGGCAGTAGTTTTTTTGTAGCAGGGTGATGGCTGCTTCCAGGGTAGAGTGCGATCGGATCAGCGGCGGCGAACTGCTGCAAATCGCTCCCGCTTTGATTTTGTTCGAGTCTCTTCCCAACGCCTGCAACTGCACGATGTCCCGCGAACTTACCACCCCTACCAGTTTGTGGAGGTTGGGATTTGTAAATTTGGAATTTGTAGTAGCACCAGTCGAGTTTTGATCGGGGTTTTCGGTGATCAATACATAGCTAACATTGTGTCTGAACATCAGTTGCGCCAAATAGCGAACCGAAGAAGTAGCAGGAGCATGAATAATTCGCGAGGCTGCGATTTGAGGGATTTGAGAAAGTTTAATTAAGCTCGCGGGCAGCTCTAATTTCGGATGCAAAATTGGCTGTGGCGGAGGAAACGCGAAGGCTGCCGCAGGTGGCAAGACGCTGCTGGCTTTTTGTGTCTGTTCCCCAATTTCCTGCAATAGTTGTACCAAGCTTTGAGAGCTAATTAAACCAACAAGTTCATCAGCGTCGCTGACGATCGGCAAATGGCCGATCTGATTTTTTTCCAGCAGATTTGCTAAGGCAAAAAAGTCGGGAATTTCCGATTCTCGGGCTACAGTTACGGTTCTGATCATGATTTGCTCGATCGCAAATCCCCTCAAAGCAGCGCCGATCGAATTTAGCTGTACGACATCTCGGGCTGTAAAAATCCCCAGCACCGTCTGGCCGCCCCCAGAGGGAGGAGAAGAGCCGTTGAGACTAAATCGGTTGGCGGATGGCAGTAAACGCTGTATTGCGTTATAGAAACCCGACTGTACCGGCGATTGTGGAGAATTCCCATTCGTGAGATTTCCGAGTTGAGAATTCCCGCGCGGTTCCACCACGAGGACGTAACTGGCTCCTGTGCTGCTCATCAGCTCGATCGCCTCTTCTACGGGCGTCCCAGGGGTGACGGTGAGGGGATTACGGTTAATGACCTGACTGAGGGAGGGAATAAACATCAGGGGGCATAAAAGTGATATTTGTTGTTGGAAAAACCCGATTTTCGGGTAGCAGGTTGATTAAGAGGCTTGGCCCGCGAGGTTTCCTGTGCGCGCTCAAAGTTTATGTACGATTACTCACCCCTACTTCCAGCATCTTGGCATTTAAAATTAATTCCGTGCCAAATCCTGACAATTGACGGATTCTGAAAGTCAGAACCAATGCTGTCTGCGATCTTGGCGGACTTTTGACGCGTCGGTAATTCCTCGGCTGGTCTAACTGCTGCGGGTTTACGAGCAAGAATTTCTGCGATTGTCTAGACTGCACCCTACTTTCTCGCTCTCAACGGAACTCTCGCTCGGATTCTGTTGGAGGCAAGATACCTCTACGCTACCAATTTACCACGATGGTTTTTTGTTGATTACATACTACCAATGTCTACCGCTATCTTCGAGGAATTTACAAGAAATCGTTTACTATACGAAAGCAGTCGCTTGAGGGGGATCATAAATATGACGATTTAGGTATTTAAACTGTGCAATTAGGGGGGAGAGGGTCTCAGGGGGAGAGAGTCCGAGGGTAAACAGGCAGAAAATAAATAATTCCGATCGTAACTAATTCTATGTTATCCCAATTCTGACGCCGAGGATTTGAGCTTCAATTCTGGCGATCCTCTTCGTTGGCGTAGCCCCCGTAGGGGCGGGCTGCGCTAACGAACTTGATGAGAATAGCGCTATTCCCGGCCACCGCAAAAGTCGCATTGCCGCCCTTGAGCGTTAAACTACCAACAACCTCATCCATTGTCCTCAAACTGAACTCCCGCACCGTGCCATTACCGGCTTTGATCAGAGCCGAAATATCGGCATTAACAGTGTAAGATTTTGCTCGATCGTTGACAGCCAGCAAGTAAACATTGTTCCTAGCATCAAGAGTCGCAACTGCCATTAAATCAGGATTGTTAGTTACAGGAAAAAAGGTAGCTCTCCCGCCCTGCAAAGCCCGAATACCCATCCGCAAAGCATAGTACCCAGCGCGCCGTTTTCCCCCACTTAAGAGCAAACCTTCCCCCTGTGCGGGCTTTCCCCAGTCGTACAAACAGAATATGTGACTGCCGTAAATATAATTATCCCCCGGTTGGGAACCTCGAATCAAATTTTTAATCAAACTTAAAGCTAAAGATAAATCGTTATAGCTAGTGTCGTAACTTCCCCATTCTCCCACCCAAATCGGAGAGTTAGCGCGCACAGTACCCTTCATCCAGCCACGCACTTTGCGGGTGTAGTTAGAAATATCTGCATCATAGTTGTGGACATTGACTGTATCGAAATAATTAGGTATTTCCTGCAAAGCCGCTTCCGGCCAATTGCTGCCGCCTACGGTTTTAGGCCCATGAATGTGGTAAGGGCGCGAAGGCAAATAAGTTTTGTAAACAAAGTCGATCGCATCTTTTGCCACTTTCACCAATTCAAAATAATCAGCCCTAGTCCCTCCCCAACCCTGATCGCGGTTGTCCGGTTCGTTGTGAATTTCCCAATCATCAACGCCGTAATCGTTCCGCACATTCAGCCAATAAACCGTAGCAAAAACGTGTTCCCACCACTCATTCCAATCTTCTTGATTGCGAGGCGGATTCAATTGCAGCGCCCAACTCGGATTCCAGCTACTATCAACATTCCTAATACTTACAACTGGGCGGATCTTCGCTTGTTTGAGACCATTAAAAATAGTCCTAGCATTGCCTTCCCAAACTTTACCACGTTCTCCCGACCACGAATAATCGCTACCTTGGGGCGGATCGGTCATAATCTTATCCCAGTACGCCCAATTAATTAGATTGGGATTAATCTTAATTTCGTCAATAGACGGCCAACCGTATTTACCGTCATCGTCTTCGCGTTCCCATCGGGACATCCCGCCGTAAATGCGGTATGTATTAATTCCCAAATCTTGCAAATCTTTGAGGTCAAAGTTGATATTGCCCTCGACAGCACCGATGTAGCGAGTGCTGACACCCGCAGCAGTACCAGAGATTTTAATGGCGGCGGCGTTTTGAGCAAAAATTGACCTCGGGCTCCACAACTCAAGGATCAGGGCAGTTAAAAGGGCGATCGTCAGATTCCGAATTGTTGTTTTGGAGAACACAGAGAGTATTGGTAATTTATCGTGGGTAATTGATAAATAGTACCTCTTTTATAAAACGCGATCGCTATTACAGGAATTACGCAGAACCAACCTATGTAGGGTGCTGATGGCGCACCTTACTACTATCAATAGCCGACTAGACCATTTTTTTGCCTTAGTCCTGTATTAGATACGTCGCCATTCTAGGATTTTGTCTGCTACAAACTCTGCTAATTGTACGCCGTCTATTTTTGATTTTCCTTCAGCTATTGCCGCCAAAAATCCTGTTTTTGCTGCATCTAAAGTTGCTGGTACAAATTTGCAGTAGTTCTGCATAGTAAGGATAATTGGGGATAAAACGCTTGATCCACCGTTATCAAAATCCTGATCAGCTGTTCCGCATCTAAATTGTGTTTTTTGTGCGGGCTCTCAGGCCCACCGCACAAGAACTTTATCAAACTTGACTATACAGTTTAAATGCACAACAGCTTATTGCAGGACTACCAAATTTGCTAACACACGATGTGCTGCTACTGCTGCTGCTTCCGCTGAGGCACGGGCGGGTGCTTCTACTGATACTTTATATACTTTGTGAGTTTTGCCGTTAGCGCAGCCCGGGCGAGAGGATCGCATTTGCCGCATCATAAATCGCAGCATGAACCATCGCTAAGTTCCTTGCTGCCAACTGTCAGGTGATTTTCTCGTACCATACGCCGTAAGCCCGGTGTGCGTCGCAGGCGACGCGGGCGGATTGGAATTGCAGGCAAAAAAGTCGAGGTTTTGCTTTCAGAGGCCATATTTTCTGAGGACGTGAGGGGTAGATTTATTACGATAATAATAATGATTATCCTACAAGCTAGCACTCTCTCGATCTGCCGATTTGAGATTTTGGATTTTAGATTAAAGAGAAGTTAAAACAATGTATTGAGGGCGAGTGCGATCGATAATTCCCTCTTCCTCCAACCTACCCATCAACCGCGTTACGGTAATCCGCGTAATTCCCATCGCCTCAGAAATCTCCTGATGAGTCAATCTCAGATCGATCAACAGTCCTTGTGCCACCTCCCGACCAAATTTTCGTCCCAACCAAGCTAATAATTGTAACAATCTATCCCGCAGAGATTCGTTGCGAACAACGCAGAAAAATGCTTGAGTTTCCTGAAAATGTCTGAAAATTTCATCTAAGGATTGATAGCACAAATTTTGAGGAATGTAACTCACTTCTACATGAGTTTTGCACTCAATTTGATAAGGTTGAATACCTGACAACGACTGACCAAGTACGTCCCCAACTCCCCAATATCCCAGCGTCATTGCTGTTCCCTGTTCGCTCCAAGTCACGGCTCGGACAGCCCCCCGTTCAATCCGCAGTAAGCCGTTAAAGGGCATCGTCACTAACTGACGGCAGGTGAACGTCTGCTGTCTCAAATTGGGGTACAAGGCTGGAGTGTAGGTTGAAAAAGCCATAGGATTTAGGTTTGGCGCGATCGCTACTTTGGATGATGATGTACAGTTTAAGCTAGTTGATAATCTATGTCAACTAGCTTTTTAGAATTTACCGATTTTCCTCTCTCCTAGGCAAGAGCGGATGATGAATCTTTGTAATCACAGCTACTATGGACGGCTAAGGTTGAAACTGCGGGTGCTATAAGAAATGTTTCGGAACTTGGCTGTATCGCTGTCAGGATTATATAGACTATAGGTTGCTACTCCAGGTTTGCGACCGACATTCCCCAGTCCGTTAGCGCAGCCCTCAAAGACGATCGCCCGTCTGGTACTTGCAGATACAGTTGATGGTGGCTCTTGAGAATCAAGTGTTATTTCTAACTTATTGATAAAAATTAGCTATAGTTGATACTCAAATGCTAAGAGCGATCGCCCGCAAAATAAAGTATTGGCATCAGCGCGGGATTAAACCTAATAGGACTTACGCAAAACTGTTTGCAAAGCGTGCGTAACTCCGAAGAAGTATAAACGCAGATGCAATCAAAATCATCTGCGTTAATCAGCACTTAAAAAAAGTCCCTTATTTCAACATCAAAGCAACTTCCTTCGCAAAATAAGTCAAAATCAAATCAGCACCAGCCCGTTTGATACTCGTCAAAGTCTCCAAAATAATCCGCTTTTCATCAATCCAACCCAACTTTCCAGCAGCTTTGATCATTGCGTATTCGCCACTGACATTATAAGCAGCTACTGGCAAATTAGTTGCTTCGCGTACTTGGCAGATAATATCCAGATAAGCCAAAGCAGGTTTTACCATCACAATATCTGCACCTTCTGCGATATCCAAAGCAACTTCTTTCAGCGCTTCTCGTGCATTACCAGCATCCATTTGATAAGTCTTTTTGTCTCCAAACTTTGGAGCAGAATCGAGGGCATCTCGAAACGGGCCGTAATAAGCAGAGGCATATTTCGCCGAATAAGCCAGGATTGCTGTATCGATGTATCCTGCGGCATCTAAGGCTTTACGAATTGCACCAATTCTGCCATCCATCATGTCGGAAGGTGCGACCATATCCGCGCCCGCAGCAGCTTGAGAAACTGCCATTTTTACTAACACTTCAACAGTTGGATCGTTGAGAATTTTACCATTTTCGTCAACGAAACCATCGTGTCCATGTGAAGTAAAAGGATCGAGGGCTACGTCGGTAATTACTACTATTTCAGGAATGTTTTGTTTGAGGGCTTTAACTGTTTGTTGCACCAATCCTTCTGGGTTGTAGCTTTCGGTGCCAGTGTCATCTTTTTTGTTTTCTGAGATAACTGGGAAAAGGGCGATCGCACATATCCCCAAATTCCAACATTCGGCTATTTCTACGAGCAATAAATCCAGTGAATAGCGATAACAACCAGGCATGGAAACAATCTCAACCTTTTGCCCTTCTCCTTCCATCACAAACATCGGATAGATGAGGTCGTCAACTGTCAGGTGATTTTCTCGTACCATGCGTCGCAAAGCTGGTGTACGGCGGAGGCGACGGGGACGGATGGTTGTGAGGGAGGGATTTCGATCGTTTGGAGTTGGAACGGCGGACTCGACGTTGTTTGCGAATGACATAGGAAGTAAACTACAATAATGATAATCATTATTATCCACTATTTCGATCGCAGTCATGGACGCACGGGAGACCAAAAACCCGGTTTCTGCGTGAATATTTGTCTAAAAAATCGACGATTTTTGGAATAAACCGGGTTTTTTGGCCTTAGTCCTAAATCAATTTGCGCGCAGTAGTAGCGCCACGGAATTGAAAAAACAACTCCTCACGTCTGTGTGACAAGCTATTCCACCAATCTGTTCTATTTTGAGCAGAATAGTATGGGCATTTCGTCAAGTAAGATTTTTTACCGCAGAGGGCGCAGAGGGCGCAGAGGGAGGAAAGGGAAAGAGAGAAACATGGTAATCCAATATGACTCTCTTTCTTTGTTAAGCCTGCAAACACGCAAGTTTTCGCAGACAATTCTAGCTAGTGAAAGCTTGATTTGTGTGCGATTAAACTCATGAATTCTTGACGAGTTCTGGAATCTTCAGCGAACACGCCACGCATTGCTGAAGTCGCAGTCCAAGAACCTGGTTTTTGCACGCCGCGCATTACCATACACATATGAGTTGCTTCGATCACAACTGCTACACCTTGAGGTTTTAGCAATCCTTGAAGTGCATCCGCAATTTGTGCAGTTAAGCGTTCTTGTACTTGCAATCTGCGGCCGTACATTTCACAAATTCGAGCAATTTTTGACAAGCCAATTACTTTCCCGTTGGGAATGTACGCAACGTGTGCTTTGCCAATTATTGGCAGAATATGATGTTCGCAAGAACTGAAAATATCAATGTCCCGCACTAATACCATTTCGTTAGCATTTTCTGTGAACACCGCTCCGTTGAGCAGTTCGTCGAGAGATTGATGATAACCTCCAGTCAAGAATTGCAAGGCTTTGATAACTCGTTTCGGTGTATCTCGTAACCCTTCACGGTCTGGGTCTTCTCCCAATCCTAGCAGCAATGTACGCACTGCTTGTCTCATTTCTTCATCTGAGACAGGGGGTTGAGATTGGGTAGGAATTGATGACACTACACCATTTGGAGAAGTCAGTTCTGGACGAGTAGATAAAGTCATGCTTGCAGTTTGTGAAAATGTTTAAGAGTGGGTCTGGACTTTTAGTTACTAGATCCTGAGATTGACGAAATCTTAAACTAAGCAACTGTTAAGTTGTTCTCTGATTTGGGCGGTATCTAATTTGCGGCCGATGACTACGAGTTGATTTTTAGGTGGGGTCAACCATTCGGAAGCATTTAATTCATAGCGCGGCCCGCTGAGTTGAAAAATATGTCTCATTGGACTGTCTGCAAACCAGAGAATGCCTTTGGCGCGAAATACATTGAAGGGCATTTCTTCGGTGAGAAATTCTTGGAATTTGTGGACATTAAAAGGTCGATCGCTCTGAAATGATAGCGAAACAAATCCGTCATTATCTAAGTGATTGGAGTGATGGTGGTGTTCGTGATGGTGGTGTTCGTCATGATGCTCGTGTTCGTGATGGTGATGTTCGTGTTCGTGATGATGTTCGTGATGCTCGTGTTTTGCCTCAGTTTCAAAACTATCGAAAAGATCGGCTTGCGTCAAACCCACACCCAAAATTAAGGGTAAAGGAACTTCACCATGTTGAGAGTATAGAATTCTCGCTCCTTCCTTGATTGTACGAATGTAAGCTTCTAACTCTTCTACTTTTTCTGAAGGAGCTAAATCAGTTTTGTTCAGCAGCACAATATCTGCAAATGCCACTTGTTTTAAAGCTGCTTCGCTCTCAAAATGATCGGTGGTGAATGTTTCGCTATCGACTACAGTCAGTACAGAATCTAGACTGGTTAAATCTCGCAATTCCGTGCCGAGAAATGTCAGGATAATCGGTAGTGGGTCGGCAATCCCGGTAGTTTCTATCACCATGCAGTCGATGCGATCCTCTCGTTCTAAAACTCGGTAGACGGCATCGACTAAGCCTTCGTTGATGGTACAACAAATACAGCCGTTGCTCAGTTCTACCATGTCATCTTCGGTAGAAACTAAAAGCTGCGAATCGATGTTGATATCGCCAAATTCGTTAACTAAAACTGCTACTTTTAAATCTTGACGATTTTTGAGTATTTGATTGAGTAAAGTGGTTTTGCCGCTGCCGAGAAATCCGGTAATTATAGTTACGGGCATTCCTTTTTTGGGAAAATCGGAAACTAAATCTGGGGTTTGTACAGTGCTATTAGTCATTGTCCCTCGTTGATTAAGTAGGTCAGCGCGAAAAAACCTAACTATGTTAAAATAAGTAAACACAGAGAATACATATACTAAGGTAACTCAATATATGGGCGCTAGATTAAGGGTATTTCTTACTCAAAAGCAAAACAAAACCCTATTAGAACT
>JANPMV010000133.1:0-10834 GCA_031427135.1 Cyanobacteria bacterium VAR_87_metabat_62 | reverse complement strand
ACGTAGTCTTCGACAAAAAATGAAACGGGCAGCTATGGATAATGATTATCTGATTCAAATTATCAGTTCTTGTTTTCTTGACAAGATATTAGATTCTTCTGCTTCCTTTTGTCAAGCATGATTGAGACGCTCTTACCCTGGGGCAAATTCCGAGGGACACAAACAAACAATCGTGCCGTTAGGTTCCCGTTCAAATAAGATTAAATGTCCGTTTTGGGGAGAAATAACTCGATAAATTAAAGAGCTATTTACCGGAATTTCTTGACGTTTAGTGTTCACTCCTCGTGCACCCAGATTTGCTAATTGCGGTTCGCGTTTTTCCACAATTAATTCTGATTGCTTTTCTCCGGCTTTCGTGGGTTGGGAATTTTCAGCTTTCGTTTTTAATTCGTTCCAGCATTCCTCAATTGTGCGCGGTTTAATTAAACCCTGTTCTTTTGCCCATTCAGGAAACTTAACTTCTTGTAACCAAGCTTTACCTATTTTCCAGCGGCCTCTTTCAGTCTTCCCAAAGTCGCACCCTTCATCTTCCAGCTTGTCGCAAATTACCTGTAAACGATCGCGGAAAATAGCAGCCGCCGCATCTACACTTTTTTTAGTAGCCGCCGGATCTTTCTCTTCCTTTTTAATTACCTCTAGTAATTCACCTTGCCATTCACCAGCTAAAGTTCTATCATTGAATGCTGCATTTTCTTCGCAGAACCGCTGCAAAAATACTATCAGAGTTTTGCCAGTAAAGCAAAATTTCGTTGCCATTGCTTCAAGAAAGTCTTTTTCATGGTCTTCATACCTGGGTAATTTCATTGCCTTTACCTTTGAGAGACGATAATATCAGTCTATCAATGCTTTCAAAACCTGGCAAGTACCCAACCACTTAATTCTACCAATTTCTACTAAATTCTACATTTTGACATCTATTTATATCTACATAATCCGTTCTCAAAACTTGCCGTTTCAGTTAAACCCTCGTTATTATCGTTGTAAGTTGTAGAGGAAACCCCCATGTTTAACAAAAACAAAAGGCTCATAGAAGAATTGGAGGACTTAAAAGAAAGACTCATTCACCTAGAGGTTAAACAAGAGCAAGACCAACGGAACTTTGAAGTCTATAATCAGGATATTGCTAAATTCCAAAAAACAATCGAAGAATTCGAGGGTATTCTTAAACCGTTTCAGATAATTTGTACCTTAATTACGCAAACGCCGGGAGGTGTAAAAACTTGGGCGATCGCTGTAACGATCGCTGCTACAATTGGTTTAGTCGCGGTCGATGTTTCCATCCGTGCGATCGGAGTCAAACCATTGATCAGGTTTCTCATTGAAGAAACCAAAACTTTAAAATGATTGGTTGATCTGGATTTGGTATGACTACTGACTACTCCCCAAAAGGTGGTAGCTGAAGAAACTGGTTTTTAGAAGGCGGAAGTTGGGCCTGATTGTGGCGAATCTCGATCGCACTTTCTCCCGCATTTCCCGTACTAACAGGTACTATCTCCAAAGAATATGCTGTCTCAGTTTTCCCACGGGCGGGATTTTGTGCTCTCGTGAGCAAGTCAACGGCATCTCCCAGGGCGCTAGTTAAATTTTTGCTAGTTTCAGCGTGGCGGGCTTCTTCTTGTTTTAGGGCTTGAGTCAGTTGTTTGATTTGTTCAAAAGCCCGATCGCGCTCCTCCATTACCACAACTAATTTAGCCTTAAGTTCGCCAACAGTTTGCAATTGTTCAACTTCTTGCTGGCGCGAAATTCCAGCATCATCGCCTTCCGACACATTGGGAGAATAATTTTGGGATTCCTCGATTTGTGCTTCCAAATTGGCAATGCTGTCCTGAGTTAATTTAGCATCATTCCGCCGCTGCTCAGCTTCGGTATTATAGAGTTGACGCCACTGAGCCGCACTTTCACCAGCCTCATCGCGATCGCGCGTCATTTCTGTCAACTGCTGTTGCAGTCGCTTAATTTCATCTAACCACTGTCTGACATCTTGAGACATAATACTAATTTTAGATTTTAGATTTTAGATTTTAGATTGGTCATTAGTCGTAGGGTGCGTCGCCACATTGAATCCCTTAAAAAAATAGACAATCTCACAGCGACGCACCTTACCATTAGTCATTAGTCATTAGTCATTGGGAATTTGTGCACTATGAACATTTTTTATTGGCTGCGCTACCTGATTTTAGCTTGTTTAAGGGTGCTTTCGAGGCTGCTGAGAGTTGTCAAAAACAAATTTGGTCACTTTTGGCTTTTTTGTCGGTGTTTGACGTGGCGCACGCTCAGGGAAGTCTGCGTAAAGGCAGGAGAGCAGCGGTTGCCGGGGCTGTCGGCGGAAATGGCCTACAATTCTATGCTGGCCCTGTTTCCGGGGCTGTTGGCTGTGTTATCGGCGATCGCCCTATTTGAACCTTTGCAATCAACACTTTATCAAATCGCCGGTCTTTTGGGCGAAGTTATACCTGACAACGTTCGCAATTTAATTCGGGGCTTAATCAAAGAAATTCTCCTAACTCGCAATAGAGGGCTGTTTTCGGTGAGCTTTTTTGCGTCAATTTGGGCATTTTCTGGGGTGATGAGCGCGGCGATGGCTGCTCTCGATCGCATCCATGAAATCCCGAGCGATCGGAGCCGAGCTTTTTGGAAATCTAAACTTATTTCTTTGGGGCTGAGTATAGGTACAATTCTGCTGTTAATTCTAGCATCGGGAGCTGTATTTGTCAGCGACTTAATTGTACAAGCTGTTTCCCGCCAAAGTTGCCTGCTGGAGTCTGTCGCTAATTGCGATTTAAAAGATGTTCAAAGTTGTTTGCTCCCCGCCCAAAGTTGCCCTTTGGAGTCGCAACTTTTAGCTGTGTGGCGGCTGTGGCGGTGGCCGACTTCTTTGGGAATTGTATCAGTTGCTTTTGCCTTTATTTACCGTTACGGGCCGAGCCGCTCGTCAGAAAGTCCGATTTTTTCAGGAGCTATTTTTGCTGCTATTTTGTGGGCCCTGTTTTCGGCTGCTTTTCGATTCTACGTTTTGCATTTAAGCAATTTTAATTGGACTTACGGGACGATCGGAACTTTTATTGTGTTGTTGCTGTGGCTCTATCTTTCTTGTTTGGCGATGCTGATCGGGGCTCAGTTGAATGTGACAGTCGGAAAAGCAATGAAACTAAAATAACGGGCATTGGGCATTGGGCATTGGGCATTGGGCATTTGTTATGACAACAGTGAACAGTTAACAGTTAACAGTGAACAGTCAAAAAACTATTATTAATTACCGGATACCAAATTACCTGCGGAGTAAAGTGCTGAGGATACCCGCAACAAAAGAAAGCAAAACCAGTATCCAAATAACAGCACCGGGAATGAATGTCAAGAGGCCAACACCTCTGAGAATCCAAACTAGCAAGGTGATGCCCAGGATAGCCCAAAAGATGCGGGTAGATAGTCGCATTTGAAATCTAGGAGAATTAGTCATGTTGAATCTCAAAGTTTGGTCTGGATCGATGATAGCTGTTTTATTGGCGATCGGCTCTTATCTGGGAGCAATTTCGACTCCTGGTTCCGCTGTGGCGCGTGTGGGTACAAATGCACTGGGAGAATTCGCAACTGTTGGTCAAAAAACACCTTCTGCAAGTTTAACAATTGACGATCGCACAATTGGAGCCGCGAAAGTGGGGATGACTTTCGGACAACTGAAAAAGGCCCTGGGTTCCACCGCGCAGTTTAAGGTCGAATCTCCTTTTATGGTAGACTTTGATGCTGTGGCTATCAGCCAGTCTGGAAAAGTACAGTATCGAATTATCTACGCTGCGGGCACAAAGCTGAAAGATGCGGATGCGATCGAACTTTTGATGACTGACAATCCCAATTATAAAACAGTTCAGGGTGTCGGGCCGGGAATGACTCTGAAACAAGCAGAGGCAATTTACGGCAAGGCTACTTTATCTTATAATGTGGACAATGAATCCAGAGAAAATGTGGTTTTTGCCAATCAACCGAGCAAAAAGTTCTTGTTTGTTCCCAAGGCTGATGGGAAGCAATTTGCGGGAGTTTACGGCGCTGGTAAAGGGGGATTTTTTCAGACCAATAAGTATCAGCCGAATGCTGTAATTAAGTCTGTGATGGTGCGAAAGTAAATTAGTAGTCCTGGACGCAACAACCGGGTTTCTTAACGTATTGCGTCATTTTAGGTTGATGGCGATCGCAAGAAACCGGGTTTTTTGCTGTTTCTGCGGGCTGTAACGCGTCTTCTCAGTAAAAACCCGGTTTCTGGGAACCTGCGCGGACTGAAGAAAACAGAAACTGCCGTCTCCTGATTTCTTATCCCATCCGCGTCCATCCGCGTCCATCCGCTTACATCTGCGGTAAAAAAAGAACGATCGCCCCTAAAAAAAATAAGGTGGGCCGCAGCCCACCCAACTCAAACTATTTAGCAGTCACCAACTGCGCCGGCAGCTTTTTAAACGCCAACCTTTCATTCTCGATATCCACAAAAATCGTATCCCCGCCAACAAAATCTCCCCGCAAAATACCCTTCGCCATTTGCGTTTCCAACTCCCGCTGAATTCCCCGCTTCAAAGGCCGCGCACCGTACACCGGGTCATAGCCTATTTCTGCCAAGAAATCAAGAGCAGATTCCGACAACTTTAGAGACATTTTGCGATCGCCCAAACGTTTTTCCAACCGCTGAACTTGCAACAGCACAATCTGCCGCAATTGAGCCTTACTCAAACTGTGGAAAATAATCATTTCATCAATCCGGTTCAAGAATTCCGGGCGGAAAGTAGCCCGCATCGCCTCCATCACCCGACTCCGCATTTGTTCCTCATCTCCCGCCACATCTAAAATGTATTGAGAGCCGACATTCGATGTCATAATAATCACAGAATTCTTAAAGTCAACTGTGTGACCTTGAGCGTCAGTAACGCGGCCATCGTCGAGAATTTGCAGCATGATATTGAAGACATCCGGGTGCGCTTTCTCGATTTCATCGAATAGAATCACCGAATAAGGACGGCGGCGCACAGCCTCAGTTAATTGTCCACCTTCATCGTAGCCAACGTATCCCGGAGGCGCACCAATCAACCGCGAAACTGCGTGTTTTTCCATGTATTCCGACATATCAATTCGCACGATCGCCTCTTCGGTATCGAACAGATAAGACGCTAATGCTTTGGCTAATTCCGTTTTGCCAACACCCGTGGGGCCCAGGAAGATAAAACTAGCAACCGGACGATTTGGATCGGCTAATCCGGCGCGCGATCGCTGAATTGCATCTGCAACCGCCGTCACCGCTTCATCCTGCCCAATTACCCGCTTGTGCAGTTCATCTTCCAAGTGCAAAAGTTTCTGCATTTCCGATTCAACTAACTTGCTAATCGGAATTCCCGTCCACTTAGAAATAATCTCAGCAATGTCAGATTCGGTAACTTCTTCTCGCAGCAGAGTTTTACCTGTAATTTGACTTGCTGTCAGTTTAGCTTCCGCTTCTTCCAGTTTTTTTTGCAACTCGGTTAATTTGCTATATTTCAACTCAGCAGCGCGGTTAAGGTCGTATTTTAACTCAGCTTGTTGAATTTCAATGTTAACCTTATCAATCTGTTCTTTAATCTTTTGAATGCTGTCGATGACACCTTTTTCCGATTGCCATTGCGCGTTCAAACCGCTTTGCTGTTCTTTGAGATTTGCTAAGTCTTTTTCCAGTCTTTCCAAACGTTCAATTGAAGCCGCATTGCTTTCTTTTTGCAGCGATAGTCTTTCCATTTCTAGCTGCAAAACCTTGCGATCGATTTCGTCTAGTTCTTCCGGCTTGGAAGTAATCTCCATTTTGAGTTTAGCTGCCGCTTCGTCCATTAAATCAATGGCTTTGTCAGGGAGGAAGCGATCGCTAATATATCGAGTTGACAAAGTAGCCGCCGCCACTAACGCATTGTCGGAAATTTTAACGCCGTGATGAACTTCGTACCGTTCCTTCAAACCCCGCAGAATTGAGATAGTATCTTCAACTGTTGGTTGGTCAACATAAACCTGTTGAAAACGGCGTTCTAGGGCTGCATCTTTTTCGAGGTACTTGCGGTATTCATCGAGAGTTGTCGCACCAATACAGCGCAATTCTCCCCTGGCTAACATCGGTTTTAGCAAGTTGCCGGCATCCATCGAGCCTTGAGTTGCACCCGCGCCGACAACGGTGTGAATTTCATCGATAAATAGGATGACTTTGCCATTACTATCCATCACTTCTTTGAGCACCGCTTTCAAGCGTTCTTCAAATTCTCCCCGGAATTTTGCACCGGCAATTAATGCGCCCATATCTAAGCTGATTAATTGTCTGTCTTTGAGAGATTGCGGCACATCTCCGGTGATAATTCGTTGGGCGAGTCCTTCAGCAATTGCAGTTTTTCCTACTCCCGGTTCCCCAATCAATACGGGGTTGTTTTTGGTGCGGCGGCTCAATATTTGAATCGTGCGGCGGATTTCGTCATCCCGTCCGATGACTGGATCGAGTTTGCCTTGACGCGCGGCTTCTGTCAAATCTCGGCCGTATTTTTCCAGCGCTTCGTATTTGCCTTCTGGATTTTGATCGGTCACTTTGTTGTTTCCTCGGACTTGGGTAATGATATCTTTGAGTTTGGCTTCATCTAATTTAAATTCTTGTAACAGATTTTTGCCGAAGCGATCGTCCTTAACGTATCCTAGTATCAGGTGTTCGACGGAGATAAATTCATCACCGTACTCTTTGCGGTAAGTTTCGGCGCGATCGAGTAAAGTGTCGAGAGAACGACCAAGATAAACATTGCCGCCGCTTCCAGAGATTTTCGGCTGGCGATTGATAAACTCATCAGTGCGATCGCGCAATTTGGCTAATGGTACGCCTGCTTTGTTAAATAAGCTGATCGCAAGTCCTGATTCTTGTTCCAGCAACGCTTTCATCAAGTGTTCGCTTTCTAGCTGCTGCTGCTGAGCTGCTTTGACAACTTCTGGGGTGCGGGCGAGGGCTTCCCAGGCTTTTTCGGTAAATTGGTTTGGATTATTCGGTTGCATAAATTTTAATTCCCTGAATTCAAAAAGAACGATACTGTAGGGGCAAAAGCTCGTAGCTTGCGGGGCGGGACGCCATCGCCCGTATAATTGTCATTGTAGGGAGTTAATGGCGGGCGATCGGATCGGTGTTCCGCTATCTTTAGATAGGATTTCCGTCCTTTGTCGCAGCCCATCGCAGGGAAAAGGAAACTGTTGCGCCTAGAAGTTGCACTTTGATGAATTACCAAGTTGAGTTTAAGCCGAAAGCGATCAAAGATTTAGAATCTTTGCCAGCGGAGATACAAATCCGAATTTTGACTAAAATTGAGTTGATGCAAAATAACTTGACAGGGGATGTGAAACGCTTAACAAACTATACGCCAGAATATCGGCTGCGGGTAGGAGATTACCGAGTTTTATTTGAAATCGAGGAAGATGTTTTGGTAATTTACCGCGTCAAACATCGAAAAGATGCTTACTCTTAAACACCTGGAGGAAATATCGATGATTCCGTTACATCCTGAGTTTATTACCAAAAACGGCAAAAAAGAATTCGCAGTTATACCTTATGAAGAATTTGAAGCACTGGAAGAATTCATTGCTGATATAGAAGATTTGATGGACTTGAGGGCGGCGAAAGAGGAAGACGCAAATCAGCCTTCTGTACCCTTAGCAGAGGTCAAGAGAATGTTAGGATTACTCAATAATTAATCCGTGTATTCGTCTCAAAATTGGCGTGGTTTCTTCTTCCTTCTTCCTGAATTTCCCCCCTTGGGGGGGCAGGGGGGGTTGACTTCTTCCTTCTTCAAGCTTGCATAATCACTCGTTCCGGGAGTCTGACAGTAAAAGTAGAACCTTTACCATCCTGGCTTTCCACACTAATTTCGCCGCCCAGAATTTGACACAAACGCTGGCTAATTGTCAATCCCAAACCCGTACCTCCATACTTGCGAGTAGTCGAAGCATCAGCTTGAGTAAAAGGTTTAAATATCTGCTCCAATTGCTCGTCTGTCATGCCAATTCCCGTATCGCTGACTCGAAAGATTAGAAGAGGATAATTGTAAGTTGAACCCGGTAAAAGTTCATCATTATTTTTTTTCTGTTTAGTTGATTTTTTTCTTTTAGTTTGAATTCTTTCGACGCCGATTGTAATGACGCCTTTTTCGGTAAATTTCGCAGCATTGCTGAGCAAATTGAGAAGAATTTGCCGTACTTTCGGTTGGTCTGCGTACATAGTACCGAGTTCGCCTTTAGTTTTCAGCGCTAAAGCATTACCTTTTTTTTCTACTAGCGGTTGAGCCGTAGTCATCACTTCTTCAATCATGGTTGCTACATCGAAGTTTTCTAAATAAAGCGTGACGTGACCGGCTTCTATTTTGGAAATATCGAGGATATCGCTAATCATATCCAGCAAATGTTTGCCTGCGGTTTGAATTTTTTCTAAATCGGGGAGAAAATCTTCGGAACCGGAATCTTGAGCATCTTCTTGCAGCATTTCGCTGTAGTTGATGATGGCATTGAGGGGGGTACGCAGTTCGTGGCTCATGTTGGCCAGAAATGCACTTTTCGAGCGGTTGGCAGCTTCGGCTGCTACTTTTGCTTCGTGCAAATCTTCTGTATATTCCGCTACTCTTTGAATCAGTTCGTTGAGAGAAACTGCCAGCATTCCCACTTCGTCGGAAGTAGTAACGGGTACTTGCAGGTCAAAGTTTGATTCTTCGGTAACTCGTTGAGCTATGAGAGTGGTCGCTTCCAGTGGGCGGGCGATCGCAGCACTGGTGTATGCTGCTAGCATTGCTGCGATCGCGGCTGATATCAACAGAGAGCAAACGATAATTAGAGTTCCGAGTTTTTCTGCTTTCTCGTAGGTTCTAAATGCCTCGTCTGCTCGATCGCGGAAGTTGCCGGCGAGTTGGGCTGAATCCTGCGAAAACTGTTCGAGTTGCAAAGCGGTTTCGCCAGTCGCAAAATTGTTTAAGTTCCGCGCGAAAGCCTGTCGCTGCTTCGGACTCAAACCAGATATTTTTGCATTCGCCAACAATTTTTGTACTTGTTGAAAGTATGATTCTACGGTTTTGCCGTTGGCTTCAGCAAACTGTTGCAACAGTTGATAGTCTTTGGCTACCTCGGGATTGTTCGTTGGCGGCAGGGTTTGCAGTTGTTCGAGGATGCCGCTCATCTGAGCAACGCGAGTCAGAAATTCCGAGCGTTCGCGATCGAAAATTTGCGGTTTTGCCGTCAGACTCGCCAGCTCTTGCTGGTGAATTCTGACTTCCTGCACCGTATTATTGAGATTGGTCAGGATTTCCGCTTTCTCTCGGTCGATCGCTAGTTTTTCTCTAACTTGCTGTTTGTGATAGGATTCTACTCCCCGTCCCGCCACAGCACCCAAGATGGCAATACCAATGACCAAGGCGTATCCGCAGCCGATTTTCTGCCTGATACCCAAGCGGCTGAACAGACTTTTTAACCCTCTTTGAGGTGGGTTCTGGAGTTGATTTTTCAAGGCTAAGGTTAAAGACATGGGCAATGTACTCGTCACCTTTGAGAGGCACTATCTATATTCTAATTGATGCCTGCCTGACGGTAAATAAAGTTCTGGCTTGGAGAGGGCCTCCGTCAAGGCAGTCATGGGGTCTTTGCAGGGTTCCACAGCTCGATCGGCACAGGCAGTTGGCAGGAGTTATGGGTGCAGTTAACCGTTAACCGTTGACTGTTAACCGTTGACTATTTATTGTGAATGTGAAATCCCCCGCAATGTAGCGCAGGGGATGAGCTTAAAAGTTATAACATCTCCTCTACTGGCAGACTCGAAATTGTGCTATTTCAGCAGGAATTTTTGAAGCATTAGGTACGCTAGCACTTGCTGGAACGAAGATTCCCATACCGAAACTGCAACCCTCTGCCTTCGTGCATTCCCCAGGCTTGGCAGTGATTTGATATTCACCTTGGGATGGGGGAGTAAAAGAGATTGTCGCGAGTTCGCCCGTCTTTTGACTCGCAGCAATTTCCTGACCGCTTGCATCCTTGAGAGTTAGGTTTAAATCCTTACAGTTGCCGTCGCAAGTGGCAACAAAAGTATACTCCATATCAGGATGTAGCGTGGCTCTAAAAGGAGATGAAACTTGCTTGCGAACATTTGCCAGCAACGGCACAAATACTAATTTTTGATTGTTGCCTTTCCGCTGGTCAACTTCTGTTTTCAAGCGACAAACAACCGTTTTTTGGTCGTCGGTCAGTTCTTGAGCAATAGCATTTCCAACGATTACAGTACCGAGGAGCAGAGCCATGCCGGAAATAACCAGATTTTTGATATTCATTGATGTCCCCTAAAGTGCATTTTTGGGTGATTGCAATAGACCACTTTTGTCAGCAGCCTATTGATTTATATGGAGCCTATCACATTTGTTAGGGAATTGGGAATTGGGCATTGGGCATGGGGATTGGGAATTGGGCATGGGGAACTGGTAACAGTCAACAGTCAACAGTCAACAATCAATAACCAATAACTAAATCATTTCTTGCGAAAATCCCAAGCTGGCACAAACTTAGAGTCTCCCCAAACACCGCGCCTGCTTTTCTTAGCTTCAGCTTCTGCTTGTTCCAGAACACTTGCACTAGGGCAGTTTTTTAAGTAAGGACGGTAAACCATTGCTAATCCTTCACGGGTCAAAACTTCTTGTACAAAAGTGCCGTTAGGCAAGCGAATTTCGCTAACTTGGCGACCGTAGCGGTCAGTATCGGTGACAGTCAAAACTACTCTACCGCCTCCTTGTTTAACTAGCTGCTCAGTTCTTTGCAACGCTTGATTTCCCCACTTAAATTGATTTTT
>JANPMV010000132.1:0-19718 GCA_031427135.1 Cyanobacteria bacterium VAR_87_metabat_62 | reverse complement strand
CTATAATTAGAATAAAGAGAGTTTAAAAAACATGACACAAATTTCTGAATTTGACACAACGCAAAATTCAACTCCCGAACCTGAATTGCCACAACCCAACGAACGCGGAGAGTATCAAAGAACTTCTCACCGATATTGGCAAGTGGTAGATCCAGACCCGAACGGTCTTAACTGTCGCATGGGCGCGCATTCGATTCAGAAAATAGAAGACCCCGGAAGCAAGGTAGATTTAAATATTGGCAGTTGGCCTGTGGTTGGCACTTTGAAACAAGGCGAGGAGTTTGAAATTTATCTCGGCCCTAGCGGATTGGGGGTTTTGTACGATAAGCAACATCAACCTTGGTTTTTTGTAGAAAAAAGTGAGGGTATCGGCGGGCCTCGCAATTGTTTTGTTCGGGCTCGCAGCAGTTTTGTGCAACCCGTACAGCCTAAGTAGTCTGCATAGTTGATATTGGCTGGAGTGCTGCGCTCTTCTAATAAGATATGATTTTTTTTACCGCAGAGGGCGCATCTCATTTTTGCAAATATACTCGTAGGGGCGAAGCATTTCGGCAGTAAATCTCTGGTTATCACTAATAAATTATTTGCCGAAATGCTTCGCCCTTTCCAAATTGAGATGCACCCGAGTGGAAGAGAGGGGATAGGTAGTCTTAAAGCGTTCGTTTCTGCGTTAGCTGCGCTAAGTGGGTGTATATTTGTCAAAAAGTGTTAGGAGTATTAGAAAAATGACGAAGATGCGGATCGGGCTACTCTTTGGCGGGCGATCGGGCGAACATGAAGTTTCAATTAGTTCAGCAAGGGCGATCGCCCGGGCCCTCGCTGCTGACGAAAATGCCAGCAAATACGAAGTTCTGCCCTTTTACATCCAAAAAGATGGCCGTTGGTTGTCGGAAACATTACCTCAACAAGTCTTATCCACCGGAAAACCTCTGGAAATAGAGCAACAAGCAGGACAAGATGATTCTCCGACATCTAGACAGTTTCCTAATTTTAATGCAGTCGATGTTTGGCTCCCGGTTCTGCACGGCCCGAACGGCGAAGACGGTACGGTGCAAGGGTTGCTGAAATTAATGCAAGTTCCTTTTGTCGGTTCCGGGGTTTTGGGTTCGGCGCTGGGAATGGATAAAATTGCGATGAAAATGGCTTTTGCTCACGCTGGTTTGCCGCAGGTAAAATACGTCGCTGTCAACCGTTCCCAAATCTGGTCAAATCCTTGTGTTTTCCCGAAACTGTGCGACCAAATTGAGGAAACTTTGGGCTATCCTTGCTTTGTGAAGCCTGCAAATTTGGGTTCGTCTGTGGGAATTTCAAAAGTGCGATCGCGCGCTGAATTAGAAGCAGCTCTCGATAGCGCCGCCAGCTACGATCGCCGGATCATTGTGGAAGCAGGCGTGATAGCTAGAGAATTGGAATGTGCTGTTTTGGGTAACGACAATCCCCAAGCTTCTACGGTGGGAGAAATTAGTTTTAACAGTGATTTCTACGACTATGAAACTAAGTATACTCAAGGGCAAGCAGATTGCTCAATTCCGGCAAAGGTAAGTAGTGCTATTATCTCGCAAATCCAAGAAATGGCAGTGCAAGCATTTTTGGCTGTAGACGCTGCCGGTTTAGCGCGAGTAGACTTTTTTTATGTTGAATCTACAGGAGAAGTCTTGATTAATGAAATTAATACTTTTCCAGGGTTTACAGCTACCAGTATGTATCCCCAACTTTGGGAAGCTTCAGGTATCTATTTTCCCGAATTAGTAGACCGTTTAATTCAATTAGCTCTCGAACGGCACGAGAAAAAAGGTTGAATTGCGATCGGCAAACTGCTGTTGTGTCAATAGCAAAAAAATAAATTATTCCGTAGGTAATATATTCATAACAGCGGAAACGGTATAACATGGTTGTGGCAGGCACTGCCTGCCTACAACGCAAATTTTGCTGCTGGTCGAGCAACTGGAAATTTTCATTTCTGCTGGTATAAATAAATGCCCAATAAAATGGTTAACGGAGAACGGCGAATAGCAGCGTCAATCTCGGATCTTGCATCTCAAAATTTAACTCGGTTAACTTAGATGAGACGTTTCACTCAACTGCCGCAGTGGTGGACTTACGGACTGTTATTGCCCCTAGCGGTACTTAACTGCTGGTTAGCCCTCCTAGTCTTTGAATATTTTCGCGCCCTGATTACTGTTTTGGTAATCGCTACGGTGTTCTCTTTTTTGCTAGATTATCCAGTGCGCTTTCTCCGCACATACGGACTGAAACGCGATCGGGCTGTGCTGTCGGTGTTGTTTTTGACTTTGCTGATCTTGGTGATTTTAGGTGTCACTCTGGCTCCTATTTTGCTGAACCAAATCACTGAACTCGCCACCAGACTACCGACTTGGATAGTTTCGGGCACGGAACAGATTGAAGCGTTCAACAAGTGGGCGGAAAATCGTCGTATTCCCATTGATGTTAGCGGTTTGACTGCCCAATTGAGCGATCGACTTTCAACTCAATTGCAGTCTCTCACTGGCGAAATCCTCAAATTTGGCTTGGGTGCGGCAGACAGTCTGGTGAATTTTCTGCTGACAATAGTCCTGACATTTTACTTGCTATTGCACGGCGAGCGCGTGTGGCAAGGCTTGTTTAAGTGGTTTCCCTCCAATCTGAGCCTGCAATTGCGGCCGTTGCTGGCGCGAAGCTTCCACAACTACTTCGTCGGACAAGCAACTTTGGCGGGTTTGATGGGACTGTCGATAACTGTTGCTTTTTTAATATTGCGAGTTCCCTTTGGCTTACTGTTCGGTTTGGGTGTGGGTGTAATGACGATGATTCCCTTCGGAGCACCTTTCAGTATTTGCATTGTCAGTTTGTTGATTACATTAAACGACTTTTGGCTGGGCGTCAGAGTTTTAGCTGTCGCTACAGTAATCGATCAAGTAATTGAAAGCGGGGTTGCTCCTCGGTTATTAGGTGGTTTTATTGGCCTCAATCCCGTGTGGATTTTAGTCTCGCTGCTGGTGGGGGTTAAGGTAGCCGGACTAGCAGGTTTGATAGTTGCTGTACCGATTGCCGGTTTTATTAAGAATACGGTTGATACTTTGGAAAATTCGAGGAACAAGTCGAGGGAAATTGATTCGGTTAGTTCTATTGAAACTGCGGAGTAATCATCGGATTTTAGATTAACGTGTAGTGAGGACTGAAGTCCTCACTCCAAACAAATTTGATGGATACTGATTTTATGAAAATTTCGCGGAAAATGCGGAATATCCGGGCTGGCTACCGTAGTCTATATTATGACAATGTGCGGCGATCGCCCTGACAACAGGCTAATCAACTATTTACCCGGGACAGTCCGGTTTCTACCCCACTCTGTAGGGTAAACCCCACCAGGCAAGCACATCTCACAAATGCTTGAATTAAAAATAAAGAGCCTTTAGTTCAAACTTAATTACAGTAGGTGCTAAAAATGCCAAACCATAATTATAAATCTCCCTCTAACTCCCACCAAATCAATACTATGTCAACCAAAAATATGCCTAATCAAACTCAGCATTTTCGCCGTTTTTCTTTGCCGAAAAAACTTGCTTTTTTATCCCTCGTTTTGCTCGGCTCCACCACGATGGTTGGATGTAATGCCCTAACTTCTCAAGTTCCTGGATCTTCTAACGCTATCAAAGCTGAGCCGGCAAATACAGCACCAATCTCTGGATTACCTACAAATATACTGCCTTCTCAAGACTCTAATTTTGTCACTAAAGTTGTGCAGGAAGTCGGGCCGGCAGTAGTACGAATTAACTCGTCTCGTACGGTGAAGAATCAAGCTCCAGAGGAGATTCCTGAGCAATTCCGCCGCTTTTTCGGCCCTGACTCTCCAATTGTGCCTCAGCTCGGAAATCGGGTGGTAAAGGGTTCTGGTTCGGGCTTTATTTTTGGTTCCGACGGTCGAATTTTGACTAACGGCCACGTTGTTGATGGTGCGGATACAGTGACGGTAAAACTGAAGGATGGGCGGGAGTTTGTGGGCAAAGTTTTAGGTATAGATACAGTTACTGATGTGGCTGTTGTTAAAATTGAAGCTAACAATTTGCCTGTGGTGAGTTTGGGTAAATCGGAACAGTTACAGCCGGGAGAATGGGCGATCGCGATCGGCAATCCCCTCGGTTTAGATAATACTGTTACTGTGGGGATTATTAGCGCTACAGGTCGTTCCAGCTCTGATGTAGGCATTCCCGACAAGCGCGTCAACTTTATTCAAACTGATGCTGCAATCAATCCCGGCAATTCCGGCGGCCCGCTGCTGAACCAGCGCGGTCAAGTTATCGGCATGAATACGGCGATTATTCAAGGTGCGCAAGGATTGGGTTTTGCTATTCCGATCGATCGCGCGCAACAAATTGCCGAGCAATTAGCAACAACCGGAAAAGCCGAACATCCTTATCTGGGGGTTCAGATGTTGAGCATTACTCCCGAAGTCAAGGCAGAATTTAATAGAAATCCCAACGCCAAATTGAGGCTGACTGAAGATAAAGGGGTGTTAGTTTTGGGAGTTGCCAAAAATTCTCCGGCGGCACAAGCTGGAGTTCGAGTTGCTGATGTGATTAAAAAAATCAACGGTCAAGAAGTCAGCGATGCTGGCAGTATACAGCAAATTGTTGAGAAAAGTACAGTAGGCAAGGAGATGCAGCTTGAGGTGATTCGCGGCGGACAACCTGTGACTGTGGCTGTGAAAGCGGGTGCTTTTCCAGTAGATCAGAAGCAGCAGTAGAAGCTAAAACAATAGAATGATTAAAGCCCCGATTTCTTAAAGAAGTCGGGGCTTTAACAATTATCGTCGGCGGTTGAAACCGCTACTATAGCAATCCTATATTTAATAGAGCTTCTTTAAAATCCGCCGCACTTTTATAATAAATTTCAGGATTGTCGATTAAAGCGCGATCGATAACTGCGGCTAGCGGTTGAGGGATTGACGAAGTGCGATCGTGAATCGGAACCGCATCATTATCCAACACAGCCCGAAACGGGTCTAATCCCACAAAATTGCGAGGCGAATATCCCGTCAACATCACATACAAAAGTGAGAGTAACTTTTGAACTCATTTCAATATATGATTGTGAAGGTGATACTTGGCTAAGCAAAACTAGCTACTTCTACAGAACGTTCTACCGCTACACTTTTACGCTGGCGTTTAATTCTGTCGATTTCATGCAATGTTTCGGCTGTTAGGTAACTACTACCACAGTGAGGACAGCTTATTACCGGAATATTTTCTATAACTAGCAAATCTTTGCCTTTACCGTAGGTTCTGGGAATTCGGCGAATTCGCACACCTTCTGTTTCGCAAATATCGCATACCATTTACTAAGTCTCCTTGCTTAAATTAGTCTTCATGCAATAATTCATCAATGAATTCTTCCCGTTCATCCTCTGTCATTCCATCCCAGTCTTTTCCCCTTTGTGCAGCAGCCTGTCGCGCTTTTTCTGGGTCATCATGAGTTAACTTTGCCCAAGATTCCCAAGGCTGCATCAGCAATAGTTTCAATAATTGATGTTTTTTGCGATCGGGTAATTCTTGAGCTAATTCAATTACTTGCTCATGGGTTAATGTCAATGTTAATGTTGGCATCGATTCACCTCTCAGTAAAATCTGCTTTTTCAATATATCATAAGACAAACAGCTATAGTGCTGGACGCATGGGGGTTCAGAAACCCGGTTTCTTGGATGTAGGACGGTGCTCAGAAACCGGGTTTCTTCCTAAATCTCGGTGAGGATGTTTAGATACTCGTAGAAACCCGGTTTCTTGGATTTGGCGCGGTGCTTATGGAGTTTGGAAGCTGTTGGTGGGGAGGTAGAAACCGGGTTTCTTCCTGAATCTGGGTGATGATACATAAATTATCGCAGAAACCCGGTTTCTGAGATTGATTTTACTTTGATTATTTGCTCGTTATGTCCCGACAACCCCGTTGGAAAGGTAGACAGGGCATGGCTTCGTGCTTTTGGGCTTTGTTGTAAATCTTTATGAAATCCTGAAACGCTTAGATGTTACAGTCTACAAGTCTCGACGCGAGAGTCTTCCTCGAGAGAAGACCGATCCACTCCTCCCGATCCAACTTCCCCCACCCACGACGAGGCCACCGGGAGGTGAGTTTCACCCCCGGGAGGTGAGCTTCTGGTGCTTGCTCTGAAAAAGTGAGGTCTTTGTAGTACAGCCATTCGTTGTTATTTTTTCTCCAGCCTACCCGATCGCCAAACGCTTCCCATACTTTACTATCATATTCCCTAGTCCCCCCCAAACTTTGATAGATGCGCTTCTGCACGCTAAAGCCGAAGCGCCCATTGCTGTATTTTACCCAAAGTTGGTCAATGGTACGCAAGTCCTCGCAGGGAAAATTATCAATACTTTCTGTATTCAGCCATCCTTCTTCCTCCCTATCCGCCACCTTCAACATCACTCTCCCTGTTTCCTCATCGGCTTCCTTCCACTTTTTGGCCACCAATAAATTCCGCAAGTTTATATAATCCATTCCCACGGCTGAAATCACCCGCGCAGTCTCAGCAGCCACTGGTTTCGGTATCAGCAAATCCAACCATTGCTGCACCGACTGCGGGCGATTTTGCGGTTCCAACTCCATCCCTTTCACAATCGCCACATTCACCCTGTCGCTAATCTCTGAATTGAATTGCTTTGGCGGAGTTAAAGGAATATTTTGCTTCCTGAATTGCGACGGAAACGGCAACTCACCAGTCAACATGACATAAAGCGTTGCTGCTAGGGAATAAACATCAGTATAAGCACCAAGTTCGGCGCGTTTTTCTAATAATTCAATGGGTGCGTAACACTCAGTCCCGGAATTGCTATTTGTCCGCAATTTCCCGGGCGCTGTCACCTGTCGCGCTAAGCCGAAATCAATCAAAACTGCTTCAAAACCCCGCTTTCTGAGCATAACATTTTGGGGTTTAACATCGAGGTGAGTAAATCCTTGCTGGTGGACAAAACTCAGGGCGCTTCCCACTTGCTGAATCATTGGTAAAGCTTTCGCTTCCGACAAAATGCCGTTATCTTCGAGATATTCTGCTAAGTTAGTGCCGTCGATTAATTCCATCACCATGCACCACAATTCGATATTTCCTGCCATTTCGGGAAATACTTCGTAAACTTGCACGACGTGGGGATGGCTGCATCGGGCTAAAGATAATGCTTCATTGACAAATTTGGTTTGGAATTCGCGAAAGTTTGGTTTACCTTGAACGTTGGCATTTAGGGTTTTGATGGCGACTACTTTGCCTTCTTTGGGGTTTTGGGCGCGGTAGGTGACTCCGAATCCGCCGCCACCGAGGATGGCTTCGATGATGTATTTGCCGTTGTGTAGTTGTTGTCCGGGGGGCCAGTGCCTCATGGCGGGTAGGGGATGGAGTGGGAGGATGGTTTTGATTATAGCTGAGATGGGGGAATTTTTGTTGAGGCTTTGGGTGATATCGTTTACGGTTGTTTCGGAATGATTTAACCGCAGAGGCCACAGAGGGCACAGAGGAAGAGAAGAGAGAGATGAGGTTGAGAAACCGGGTTTTTTTACCTAGATATTCGGCATCTATCAAACCCCGAGAGCCCCCTAGCCAAGAGGGCGGGCACGGGGGCACCGCCCCTACAAGGGGGGACCGGAAGCGTTCTCAAAGTCCCCCTTCTTAAGGGGGATTTAGGGGGATCTAGACTGGGATATAAACGAGATTTACATGGATTTCAATCTTAAGTGTAAGCCTCCATTGGCAAACAAGAACAGACAAAATTACGATCGCCAAACGCATTATCTATCCTACCCACCGCAGGCCAAAACTTATGTTCACGAGTCCAAGGTGTCGGATAAGCCGCTTGGGCGCGAGTATAAGGATGATTCCACTCATCAACCATCAGAGATTCTGCGGTGTGAGGTGCATTTTTCAACACATTATTTTGCGCGTCAACATTGCCTTTTTCAATCTCCGCAATTTCCCCACGAATCGCAATCATCGCATCGCAAAAACGGTCTAATTCCTGCTTCGATTCGCTTTCCGTCGGTTCTACCATCACCGTACCAGCAACCGGCCAGGAAACTGTCGGTGCGTGATAGCCGTAATCCATCAGGCGTTTGGCAATATCTTCGACTTCAATCCCTGCGGTTTTCTTGAGAGTTCGCAAATCCAGAATGCACTCATGGGCGACTAAACCCGATTTCCCTTTGTACAAAACTGGATAATAAGATTCTAACCGTTTTGCCATGTAATTAGCATTCAGAATTGCTACTTTTGTCGCATCAGTTAAACCAAGTCCTCCCATCATCCGAATGTACATCCAAGAAATCGTCAAAATGCTAGCACTTCCCCAAGGCGCGGCCGAAATAGCACCAACTGATGTTTGTTGACTGTTAACGGTTGACTGTTCGCGGTTAAGAATAGAAGTGCTGGGCAAAAATTCCACCAAATGAGACATTACCCCAATCGGGCCCATTCCCGGCCCGCCGCCACCGTGGGGAATGCAGAAAGTTTTGTGCAAATTCAAGTGACAAACATCAGCACCAAAATCACCGGGACGGCACAAACCAACTTGAGCATTCATGTTAGCACCGTCCATATAAACTTGTCCGCCGCAGTTGTGGACAATCTTGCAAATCTCTTTAATTTCTGCTTCAAAAACGCCGTGGGTAGATGGATATGTCACCATCAAAGCAGCTAATTCATTTTTATGCTTCTCGGCTTTTTTCTGCAAGTCAGCAACATCAATATTGCCCTGAGAATCGCAATCAACCGCAACTACTTTCATCCCCGCCATCACCGCGCTAGCTGGATTTGTACCGTGGGCTGACTGGGGAATCAAACAAATATTCCGGTGAGATTCGCCGCGAGATTCGTGGTATTGACGGATTACTAGCAAGCCCGCATATTCGCCTTGGGAACCAGCGTTTGGTTGCAAGGAAATTCCGGCAAAACCGGTGATTTCTGCCAGCCATTGTTCGAGTTGCACGAACATCATTTGATAGCCGCGAGTTTGATGGCTGGGTGCGAAGGGATGAATCTTGCTAAATTCTGACCAACTCACGGGTAGCATTTCCGCAGTTGCATTCAATTTCATCGTACAGGAACCCAAGGGAATCATCGATGTATTTAGCGCCAAATCCTTGGCTTCCAATCGGTGCATATAGCGCAAAAGTTCGGTTTCCGAGTGGTAGCTGTTGAAAACTGGATGGGTGAGATAGCTGCTGGTACGATCGCAAAAAGCCGGATAAACTAAAGATGAACTAAAATCATCTGCATCTAGCGACATACTCACAAAAATGTCGCCATCGGCATTGATAACATCTTTCTTGTCTGCAAAAATTGCCAACAACTGTTTCACATCGTCCGCAGTCACAGTTTCATCCAGACTGATTCCCACCGTTTTGTCATCAAACACCCGCAGATTAATCTGGTGATTTTGAGCAGCTTCTAAAATTTCAGACAACTGCTTGTCTCCCAATTCTACCCGCAGAGTATCGAAGAAAGGTTCAGCACCAATTTTGTATCCGAGGCTTTTCAAACCGGACGCCAAAAGTGCAGTTAAATCCCGGACTTTTTCCGCTATTTCTTTTAGCCCTTCTGGGCCGTGATAAACAGCATACATACCCGCCATCACCGCTAGCAAAACTTGAGCCGTACAAATATTGCTAGTTGCTTTTTCGCGGCGGATGTGCTGTTCGCGAGTTTGCAATGCCAAACGTAAAGCTGATTTGCCGTTAGCATCCTTGGAAACGCCAACAATTCGCCCGGGAACTTGCCGTTTAAACTCTTCTCGCGTGGCGAAATATGCTGCGTGAGGCCCTCCGAATCCGAGGGGAACTCCGAAGCGCTGCGTGCTTCCTACGGCTATGTCAGCGCCGAATTCGCCTGGGGGTGTGAGCACGCAAAGGCTCAAAATGTCGGCGGCAACTGTGACTAATGCGCCGACTTCGTGAGCCGATCGAATAAAATCGGTATAGTCATAAATTGCGCCGTCTGTGGCAGGGTATTGTAGGAGGGCACCGAAGATTGTACGATCGAACTTAAAGTCTCGATGGTTGCCCACAATCACTTCAATTCCCAGTGGCTTAGCGCGAGTTTGCACGACTTCAATAGTTTGAGGATGGCAATCTTGAGCGACAAAAAACGCTTTTCCCTTATTCTTAGAGACGCCATAACTTACCGCCATTGCTTCCGCCGCCGCAGTCCCTTCATCCAGCAAAGAAGCGTTGGCAATTTCCAAACCCGTGAGGTCAATTATCATCGTTTGGAAATTTAGCAAAGCTTCCAAACGCCCTTGGGCAATTTCGGCTTGGTAGGGAGTGTAAGCTGTATACCAGCCGGGATTTTCGAGGATATTCCGCCCGATGACTGGGGGAGTGATGCAGTCGTGATATCCTGTGCCGATGTACGATCGAAATACCTGATTTTTTGCAGCAATTTCTTTCAATTCTGCCAAAGCCGCGTACTCGCTGGAAGCTGCGGGAAGTTGTAGGGGTTCAGAAATGCGAATCGCCGCCGGAACCGTTTTGTCAATCAAATCATCGAGGCTGGAAAGACCCAAAACATCGAGCATTTGCTGGATTTCCGTGGGTGTCGGGCCGATGTGGCGGCGCGCAAAACCATCGATGGAAACAAGGTTTTGCTGCTGGCTGGATTCAAGTTGAGGGCTGTAGAGTACCAAGGCTGATTCTCCTGAATGGACTTTTGCTTCTTTGTTTGTAACATTTTGCTAAGAAAGAGTGGAGATTTTCTCCGTCTATCAAAGTCCGACAGTCCGACAGGGGTTGATATCATGTCCGTTAGCATCGGAATGATATAAACGGAGGACACGGCACTGCCGTGTCCCTACCACGACGATTGATTGCAGGGACACGGCACTGCCGTGTCCTCGCTTATCATTCCGGTGCAGCCGGAATTGATATGAAACCCCTGGCGGATTGTGGAAGAATCAACGAGCCCCATGCCCTATTCCCTATTCCCTATTCCCTATTCCCTATTCCCCTTCGACCATTTGGCGATACTTCTCGGCGGATAAAGCATCATCGGCTTCGCTGGGATTGTCAACGCGCACTTTCAATAGCCACCCAGCACCATAGGCATCTTCGGACAAATTTTCGGGAGAGTCTACAATGTCATCGTTGCGTTCTACGACTGTACCGGTAACTGGTGCGTATAAGGTTTCAACGGCTTTCACTGACTCGACTGTACCGAAAGCTTCGCCCTTTACCAGCGTGGCACCGACTTTTGGCAATTCCAAAAATACGATATCGCCGAGTTGGTTAACTGCATAGGTAGTAATGCCGATCGTGGCAAGGTCGCCTTCGAGTCGGATATATTCGTGAGTGTCTAGATATTTCAAGTCATCTGGGTATTGTAGTGCCATGTTTTTTCTCGAAATGAACAAACTATCAATTAAATCTTATTAAATGACGCACCTTACAACTTGATGCAATTTTGCTGAAATTCGTAATGTGCGTCTCGTAGGGTGCGTCAGCGAGCGATTTTTTCGATTGTCAGCGCAGATAATTTGAGCTGACGCACCCTACAAGCTTTAATTCGGTCGGTTTGGCGATCGGTAAAATGGTTTTTTGACCACCGTCGCCAGATAGTTTTTACCGCGAATTTCCACTTCTAACTGCTGGCCGATTTTCGCTAATTTTGCCGGAACGACGGCGAGGGCGACTGCGCGATTCAACGTTGGGGATAATGTACCGCTAGTAACTTCTCCTACTGTTTCGCTTTCAAATATTACCGGATAGCCGTGCCGCGCAATGTGCCGCCCTGCCATTTCTAACCCTACCAACCGCTTCGATACTCCCGTTGCTTTCTGCTGTTCCAAAACATCGCGCCCAATAAAATCGCCTTTGGTGTCGAGGTGAACTACCCAACCCAATCCCGCTTCAAAAGGCGTGGTATTGTCGTCAATGTCTTGACCGTAAAGTGCCATTGCTGCTTCTAAACGCAAGGTATCTCTCGCACCCAAACCGCAGGGTACAACGCCAGCAGCTAACAGTTTTTGCCACAGTTCTTTTCCGACTTCTGTATCAACCATGATTTCAAATCCATCTTCGCCGGTGTAACCAGTTCGAGCGATAAAACTCGGCTGTCCCAACAAGTTTGTTTCTATATGACCGAATGCCTTAATTGGTGATAGATTGTCTTCAACAAAAGGCTGGAGATAATTGACAGCTTCCGGCCCTTGAATTGCGATTAAAACTTGGTCTTCGGAAATGTCTGAAAAACAGATTTCGCTCAATTTTAAGTGGGCGGCGATCCAGGCTTTGTCTGCGATGCGAGTGGCGGCGTTGACAATGATTACTGCACGTTCTTCGCTAGTGATAGCGTCTGGTTCTTGGCAGTAGAAAATAATGTCGTCTAATATGCCGCCTTGGGCGTTTAGCAAGACTGTATATTGAGCTTGACCAGGTTGCAAGCGGCTCAAGTCTGAGGGTACTAAGGGTTGAAATTTTTCTATTAGTTGTTTCCCTCTCAAACAGAATTTTCCCATGTGGGAAATGTCGAACATTCCTGCTTGCTGGCGTACTGCTTGGTGCTCGCTGCTGATGCCTGCGTACTGCACTGCCATCTCCCACCCGGAAAAGGGCACCATTCGGCCTTTGAGTTCTAATGATAGGTCGTACAGAGGCGATCGGGCAAGCTGGCTCGGCTTCTCTGGATTGCTGGGTTCAGTTGACTTTGCCACAGGTAGCCCCTTTTTTTTGCAGATAAACTGTTTTGATTTTACGGGAAAATTGGTTTTCTGGGTGTGTGGCCCGATCGAAAACCACCATCGAAAGAGGACACGGCAGTGCCGTTTCCCTACAAGTGAGGATACGGCAGTATCGTTTCCCTACTCTATGTTTATGGAGAATAGCGGGCTCGAACCGCTGACCCCTACAATGCCATTGTAGTGCTCTACCAACTGAGCTAATTCCCCTTTCTTTTCGCGCTCTCAATCATGCCTTAAGATACCAATATTTGTCAAGCGTTTTGGTAAAATTAGTTTTGAGCCTTGGATGGGCAAGGCTTTCGGCTTTTTACTCAAAAAACTTCTCCTCGCTCGGGCGACAATTGTCAATCCTTGCCCGATTATTGGTACAGATGTTGGGATATTTCGGTTAAATGGCTCAAACAAGACCCCATGAGGAAGTAGACGACTACCAGGGCCGCGGCTGAGACCGCAACTAGAGTGCCGGCTAGCATCAGTGAAAATTCCCGTTGTGCGATCGCCTCCTGCATCAAGTGCAAAGACCAGGCGACTAGGGCAACGTCAATTATTAAAATAGAAACCAGCATAAGTTACGATTTGTAACAGCTCACCTATTGTAACAAAACTTTTGGTTAAGTGCAGATAAGCTTATACCCATTTAAGTATTGCGGTTAAACGGACGGGGAGTAGCGAAAACGCAGGGTAACGAATGATAGCTTTTTTTAATAATTACAATATGCAAAGTAGATGAGAGCTAGCTCTGCTTTTTAGGGGCGGTTTGAGGGGAAAGTGGGCGATTAAGGAGCCCGATAGCTGCGCTTCACGTCCTTTTTTTGTCCGCGAAGGGTGCGATCCGCACAGGGTGAGTATAACTGATTCGACAGCAGAAGGCCTGGGCGACTTTTGCACTTAGATGCTGTAAAATTAACTTGATTAATCTGCTTTACAAGATGACAAATCGCTCTACTCGCAACCTTTTTCACACCAAAACTCTCAATATAGCCCTGCGTGCATTTAGCTTTCCGCAAGATATGGAAGCACGCCATCAAAAACTTGGAATGTGGATTGCTGCACTACAAACGGGGACTTTAGATGAGGTGAAAGAAGTTTCGCTGCATGGTAGTTTTCTCAATGACATTTTTCAGGATGTTTTGGGATATCGATCCGTGATTCAAGGTGCGGGAAAATCCTGGGAAATTCACGCAGAGCAAACGATCTCGGATGGCGGCGGTGCTGCTGACGGGGCGATCGGCTTTTTTACTGCTACTGAAAATGCTAAAGGCAAAGTTAAACTACAAGGAAAAGTGATCGCTCCCATTGAACTAAAAGGGGCAAAAAACGATTTAGACCGCCCCGCACCCGGTCGAACTGAGTCAGCAGTTGACCAAGGTTGGCGCTACGCTAATTATACACCGGATTGTCGCTGGATTATTGTTTCAAATTATCGAGAATTGCGGCTTTATCAAACTAACAAAACTCCCGCATATTACGAAAGCTTTTTACTTACAGAACTCGCAGATATAGAAGCATTTAAACGGTTTTACTTCCTGCTGTGTCGTCGCAACTTTTTGCCGCCACAAAACAAACCAGCAGCGATTTCGGCGATTGATAGGTTGTTAAAAGATTCTGAAGTCGCTCAAGAAGAAATTACCAATCGACTCTATCAAGAATATAAAGCAATTCGACTCGCTCTCGTCAAGCATTTTCGGTTTGCTGGGCCGCAGGATATCCCCAACCGAGACAGAGTGTTAATTGAAAAAGCTCAAAAAACTTTAGACCGCATATTATTTATTGCTTTTTGTGAAGATAAAGGATTGTTGCCAGCAAAAACTATTAACAACGCTCACGATAGCCAAGACCTTTACAATCCGCGAACGATTTGGGAAAATTATCTAGCAGTATTTCGCTGGGTTGATGTGGGAAATTATGACCCGCCTGTACCGGGATACAACGGCGGTTTATTTCAATTCGATCCGATTTTAGATGCACGGTTGACTGTGCCAAATCTGCTTTGTAGTCAGCTTAATCAGTTGACTAGATTTGATTTTGATACGGAAGTTTCTGTCAAGATTTTAGGGCATATTTTCGAGCAGTCTGTTACGGATTTGGAAGAGTTAAATGCTGAAACTGCTGGACAGGAATACAATCAGAAAAAGGGTAAGCGAAAAACTCAAGGTGTGTTTTACACGCCTGCTTTTATTACTCAGTATATCGTTGAGGTTTCTCTGGGTGGCTATTTGAATCGGCGAGAGCAAGAATTGCGGCATTTTTTCCGCATAGATGAAGTTTGGGAAGCGTCAAATCAGCAGCAAAATGAAACATCCATTAAGTTTTGGGAAACTTATCGAGATGAGGTGCTGCAAAAAACGCGGGTGATCGATCCGGCTTGCGGTTCTGGAGCTTTTTTGATTGCGGCTTTTGATTATTTGATGCAGCAGTATGAACGAGTCGATCGCGAATTGAATGCCTTGGGATGTACGCTAAATGATGGGAAATTACTTCAGTTTGACAGAAGCATTTTAAGTAACAATCTTTACGGTGTAGATTTGCTGTCAGAGTCGGTGGAAATTACTAAGCTTTCGCTGTGGTTGAAGACGGCCCAAGCTGGTAAAAGTCTGACTTATTTGGATGATAATATTAAGGTGGGTAATTCGATTGTCGCTGACTCTAGTTTGGGAGAGCGAGCGTTTAATTGGGAAGCGGAGTTTCCCGATATTTTTGCTGATGGCGGTTTTGATGTTGCGATCGGCAATCCGCCTTATGTTCGCCAGGAGTTATTGTCACCGATCAAGCCTTATTTAAAAGCTAACTATGAATCCTATGACGGTATAGCTGACCTTTATACTTACTTTTATGAAATCGGGTTAAGGATTCTCAAACCGGGTGGCTTGCTTTCGTATATTGTCACGAATAAATGGCTGCGATCGGGATATGGCGAACCGCTACGCAAGTTCTTTGCCAGTCAAGGTTTACTAGAGCAAATTATTGATTTTGGACACGCCCCAATTTTTGAGGATGCTGATACTTTTCCCTGTATTGTTACAGTCAGAAAACCTAACGCTTCTCCATCTATCTCTGAAACAGAAAGCGAGATTGAGGAAGGTAAATCTGAACCTAATTCGTCTGCGATTGTTTGTCCGGTTCCGCGTGAGGATCTTGCTAATATCAACCTTATACAATACGTTCAAGAACACGGTTATGAAATTTCTAGATCGCGTTTTAGTGCTGATGCTTGGAGTCTGGAAACTCCGGCGGTGGATGAGTTGATGCAAAAAATTAAACAAGTGGGAGTTCCGCTCAAAGATTTTGCGGGTGTTAAGCCTTATCGGGGTATATTAACAGGATTTAATGAAGCTTTTTTTATTGATGAAGCTACTAAAAATAGTCTAGTTAAAGCTGACCCTAAATCCGCTGAAATTATCAAGCCTTATTTGCGAGGACAAGATATTAAACGTTGGAGTCCAGAGTGGGCGAATCTTTGGATTATTTTGCTGAAATCTAGCAGCGATAGCGATAGTGTATGGCCGTGGAGTAAAGCAAACGATAAAGCAGAGGAAGTATTTGCACAAACTTTTCCATCGGTATATAAGTATATGAAGCCGATGCAAGAAAAACTGTCTAAGCGTTCTGACAAAGGGCGTTACTGGTGGGAACTGCGATCGTGTGCCTACTATAACGTCTTTCAGCAACCTAAAATTATTTGGAAAGACCTTTCTACTTATTCAGAGTTTTGCTGGGACGATTGCGGTATTTTGACAAATGATTTGTGCTTTATTTTATCATCAACTGACAGATGGTTATTAGCAGTTCTGAATTCGCCTGTAATGTGGTACTACTTATACCGCCTTACCCTTCATGGAGCTAATGAGACACTGCGCTTAAAGAACATTTATACAGAAAATATACCCATCGCACAGCCAACTGACGAAATTCGTGCTGAAGTCGAACCAATTGTCAGCCGTTTAATTGAAATTACCAAAATTAATCAAGCAACTCATCGAGATGTCTTGCAATGGTTGCAACTTACTTATAAAATAGAGAAACTCGGACAAAAACTAGAAGACTTTTCTAGTCTTTCCTTTCAGGAGTTTTTAGAAGAAATCAGAAAGCGAATGCCGAAAACTAAATCCTCCGATCCACTCGGCGTTGCGGGACTAAAAGCAGTCCGCGAAACTTATAATGAATATGCACCACCGATTCAATCTCGCAAGGCTGAGGCGTTGAGACTCGAACACCGTTTATCCGATTTAGTTAATCAAGCTTACGGATTGACACCGGAAGAGATAGATTTGATGTGGAAAACAGCGCCGCCGCGAATGCCGATCGCAAGACAGATTTGATCTAATAATCGATTATTTTGGGGTAGGGAAACGGCATTGCCGTGTCCTCCGTTACCTATCATAAAGAGGACACGGCAGTGCCGTTTCCCTACAATTAATCGGGCGATGATTACATCTGTTATCGAGTAAAATCGATTATTTTGGGGTAGGGAAACGGCATTGCCGTGTCCTCTCCGTTGCTTGATTTGTCAGTTGTTTTAGTGTTTCTACAAAGATTTCCGTACCCACCATTTGAGAGTGATGTCAAATCCGGTAGCATCGGAATTATTAGCCGAAATTAGGAGACGGCAGTGCCGTGTCCCTACAATATTATTTTCGGTAGGGACACGGCAGTGCCGTGTCCTCTATATCATAAGGAGTGTAACCGGAATTGATATAAATTGCTACTAAGTAGATTCAAAAAAAGGGGCAACTCGCGTCGCCCCTCATCTATCTATTTAACCAACTGGAAAATTACACTTCCACAGCAATCTTTTGTTCCGAAGCCTCCGGCGAATTCGCTTCGCTTGGCGGCACAACTTGCCAGAATTTGGGCAAATATTCTGCCCAATTTGCTAAGATTTTCTCAGCTTTCTTGCTGTGAGTCCGATCGCGCTGAGCTTCAATTAACTCTTTCAATTGCGCCTCCCCAGCGGCCGTACAAACGCGCTGCATCTTCACAATCTCCCCGTTGACGTGAGCTGGGAAAGTCCCATCTTCATCGAGGAAATAACCCAAGCCGCCAGTCATTCCAGCGCCGACGTTCCGGCCGACTTTTCCTAATACAACGATCGCGCCGCCAGTCATGTACTCGCAGCAGTGATCGCCTGCACCCTCAATGACTGCTTTCGCCATCGAGTTACGCACCGCAAACCGTTCGCCAGCTTTACCCGCGGCCAACAGAGTTCCCCCCGTCGCGCCGTACAAACAAGTGTTACCGACGATCGCATTTTCGGAAGCATCGTAAGTCGCATCAGCCGGGGGTGCGATCGCAATTTCGCCGCCGTGCATTCCTTTACCAACGTAGTCGTTAGCTTGGCCGTGCAGTACCAAAGTCATACCGGGTAAGTTGAACGCGCCGAAACTTTGACCCGCAGTACCACTACAGTTGAGGGTAATTTGACCGCTAAAACCGGTGTTGCCGTGTTGAAGTGCGATCGCACCACTGATTCTTGCTCCCACAGTGCGATCGGTATTCACCAATTTTACACTCTTGCTAACACTGGTTTGATTGGCGATCGCACTTTGAATCTCGGCATCTGCGAGCAAGTCGTCGTCTAACACTGGCCCGTTGGTGTGTATGTCGCCGTGGATCAAGAAAGAGCGATCGTGCTTAGTATCCGGTAACTTGGTCAAACAATCCAAGTTAATCGCTTGAGTTTTGGTTAGTTTCACCCCAGCGCGCATGGTTAGTAAATCGCCGCGGCCAATGATATCGGCGATCGACTCATAACCCAATTTTGCCAACAAACTCTGCACTTCCTGCGCGACAAAGTAGAAGAAATTGACAACGTGTTCCGGTGTACCGGGGAAACGCTTCCGCAACTCTTCCTTCTGGGTGGTAACGCCCACAGGACAAGTATTCATGTGGCAAACGCGGGCCATAATGCAGCCTTCTGCAATCATTGCTACCGTGCCGAACCCGTACTCTTCGGCGCCCATCAAAGCACCTACAATCACGTCCCAGCCGCTTTTGAAGCCACCGTCAACGCGCAGTAAAACCCGATCGCGCAAATTGTTTTCCATCAGCACTCGGTGAACTTCGGTCAATCCGAGTTCCCACGGAGAACCTGCGTGCTTGATCGAACTCAGTGGCGATGCACCGGTGCCGCCGTCGTGGCCGGAAATTTGAATTACATCAGCATTGGCTTTCGCAACGCCGGCGGCGACAGTACCAATCCCGACTTCCGAAACCAGCTTGACAGAAACTCCCGCTTTCGGATTGATTTGATGCAAGTCAAAAATCAACTGCGCCAAATCCTCGATCGAATAGATGTCGTGGTGAGGCGGCGGCGAGATTAAAGTTACACCAGGTTTCGATCGGCGCAAGAAGGCAATATACTGGCTGACTTTCGGCCCTGGCAATTGTCCACCTTCACCCGGTTTCGCACCTTGAGCAACTTTAATTTCGATCTGTTTGGCACTCATCAGATATTCTGGAGTCACGCCAAAACGCCCAGAAGCTACCTGTTTGATAGAAGAACAGGCTGTATCGCCATTTTGCAAACCCTTCAAATGAGGGAGAGTTTGTGACAAACCAGCCTCGCTGACATCCTTGAGCACATTGTATCGAACTGGATCTTCGCCGCCTTCGCCGGAGTTGGATTTGCCGCCAATGCGGTTCATGGCGATCGCCAGAGTTTCGTGGGCTTCGGGGGACAAAGCACCGAGGGACATCCCACCGGTGGCGAAGCGTTTGAAAATGTCTGCTACAGATTCGACTTCTGCAATGGGAATCGAAGGGCGATCGCTCGCAAAGTCCAGCAAATCCCGCAAAGCTGTCACCGGGCGAGTTTCAAGCTGTTTCTTGTAAACTTCGTAGTGATCGTAAGCCGCGTTTGCTTCTAATTTCCCCCCTTGGGGGGGGTAGGGGGGGGTTCTAGTACCTTGGGTATAGGAGGGCGCAGAATTGTGCACAGCCTGGGCCATTGGCGGGGTGGTCAGAGATCGGAGGTGCTCGCGGCTGTAGTGCAGACAACCAGT